>WQVD01000012.1 GCA_009781755.1 Defluviitaleaceae bacterium | reverse complement strand
TCAAAGAGGTCGGTGAGCCAGCGCAGGGCGATGTCGTTGGGCGTTTTGTTATAACAACCAAACTCGCCAATGTGTACGCGCGCGCCCAGTTTTTCCACCTCGCGCCATGGTTGGTAGAAATCTACCAGCGCGTCGCGGTTCCAATACGTACCATACATTTCGCCGGGATAAACGGGGGCGGGCATATCCATGGAGGGGATCCATTCCGCGCCGTGGTGGCTGACGGGGAAGGGGGTGTAACCGCGTCCGCTGTGGATCACACCTGCGTCGGCCAGTTCGGGGATGGCGGTGTGGCCGCCCTCCAAGCCGTCCAACACAATTTCACGCGTGGGGTCGATGGCGCGGATGGAGGCGATGATGCGGCGCATAAGTTTTTCATGTACGACGCGGTCACAACCGTATTGGCCAATGTCGGGCGGTTCATTCAACAAATCAAAACTCAAGCGGTCGTTGCCGATGCCCTTGTACCGCTTCGCAAACAACTCCCACAAATATTGGAAGGCGTTCTGTGCTTCATCATCTACCCATAAATTATGTTTTTCCAAATCATTGCCATTGATGCAATAACCCGGCGCGCGATGAATATTAAGGCACATATGCAACCCGCGCTTCGTACATTCCTCCAAATACCGATCAATAAATTCCTCAAAAACACGCTCGTCCGGGTTCAAATAATCAAACCCCCGCGTCCAAAAACGATAATCCATGGGCACACGCACAAAATTAAATCCATGCTTGGCTAAAAAATCCAATTCCGTTAAAGCAGGAGGTTGCGGCAGCATCTCCGGCCGATACCGAGCAAACATCCACAGAAAGTTGAATCCATAATACTTTAAATGGTCAGGCACAGCACACCTCCCATATGTAATCTATTTGTAATGATATAGAGTCGCGTATAAATAAGCAAGCAAAAACCGCGCCATTAAAGCGCGGTTTCTTAAATTTGTAAATTCTTGGCTAAGTTGCGGAAGCAAACAGGGGTCAAGGGGCGAGTCGCACCTTGCGGGTTTGGGTGCCGGCTAAAGCCTTATTTGGCAGCGCCCAAGGTCTTATCTTTTGACCTTATCTCTCGACCTTATCCTTAAACAGCCCCAGCCCAACGCTTCAACGTCGGAAAAAACGCCCGAATCCGCGCGCGGGCTTCGTCGTCACTTTTGTCGCCTTCTGCCTTCCACCATGGAATATTATTTTCCACGGCCTGCTCGAAGGTGGATTCATATGCAAATTTACCGTTCTTCCAGCAATGACAGCAGTAATCGGCGTTGAGGCTGCCGTCGGTTTCTTGGCCGAATTTGTCGGGCGCGTCCATGGGCATGGCGCAGCTTTGGTATAATGGGTTTTGATTTGGCATGGTTATTCTCCTTTGGTTGTGTAATTTCCCGTGATTTCTATAACATTCCCGTCGGGGTCATAGACATTGAAAAAATAGTATTGCGAATGCGGATGGATAATATCCGTCGTCAAGCCAATTTGTAATGTCTTGACGCGGTCGCGCTCGGCGGCGAGATCGTGCGTCCATAGGTTGAGCGTAAATTTGGGATCACCGCACCCGCTATAATCGTGCCCGGGCAAGTGTGCTTCGCTCATCAACGAAAAACAAATGCCGTCGATGAAAAATTGCGCAAACCGATTGGTGCCAATCACAGACGCGCGCATGGCGAATAATTTTTCATAGAAATCTACAGATCGGGCGAAATGCTTGGTGATTAAATACATACCGAACCGTAAGGCAGCCTTGCCGGGCTTGGCAAACATCGACCCCTTGTACAGCAGCAACCAATCCGTCGTCACACCAAACAATTGGCTGATGCGTATGATTTTCTCGGTATCGGGCTGTGCGGTACCCAATTCCCACTTGGAAACAGACTGCCGCGTTACGTCTGGGCGTTCGGCCAAGGCTTCTTGCGATAGGTTATGTTTGACGCGTAGCATTTGGAGTCGTTGACCTAGGTGCATGTTGGGTGCCTCCGTGGCGGTGGGTGACTTGGGCTTTAGCATACGGGGTTTGTCCTTTCGATGCTACCTATTTGGGTTGGCATTTATGTCAACTGTAGGTTGCGGAAGTTACACGCGCACGATGGGGGTCGTGCGTTCGCATTTTTTGGCGGGGTTGGGTTGCAGGAGGCGGTATAGCGTGCCGGCTTCCCATTCCTTGGCCAGCATGGCGGGCGGGTGGGGGAGGTTGGCACCGTGTGTATAGACGGGGATGCGGGCGTGCTGAATGATTGCTCCCAACAAATGTGCACCGCGTTGATGAAAGCCCATGATGCGGATGTAAGGCGGGTCAGATTGCGGCGGAGTGATGCCCAATAAGATGCGCATGGCCGCGCGTGCCAACCGCGTATAAGTGTAGCGCTTGGTCTTGGCTGCTTGCAAAATGTCGGTGAGCGTTTTGTGGTGGACGGAGAAATTGCGAAGCCGGTTGTGCAGACCTTCGTCCAAAGCGAGCGCGTCCATTTTGTTGATGGCGTAGCGGAAAATATCGCTGAAGGCATCCAACGAAAGTATGCCTGTGGCGTTGTGTGTAGCGCGGAGGATTTCGTAGGCGAAAGCGGGCATATGATCGCGTACTTCGGGCGTGTCGATGCCGTGGGTGCGGAGGGCCTTGCGTATGGCTGTGGCTGAGGGGCCGCCTGCGGTGCGGTGGGTGGTGAATACCTCCATGGGGTTGCCCAATAACGCCAGTGCTTTGCAATACTCCATGCCTAAGCCGTTGTTGGGCTGGGTGGTTAGGCTGGGTGGTAGCGAAGTTCCACGAATGCCTTGTATCGCCGCCTCCAACGCCGCCCCCCGTGCCGCTGCGAAGCTGTTGCCTGCGTCCAAGGATTTTCGTAACGCTTCCTTATATATAGGCGGTTCGGTGGCAAGGATTTGTGCGCCTGTTTTAATCGCCTCTGCATCGCCCGATTCGCTACCGAAGCACAGGCAATCTACGATGCCTGTATCGGCCAACAACTGCACCGCGCCCCGCGCGAAGTAATCTGCCCCGCCCAACACGTAGGGCAGCGGCAATTCGATGACAATATCCGCACCCGCTTGTAAGGCCATTTGCGTGCGCGCCCATTTGTCGATGATGGCGGGCTCGCCGCGCTGTACAAAGTTGCCGCTCATGACCGCCACAATGTAATCGCGCCCGGTGATGCGTTTCGTTTCTTGTATATGCGTATAATGCCCGTTGTGCAGGGGATTTAATTCCACAATCACACCGGCGCAGTGATATTTGTCCATTTTTTTCATCCTTCCCACGATATCATACAAGATGAATGTGCATAGCGGCAAACTGGATTTTGTGCAAGCGTGCGTCATGTGTGGTACACTTCGCGTAACAAAATTGTAATTTTATGTAACCACAGATGGGACGTGATGCACGATGAAATTAACTGACCCAATGCTGCTGCGCGTAGAAAAACCCGGCCGCTATGTGGGCGGCGAGGTGAACGCCGTCATCAAGGAAAAGAATTTAACACGTTTCGGGTTTTGTTTCCCCGATACGTATGAAATGGGCATGAGCCACTTGGGGCTCCAGATGCTCTATTTTTTTATGAATCGCCGCCCCGATGTGTGGTGCGAGCGCGTGTTTATGCCGTGGGTGGACACGCTTGATGTGATGCGCGAGGAAGGCGTGCCGCTGTACGCGTTGGAAAGCGGCGATGCGGTGCGTGACTTGGATATTCTGGGCTTCACGTTGCAATATGAAATGACTTTTACGAATATTTTGGTGATGTTGGAATTGGGCGGCATGGCCGTTCGTTCTGCTGACCGATTGGAGAGCGACCCCCTCATTTGCGCGGGTGGCCCCTGTGCCACCAACCCTGAGCCGCTGGCGGATTTCATCGACTTCTTCTACATCGGCGATGGGGAAGCAACACTGGACATCGTGCTGGACGCATACGCTGCGCATAAGAAAAACGGCGGCACGAAGCGCGACTTTTTGCGCCACATTTCCATTATTGATGGCGTGTACGTGCCTGCGTTTTATGATGTAACGTATGGCGCTGACGGCACGATTGCCGACTTTGTGCCCAACACGGCGGGCGTACCTGCGCGGGTCAAACGCGCGTTTTTGCCCAAGCTGGACTTCTTCCCCGACCGATTTTTAGTGCCTTTAATCGAGGCGGTGCACAACCGCGTGGCGTTGGAATTGGCGCGTGGGTGCATGCGCGGCTGTCGTTTTTGCCAAGCGGGCTACATCTACCGCCCCCTGCGCGAGCGTGGCGTGGACGAGTTGGTCGCGCAAGCGCAAACATTATTGTCGGCCACCGGCCACGAAGAAATCTCCCTATTGTCGCTGTCCGCGTGTGACCACAGCGCATTTGGCACGTTGGTGGATGCGCTGCTGGCCGTCACCGAACCCGAGCGCGTAAGCATATCGCTGCCCTCGACCCGGCTGGACGCGGCGTTTCTCTCCGCTATCGAAAAAACCCAGCGCGTGCGTAAATCCTCCATCACCGTAGCCCCCGAAGCGGGCAGCCAACGCATGCGCGATGTCATCAACAAAAACCTCACGCAGGACGAAATCCTCGATGGCTGCGAACAGGCCTACCGCGGCGGCTTCCACAAAATCAAGCTGTACTTCATGGCGGGGCTACCCTTTGAAGATGCGGCGGACGTGGCTGCCATCGGCACGCTGGCCGAGCAAGTCGTGGAGCGGTACTACACCCTGCCTTATGAGCAGCGCAAAAAGCCCGTGGCCGTATCGGTCAGCACCGCATGCTTTGTGCCCAAGCCCTTCACGCCCTTCCAATGGGCAGCGCAATCCCCCCCCGAAACCTTCGAAGCCCAGCAGCGCGAAGTCAAAGCCAACATCAAGCGCAAGCAAATTTCCTACCGCTACCACGACGCCAAAACTGCCTTCATTGAAGGCGCACTGGCGCGAGGCGACCGCCGCATAGGCGCAGTCATCGAAGCCGCCTACCGCGCAGGCGCAAAATTCGACGGCTGGAGCGAGCATTACAAGCATGATACATGGCTTGATGCGTTCGACACAGCGGGCGTAGATGTCAATTTCTACACCACACGCCCACGCAACGCAGATGAAATCTTTCCATGGGATTTCATCGACCTAGGCATCCGCAAATCCTTCCTGCTGGACGAATGGAAACGCGCACAAGAAGCGAAACTGTCGCCCAATTGCCGAGATTCATGCGCAGCGTGCGGGCTTGAGAACAAGTGCCATAACGAAATTGCACCCGTTGTGTCAACCCAACCCAAGCAGGATGTAAAAAGTACATTTGGATTTTTCGGTGATGAAAGGGACCTGATTCGACCATGACTAAAACACGCATACAATTCGCAAAAGAGGGCGCGCTTCGCTTCATCGGCCACTTAGACTTCCTGCGCGTATTCGGCCAAATGCTGCGCCGCACCGGCCTGCCCCTGGCCTATTCCCAGGGCTTCAACCCCCACATTCAGCTAGGCTTCGCTCTACCGTTGCCCCTAGGTATGGCCAGCATCAATGACTACGCCGACCTAACTTTCGCGCAACCCATCGACCTAATTAAAGCCGCCGCCCAAATGCAGGCCCACGCGCCGCAAGGCCTAACCGTCCGCCGCATATGGGAACAAGAAGGCCGCGCAGCAGCCGCCATAACAACTGCCGCAGACTACGTCTTCACCGGCACCATCACCACCGACCTATTGTCCAAACCCAAATACATCATCGCCAAAAAAACCAAAAGCGGCATCAAAGACACCGACATCCGCCCCGATATATTCGCTATATATAATGAAGGAACACAAATCACCATGAAGCTAGCGGCAGGCAGCGGCCGCTTCTTAAATCCGCTAACTGTGGCGCAGATAATCACCGGCCGAGAAGTAACAGCGGGCGAGGTAAAGCGGCTGGAGCTGTACGAACAGGTAGGGGAGGGGTTTGCGGCGTTGGGTGGCGGACGTGGCTAAGGTCGCGGTTAACGTCAAAAGAGTAAGGTCAAGAGATAAAGGTCAAAAGAATTAAGACCCTGGGCGCTGCCCAGGCCCGCGAGGGGGAAGCGTCCCCCCTCGACCCCGCGCTGTGCTTCCGCAACACAACTATTGTTAAGTGCAGTCGTATAAAAAAAATCGCGCCATTCGGGCGCGATTTTTAATTAAAAATAATAAGTTGCAAATTTCAGTTGGTCGCAATTTGCGACCAACTGAAATTTATTAATTCATAAGCATTTGCACTTTCACGATTGAGAAGGGGCGACGCCCAAAGCGGGGTCGAGGGGACGCGTTCCCTCGCGGGTCTGGGCAGCGCCCAGGGTCTTCAATCTTTTGACTTTAACAGTCCCGCCCCCGCCCCAACTGCGAATCATATATCTCACGATAAACCTCGCACCTCTCCATCAAATCGCCATGTCGCCCAAACCCGGCAACCTTGCCATCTTCCATCACCAAAATATGCTCCAAATTCATCACGGACGAAATCCGTTGCGTTATTAGCACGATGGTGGGCGTTTCTTCGGCTTCAAGGATGGCGCGCATGATACGCGCTTCGGTCTCCACATCCACAGCAGACACACAATCGTCCAAGATTAGTACGGGCGCTTGGCGTACCAGTGCACGGGCTATGCCTATGCGTTGTTTTTGACCGCCGGAAATATTTACGCCCTTTTGACCGACGATGGTGTCGTAGCCATCTTCGTAGGCGGCGATGAAATCGTGTGCACAGGCTGCGCGGGCAGCAGCTTCGATTTCCTTTTGCGAAGCGTTGTGCTTGCCCATGCGGATATTGTCGGCGATGGTGCCGTAAAAGATCGTGTTGGCCTGCGCCACGTAAGCGATGTTGGCGCGTAGTTCATCCACATCACACGCCGTTGTATCTACACCGCCGATGCGTATCGTGCCGCCCGTGGGCGCGTACAAGGCGGGGATGAGTTGCACAAGTGATGTCTTGCCCGCGCCCGTGGGGCCAATGATGCCCAGCACTTTGCCCGCAGGTAGGGCGAATGAAATCTCATGCAACACAGATTCGCCACGTGGAATGCCGTGAGAGGTCTGCGAACCGCGGCATTCGACCCCGTTGGGGTAGGTGAAGGAGACACGATCAAACGCGATGGCGCAGGGCTTCCATGTGGGGGTAATGGCCGCGCCCAACTGCTGCGCCGTGTCGGGTTCGGCCAGCACTTCGCCCACGCGCACGGCAGATGCCCGCGCACGTACCAGCATCTGATACACATTAAACAACATACCCAACGCCATCGAAATCTGCATCATGTAATTCAAAAACGCCACCAACTGCCCGACTTGCATCTGTGACCCGGCAACCCAATCCCGTGCCAGCCACAACGTCAGCACCAGCCCCGCATTCACCGCGAAGGATATGATGGGAAAAAAAATCCCCACCATGCGTTGCGCTTTGGTAGCCGTGGCCGCCAACGTCGTATTTGTGCTGTCAAACCGTGCCTCTTCCTGGTCAAACGTGTTGTACGCCTTTACCACGCGCACGCCCGACAAATATTCCCGCGTCACGGCATTATTCGCGTCCAAAGCCTCTTGTAACCGCGTAAACAGCGGAAAACCCACCTTCATACTTATGTACATTAATAACGCAATCAGCGGCACAACCCCCGCCAACACCAATGCCAACCGTGGATTCAACAACAGCGTCATCGTCACTGCACCCACCAACAACACCGGTGATCGCAAAAACATCCGCATTAAAGAATTCGTAAAACCCACCAACTGCGCCGTATCGTTGGTCATGCGTGTAATCAATCCAGCCGTATCTCGTTTGCCAATGGCCGCATACGAAAACCGATTAATCTGTGCGAACAAATCCACCCGCAAATCCGCACCAAACTGCTGCGACACTCGGCTGGATATAATACAGCGCCCCACCGTAAAAACCGCGCCCACGCCCGTAACCAGCAACATCAAACCGCCCAAACGCAACACACGGTCTAAATCTTCCGCCATCACACCTTGGTCAATTATTCGCGAAACAATCGTGGGAATCAATAAATCCATAAACGTACCCACAATCAAGCAAAGCATCCCCACCGTAATCTGTACCCGATACTTCCGCCAATACGGCCAAACCAAGCGCATGGTCGCCTCCAAGCCAAGATCAATTTTTGCTAATTATATAGGAAGCGATACAACGTTGCCACTCGGAGTCATTATTACATCTGCATAACAAATCATAAAAGCAGTGGATAAAACCGCCGCTTTTATTTATACTAACCGCAACGTAAGGGAATGGCAGGTAATATTACAACTTTATTACAATTGCGTAAAAAGGTTGCACAGACAAAATCCTACATGCTATATTCCCACGGACTCATTATAAAAAGGCGATAAATCGTCTTAATAAGGGAAAGGAGGTACCGGTTCGAATGGGAGGTGCCCGGGGCGTGAATGTGAACCGTCAACGGCATAGTACCATCGTTTCACACTGTGCGGGTTGACACAGCGTAGAAGGGCTGGCTGTATAAGTCAGCATGCAACAAGGGCGAATACAAAAAGCCCGAAACGGTAATCGTGGCGGTCAAAGACCGTACACAAATTACAGAAACCGGAAGGAGAAAGTATGAAGAATCTCAAAAAGAAAGTCGCACTGTTCCTAGCGCTCGTTATGGCGTTGGCAATGGTACCGTCCATGAACGTGTTTGGTGCGTCTGGCGTAACGCAGTTTGTTAACGCAGACGGCACACCTCGTATCCACACGCTCACCTTGGATCTGGCATTGATCCGCGACCAATGGGCAATCAGCCCCGATGGCATCAACATTCTGTTGACGCTTGAAGGCGGCAGCGGTCAAGCTGTTCGCTTTGGCGCAGTAGAGCAAGTGCTTGATGCTAACGGCAACATGGCAGATGTAGAAGCTTGGCAAACCACCGGCACCCCTATGCCTGTTGGCGCATTTGATCCTGCTGTGGCAGGCAATCTGTTGTCAGTACTGAATGCTGCTGCTGGCGTGCAATTCGGCCTTGGCGCACCTCAGTTCGGCAACGCTTCTTATGTGCAAAACTTCTGGTTCCGCACGCGCTTCCAACGTTTGGAAGGCAGAAACGGCCGCGAAGCATTGTTGAACATTGTTTACAACCCCACGAACCGTCTGCTTGACCCCGCTACTGGATTGCCTGTTGATCCCGCAGCATCCGGCCCTGCACAACTTCCCGGCCAAATCGGTCAAGTTCCTCACACGGCAACCGGCGCACTGCAAATTCCGCTTGTTATCCGTGCTAACCACAACGATGCAGTTCTTGTAGGGCGCAACCCGCTCAACAACGAAGAATTGTTCCGTTTGCCCCTCATCAATCCTCCTCAATCTGGCGTAACCATCACCCGTCAAGGCGATGTACCCACGTTTGAAACCGCTGTACGCTTGGGCGCACCTGGCACCAACGACGCTGGCACCATCCGCATCATGGAGAACCAACCCGGTGCATTGACCGGTCTCCGTGCAGACACTCACTTGGATGGCACCTACACGCGTTCTATCCGCTTGCTTGCTCCCGAAGGCTATCGCTGGTCTACCGACCCGCTGATGGGCACAACCGGTGGCGCAACTGTACGCACCTATCGTGGCGCAGGATCTGGATTCCAACTTGTGCCTAACATGAACGGCGTTGGTGCAGGCGGTTATCGCTTCACTCATGTCGGCGCAACGTACAATGGCCGCGACACTTATATCGTGCGCGTTGCATTGAACCGTGTACCCGGCGCAGCCGGCAACATCACCGATGGTTTGGTTATCTCCGGCCTTTGGCTGGTACCCATCATCCAAGGCTTGCCCGAAGGTGAAATCAATGTTGACGTAGGTATTGGTGCATGGGCATGGGGCTCTGGCGCTGGCGAAGCAACAACCCTTAATATCCTGCCCGGTACCCCTGCTAACACAATCGCAAATCCGGCTGGTGGCGCATTCATCCATCCTCCTGGATGGAACCCGATGCTTTATGGATTCTCTCCCTCTGCAGTCACCGATGCGCTTGGTAACGTGCATGGTTTGAGAAGAATTCCCGCATGGCTGTCTTGGGCAGTTGATTCCGCCGGAAATCCGACCGGTCACGCAAGATCAAACCATACCGAATGGACTGGTTTGAACAGTAACTCAGTACAACAATCATTCGAAACATGGTTCAATCTTCCTGTTGGAGCTGCAGGTCGCGCAGAATGGCGTTCTGAGCCGTGGCGTTCTGCTCACAACACTGGTGACTTCCATCAGTATGTAGTGCAACGTGTATTTATCGACCAAATTTATGGCGCTGGCGCAACCTTAGCTAATGCATGGGGTCTGCGTACAGTAGAAGCTGTAACCGTTGGTATCCGCACACACATCGTAGGCGGCGCATCAGCAGTAGGCCAAGGCTGGACTCCTGCACAAGACAACAATGCCGCATGGCGCAACAATATCGTTGTTGCACGTCGTGTAGCAGCAGGTCTGACCCTGAGCGCTTCCGCTCCGACCGATCGTATCACAGGTGCATTCCTTGGTTACGGCGGTTACAACGCATGGTCTGCAACCATCACCCTGCAAGAAACCACCGCAGGCGCATGGGATGCAGGTGCTATGTTCTTCCTGAGCCAACTTAACTTCAACGTTGTTCAAGAAGGCGTAGTTATCACAGATGTACGCGCTCGCATCAACCGCGACAACTGGGATGCACATGCAGGCAACATCACACCGTCAATCGGCTATGCATTGGAAGGTTTGGATGTACGTTACCTCATTGGCAACAGCAATGCAGGCTCATTCAATGAATCTGGCGTAAGCTTGGCACTTAACCGTTCCGCAGTGGGCGTAACTGCTCCCCGCCGTTTGGATATTCAATTCCGCTTCAACTTAGAGCCCGGCTTCGCAGCACGCCATGGCAACGAAGTGCAAATTGAAGTAACTGGCGACGCACTTACCCGCCTTCCTGAAGGTTCACAAACCGTATTTACCGTAATGAATGCTATTGACCCCGTATCGGTTGAGCGCGTAGGCAATGTTGCCCAAGCAATCGTATCCGGTATGATGAACGTACTTGAACCCACCCAACTTCCCAATTTCGTTCTGACCGAAAACGTGCAAGGCGCGCTTCCGATGGGCTCTGAAATTTGGGTGTACTTGGGCGGCGGTTTGGATCCGTTCAACATCAACATCACCGCACCTGTAGCAACTGTAGCTCCTGGTTCTAACTTGCAATTGAGCACACCTGTACGCCGTGTGCATCCTACAAGCGGCGACGTAGTATGGGTATTCACCGTACAACGTGCTTCTTTCCAAGGACAACAAGGCGTAGTAACATTCAGCAACATGACTGCACATGATGGTTTCATCTTGCCTGCAGTTCCCTATCACGTAGTATTCACCGGTCCTGCATTTGCACGCAACGACATCCGCGTTGGTGAAGTTTCTGGCAATGCAAGCAGCTCAAGCGCAGGCAACTGGGTAGCAGCAAGCATTTTGCCCGGTATTGCAGCAACTGCACGCTTCGAAACCGCAGCATATGGCGGCGAAGTAATCGTGTTTGGTGATTTCGACCTCGACTATGCCCATGGCATTGGCGGCGGTCAACCCGGTACTGGCGGCCCTGGCACAGGTCAACCTGCTGGCCCCACCCCCGACTTCATCATCCCCGTAAACCGTCCTTCTGTTGTTAATGCAGCTCCTCTGATGGTAGGCCACAACTTGGTAAACCTTCGCGGTATCCAAGAAGTATTGGGCGGCACCGTAACCAGAGAACCGAGCCCGCAAACCGGCAGAAACTTGACAGCATTCACACTTCCCCACGCAGCAAGCGCTGTTACTACGGTTAACATCTACAACGAAGAAGCAACAGTAATCGTAGCAGGTCAACCCTTGACACCAGGTCCCTTCGGCGTAGTACGCGTTGACGGTAGCTTCTATGTCATGCTTAGCGGTTTGCCCGCGTTGATCGGTTACACCGGCGTTGTAAATGGCAACTTCTTGCACCTTTACGCAATCGGTAACGGTCAATAATCAACAAACAAAGCAATAACGTAATAAAAACAACCCCCGCATTTGCGGGGGTTGTTTTTTGTGTTTGTGTTTTATTGCTTTGTTTAAAGGAAGTTTTTGATTGTATTTTGTACTGCGCCTGGCGCGGATGCTAATTGTAGGAAGGTTTCTTCTATTTGAGTGGCGAGGGGTGTGGTGTATAGGTCAATGCCGAATTGCTTTGCGTTGCTTAGGATGGGTTTCAAGTCAATGTTGTTTGTGGCGGTGGTTGTAGATGTGGAAACAAGTGGTAAGCCTTCAAGTGCGGCGATTTCTGTGGGGATTAGGGGGTCGGGGCTTAGGGTTAGGGGGTTGCCTGCGTCGTCGGTGCCCATACGGTAGCGTAGCCATATGGCGATGAGGAGCGGGATTGCTTGCAGTTCGGATGCAGGCAGGCCCGCTTTTTGGCGTGCTTGTAGGGTTTGGCCGAAGCGGACGGGGATTTTTTGTGAAGAGTCGGTGGCGATGCGGGCGGGTGCGTCGGGGATGAAGGGGTTGGGGAAGCGTTGAGTGAGGACTTCATCAAGGAAGGCTTGCGGGTCGATGATGCCGGGGTGGGCTACGACAGGCAGTGCTTCGGCGGCGGCGCGGCGGATGAAGCGCACGAGGGCTTTGTCCTGCATGCAGGCGGAGATGGTGGGGTAATTGAGGAGCATGCCGCTGATGGCGAGGATGGTGTGCAGTGGATTGAGGCAGGCGCATACTTTCATGTGGTCGATTTTGCGCACGGTTTCGCGGTCGGTTAGGTATACGCCGCTGTTGATGAGGGCGCCGAAGGGGGGGCGGCCGTTGGGGAAGTCGTTTTCCATGACGAGGTATTGCGCGGCCTCGGCGTTGACGAAGGGAGCGATGACGGTGTTTTTGGCGGTTTTGGTGATTTGCGTGTGTGGGAAGCCATCACGAGCGAGGGAATCGGCTACAGATGTGGATGGGTGGGGCGTGATTTTGTCAATCATGCTCCACGGATAGGCGAGGGAAGCGGCGTAAGCGGTGAAGCACGCAGGAGCTGTACCGTTGGATTCCCATATTTGTGCGATGGTGGTGATGGTGGTTTTCAACACGTTACCATTGGCTGCGAAGTTGTCCATGGACACGAGTGCGAGGGGCGCGGCTCCGTTGTTGTAACGTGCCAGCAACGCAGATGTAATGCATTCCGGCGTGGTGGTGGCGATGGCGGGGGTGGTACATACGCGCGTAGGGTCAACGGCGTAGCCCTTCTCGGTGATGGTGAGGGAGATGATTTGTAGGACAGGGTCGGCGACGATGGCGTGCAGGCGCGTGATGGCGGCGGGTGCGTTGTTGGAAGGGGGGGTATTTGAAGTGGTGGGTATGTCGTTAAGTGTATGTGTGGCGGCATTTGCGTTGGCGAAGGTGATAGCCTCCGCGATGGAAGTAAGTTTGCGTTGCTCGATGCGGCCGTCGACGTGCAGGGTTACGGCGAGAGTTTCGTTGTTGTAAGGGGTGAAAACGGTGGGGATGATTTCTTCGTCAAAGCATTCGCACACGGCGAGTGCGCCGGTGACTAGGTTGGCTTCGATCAAATCCTGCTGCACGGCGGCAAGGAACGCGCGGAAGATATTACCCGCGCCGAAGTGTAGCCATGTGATGGGAAGAGCGGCATGCGATTGAGCGGTGGCGTTGGTGGGTTGTTGTGTGCTGTGTGGTTGAGCGGCGGCGTTCATTGAGCACCGCCTTGGGTTGCGTTGTTGTTTGGAGTTGCATCAGGGCGTGTTGATGCTGCGCCGCCGCGGGCTTCGCGGTCGATGGCATCCCATAGGCCCAGTAGGTAGTTGGCGCCCAGTGCGCGGTCGTATAGGCCGTAGCCGGGGCGTCCTTTTTTTGTGGTTTCGTCCCAGATCATGCGGCCGTGGTCGGGCCGTACCCAGCCTTTGAAGCCCGTGTCGTGCAGGGCTTTCATGATTGCGTACATATCGAGCGAGCCGCAGGGCGTGTAGTGAGCGGATTCGTAGAAGTCGGTGTCGTTCTCGAATTTGAGATTGCGCACGTGGGCAAAGTGGATGCGGCCTTCTGCGCCAAATTCGCGGATGAGTGCGGGCACGTCGTTTTGGATGCGCGCACCCAGCGAGCCGGTGCACAGGGTCAGGCCGTTGTATTTGGAGGGGTTGAGGTCTAGATAGCGGCGCAGATTTTCGCGCTTAATGATGAGTTTGGGCAGGCCGAAAATGGGCTGCGGGGGGTCGTCGGGGTGCACACCCATGAGGATGTCGAGTTCCTCGGCGTGGGGGATGATGGCATCGAGGAAGTATTTCATATTGGCGTAGAATTGCTCCTCGGTGAAGCCCGCATAGGCGTCTAGCGCGGTGCGGATGTGCTTCATGCGTTCGGGTTCCCAGCCGGGCATTTCGTAGGTGCCGGATTCTTCGGCGTAGCGCGCGGCGAGTTCTTCGGGGGTGGTGGCGGCGATGAAGTCCGCTTGGTAGCGCATGGTATTGGAGCCATCGGGCAAGTCGTAATAAAGGTGCGACCGCGCCCAGTCCAACACAGGCATCATGTTGTAGCAAATACATTTAATACCGACTTGCGCCAGCCGCTTCATGGTGGTGATGTAATTTTCGATTTTTTCATCGCGGCCGGGTGCGCCCAGCTTGATGTCCTCGTGGATGTTTACGCTTTCGATAACTTCCACTTCGAGGCCTGCGGCGGAAATCGTTTCTTTCATGGCGGTGATGCGTTCCATCGGCCATGCTTCACCTGCGGGCATGTCCAATAACGACGTGACTACGCCCGTCATGCCGGGGATTTGCTTGATCTCGCGCAGGGACACAGGATCTGCGCCGGTGCCGAACCATCGGAAGGTCATTTTCATGTGGCTTGCTCCTTCTATGTGTAATATTATTACATTCATGTTACAACGCGATTTTGCATGAGCGTATGGCAGATGTCAAGGGCGCGTAGCGTCGTTATACATCGTAAAAATCACTACTTCTGGCCGGGCGAAAATACGCGGCACGGTGTAATAAACGCCAATGCCGCTGCTGGTGAAAACGGGCACGCAATCCGCCGAATACGCAAACCCGTAACCAAAACGCGTGCCATACTCCGTAATACTGCGCAGTAACAGGTAAAAGGGATAACCCAAAAACGTAATTTGCCCGGCATGGGTGTGCCCGGCCAATATCAAATCTATGTGTGCAGTGGGTTGCTGCATGGATACATCGGGATTGTGGGTGAGCAGTAAGATGAAGTCATCGGGCTCCGCGCCCTGTGTTGCCCGCGCAATGTTGGGGTTGCGGTGCCACAAATCCTGCACCCCCGCCAAGAAGAACCCATTGCGTATCAATACGCCCTTATTATCTAGCGGGCGTATTCCGTACTGATGCATTGCGGGGAATAACCGCCGATGTACATCGTGATTGCCATCCACGCCAAAAATTCCATCGGTGGCATCAACGCGCGAAATCTCCCGCAGCGTACCCAAATAATGGTCGCCCCGCATGGAAAAATCTCCACCCAGCAGCAGTAAATCAATGCCTCGCGCATTTAATTCATCCGCCACCGCACGCATGGACGCGTCCGGTATGCCATGCAAATCCGTGATAAACGCGATACGGTAGCCGTCCAATTCTGCCGGCCAATGGGCGTCGTGGAAGTCGATTTCTACATAACGAATGCTTCTGTCCAGCGTGTACGCGTGGATGATATGTATGGCGGGGATGACCGTGACCAGCAGTCCGACCAACGCGACAACCTTGAGCGGCCGCGTTGTAACTTTGCGCTTAGTTTTGGCCACGCAAATGCCCACACAAGCCCCCAATCCGCCGCTCGCCAGCGCAAAAAAGACAAGCCAGCTCGTGCGCCATGTGCCGGTAAAAAATAAAATAAACGCAATAATATTCACCAACATAAAGAACGCGGTTGCCAATTCCAATATGCCGATTTCAAAGATGAGCTGAATCATGAATTTAACAAAACGAATCGATCGTCATTTCCAAACGACATGTAATCATGCGATACAAAAGAAAATTGCTCAAATGCATCCAGCGTGAATACACCTGCGCTAAAATCACTCATGATCAACACCTTTCTTATTTTAATTTATTTTTTGCACGGTATCGCCAAATGCTGGTTGCCAAAATTGCAAGTGCGACGGGTATTGCGATAAACAAAATAATCAAACGGCGGTTAGGTGGGGTGGGTTCGTATGGAATGTCGGCGGTGGGGTAGGGCGTGGTTGTTATGGGTGCGGGTGTGGTTGCAACGGGAGTGGTTTCGGGTTCGGCAGGAGGTTCGTCATTTGCATCCGGTGCATTAAAATCAGGCGGTGCGGGCAACGGCAATCCCGTGCCAGTGCCGTATGCTACGATGCGTAACAACCCCCATTCCGTGGCACCCAGTGCAAAACCATCCGCGTCGCGTTGAATCTAGTCGTAGCGGGGGTTGGGCATGCCTACCCATGCCAACCCTTCGGAAAAGTCTCGCGCGTGATGAAAAACCAATGGCACGGCGATATTGCCTTCGGTATCTACGTATCCCCACAACGCATGACCATCAACCAACTGCATCACCGCCGCGAAACCTTCGGAAAAATCGCGAACATCATCAAAGGCATGCGGTATGATTAAATCGCCTCGCTCGTTAATAAATCCCCAACGGTGATGGTCATCCCGCACCGCTGCCAAGCCCTCTGAGAAGGGATTGACGCTGTTAAATTGGGGTGCAATCACAACGTCGCCGTCGGTGTTTACAAATCCCTGCCTTATTTCATGGCCGACCCTTATTGTATACGTCGCCAGTTCATAACCCCGGCGCGGTGGGGATAACATTTCCGGCCATTCAAAACGCGCCAAGACATTCCCCGACGCGTCCATGATAATAGATTCTTGGTTATTTCTTACAATAATTCGATCGTGTGTGAACGGCATGACCCAACCAGTAGAAAACGACATGATAATATTGCCGTTGGTATCGATGATGCTGGTGGAGGTTGTGTCTTCATCTCCGTGCCAAGCGACAGTGCCGGACGTAGAATACGTGATAATTGCCCGCCCATCCAGAAAATACGGCAAATAGGGTTCTTCCATAAAAGGGGAACGCGTGACCATAAAATCAAACGGAATCACAAGCTCACCTGCGGTATTGATAAACCCAAAATAATTGCCGCGCAACACGGCCGCCAATCCTTCTGAAAAATCTGCTACATAATCAAATTCGAAAGGAATTGCGATGTTTCCGTATACATCTACAAAACCCCACTGCGGTGCGGGCGGCTCCTGTTCATCCTCATCAAATTCCCACCCATCGCGGCCAATGCGCGTAGCCGCCAAGCCATCAGAGAAATTTCGCGCATCGGTAAAGATGAAGTCCGTCAACCGTTCGCCCCGCGCATTAAAAAAGGCCACCCCGCCGTCCTCGCGTGACATAATACCCGCCGTGCCATAAACAAAATGCGGCGCACCACGATACGCATAAAACGTAAACGCATGACGATACACCGGCGGGATAACAAAATCGCCGTCTAAGCCGATGTACCCCAAATCATGATATCCGCCCCATATTGCGGTAAAATATTCCACCGCCGCCAACCCGCCATGGAAGTCAAAAACCGCATCAAACGTCCATTGTGGCTCCACAAACAACTCGATTTCCACCTCGCGGGCTTGTGCGTTGAATTGCCCAATGCATAACCCCGCAATCATTATGGCCAAGGATGCAAAAGCGGAATAAAAAAACCGGTGTTTCACGCCGATTGGCTCCCTTCGTCTTTACCGCGCAGACAAAACCGCAAACGCCACCGCGTCGTCCGCTGTGTGAGAAATACTAACCTGCACCTTCACGCGATTACGCACCCGCGTGATTTTTTTTGCAATTTTCGCCGCGCCGTTGTGCAACCGCACGCGTGGCGCGCCATTGTTGTCGTGCCAAATTTCAATATCTACCGGCCAAAATCCATGGAAGCCGGTGCCTAATGCTTTGGCTACAGCTTCCTTGGCGGCGAACAACCCCGCTGCCGATGAAGCCAACCCTTCGCCTGTTTTGTTGTGCAAATAATTCCGCTCGCCATCGGTAAACACCCGCGCCACAAAATGCGGGGTCATCTGTGCGAAGCGGGATATTTTGGCAATGTCCGTACCCACGCCGTAAATCATGGTGCGTTTATATCCAATAAGCTTAAATCTGGCGGATGTGCAATAAATTGCTGCACCAACCACAACAAATGCGCCTTGCCTTCGTCCAAAATCCAATGCGAGGTATTCACCACCACCGGGGTATCTGCCACGCGAAAAAATGCGTACAGCGCCGTACCGACGGCATATGCCCGCACCGCCGTTCCATCGATATCCGATACAACGGTGGGGAAATCTGCGTTTATGTGGGTCATTAATCCGTAACCGCCAATGCCCACGCGCACTCCGTCCGTACACGTAGCGCTCACCCAATAAGCCGTACCGTCCGGCATGAAAAATGCGTGACCGTTAAAATCGCGCGATAACATCCCAAACAATGCATCCGAATCATCCGACGTCAACAACCGGGAAAACGCCTCTGGCACCGGCGCAGGCGAAAAAAGCGAAACCGACGTGCCGATGTTTAAATACAATCCCGCCGCTTCATATAGCTCAGCATCATCACGTCCGCAAGCCGTTAATAAAAAAAGCATGAACGCCACCGCAAAAGTGACAGTCATGCTTTTCATGCATCTTACGCGCCCCACACGGCCACCCCCATCTTCTCCAACGCCACGCACAACCGCGCAATCGGCAACCCCATAACCGTGTAAAAATCCCCCTCCACACGTTCAACCAACAACGCGCCCTTCTCTTGAATGCCATAAGCGCCCGCCTTGTCAAAAGGTTCACCCGTGGCAATATAAGCGCGAATAGCCGCATCACTCAACGTGCGGAAATAAACGTCCGTGGATTCGACAAACGATGATAATGTTTCGTCACAAGGATGCAATCCTACTTGACCGTCCACGCTTTGCGTGCGCAAAATCGCCACCCCCGTATACACCGTATGCTTGCGCCCTTGCAACGCAGATAACATGGCATAAGCTTCATGCGCATCGGCCGGTTTGCCCAATACGCTATGCACGCCGCCGTTTTCGACCGCAACCAATGTATCCGCCGCAACGATGAGTGTATCCGCCACCAAGCTGCCACCAATCGCCGCGCCGCCGCTAGCCACTGCATTGCCACCAGTTACCGCATCTCCACCGTAACCGCTACCCCGCGACAACAGCAAATCCCGCGTAGCCTCTGCCTTGCGCCGCGCCAAAGCCGCCACTTGGTCATGCGGATGTCCCTCAATCGTCTCATCCGCATCACTAACCACCACATCAAATTCCAATCCCACTTGCGCCAACAACTGCCGCCGCCTAGGCGACCCCGAAGCCAAAATAATCCGCACAAAATCACATCCAATATTTAGTTCAAAACCGCGCAAAGCGCGGTTTTACAGCAAAAAATTTCGTAATCACACGAACCAGCATCGGCGAAGCCAAAGCGGGTCGAGGGGCTGCGCTCCTCGCGGGTCTGGGTGCCGGCTAAAGCCTTATTTGGCAGCGCCCAGGGTCTTAATCTTTTAATCTTTTGACCTTAAAAACCCGCTCCACCAACAAAAAAAGCGCACCATTCGCATGGTACACTTTTTGTAATCATATCGCAACATTTCAGTACATACTAATCGCTCCGACTACTCACTCCGTATCGCCGCCAAAGCCGACAACTTTGTCGCTCGCCGTGCCGGAAAGTACCCGCTCACCAGCCCGATCACCGCAGCAAACAGCAACGCCACGCCACACAACCACGGCGTTACCAGCGACGGGTCAATGACCTCGGTCACGCCCATCCATTCGGGCATGGGTGTGCCTTGTAGGAAGGGCACATCAAAGTTATTCATCACATAAGAACCAATGAGCGACAACCCCACCCCAAACAACCCGCCAAAGAAACCAATCATGGCCGATTCTAATAAGAACAAGCGACGGATGTCCTTGATGGCTGCGCCGATGACTTTCATGATGCCGATTTCGCGCGTGCGTTCGTACACGGCCATGATCATGGTGTTGGCAATGCCAATGGCGGCGATGATGAGGGAGATGGCACCAATGGCGGCCAACAATTGTTGCTGCTGACGTTGGCCTTCCAGCATCATGTTAAGCCACTGCCCGGCGTAGCTAGTATGGAAACCAAGTTCTTCAATTTCGCGTGCCACGCGGGAGGTTTGCGATACATCGGTGGCGCGTACCATCACATGGTTAAATAATTCTTGCGGCCGCTCACGAATGGGAGAGATGAGCCACTGCCAATCGTCCTGCACTTCGCGTTCGGCACGCAGGCGTTCGTTTTGCAAGTATAAAAGGACTTCGATATCCATGAAAATTTGGCGATCGGCTCCCCATTGCTCGTGCGGTGCCAACAAGCCTACTACTTCTATGTTGTACGAAGGTATGGGTCGGATACCGCCAGTTAACTCCATTTGCTCGCCATCGGTGGCCGCCACAAATCGGCGGTCAAAGGACAAGCGCATGTTGGTATTCATCACATCCACAAAAGTGGGGATTTCTTGTCCTTGCCATTGCCAACCCCATTGACGGTCGGCGCGGGTCTCCCACGTAGAGCCCAACAATTCAAAGGCATGCTCCGCAGTCGCGCCAAAAACGACGGCAAAGGTATCGCCTTCTTGCAATACACGGCCTTCCGCAATGGGCAATCCCATGAAGGGCATGGCTTCTGCGCGGATGCCTACGACGTTCCAAGATTCCATATAATACGGGTCAGCTCGCAAGAAAACCGTGCCCGACATGCGCGGGCTGGCAAAATGCACGCCTTGCAACGAAGTAATCCGATCCACCATGGCATCGTTCAACAAAGGCGTGCCTTCGGGAAAAATGGGGTTGCCCATTTGATCCCACGTGGTGCCCTCGGGCCAAGTCATGTGCACGTCAATTAAGGTCATGTCATTTTCGGCATCTTCCATCTGGCGTTGGTGGTGCGCCTCGGTGGCCAAACCCAGCGATATCATCAATACAATCGCCGCCGTGCCTACCATAACGCCCAATACGGTCAAGAAAGTACGTAGCTTGCGCTTAAACATATTGCGCAAGCACATGACCAAAACATCCCAGTTACTCATCGAAATCCATCTCCGCGTCGCGGTTCGCTTTCACCTTTTTCACCAAAAGCGTTATGCCTACGCCCACCGCAATACCGAACGGGAATAAGAAAACCGGCATGCGAACAAAATTCCACAATCCGATAAAAAAGCCATCGGTTTCTTCTTCGGTATCGCCCCAATAATCATCGCCCCAGTTTTCACCACCGGGGGGTTGGGGGCCGCCGCCGGGGGGCATGGGTTGGGGGCGTCCCACCACCATACCGCCGCCGCCACCCCCGGGCGAAATCACAACTACCTCGCTAACAACACCACCCAACAGCGCAAAGCCGCTGCTGTCGGCATTATCATCTATATATTTGCCTCTGAATTGGGGCATGCCCCGCGGGTCATTGATGTCATCGTTGCCGTTATTTCCGTTGTTGCGGCGCACACCGGCATGTCCGCCGATGGGGGTAATCCACCAGCGCCAAAAACGCCGCCACAAACCGGGTTCATCTTCCGGTTCGGGGTCGCTGCACCATTCGCAGTACGGATCCCAACCGGCACACCAATGGCAAGAGTCAATAAAATCGTCGCCGGGCCATCCGGGGTTAAATCCGGGATCCCAGGGCTCGTTCATCCAAGGATCATCCCAACCGCTACCGCCGCCGCCAAATGGGTCAAAGATATACATTTCAAACGGGATGCGGTGTTCGACGGGGTCGTTGGCGGGGTCTTCGCCGTACAAGATGATATCGAAATTAAGCGGACCGGGCACCAGCGGTACGAACATACCGCGGTACATCAACCAGCGGTTGGGTTGCAACGCGCCGATAAAGTCATCGAATTGCGATGCATCAATGGCACGGAGATCCGGATCCATGTTGTTTTCTTCGATGCGGATACGCAAACCGTTGATGTCTACGCGACCGGTGTTAACGGGTTGGAATTCTACAAAAATGGGGTCACCTACCGATGCGGTTGGCGGTATCCAAATGGTTACGGGCTGCGTTTCCAATCGGGTAAATTGCGACACGCGGATGGAAATATTCACATCGTCCGTCAGAGGCTGTGCAAAGCCCGGTGCTTGGTAGCTCATATCCACGCGCACGGTATATGAACGCGGCATCGCGTCGCCGACGGTAAAGAAATGCATTTCCTTTGTGACGGTTGCGCCTGCGGGGATATGGTCGATAAAAATCGTATTGCTGGAGCCGCCCGTGGGGATAAATACCACGTCGCTGGCGGCTGGGCCTGTGCCGCCGCCAATGGGCGTAAGCACGATGCGTGCGTTGTAAATCGGATCAATTTCGCTGGTGTTGCGGAAGGTCATGGTTAAGGTAAAGTCCTGCCCCGCACGTACAATCAGCGGCGGGTCGGTGAAAAAGTCGTCAATAACAATCCAGGGGCGGCGAAGCATGTCGGCGGGGGGTTCGTCACCGGCGTCAGGGTTGGTTACATTAAGCGCGGCGAATTGGTTGATTTGCGCGGCTTGCCCGTTG
The DNA here is from genome assembly GCA_009781755.1 of Defluviitaleaceae bacterium. Lineage (GTDB taxonomy): Bacteria > Bacillota > Clostridia > Lachnospirales > WQUN01 > WQRX01. Next base: position 48,563 of record WQVD01000012.1, on the reverse strand, counting down.
ACGCGGAAGTCTGCGTCAAAGCGGATCGTGTGCGTATGGTTCCCCGCATGTTGTCCGGGTGTAAATCCGAAAGTGATCGTTTGGGTTGCACCCGGCGCAAGTGACGGCACAATATGCGTGGTTTGCGTCATGGGGTTAATGCCGCTGGGTGGCGTAGCGGTGACAGCAATGTTGGTAAGCGTAGTCGTGCCGCTGTTGTGCAATACCACCGAGAAATTGGCCGTGCGCCCCGGTGCAAAGCGTCCGCTGGGTGCGGTAATGCTTTGGAATTGTAAATCGCCGTCATGTACATCTGTGGATGCGATATTCACAAAGCGCGTGGTGGTAACGGCTTCTTGCGGGCGGCCGTTCTCGTCGTTAAACGCGGCGCGGAAATCTAAATTTAACGTACCTGCGCTGGCCGCGCCCGATACTTGGAAGGCAAAAGTCAACGTGCGCGTTTGCCCCGGATTGAGCGTGGCAATCAACGCGTCGTTCAAATTACTGGTCAAAATAATATTCGAGGGCAGCGACGGGAAGGTAATCTGCACATCATGTGCCACGCCTTGTCCCGCATTGGTCACTTCGGCCGTAACGGTAAAAGTTTGACCAGGGGTTATGGCAGTAGCCAATCCGTTGAAGTTGCCCAACTGGATACGCGGGGCATGTGCCACCGCCGCGCCGCCAATCCGGATGGAAAATTGTGTAGTATTGGTCGTGTTGTCCTGCCCAGGCGTGCGGAACGCGTGCGACAAGTTGACCGTATGGTGGTTGGGGCCGGGGGTCGCATCCGCATCCACAGAAATGCGCAGCGTAAGTGTACGCTCTTGATTGGAAGGTATGGAGTTAATGCGCAGTCCATCAACAATCTGCACCGTGAAAGGTGCTGCGCCACCACCCAAAATCGTGGTCAATACATCCAACGCGGAGCTGCCGCCGTTGTTGCGTAGGGTCACTTGCACATCGTGGACTTCGCCCGGTGCCAACGTGATGATTTGCGGGGAAAGTAAATGTAGGCTGGGCCCGGCAATAGGGGGAGGCGCGGGTGTTGTGGTGGGTATGGGGGTAGTGGGTTGGGGAGGGCCTGCGACGACCGTGACAACAAACGATGCTGTCGCATTAATCGCACCCGCTGGGCAAGATATGCGGAACGCCACAGGAAATGCGGTCGACTGTGTAATGCCTACAACGGTTACAGAAAAAGTTTCCGTATGTTCGCCGCCTGCGGGTATGGTGATACCGCTGCGTATCAGTTGGTCGTTAACAATAATACCCGGCGAAGGCACTGCCTCAATCGTAACGCCACTGATTGCTTGTCCGGTGGGGTTGGTTACGATTACGCGGAAGGTATCGGAAGCAACATCAACCGCCCCGGCCATCATGGCTATTTGTATGCTAGGAATATTGACGTGCAAATCCGTGCCATCGGGTGGGGGGAGAACGGCGGGTTCTGTGACATTGACGTGCAACGTAGCGGTCACAGAAAATGGCGTTTGTGCAACACCACCTACGGAATACGAAACGGATAAATCAACGGTGAAGGTGTCCGTACCCGGTGTTGTGCGCAAGCCTGACGCGGTAACGGGAATTGAAACCGAACCCGGCGTTCCTGCCACAATCGTGCCCCCCGATATGGGGTTGCTGACATCCAAGGTAAGCCCCGATGAAGGGGTGGCTGTAATCTGCACGTTGGTGATGATGGCGGCGGCCGGTGCATTGTTGGTTAACGTTAGGTTAATCGAGGATGAAACGGTGTTTTCGCCGAGTGTCACCATTTCTGTGCGGGTCAAACCGCCAATGCTTAAATTGGGGCTGCTTGCGGCTACCGGCATCGGAGGCACGAGTCCTGCCACTACGACTAATGCCAGCAGCCATGCGGCCAATACGGACATTTTTTTGCTTCCTGTTCTTTTCTTCATGTTTCATTCCTCCGTCTTCTTGTTCGGTTTTTGATCAAGTGTTTTAAAGGGAGAGCGTGGAGCTGACGAGGGCTGAAAGTTCTCCGTTTTCTGGTTCGAGTTGTTGTGTGTTTTTATTGGGGGGCGCTGAAGGGGTTTTGGGAGCGGGTGTTGATTCCGCGTCTTGTATAACCTCCGCGCTGGACATGATGGCTTTGTTTTCAGTGATGGATTCAATGGCGCCGTCTTTAATTTTGATGATTTGGTCGGTATATTGGGCAATTTCGTTGTCGTGGGTGACGATGATTAACGTTTGATTACGTTGGCGGGCGATGCCGATGATAAGATCCATCATTTCGTAGGTGGTGCGGGTGTCTAAGTTGCCGGTGGGTTCATCGGCGAAGACGACTTGCGGGTCGTTGATGAACGCGCGCGCGATGCTGACGCGCTGTTGCTGTCCGCCGGATAGTTCGCTGGGTTTGTGCTTCCATCGGTTGCCCAACCCCACGGCTTTTAGCATGACTTTGGCGCTGCGCACGCGTTCTTTGCGTTTGATTTTGCGGAAGGTGAGCGGCAGCGTCACGTTTTCCAACGCGGTGAGCGTGGGTAGTAAATTGTAGGATTGAAAAACAAAGCCCACATACCGTTGCCGGTACAGGGCCAGTTGTGTTTCGTTCAATTTTTCCAGGGGTTTGCCCATGAATAAGATGGAGCCGCGTGTGGGTTTTTCCAACCCCGCCAGCATATTGAGCAACGTAGACTTACCCGACCCGGATGTGCCGAGCAGGCAGTAAATTTTACCTTTTTCGAAGGTGACGGAGATATCCTCTAGGGCGATGATGCGTTCCTCGCCCATTTTGTAAACCTTGCGCACGTTGCGTAGGTCGAATACGAGTTCCTTTTCCAGTGGGAATACCCCCCCATACTAGCAGTAAAACTGCGGAAGTTCGCAGTTTTTCTGCGTGGCAAATTGCGCTTGCGCAATTTTTTCACAACTTCATATATTCTTTGTTACAAATCATAACGTAAGTTTTTGTCAATAGTTCCAAATTATACACGAAATTGCGCGAAACATAGCGCGGATACTTAGTATGAGTCGTTTAAATGTGCAGAGCGCCTATCTTTTTTACATGCCGCAAATATAAGAAATGCGGCTTGATGCGCATGGCGCGCAGTAGGTCTAACATGTCTTGGTAACTGGTTTGCATTAGGGTGGCCTCTTTGGGGGTGATGGGGTGGTTGCTGTAGCGGGCGCGGTTGTATAGGGCGATTAGGTCGCGCAGGAAGATGGCGTCGCTTTGGAAAGCGAAGCGCTTGCCGGCGCGGTTGCTGTACATTAGGGTGGTTTCGCCTTGCGTTAGTTGCAAGTGATAATATTCGCTGATGCTAAGGATGCCTTTGAAATATGCTTGGGTTTGTTGGTTGCGGTCTAACTTGGATAGGCGGCGCAGGGCTAGGCGGGTGCGGAAGCGGCCTGCTAGCAGGACGGCGGCGATGATTAAAAGGATTAGGGCTAGGATGAGTAGGGCGAAGAGTAGGAGATAGAAAAACAAAGAGCGGGGGGTGGCTTCTACAATGGGGGGTGGGGTGGTTATGCCGCCGCCGCCACCGCCGCCTTCGGGCCAGAAGTCTGCATACAGGTTCCAATCCGGTTCTTCCCAACCCCACCAGCCGCCGCTTGTGCCGCCGCCGATGGGGGGTGCGTCACCTGTAGCGGCTAGACTGGCGGCGTAAGGGGGGGTAGCTTCTACGGTTAACCAGCCGAATCCTTCGAAGTAGACTTCGACCCAGGCGTGTGCCATGCGGTTGGTTACTTGTGTGACGTTGTGTTCGTGGCGGGATTGCCCCGCTACCACGAATCCCTCTGCATAACGCGCGGGTACGCCGGCAATGCGTGACATTAATGCCATCGCCGATGCAAAGTACGTGCAGTAACCTTCTTGCCCTTCGAACAGGAAGAAGTCTACGAAGCACACGCCCGGCGGCACGTGCGCGGGGTTTAACGTGTAGGGGAAGCTGCGGACGAGGAAGTCGCGGATGGCCATGACGCGGCCGAAGTCGGTTGTTTCATATCTTATGATATTGTGGGTCAAATCATGTACACGCTGTGGTGTGATGTCGGGCACTTGTAAGAAGTGTGTGCGGACGCTGTTGGCGTAGTCGGCCAAACTATAAGCAGAAAAATTATGCACCAGTGCGTTTAATTGATCTGCCGCAGCGACGGGGAATACGTAGTTGAAGCTTGGGGTACCGCGCGCCATAAAGGTTGCAAGAAGTTCTTCCATGGCCGTTAATGGCGTTGATGTCGCAGACTGTGCATCGGAAGCCAACGATGGCCGCCGCGCGGTGGGGGGATGCATATGCAATGTTTCCGCGCGTGCGGCATACAACCCCGCATGGGAATCATGCAAAATATCGACCACAAAGTTTAAATTGGGGTTAATGTGCAGGAATTGGTGGTGGTATACCGTACCGCGCCGCATGAAACCAGGTGTGCTTATATCACCCATGGCGTTGGCGGTTAGCGCCGGTCCATAATCGAAAACCGTGGGATCAAACCACGTGCGCATGGTGGATATCGGGCGGAAGATCGTGCCCGTGCGGTTGCGGCCCAAGGCAATGGATGCCGTTTCGAGCGGCAAATAAATGTTTACATAGTAAACGATGCTGCCGTGTTGGTTGGGGCGGGGGATAAATGATTGATGGGGGTTGGACGCCCTCCATAAATCAGACCATGCGCGGTAATCGTCATGAAGAATATAAGGAATGAGTAGTGCCTGCGTGTGATCAAATTCGCCTTCGTCGTACTCAAGATATGCGCCGGTTAATGTAAACGCGTCGAAGAAGATCCATTCCCCGTCCAACAAACGCGGGGTGATTCTTATATCAATGACATCCGGTAGGGGATAGGGGATGTACATGCGTTGCCCGGGGAAAATATCCCGTACATAAATGCGGCCAAATGGGAGAAAAACGTGATCCACCCATGCTTGCGCTGTTGAAAAATGAAGCGGATTTAAGTGATACGCAAACTCATCTGCGAATTGATCGCGCAGTATCCCTGCGGTTAATGTGCTTGTTTCGCGCACAAAGCGTGTGCCGTATATAAGCGCCGCGGCTTGCTCCAGCATTTCGAAGTGGCCGGGTTGCAAGCCGTGGTGATCAATGTCGCCGTCTTGCAAGGTGTTGCGCCATGCGTAGCCGGTGAAGTAATTGTGTGTGGCACCGCTTAGATACAGCATGCCCGGGCCAGAGACTTCCATGATGCGGGCATTGTTGGGGTCTATGGGGCCACCCAGCCGCCCGCCTTGCCCAGAGAAGCCCGTCTGCGCGAAGGAGAAGTACATGGGATTGAACAATTCGAAGAAGAAATCCTCGATGGCTACGAAGCGACCTTCCAGCGCGTCGCGGAAGGTGCGGCGTTCGAAGGCGTCGCTTTCGAGGGGTACGTTCAAATTGGCGATGATGATGACGATGAGGGCCAGCGGCGCGGCCATGCCTGCCGTAGCAATGCGTCCCGTCATCTTGCGCACAAAAATGAGCAAGAACGCGAAAATGAATACAAAAAAGGCTGTCGAATCACGCACATGCGTGGACAGCCAACTGACCGTAAAAATGGCTAAACCCGCCGTTGCCAGCAGCATGAAGCTAAACCGGTACAACGTAAATACCACGGTCACAAAGCCCAACCCCAGCACAACGGCCCACAACAATGTCGTGCCCAACTCTGGCTGAAAGGGGCGGTTGCCCGTGGTCATGCTTATCACATCGTCAATGTGGTAAAACAGCCGCTCGCGCAGTTCGGTTTGCAACAGGACAAATGCCGCTGCCAACACCAAAACGCCCAACGATACATAGCGTGTGATGCGGTTGAATAAAATGGCCGTGAAAATCAACAGCGCAAGCAAACCCATTAAATACAACCGTGTATTGGTGAACGGGATGACCGTGGCGGAAATGATTACGCGGACAACGGCAAACAAATACGCACCACCCACACCGAACAGGAACAAATACTCGTCTTTATGCCGCATCATTGTCCTCCTCTGCTTCCGCGTACATGTCGTCTTCTACGCGGAATATAGGTGCGCCGCTGTCTTCCAACATACGGAAGATTTCTTCTGAATCGGCGTCTTTGATGACGGTGGGGAAGTAGTAGATGGCTAAGTAGTGGCCGTTGTTTTTGCCGTTGAGCAGGCGTTCATAGAGTTCGCCGTCCAGCCGCGTGGTGAAGATCATGGCGTTCAAATAACCGCTGGCGTCGTTTAAGCAGTGCGCAATCATAGACAGCGGCGTATACGTGGGCTGCGGGTTAAATTCTATTTGCGCGGCCAAGTGGTAAATCGTCTCGAATGAAGCGGGGTTGTGGCATGCTACGGTTGCGCCTTCGCCCACGGTTAGCTCCACGGGCATGCCTCGGTACAGGCAAAAACGCGCCACACCCAAGGCCATTTCCAAAATGCTGTCCTCCAGCACTATTTGCTCGCGGTAGCCGATGGGCAGCCGGCGCGTGTCTAGCAGCATGGTCACTTTGTTGAGCGCGTTGGATTGGAAATTTTTGACGAGCCATTCGTTGCGTTTGGCGGTGAGCTTCCAGTGTACGCGCTTGATGGAGTCGGTTTGCAAGTAGGGGCGGATGTCGGAAATGGTGGTGTAGTCCTCGTCCTTGATATCGAAGCGGGAATGGGCTTGCGTGAGCAAATGCGTGGCCAGCGGCAGTGAATCCAATGCGATGACGCGCGGCAATACCAGCAAATCCTTTTTGCGGTTCATGCGGCGCGTTAGGCGGAAGAGCCCCAGCAAGTCCGTGGCGCGGATGGACTTGAGCCCCACGTTAAATTGCCCGCGATACTTGACGCTGAAGGGGATTTCTTGCTTGACACCGCGGTAGCGGTCATCAAAATTTTGCATTTCGCTGGGGGCGCGCAGCCACATGGTGATGGCTTCTTCCATTTCCAGCGCGAAGTCGTCGGTGTGGAAATTGCATGCGATGCTGCCGAAAAACGCGGGGGAGACATTGCGCAAGTGTAATCGAATCAATGCGCGTTCGCCCTTGACCACGGCTTGTGGCAGGGTTTGTTCCACGCGCAGTACATACAACAAAATGAAGGTTAATACCAGCGACGCCACCGGCATAATCACCAGTACCGCCAGCGCAACGTAAAGCAGCCGCTCGCCGTAAACATAAGCAACTGCGCCGGTAATGGCCAGCAATAATAAGTATAAGATGCGGTTGCGCCGCATTACCGTATGGCTCCGGTGGCCTCACTCAACGCTTGGTTGATAATGTCGGTGACGCGGGTCTTTTTGACGGCGGCTTCCTGCCGCATAAGTACGCGGTGCGGCAGTACATGCGGTGCCATGCGGATCACATCGTCGGGGATGACATAGTCACGGCCGTTGTACATGGCCCACGCCTGCGCGGCTTTGTACAAGCACAAGCCCGCACGGGGGCTGGCGCCCAGCTGTACATCGCCGTGGTTGCGCGTATACCGCGTGATGCTGACGATATAATCGTTAATTGAAGCATCTACATGTATTGCTTCCACCAATCCTTGGATGGCTACAATGTCCTCGCCTGTAGCTACGGGTTGCAATGTAGCCAGCGGGCTGCGGCCTTTGAAGCGATCCAGCATCTTCGCTTCCTCTTTATCATCCGGATATCCCAGCGAAATTTTCATAAAAAAGCGGTCAAGTTGTGCTTCGGGTAACGCATAGGTGCCCAAGTATTCGACCGGATTTTGCGTAGCAAGCACGATAAACGGTTGTGGTACTTCATACGTTTCGCCGTCCACGGTAACGGTGTTTTCTTCCATAACCTCAAGCAAGCTCGATTGCGTCTTGGGTGAAGTCCGATTAATTTCGTCCGCCAACACAAACTGGCTCATCACCGCGCCCGCACGATATTCAAACTCACCCGTCTTGGGCGAAAAAGCCGAATAACCCGTAATGTCCGAAGGCATAATATCCGGCGTAAACTGTATCCGCTTAAATGACCCGTCCACCGACTTGGCCAGCGCACCCACCAAACTCGTCTTGCCCACCCCTGGCACGTCCTCAATCAATACATGACCGCGGCAAGCCAACGTAGTCATCACCAACTCAATCGCATAACGCTTGCCCACGATGACCTTCTCTACATTATTAATAACCGCTTTCATGGCATTAACGGCTTGTCCATTATTGATGATTTTTGCGTTTGTCATGGGAAATCCTCCTAGTTACACGACTTGTATCATATTAATATATCTCTTTTTTTCATGCAACGCAAGAAAGCGGGCACAGCCCGCGCGGGGATGCAGGCGATTGCTATTGCGCGAGTGCGGTTTTTACAGCTTTGTCACGCCCGCGTTATCCACCGCGCTTCGCATAAGAAAAACTTAGTAAATTAATGCAAGTGGGTTGGGTCTAGTGCAGCCAGTCTATTAGTCCCGCTAATAAACTGAAGCCGCCGGCATATCCAAGTAAAGTAGGAAAAACGCCATTTGAAGCGCAACCGCGTTGCGCAACAAATAAGTGCCCGCAAGTGGCTTCAGCAATTTCAGTATGTCACGCTCCGTGACCAACTGAAAATTATCGCACGCATATCAAACTACAATCAGTAAATCCTATCCCTTACGCACTAGGTTTGCCATGTTTTGGCGTGCGTGCGGGCAGGGGATTGGGAAATAAGCGGCCTTGCGGTTTTTGGTGGTTTGCGATGCGTGCGCGCTTAGTGCTTGCGTTAGTCAACTTTTTGACTCCTTGCAACGTCAGTTGCAAGCGCTATACCAGCCCCGCGCAAGGATTCAAAAAGTTGACTAACGCAAGCACTAAGCGCGCACGCATCGCAAACCACCAAAAACCGCACAGCCGCGTTTTCCCAATCCCCTGCCCGCAACGCAACCCCGCCGCAACAATTGCGAACCACCTTTGCATATGTTATTGTGGGAATTGCGACAAATTTTTACAAAATGGGCGTGAATGCATGTTAGGTTGGCAAGATATATTTATGGTATTGGGTGGCTTGGGGCTGTTTCTGTTTGGCATGAAGATCATGTCCGGCGGGTTAGAGCAAGCCGCGGGCGATAAAATGCAGGGGATATTGCGCAAGGCTACGTCCAACCGCTTTTTGGCGGTGATTGTGGGCATTGTGGCTACCATTACGATAAATTCTTCTACGGCAGTTACGATTATGACCGTCAGTTTTGTTAATTCGGGCATGCTCAATTTGTTCCAATCGATTGGCATTATTATGGGTGCCAATGTGGGTACGACTTTTAGCGCACAATTGATTGCTTTTGGGGTTAGCGATATCGCACCGATTATGATTTTTATCGGTGCGATTATTTATATCTTTGGCCGGACGCGCCGGGTGAAGAATATTGGTTATATTGTGCTGGGTTTTGGCGTGTTGTTTTTTGGTGTGACCGTCATGGGCGGACCCATGCGTGCGTTGCGCGATAATGAAGCCTTTGTCAATTTCTTGGTCAATTTTACCAATCCGTTGCTGGCGTTGCTGGCGGGTATGGTTTTTACGGCCATTATTCAAAGTTCGACAGCTACTACGGGGATTTTGGTTGCGTTGCTGCTCAGCGGCGTACCAATTCCGTTTACAACAACAGCTTTTATCCTGTTGGGCGTGAATATCGGCACGAGCTTTACTACGGTGATTGCGTCTATACCCGCCAATCGCGAGTCCAAGCGGGCGGCGTTGTTTCATATTATGTATGATGTCATTGGGTCGTCGGTATTCGGTACCGTGATTTTATTGTTCCCGGCGATTTTGGGTTGGTTTACGGATACATGGTACGAGCCTGCGCGGCAGGCAGCCATGTTCCATATGTTATACAACTTTGCCACTATGTTTTTGTTGTTGCCGTTTATCTCATACATCGCCAAGCTGATGGAGAAAATCGTTCCCATCAACGAACAAAATCAAGCGGCATCACACGAAAAGCGCCTGATGTACCTCGATTCGCCCCTTAACACCAAGCCTTCCATTGCCGTACCCAACGCCCAGCTCGAGTTGTGCCGCATGGGTACCATCGCCAACGAAAACTTCGCTTTGGCCATTGAGGCCTTCTTTGAAAACAACGACGAAAAATCCAAACAAGTACGAAACAACGAGAAGATCATCGACTTCCTCAACCACAAAATCGCTGCCAAGTTGGTGTCCATCAACGCCATGCGGCTCAACCCCACCGAGGCCAAGCAAATTGGTAAGATGTTCATCATCTTGGCCGATATCGAGCGCATCGGCGACCACGCCGCCAACATTGCCGACTACGCAAAAGACATGAACAACAACGGCTTGCAATTCTCCGAAGCCGCCCAAGCCGAATTAAAAGCCTTGGCAGAAAAAGTCATCGCCAACACCCACAAATCCCTGCGCGTGTACGAAACACAAGACAAGAAAAAAACCGACGATATCAAAGCCGAATCCAAAAAAATCCGCTTCCTGGCCGAAAATCTCATAGAAAACCACATCGAACGCCTAAAAACCGGCACCTGCCAACCCGAAAGCGGCGTCCTCTTTACCGACATGATCAACGACTTGGAACGCAGCTCCGAACATGCCAAAAATATTGCAGCGTCCGTTTCATTAGAGAAGAAGTGGAACAAAAAATGGAATAAAAAATAGCCCCTTCCACCTGTGCAGCAAAGGAGCGTTTATGTTTAAAACAGACATCGGCATCGACCTAGGCACGGCCACCATCATCGTCTACATCCGTGGCAAAGGGCCGATCTTAAAGGAACCCAGCGTTATCGCCGTCAACAAAGAAACGGATACCATCTTGGCTGTGGGCGAAGAAGCGCGCAGCATGTTGGGCCGCACACCGGGCAACATCGTAGCCTTGCAACCCATGCGTGAAGGCGTGATTTCCGACTACCACTACACGGAAAAAATGCTCAAGTACTTCATCGCCAAAGCCATTGGCCGCCCCTTGTTCCGCAAGCCGCGCATTGCCATTTGTGTGCCGTCCAACGTCACCGAAGTAGAGCGCCGCGCCGTAGAAGAAGCCGCTCGTCAAGCCGGTGCCCGCCAAGTATATGTAATCGAAGAGCCCATCGCCGCGGCCATTGGTGCGGGCATTGACATTGCCGCACCGCGCGGCACCATGGTGGTAGACATCGGCGGCGGCACCACCGACGTAGCCGTTATCTCCCTAGGCGGCACGGTAGAAAAAAACTCTATCAAGGTAGCGGGTAACCACTTCGATGAAGCCATCATCCGCCACATGCGCCGCCGCAACAACCTGCTCATCGGCGAACGCACCGCCGAGGACATGAAAATCCTCATCGGCACCGCTTTCAACCGTACCGAATCCGTATCCATGGACGTGCGCGGCCGTGACCTCCTCACCGGCCTGCCCAAAACCATGGAAATAACCTCCGAAGAAATGCACGAAGCCCTCTACGAGTGCATCATGGCCATCGTAGATGCCGTATGCCGCGTACTAGAACGCACCCCACCCGAACTCGTAAGCGACATCGCCGACTACGGTATCCTCATGACCGGCGGCGGTTGCCTGTTGTACGGCTTAGACAAGCTCCTGGCCGAACGCACTGGCATCAACACCTACGTAGCCGAAGATCCCGTCAACTGCGTAGCCATAGGCACCGGCCGCTACATCGAATATCTCTCCGAAGGCAAGCTGGACGTGATTGATCCGTATAAATAATTACATGTTAAATAAATCCGCGTGGGTACCGGTTCCGGCCGCGGATAATATGAGTATGTCTTCAATAATTTGATAAATAAGTAACCAATCGCCTTCAATGTGGCATTCGCGATATTCCTTAAGTTTGCCATGCAATTGGTGGTCACGATATGTAGGTGGCAGGGTTGCACCCGTTGATAATAAATGAAGCGCGGCGGCTAGCTTGGTCATGTTCTTTCCACGTTTGACCATTCGCTTAACGTCGCGCTTCATTTTATTGGTAAATTCGATTTTGTACATTTCAATCCTCCAACAAAGCACGCATGGCATCGTCAACCGTGTCATAAGGCCCATGCAAGTTGCGGCGGAGGCGAACATCTTCCATGGCTTCAAGCATATCGGCGGAAGGGGTTTTTTCATGGGGAAATTGCAACATAAAAGGGATGCCGTTGTGGTTGATGACGCTTTTAATAAACATGCTCAATGCGTTGGAAGGTGTAGTGCCAATACGTTCGCAAACGTGGTCGAATGCGGTCTTTGTCGCTTTATCAATTCGCGTAGAAACTTGCACTGACATTAAAGCACCTCGTTTTGTTATTGTTTGTGTTCATTTTATAGCGGTGTGATTAAGCCGTCAATCAATCCATTATTCACCGTGCGTGGCGGTAATGCGCCTCATCCAACTCATCAAAGCCGGGGTGTTCACTCAAAAATTTGCGCATGTGGAAGCAAAGATTGCAAACCGACGGATAACCATTTTCATCCGCTTGGAAGCCGTGTTTACGCGCCAGCGCATACAACGCAGCGGCACCACCGTTGTACAGTGCAATGAAAGCGGGGTAGGTAACGGCGATATTCTCGCGCCAATCGGAATGGTACGCGGTTGCTTGCTTGTGGAGCGTGCCCTTTAGCGCTTCTTCCAGTGGGAGGATGATGCCTGTGCAGCCGGGGGGGATAAACCGCCCATACATATCCACATGAAAGTGATTGGTGGAAAGCAAGTTGCGGCAACCGCCGCGCACCTCGGCTTCTTTTAACAAAGCATCTATTGATTTTTTGGGGAAGTGGGCTTCTTCGAGTTGGGTGGCGCGGCCATTGAAGCGTAGGCCATTAAGCCTTGTTTGCCATACAAAATGGCCGAAGCCTTCCCGTCGGCATACGTTGACTAGGCGGGCGGGTAGGACGGGATCAATAAATTCTGCGTGGTATGCATCGTTGGAAATGCAGAACGCGTCGATGCCCACTTGTTGTAATTTGTGCAAGCATTCAACAATGTGGGCGTCGTCCGTAGCCCAGTAGGCGTTGGTTTCTACATATTCGATGGTGATGCCGTGGTCGCGGGCGATTTGCGCGATGGTGCACAGGCCAGCAAAATCCATGAAAGGCTCGCCGCCACCAATGTGAATACTGGTGCAGCCGTGTTGGCGAAGGGTTTGGCATGCTGCCTGCGTGACAGCTTCGGGCATATAGCCGCATTCCCACGCGGGGCTTGAGGCGTACAGGCAGTGCTGGCACGCCGCAGTGCATCGGTAATTGACCATGATTCCGCAGTGCATTTTCAACCCTCCAATATCACCGTGCCTTGTGCGGGTACGGTGATGATTACATGGCCGTCGGTCACCGGGTGGCACAACGACGGACGGTGTATTTGGTGGTCATACGTGGATAGGATTTGCGTCATGAAGCCGTCGGCTGCACCCGCTTTCCATACCGGAATATTCACGGCAATGGGTTTGTTGCCGTTGTTGATGGCGACGACGAGCCGTTGCGTATCATCCCACCGTGCGTAGGAAATGAAGCCGCCGTTGTTCCACAAGAACGCTACCGAGCCGTGGCGTAGCATGGGGAAGCGCTTGCGCAGGGCGATGAGTTCGCGGTGGGCTTCCATGAGTAGGGGGTCTTCTGCACCCCAGGGGAAGCAGCGGCGGTTGTCCGGGTCGGTCCAGCCCATCACGCCGGCTTCGTCGCCGTAGTACACGGTGGGTGCGCCCGGCCATGTCATTTGAAAGACGAGGGCTTCCAACAGGATGTTGCGGTTCACATCGCGCTCGGCGGCGCGGGGGCCTACGGTGTGCAGCCGCCCCACCATGCCGTTGGTGCGGGTCAAGAAGCGCGAATGGTCGTGGTTGGACAGTTGCGTCATGGCCGTCTCCAGCGCATGGATGGGCAATTGCGCCATATGGTGGCGCAGTGCACATTCGAACGCCATCGCGTTATTTTTCAGAAACGGTCGCGATTCTTCGCTGTGTTTGTTGACGCCGGTCAGGAACCAAGACAGCGGCTCCATGAAGGCTTCGTAGTTCATGATCGTATCCCATTGGTCGCCTTGCAGCCAATGTATGGGCGCACCGGAATGCGCATAATGCTCCGCTAAGATGATGGCATTGGGGTTAGCTTCTTTGACTGCCGTGCGGAACCGTGCCCAAAATTGATGGTTAAAATCCTGCGACCGCCCCAAGTCGGCGGCTACATCCAGCCGCCAACCGTCGGCATTGTAAGGCGGCGACACCCACTTGCGCGCCACTTGTAAGATATATTCGCATAGTTCGGGTGAATCTTCGAAATTGAGTTTGGGTTGCGCGGTGTTACCCCACCACCCGTCGTAGCTGTCGTTCTTGGGCCACGCGTCATCATCGGAATTGTGCCATAAGAAAAAGTCGCGGTAGGAGCTGCTTGCACTGTTATATGCGCCGTCTGGCCAACCCGCGGTTTTATAAAAGGCTGCTTTATCCATCCACTTATTAAAATCACCGCAGTGGTTAAACACGCCGTCCAAAATCACGCGCAACCCCAATGAATGCGCTTTCTGGATAAATTCAACCATCAGCGCGTTACTGGCTTCCAAATTCTTTTTACTGGTGATGCGCGAAATATACTTGGTGGCGAATTTATTTTGCACGCGTTCAAATTTGAGCGTGTCACCGCCGTCTTCGGTTATGACGCCGTAGTGCGGGTCGATGTAATCGTAATCCTGCGGGTCGTATTTGTGGTTGCTGGGCGACACGAAAATGGGGTTTAAATAAATCACTTCAATACCCAAATCCTTGAGGTAGTCCATTTTTTCCATCACGCCGCGCAAGTCGCCGCCGTAGAAATTGCACACGTCCAGCTTTTGAATATCTGCGCCCCACGGGCAGGACTTAGCCGTTACGCCCAAGTATTCATACTCGCGATCCACCACATCATTAGACGGATCGCCGTTGTAAAAACGATCCACAAAAATCTGATACATCACCGCGCCCCGCGCCCAATCGGGCACGTTCATACCCGGCACTAGGCGGAAGTGGTAATAATCGTTGGCCACGTCAACAAGACCTTCTTTATTATAAAAGAAGGTCTGCCCGTCGTGCGTGAGTACAAAATAATAACGGGTAGCGCCCGTTACTTGAATCGAAGCATGAAAAAAATCAAACAGCGCGTCGGTAGATGCATCGTCGCGCGTCATTTCATAGATGGCGCCTGCTGCATGCAAATATACCGAATCGGCGTTATTTTTGGCGGTGCGTAGGGTTAATCGGACGGTATCGCCCGGTTGGGGGTTGTATGGGGAAACAAACTGCCGCGTTTCGTCGGCAAATACGGCTTCACGGTTGAAGGCCCTAGACATATGAAATCAGCTCCGAAATACGAAAGAAGTTATGTTTTTCAAATAGGATTGAAAAGTGTTTTTATAGAAATCTTTGCTTCCAAATGTTTTATCAATGTTTCGAGTTCGACTTTAGCTTCCGCCTGTAGCCCCAAGCAAAGCGCGATACCATTTGAATCAGTACTCGTTCTGTTGTTGAATAGCAAGCGAAGGGCATTGTTATTCACCTCATCTAGTCTATATGAATGGATATGAAATGAGTCGCCTTGCTTTGCTTGGTTTATATGAGAGAAGTTAAATTCACGCGCCATATAATCGCGGAAACATTCCTGTACAACGAGAACCAAGTGCTTACCCAAATGTTCAAACGTATTTATTTTGTGGTGTATTTGGATAAGAATTGTTTTAACAGACATTTTCCAATTCATGCCGAATGTTTTATTTTGTAAATCCTCATCATTAACGGGCAATCCTTCATCTCTGATCAATGAAGTTCGCTCGCTCCACAGACTACCCGTTGTATCAAGCGTTTGAAGTTCAATACCAACAAAATCAACCACTTTTTCATTGCGAACAGACATCAAAAAATAATCAACGCTACCGCCGGGAACGGACACTTCTGGAATTAAATGCAGTTCATTACCTGGTTCATGCAACGTTAGTAGATGAACGCAGTCAGTGAATATTTGCCGTCTTTCCAATAAGCGATGAGGACATATCATAACTTCATTATATTTGCTGTAATTGACAGTACACACATCAATAGAAATGCCGGGATTGCTTTTTCGAACCTTAAAACATTTCTTTTCGGTATATGGGCAACATTGCTCACAAAGTACAGTACCCCAATCAACATCATCGCGCTTTGTATATTGACCGAAGAGTTCCTTGACCTTGCTCATAATACCCAATCCTTTCTTCTGCATAATCTAAATAACATTGCGCAATATCGATGCCTATGGATTTACGATTATTTTCGTAAGCTACCATCATTATCGTTCCAGTTCCACAAAATGGGTCTAAAACAATTCCGTTAGGAGGACAGGTTGTTAAAATTGGCGTCCGGCACAAATTGGCAGGATAGGGGGCGAAGTGTATCTTTCTGCCGTGCGTATCTTCTGGGATTATATCCCAAACATCACCCATCTTTGCTCCATCAGGATGATATTTCATAAAATAATATCCTCTCGTTTCAAGCTCTTTTGCCCTTCCAGACACCTTGGTTGAATTTGAATGTGTGGTTCGTTGTTGCCCATTTATAACCATGCGAAAATCAGCAATCTCGCCAGCCTTAATTTGCTCCAATATATTGTTCAAATCATAATATGCATTTTGCTTTTGTTCGTCAGAAAGTATGGTTGATAGTTCGATTTGCCTTTTATATCTAACTCCTGTAACTCCAGTAGCAGAAATCACAGCACCATTTTGAACTTTTGCTTTCAAAGGTTCTTTCCTAATCATTGAAACATCGTAAAAATACTTTTTTGTTTTGACAAAATGGAATAAATCTTCATGGACATTTCTTAATTTGTCTTTGGAATTATCGGGATTACCTTTCACTTTATTCCACACAACGCTATTTCGTAAAATCCAACCTTGATCATCACACATGCGCAGCGCAACACGCCATGGAATCCCAAGAAGCTTTTTGCATGAATATGAATCCCCTATGTTCAACCAAAAACTGCCCGATGGCTTTAAAACTCTTTGTAACTCAGAGGTAATGTTCAATAAATTATCAATGAATTCTTTGTAATCACTCTCTAAACCAATGCCATTTGCATTGTCATATTCTCTTTTTCCCCAATATGGGGGACTTGTCATAATCATATCAATGGAATTTTGGGGGAATGTTTTTAAAAACATTCAGCGAGTCGCCGCATAAAAATAGTGGATTTGTTGAATTTCCTGTAATATATTCATTAAACATAACATCCCCTCTTTTCATCCATTTTCGTTGCGCACGTACTATATTTATTGCACAGCACACGCCCTAGCACTACATATTATCATATTTTTACGAAGGGGAAACGTGTTCATTTAATAATTTGCACAAAGTGGGGGAGATGCCTAATGCGGCGGTTAGGTCAGCGACTTCGCGCAGGCAAGTGGCGGCGTGTTTGCCGTTGTCGCGTCGGGTGGTTTTGGCGGCGCGGATGAGTAGGTTCTTGGCGGTGTTTTCCGTGTCGGTGAGTTCGATGATGCCAACGCGATAACCTACGGCCTCTAGCAGTGCGGCACGGATGGCATCGGTCGCCAGCGAAGCCACGCGCTCCTGCACGATGCCGTAGCGGGAAAATAAATCCATCGCGTCAGCGGGTGCGTGAAAGCCTTGATGCGAATCGTTTTCCGTATCGGATTGGTTTTTCATTTGATTTGCGGTGCGCATTTGTTGGCGCGCTTCATGTTGGCAGCAGGGTACGGCGCATATTAAATCTGCCTTCCATCGGACAGCATTGTACAGCGTATGGTCGGTGAGCGTATTGCACGCGTGCAGGCTGATGACGACGTTATAGCTATCCGCGGTACCCCAATTTTCCAACGGCGGTGCGTCCAGCTTGCCGATGTCACCTTCGACAAATTGCAAATGGTTGTAGCGGTATTTTTTTGCCAGGTCGCTACATTGGCGCACGAGTTTGGCCTCCGTGTCCAGCCCGGCAATATGGGTAAGCAAGCCGCGTACATGCGTAAAGTAATGGTACACCAAAAACGTCAAGTACGATTTGCCGCAGCCGAAGTCGATGATATTCACCGTTGTGTCGGGTGGCAGGCCATGGGTTTCGTCGGCTAATAATTCCACAAATCGGTTGATTTGTATAAATTTGTCGCGCTTGGCGGATGCAATTTTCAATTCGTGTGTGAAAATCCCCGCGTCCACCAATGCGGGTATATTGTCGCCTTCATTAAAGATGCGGTTTTTGGGTTTGTCCGTTTTGGGTGCGGTGGTGTCGGCGGTGCGGTTGGTCAGTAATTTGCCCTTCTTGGTGACGCGTGCGGCGTATTGAAACTTGCCATCCCACGCGTTGTAATGGCTGTACACGCTGCCTAGTAATTGTGCCACACGGGGTTTGACGGCGGCGGGGGCGATGTT
The DNA here is from genome assembly GCA_009781755.1 of Defluviitaleaceae bacterium. Classification (GTDB taxonomy): domain Bacteria; phylum Bacillota; class Clostridia; order Lachnospirales; family WQUN01; genus WQRX01. The sequence goes on along the minus strand of WQVD01000012.1, from coordinate 30,365 downwards.
TTCATGAAACGCCTGCTTGGCCGTAAAGCGGGTCAACGTGAATGCATCACCTTTGCGCTCGATTTCCGTTTTCAAATAAATTTCGTTTTTATGTGCGCCGCTAAGAATGATTTTATGCACGCCAGGCGGGCAAACCGCGTCAATGTTCATTAAATGCACCTCTTTCCGATGAGTGGAGAACAAATGTTTCGCAAATAATTGACATGTGTAAATAAAGTGATATAATTACACGTGCGCGCATCCATTGCACTAATAACGGTTTAAATGCCAACGCCGGAAGGGGTAACCCGAAACGGAACGCACCGTGAATTACTGCATAACCGCGTGCACAAGCCGAATCTTAAGGAAGAGAATAGCGCATATTGTGGGTACCTACCTTGCAAGGCAATGTGAACTATTCGACCTCGAGGTTTCCTAACGTTTTGGCGCATAAAGACCCTGCGCAGGGCAATTTTATGAAAAATAAGAGGATAACACAATGGCAACATACAAGTTATTCTTCGCGACGACGCAACATGGGCGCAAGTGCATAAAAATAACCGACGTACAAACCCCCCTATCGCGTGAAGAAATTGTTTTATTGGCAAAAAAATTGATAAACGAAGACGCAACACCGATATCAAAGGGAAAGTTGCGCCGCTTTTTACATGCAGAGCAACGCGTAATGCAATCGATCCGATTAATATAAATATAAAGCAATGCCGCCGCCGGGAATTTTCCGGCGGTTTTTTGTTGTGTAAAAGAATGGTATATTAACCTTTGCTTTGTTATGATAAGAGCTGGGTACGAAAAAATATAATGTTTCTTGCGTTTGATGACATTTTCATAAGGAGGACAACATGCAAAAAACAGTATTGTTAACGGGTGTAGCCGGTTTTATTGGGTCGCATTTGGCTGAGGCTTATTTGGCAGAAGGGTATTCCGTAGTGGGGTTGGATAACTTTTCTTGCGGCAAGCGGGAGAACATGCTTGGGTTTGAAAAGCATCCGCAATTTATTTTTCATAACGGTGACGTGTGCGACCGTGCGTTGGTGAATGAATTGATGGCCAAGCACACCCCGCAAATCATCAACCACCAAGCCGCGCAAAAATCCGTGCCTGCGTCGGTGGAGGATCCGCATTTTGATGCGCAAGTGAATAGCTTGGGATTGCTTAATTTATTAATGGCATGCAAGGATTATACGGTGGAGCAATTTATTTTTGCGTCTACGGGCGGTGCATTGGCGGCCGAACCGCAGGGCGATGCGATCCCCGATGAAACATGGGCACCGCAGTTGCTTTCCCCTTATGCGGTTACGAAGTATGCCGGCGAGCGTTATCTCTCGATTTATAGCGCGTTGTTTGGCTTCGCGTATACGGCGTTGCGTTATTCCAATGTATATGGGCCGCGGCAAGTGCCTGCCGGGGAATGCGGTGTGATTCCTATCTTTGTGGAAAACGCGGTAGCGGGCAAGCCCTCTGTGTTGTTTGCGTATCCCGACATGCCCGACGGTTGTACGCGCGATTATGTGCATGTGCGCGATGTGGTGGCAGCCAATATGTTGGCAACAAAAAACCCCGCCAATTGCGAGGTGCATATTTCGTCCGGGGTGGAATTGCCGATTGCTTATATTTATGAGCGGTTGATGGCGGTGCTGGGCAAGGATGTGCCTCTACTGCGCGAAGGGCCGCGCTTGGGCGATATCCGCCGGTCGGTTATTTCCAATGCCCGCGCCAAGGCGCTATTGGGTTGGGAGTCGACTGTAGGCTTGGAAGAAGGATTGCTTACGCTCAAGTAAAGACGTTGCAATTTTTTTCTAACGCGGTCTTGGCAGCGTTTTGCTCGGCTTCTTTTTTGCTAGCGCCTTCGCCGGTGGCCAATGCTTTGCCTTGGTGGTTGACGCGGGCAACGAATAGGCGTTGATGCGAAGGCCCCGTTGTATCAATGATTTCATAAACAGCCGTTTCGCGGCTGTTTTTTTGTAGGATTTCTTGCAGGGTGGTTTTGTAGTCGGCAGATGCGGCGGGTTGGGTCAAGTACGGCGAAAAAAGCCGTTCGACCAGCGGGCGTACAGCGTCGATGCCGCCGTCTAGGAAGATTGCACCCAAGATCGCCTCCAGTGCGTCGGACAGCAGGGAAGGTTTGTCACGGCCGCCGCTGGTTTCTTCTCCGTTGCCCAGCCGCATGGCTTTGCCCAAAAAAAGACCGCGTGCAATAGCGGCGAGGCTGGCCTCGCAAACCAATGCGGCGCGGCGTTGGGTTAGTTTGCCTTCAGATAGGGTGGGGAAGCGGTCGTAAAGCCATTGGCTGATGCACAATTCCAATACGGCATCGCCCAAAAACTCCAGCCGCTCATTGGTGGCGGAAGATTTTAGGTTGTGCTCGAAGGCATAGGATTTGTGGGTGAGGGCTTGTTGTAATAGCGCAGCGTTGCGGAAGGTATAACCCAAGTCCGGTGTTATTGACGGCATTATTGCAGGGCTTTTTTTACGTATTGGGCGGCGTCGCCTACGGTTTTGATATTTTCTGCATCTTCGGTGGTGAATTCCATGCCAAAGATTTCTTCCAACTCGGTAATGACTTGGAAGAGGTCGAGGGAATCGGCGTTGAGGTCGTCCTTGAAGGTTGTTTCCGGGGTGATTGATGCAGCGTCAATGCTCATTTGCTCGGCGATGACGTCTCTGATTTTTTCGAATTCCATATTTTAATCCTCCGATTTTGTATTTTCTACAAATGTAACACACTGGCGAATGGCGTTTTGTATGGCCAGCGCGTCGGACGAGCCGTGCGCTTTAATTACCAGCGATTTGAGCCCTAAAAACGGCGCACCGCCTATTTCGCGGTAGTCCATGCGTGTTTTGATTTTAGCAAATGCGGGTTTGGCCAGCATCGCACCCAGTTTGGTGCGTGTAGTGGCCAGCAATTCGGTTTTGATCATGCCCAGCAGCGTTTTGACGAAGCCTTCAGCGAATTTGAGCACGACGTTGCCGGTGAATCCGTCGCAAACGGCCACGTCTACCGCGTCGGCCAGGATTTCGCGCCCTTCGATGTTGCCGATGAAGTTTAAGTTTGATGCAGCCAGCAGCGGAAAGGCTTCCTTGGCGGCTTCGTTGCCTTTTTCGTCCTCGGCACCTACGTTGATAAGGCCTACGCGGGGGTTACTGATACCCATGACACGCTGCATGTACTCCGCGCCGATTTGTCCGAATTGCGCCAAATAGGACGGCTTGCAATCCATGTTGGCACCGCAGTCCAAGAGCAGCGTAAAACCTGTAGCCGTGGGCAGTAGCGTGCCCAGCGCGGGGCGTTCGATGCCTTTTTCGCGGCCGATGATGACGGTGGCACCGGTAAGCAGCGCACCTGTGGAGCCGGCAGATACAAAACCCTGTGCCTCGCCCAGCTTGACTGCGCGTAAGCCCACGACAATAGACGAAGTTTTCTTCTCGCGGATGGCGATGGTTGGCGTTTCGTTGGGCATGATGACATCGGGGGCGTGCAGGATGGATATATTACTCAGCTGCGGATATTTTTTAATTTCGTATTGCAGCATGTCTTGCGGGCCCACGAGTTTCATGTGTACATGCGGGTATTTTGCCGCTGCACGAAAAGCACCCTCTACAACAGCAGAGGGTCCCAAGTCGCCGCCCATGGTATCTACGGCGATATCGAATGACTTGTGCCGGTTGTGGCCCGTGTCATTCGATATGGTGGATTTGATCATTGTGCGGTTTTTAAGATTTCGCGGCGGTCATAGGAGCCGCAGGCCTTGCACACGCGGTGTGATTGCATCAGTGCGCGGCACTTGCTGCAAGTGACCAAGTTGGGCATGGCGATTTTCCATGTTTGGGCGCGGCGTTTGTCACGACGTGCCTTGGAAGTCTTCTTTTTAGGTTCAATCATTATTAAACACTCCTTTACAAGTAGCTGGGGGATTATAGTGGGTGCGGGTGGGGTTGTCAATGATTGGGTGGGAAAAAGATGAAGATCAAAACCCTGGGCGCTGCCCAGACCCGCGAGGGGCGCACAGCCCCCTCGACCCCAGTTTTGCTTCCGCTACTTAGCCGTGTGTGGTAGGAAAATAAAAAGCATACAAAAATCGCGAGCGTGGAGGTTATTTTTTAGCTGAATCAACTGGTTGCAAATTGCAACCAGTTGATTTTGGATTTTTATCCGTTTCAGTTGGTGGCAATTTGCCACCAACTGAAATAGGTGCATGGTGGTGCGGGGGTGTTATAATAATTACCAATATGCCATTGGGAGGCCGACATGTACGAAAAAATCCGAGAATATTTAATACAAGACATATACCCCTTTCACATGCCGGGGCACAAGCGCAATCCGCGTTTTTTTTTGCCGGAATTGCAGGCGTATGATTTGACAGAAATACCGGGTATGGATGTGTTAAGTGAGCCGACGGGCTTCTTGCGGGCAATGCAGGAAAGGTTGGCGGCTTTTTTTGTGCCGCGCGGTGATCGGGAGAGTTTCTTTTTGGTAAACGGAGCTTCGGCGGGGGTGGTGGCAGCGATTTGTGCTGCTAGCGGGGAGGGGGATACCCTTTTTGCCGCGCGCAATAGCCATGCCAGCATGTACAACGGCATGATGTTGTCGGGAGCGGTGCCGCAGTATTTTTATCCGCAATTACGGGCAGATGGGTTGGTCGGTGGGGTGGATCCGGCGATTTTCGATGACATGCCACGGGGGGCGGTGGTGTTTGTTACCAGCCCTACGTATGAGGGGTTTGTGTCTGACATTGCGGAAATCGCGCGACGGGTGCATGCACGCGGCGGGTTGCTTATTGTGGACGAAGCGCATGGGGCGCATTTTGCATTTCATGAATCATTCCCGCGGTCGGCGACGGCTTGCGGGGCGGATATCGTCGTGCAGTCGCTGCACAAGACGTTGCCCGTGCCGGGGCAGTGCGCCGTATTGCATGTATGCAGCGGCCGCGTGGACAAGGCACGTCTGCGCTTTTGGCTGAACGCCGTGCAAACCACCAGCCCCTCCTACATGTTGATGGCGGCGGCAAATTATGCATTGCAAATCTTGTGGGATAATCCACATTTGTTTGATGAATATGTAGCCCAATTAAAAACATTCGAAATACCCGGCTTGGCGGGTGCTTGCGGAATATTTGCTGTTGACCCATCAAAAAAGCTATACCGCCTTCCCGATGCATTATCGAAAACGCCAAGCACGAAAAGTCAAAGTAGCAAAGCGCAAAACGGCAATTCGCTGGAACAAATCCTCGCGCGTCAATACAAATTACAAGTCGAAATGGCACGCGAGCAATATGTTTTGTGCATGACCAGCGTCGCCGACACGGAAGAGGGCTTCGCGCGGTTGCGTCATGCAGTGGCGGAATTGGGATTGCAACCGCCGCAAGCATCCTTCACAAATTCCCATACCCCCCATCCTCCGCCCGAAATCGCCATGCCACCCCGCGCTGCCATGCAAAAATCATCGCAAATCATCCCGCTGGCGCAAAGCATCGGGCGTATCGCGGCGGAGCTGATTGCTCCATGCCCGCCAGGCATTGCCATCATCGCACCCGGCGAGCGTATCACCGCCGATATCCCCATCCCGCGCGAGACAATCCGCGTCGTAGCGGAGTAGCCGCAGCAATTAATCGCAGCGTCTACACAATTTGACAATACACGCATATACATTAAAATGTAGGTTGGTGTAAAAAATCAATTTGGCGGTGTTGCAATATGCGATTAATGGTCACTTTGGTAAAAGCTGCCCGCAAATATTGGGGTTATCTCATCTTCGCTATCGTAGCGATTGCGGGTATGACGGCGGCGCAGTTGTACGCTCCGTTGGTGGTGCGTGAGTTGACCGCGTTGGCCATTGACCGCGACCCGCGCTTGGCCGATTACGCCTTGCGACTGGGGTTAATATTGGGTGCGGTGTACTTGGCGCAGGCGATTTTTTCATACATACGCAGCTACTACACGCACTACGCCGCGTGGCGGTTTGTGGCCGACCTGCGTACTTCGGTGTACGACCGATTGCAAGAGTTGTCCATGAAGTTTTATCACGACAAACAAACGGGGCAAATTATGTCCCGCATCGTCAACGATACCAATCAAGTAGAAGTCTTAATTGCCCATGCTGTGCCGGATATTTTGGTGAATTTCGCCATCCTGTTTGGTGTAGCGGGCATTTTATTTTGGATCAATCCCACGCTGGCGCTCACCAGCTTAATCACCATGCCGTTGCTGGTGGTGCTTTCGATCGTGTTTGCGAAGAAAGTACTGCCCATTTTCCGTGTAGCGCAGCAAATCCTGGGCGAAATGAACGCCAATTTGCAAGACAACATCTCTGGCATGAAAGAAATCCAAGTTTTTAACCAGCATGAGAAGGAACGTGCCAAAGTCGATGCGTCTACCCAAGGGCACGCCAACGCCATTTTACGGTCGCTGCGGTTGAGCGCGGCGTATGGGTCGGCGGTGCAGTATTTTTCGCACGTGGGCGTGGTGGTGGTTATTGCTTACGGCGGATTTTTGGCGTATCAAGGGCGCATCAACGTGGAAGACATCGTAGCGTTTTTGCTGTACATTGGCATGTTCTTTGGCCCGGTGACGGCGTTGGCGCGCACCAATGAAGATTTGCAAACCGCCATCGCAGGTGCCGAGCGCGTATTCGAAATCCTGGAAGCTCCCATCGACGTGAAAGAAAAAGAAAACGCCCATGTACTGGAAGAGGTACAAGGGCGCATCAGTTACAAAAACGTAAGCTTTCATTATATAGAAGGGCAGGACGTGCTCAAAAACGTAACCGTGGACATCAACCCCGGCGAGCGCATTGCGCTGGTAGGCCCCACCGGCGTGGGCAAGACCACCTTCGTCAATTTGCTTAACCGCTTCTACGACCCTGTGGAGGGCGAAATCACCATCGACGGTCACGACCTGCGCGATGTTACGCTCAAGAGCTTGCGCCACCACATGTCCAACGTCATCCAAGACGTGTTTTTGTTCAACGACACCTTAGCGGCCAATATCGGCTACGGCGCACCCGAAGCCACCCGCGAAGAAATCGTTGAAGCATCCAAAGTCGCCCGTGCAGATGAATTTATCAGCCAGCTAACCGAAGGCTACGACACCATTGTGGGTGAGCGTGGAATGCGCTTATCTGGCGGGCAAAAACAACGCGTAAGCATCGCCCGTGCGGTATTGCGCAACCGACCGATTTTAATATTAGACGAAGCTACCGCCGCCGTAGACGTGGAAACCGAGCGCCAAATCCGCGATGCCATGGATACCGTTATGGAAAACCGCACCACCGTCATCATCGCACACCGTTTATCCACCATCAAAAAAGCCGACAAAATCATCGTCCTGAACGAAGGCGGCATCGAAGACATTGGCACGCACGACGAGTTGCTGGCACGTGGCGGTTTGTACGCGCATATGACCAACATCAACCAATATGCATAAGTGGCAAGGGGATTTGAAATATGTTTGAAGGTATTCCGATAACCACAAATGATTTATTAAACGCCGCACTTATAGCGGTGGGTATTGTTATAATTATCCGTTTGCTGGGTTTTGTGGTGCGGCAGATATTGGCACGCACGCGTGAAATTGCTTACGACCCCGAACGCGCGCAAGAAGTCCGCAACCGCTGTTCGGTATTGTTCCCGGTAGAGAAATTAACGTTCGACGGAGCGACCTTTTCACGCGGAGCCATTGTGCGTGTGATAACGCACCGCCAGCTTGCCATCGAGGGTGAATTCATGGGCACCAACCATTCCGACATGCTGTGCCTAGTAACGCGCGAGACCATCGTGGCACAGGAATTGCAAGCCATCGCGACCATACAAGTCATCCGCCAGCCCGGGGGTGCCCGATGAGGGATTATGCGCAAGAAACCGCGCGGCGCGTGGAATTTATCCGCCGATTGGTAGAAGAATCCGGCGTGCGAGGCATTGTGTTTGGCAATTCTGGCGGCAAGGATGCGGCGCTGGTGGGCATCTTGTGCAAGATGGCGTGCAGCGATACGGTAGGCGTGATTTTGCCGTGCGGTGTATCGCGTAATTACGAATCCGACCGGCTGGACGCGCTGGCATTAAGCAAGCAATACAAAATTGCGCACAGCGAAGTCGATTTGCAACCCGCGCGTGATGCATTGTTGCAAGGCCTGTACGGCGTGACGCAAGCCGCCGACACCGCCGACTTGGCCGAAGCCGATTGGACAGCATCCAAGCATGCCAATGTTTCCATTGCGCCGCGTTTGCGCATGGTTGCGCTCTACGCCATTGCTAATGCAGAAAATCGCTTGGTGGCAGGCACGGGCAACCGCAGCGAACGGCACATGGGTTACACCACCAAATGGGGTGATGGCGCGTGGGATTTTAACCCCATCATGGATTTAACCGCCACGGAAATATTTGAATTCTTGCAATACCTAGGCGCACCTGCATCCATCATCCGCAAAGCCCCATCCGCGGGCCTGTTCGAAGGCCAAACCGACGAAATGGAAATGGGCATCACTTACGCCACGTTGGATCACTACTTGTTAACAGGCGAGGCATCGGACGCTGACCGCGCCGTTATCGACCGCTTCCACCGGGTCAGCGCACACAAACGTGCACCGCAAGCCGTCTACGGGGCATCTACATGATTAAATTATCCAAACCAACCGTGATCAAAATCTTGGTGGGTTTGGTTATTCTTTTGTTGGCGGTGGCATTACATATCGCATTTAACGTGACAGGAATATGGAGCAGGGGGGAGTTGCGCTGGGTAAATACCGGCGTGAGCGTGCCGTATCCGCCGGACGCATCTCCCGTTTTCCACACAAACGGCGGCGATTTTTTTACCATGGCTACGCGCGACGGTGTGCGCATTATTTCCACGCATCCTTCCAACCGGGGGGATACGATTTTTAGCCATACCATGCATTTGCGCCAGCCGGTATTGGTGGGGCGCGGCAGTTATACGGCTGTAGGCGAAGGTGACCGCGGGCGCAGTGTGCATGTATTTAATGAAAGCATCCGCATCTTTCACGAAAATTTTGATTACACGGTTAACGCGTTTTCAATAAACCGCACAGGATTTTTGTCGGTTATTTTGCGCATGGATGAAGGTTTTGCCATCAAGATGTTTCACGAAACGGATAGACAGCGTTGGTTGTACCGCCGCGTTTTGAATCCGGTGGACAACCCTGGCATCCTGCCTGTAATGGCGGAAGTGTCGGATGATGGGCGCATGATTGTGTATGGGGTACTGGATGTGAATAATCGCATGATTACGCGGATATTATTCAACCATACGTATCATGGGGATGCTTGGGGCACAGACGGCAACTTTGCATCGCGTGAATTCGAAAATGAAATGCTGCTGCACATGCAAGCAACGACGGATAATCGTCTGGTGGTCGTAACCGACGCGCGTATAGCAATATTTACGCGTGGTGCTGGAACCACAATAAATGACACGGCAGACATCCCCCTGCACAACCAAGTGACGGCAATTGCGTTTGATGATATAGGGCGGTTTAGTGTGGCGCTGGGTGCGCCGATATTAAATACGTCCGACCCCTACACGCCGGGAACGGTATTAATCTTTGATGCCAATGGCAACCGCACGGGTACATTCCACGGTGATCGCTTGGTGACATCGCTGTCCATGGCGCACAACGCCGTGATTGTCGCATCCAACCGCAACATTCATGCGGTGAACATGACAGGTGCCGCTTTGTGGGAATTTGTGGCGTTGCAAGACGTGCGCGGCTTTTTCTTCTTGGGTGATAGCAACACCGTTTTGATGGCGGGTGCGATGCGAGCCGATGTATGGCGCAGGCAACGCGTCCGCGACGGCGAAGCGGGGGATTTCTTCGGTATACAAGGGCAATAATCACAAGGTACATTTGCGGGGAGCGACATGCATGACGGAAACCCGATTTATCGCAAAGCATGAAAACGACTGGCGCGCCATGGAAGCGTATAACGCACGCTTGCTTTCCGGCGGCATCAAAAAATTGGATGCGCCCGAAGTGCGGCAGTTTGCGCATTTGTTCCGTTTGTGCTCGTACCACATGGCATATGCGAAGACGCACTTCCCCCATGGGCAGGCGTTGCCGTATTTGAATCGGCTGGTGGGTGTATCGCACAATTTTTTTTATGTACGGGAGACGAACACGGGCATGGATATCCTGCGGTATTTTACGCGGACGTTCCCGGCGTTGGTGCGTGAGACTTGGAAATATACCGCCGTGGCTGCTGGGCTTTTCTTTTTTGGGGCACTGCTGGCGGTGGTGGGTGGCATTTGGCCAGAAATGCTGGGCGACGGGCAAGCCATTGCAGACAATTTGGGTACGCCGTTGGAATGGGATGGTACATTCATGACGGCGTTTTTTGTTACCAATAATACAACCGTGGCTATCAACGCGTTTGTGTGGGGGATATTTGGCGGCGTTGGCACGATTTATGTATTGATTTATAACGGCATCATCGTGGGGGCGTTGTTTGGCTTATTGCACACGGCGGGCGCGGATATGTTGACGGCATATGCGTTAATTTTGCCGCATGGCGTGCCGGAGCTATTTGCGATTTTCCTAGCGGGGGGTGCTGGGTTGATGCTGGGCAAGGGCTTGATTGTGCCGGGCATCCACAGCCGTAAGCATTCGTTAATTTTGCATGCGCGTAAGGCTGTGGCGTTGGTGCCGGGCATAGCGTTTTTGATGTTGGTGGCAGCTTTTATTGAAGGATTTTTCACCCCGGCAGAAGGGGTTAGTCCGGTGGCCAAGCTGGTATTTGCCGGCGTATGCGCCGTGGCATTGGGAGGATGGTTAACAAGATGAGACGCGGAATTTCGCCATCGCAAGTGGTGGTATTTATGATTATGGTAATTGCGCTGCTGGGCGTTACAGCCTATGCGGTGCATTTGATATGGAGCAACATGGACCGCGATGCGAATACCGCGGGGGAAGGAAATCCCGTGGTGCAAGCCACTGCGCCGCCTCCGGTAGATAATAACGACCCCACCGAAAATAATGCCACAACGGATAATACCGTAGGGAACGCACATATCCCCGACCCCGAATACAAAGTGCCGCTACCCGCTATCCCCCTGCGCGATGCTCCCCCGCTGGATACGACGATGTACGACGCGGTGATTCTGAACGCACGGCTTATTAACCCCGAAACCCTGAATGACATGGAAGGGTACAACATCGGCATCTTAAACGGGCGCATTGCCACGCTTACGCGCCGCCCCATCCAAGGCCGCCAAGTGATTGATGCCACGGGGTTGATTGCTGCGCCGGGTTTTATTGACATTGTCTCCTTTCGCCCCACGCCGCGGGGTGCGGAGTTGAAAATCATGGATGGTGTAACCACCAACATGCAAATGCACGGCGGTGCAATTAATGCTGTGGGCGATTTTGGCCATTTTATTAACAATCCGCCGATTATCAACTTTGGCATGTCCAACTTCGTGGCGGAAATACGCGGTATATCGGGGTACGGCCCCACCGCAGTCATGACCAGCCAAGCCAGCATCAATACGCTGATCAACCACGTGCGCCGTAACATCGAAAACGGATCGGTGGGTATCTCTGTCATCCCGGAATACACGCCCGGCGTACAAGGGGCGGAGTTGCTAGCGCTGGCGCATTTGGCGGCGGAAATGGACGTGCCCATGCATTGGCACATCCGCTACGCCACGCCCCACGGCGAGCGTAATTCGCTGGTGGCCATCCAAGAAGTGATTGACTTGGCGCGTATTACAGGTGCCGCCATGCACATCATGCACATCAATTCCACCGGGGCAACCCACGTGGCGCAACAAGCCTTTGCCATGTTACGTGATGCCCGCGATGAAGGATTGGTCATTACCGCTTGCGTGTATCCGTACACCTTTTGGGGTACCAATGTACGGTCAGAGCGGTTCGCCCCCGGCTGGCAAACGCGTTTTGGCATCACGTACAATGACTTGCAAATTCCCAATAGTGACCGACGCTTGACGGCTACATCCTTTGCTCATTACCGATCTGTGGGGCAGTTGGTCTTCGCCTTAAATACCATGCCGGAAGACGAGTTGCGCTATGCCTTACAACAAGATTTTATGATGATTGGCTCGGATACGATGTTTGTGGGGTATACGCAAAGCCACCCGCGCGGTGCGGGCACGTTTAGCCGCGTCATCGGCCATTATGCCCGTGACGAAGGCGTCATCACCCTGATGGAAGCATTGACAATGATGACCATCCGCCCGGCGCAGCACCTCTCCCGCGCGTCATACGACGCCGACCGCAAGGGTCGGCTCGAAATTGGCGCCGATGCAGACATCGTCCTCTTCTGCTTTGATACCATCATCGACACCGCCACCCCGGAACGCGTGGGGTCACCGTCTATCGGCGTGCAATATGTATTCGTCAACGGTCAACTGCAATTGAGCCGCGCTGCCATCGTACCCAACGTGCGGGCAGGGCTGCCGCTGCGCTCGCGCTTTATCAGCCCGCAAAATCAGTTGGTTGCAAATTACAACCAACTGATATACACCCCGCGCGATGAAAACACCGCGTCTACCTTCATGCGCGATGTGCCAACCTTCACATTGTTCAACTTGCCCTTCGTTGACCTGCGCGAAATCGCACAATGGCTGGAAGTCGAATACCATTTGGCCGAAAACGGCGCCATTACCATCGGGCAAGCGCGCTTGCAATTGGGCGAAACCGCATTTGAAAGCTACGCGCAGCATACGCATCTGCACCACGAGCCGGTGATTTTCCGCGGGTCGGTGTTTGTGCCGATGTACGACCTGCCCGCATTGCTATATGGCATCACTATTGGCTAACGCGCATGGATAAAACCAAGCCGCGCAAAATAAAAACCGCATCTACCCAAACGGAAGCCGCGCTGCATGCACGTGGATTTCATTTTATTGCGGGCGTGGACGAAGCGGGGCGCGGGCCGCTAGCAGGGCCGGTCGTGGCCGCGGCGGTGGTATTGCCCCCCGGCCTGATCATCGAAGGCGTATACGATTCAAAAAAAATCGCACCCGCCCGCCGCGCGTTTTTATTGGAAGAAATCAAAATAAATGCCCTGGCCTACGGCTTAGGCATCATAGAAGCAGCAGAAATTGACCGCATAAATATCTTGCAGGCAACCATGCAGGCCATGTCGCAAGCCGTAACCCACGCGCAAGAAATGTTGACGGCGCGGTCAACACCCGCACAAATCCAATACATCTTGGTGGACGGCAACCGCCTGCCATCGCTACCCTGCCCCGGCGAAGCAATTACCAAGGGAGACACCCTGTGCCACAGCATTGCCGCCGCCGCCATCCTAGCCAAAGAAACGCGCGATGCCATCATGCATGAAGTGGACGTTATATATCCGGGTTACGGATTTGCCACGCACAAGGGCTATGGCACCCCCGCACACCTGGCGGCACTGGCACAATACGGCCCCTGCGTGGCGCATCGCCTAACCTTCAAAAAGGCAAAGCCGCAATGAAATCTGACGCTGATCGCCAGCCATTGGTAAATACGGTGCCCACACGCGGCAACGCGTCGGACAACCGGCCCACCAAATATGCCGTGGGTATGGACGGCCAACAGGCCGCCGAAGCCTTTTTATGCGAAAAAGGCATGAACATCCTTGCCCGTAACTATCGCATCCGCACAGGTGAAGTTGACCTTATCGCCCAAGACGGCAGTTACCTCGTTTTTATCGAAGTTAAAACGCGCAAATCAAATACATATGGGCAAGGGCGCGAATCCGTAACCAGACATAAACAACAGCAAATCATGCGCACCGCGATGTTCTATGCCACAAAAAACAAACAAATCGACCGCGACATGCGCTTTGATGTGGTGGAAGTCGTGATGATTGGCAACCGAATTGAAATTGAACATATTGAAAACGCCTTTTGGGCGTAATCATTTAATGAAATCACGATTATAAGCATGTTTTATACCGTTGCATCATAGCAATGTGTGTTAATCTTTTATAAAGAAGAGGAGGTCATAAAAAATGACAAAAACAACACTGGCAACAGACATCTTGTTATATACGTTCCCGTCGGACGAACCTAACACACTTGTTAACAACATCATGGCTGTATTGGATGGAAGTAAAGCATTACTCGTAGATGCTGCATACGACGACGAAATGAAACAGGTGTTGGAAGACCTAACGGCCAATGGCATAACCGTGGAAGCCGCTGTTGTGTCGCACTTTCACGAAGACCATTACGACGGTTTAAGTATGCTGCCAGATATTACGATTTATGGTAACGATAATTACATCGCCACGCTGGCGTATGACAGTAATGAAGCGGATGCCGCTTTTTGCACGCCTACGCACCTCATCATAAATCCAACCACTATTAACTTTGGTAAGCATACGTTGGAAATCATTCCAGCACCTGGCCATTCAAAATGCACCCTGCTTACTAAAATTAACGGGCAATTCATACACATTGCGGATGAAGTTTTGTTATCGTTGGAAGGAAAACTGGCGTTGCCGTGGTTGTGCGATGGCGAAACCAACGAAAAACGGCAACGTCAGTTGAATGCGTGGTGTAAGTTAAAGCAAATAAAAATAAATACAATCATTCCGGCGCACGGACCCGCATTTGAAAGCGATAAATTGGCGGGATATATTCAAAATTTGGAAAAATATTTAACCGCAATCATACAAAAAAACGGACATGTAACTTATGAAGACGCGGTGAAATATTGCGATTATCCACTGATCAAAGAAAATTGGCACGAAAATAATTGCAAATAAAATTTCTTTTAAATAACAGATAAGCGCATCGGTATATTATCCGGTGCGCTTTTTTATACCCTAGCTCCCCTTGACATCCCACATTTTAAAGCGCATTATAGGCTGGGGAAGAGTTGTGATACTCTTCTAACCACACTTGAAAGGTTGGAGTTATATGAGCTTTGAATGGGCCTTCGCAATTGGCGTGGGCGGGGCGTTGGTCGCCCTTTTGTTTGCCTTCTTGCAATATAGGAAGGTAATGAAGTTTTCGGAGGGTACGCCGGTGATGCAAAAGATCGCGGCGGCTATCCGCAAGGGCGCGGGCGCGTATTTGAAGCGCCAATTCCGCGTGGTGGCCGTGGTGTATATCATCGTGGTGGCGGCGCTGGTTGTGCTGGCGGTGACAGGTTATGGCTCCGTGTTTATGCCGGTGGCGTTTGTCACGGGCGGCGTATTCTCTCAATTATCCGCATTCATTGGTATGCGGATTGCCACGCGCGCCAATGTGCGCACCGCCGCTGCCGCGGGCGAAAGCTTGAACCAGGGCTTGAAAGTGGCATTTGCATCCGGCACGGTATTGTGCTTTACCGTGGTGGGCTTGAGCATTTTGGACGTGTCATTGTGGTTTTTGGTACTTAGATTCGTCTTTGACCTGCCCGCGCGCGAAATTGCCGAGAACATGGTTATGTTCGGCGTGGGTGTGGCGGTGTTTGCTCTGTTCGCCCGTGTGGGCGGCGGCATCTTCACCAAAGCGGCCGATGTTGGCGCGGACTTGGTGGGTAAAGTGGAAGCGGGCATCCCCGAAGATGACCCGCGCAACCCCGCAACGATTGCCGACAATGTGGGCGACAATGTAGGCGACGTGGCCGGCATGGGTGCCGACCTGTACGAATCCTATATCAAAGCCATGCACGCAGGTATTGCGTTGGGTTTTGCGGCTTTTGGCGCAAGCGATATGGTATGGGCGGCAATGTTCTTGCCCGTGGCCATTGCCATCGTGGGTATTTTCGCATCGCTCATCGGTACTTTCCTGATCCGCACCGGCGAGAAAGCCACCCAAGCGCAATTGTTGGGTACGCTGCGCAAAGGCACGTACACCGCTGCCGCAATAGCCATGTTGGCATCGGTGCCGGCGGTGCTGTTCATCATGGATGGATTTAACGGTGCATGGGGACTGGTAGCAGCCATTTTCATTGGCGCGTTGGCAGGTACGCTCATCGCTTACTTTACCGAATATTACACTTCAACCCATTACAAACCCACAAAAGACTTGGCTGCGGCATCCGAAACAGGCGCGGCGACCATTATCATTGGCGGTATTTCTTTGGGTATGAAATCTACCATTGCGCCGGTTATTATCGTTGTGCTGGCTATTGTGGGTGCATTTTTGGCCGCCGGTGGACAAATGGGCGGCTTCAGCATCTTCACCGCACAAATTGACGGCTCGTACATGAACACCGCCGATGCGTTTAGCCATGGCTTGTTTGGCATTGGATTGGCTGCCGTGGGTATGCTTTCAACGCTGGGTATTACGCTGGCGACCGATGCATACGGTCCCGTGGCCGACAACGCAGGCGGCATCGCAGAAATGTCTCACATGGATCCCGAAGTACGCGAACGTACCGACGCACTGGACGCGCTGGGCAACACCACAGCCGCCACGGGCAAGGGCTTTGCGGTAGGTTCCGCCGCGCTTACTTCCTTGGCGCTGCTTGTTTCTTATATTAAAATCGCTACCGACTACGTGGCTTACCACGGCGGTTATGTAGAAAATTTGGGCGATGTGCCTCCGGCCAACTTCCTGGGTCTTGACTTGGCCATCAACAACCCCAACGTGCTCATCGGCTTGTTCTTGGGCGTTATGCTCGTATTCATTTTCTCTGCCCTTACCATGAGCGCAGTGCAAAAAGCCGCACAGGCCATTGTAGTAGAAGTACGTCGTCAATTTAAAACCATCAAAGGCATCATGACCGGCGAAACCGACCCCGATTACGAAGCTTGCGTAGACCTGTGTACCCGTGGTGCCCTGCGCGAAATGATTACCCCCACGCTGGTAGCCGTAGTCCTGCCCATCATCACCGGCCTTATTTGGGGCGTTGAAGGCGTGGTAGGATTCATTGGTGGTGCCACCGTAGCGGGCTTTGTGTTGGCCGTGTTCATGAACAACGCAGGCGGCGCATGGGATAACGCCAAGAAATACATTGAAAGCGGCGCGCATGGCGGCAAAGGCTCCGATTGCCACAAAGCAGCCGTCATCGGCGACACCGTAGGCGACCCGTTCAAGGATACCTCCGGTCCGTCGATCAACACGATGTTCAAACTGGTATCGACTGTGTCGATTACGGTGGTAAGTATTATTGCGGCGTTTTCGATTTTTTAAATAACCCTCGATTAATAACAAATTAATAAAAGTTGGATTGCGATAAGCGATCCAACTTTTTTTGTTGCGGCCATTGTTGAAAATGCCGAAAAAGCGTTTGACAGGCAGGGGGTCGTTAAGTATAATTGACAATAAATATGTTGGGAACGTTCCCGCAGAATGTTCATGATTGCTAAAAACATCAGTTTGTGCTTGGCGTTGTTGGTAACAGTTACAATCCAAGGGGCTAATCCGATGTACAAAAGCGCCTTGCGAATTGCATAGGCGCTTTATTAATTAAAACATATAAAGGAGAGAAAAACATGAACAGGATATCATTCGCTATCCTTCAAAAACGCTTGGTGGCTTTGTTTGCTTTATTGGCGTTGGCGTTGGCGCTGGGATTCATCGGCTGCTCCTCCGGTACGACGCAGGAAGAAAACGGATACCAAGACCAAGAAGCACCCGGTCTTGGTGATACACCACAAGAGTTCCCGGCCGAACCAACGGGCTACACCTTTACCGTAAGCTTTGGCCACCAACGGTCAAACGATGGTGATAGGCAACCGGACGATCGGTCCATGCAATTGTTTGAAGTGAGCGCAGACGGAAGCTTGACGGCATTGGACGTCATGTTTGAAGTCGTGCCCGGCACCAACAACTCCATCCGCAGGGCATTTGTCCATAGTGATGCGCCTAACCTTACGCTTGAATTGGTGCGTAATAATAACGACGATGACACCGATACGCGTGCGGGTGTGTTCGGTGATTCGCGCTTTGTTGTTTCGTCCGAATTCCCGGATGTATTTTTGTCCCGGATTACGCATGCGACGTATTACGTGTCATGGGA
Organism: Defluviitaleaceae bacterium; assembly: GCA_009781755.1. Lineage (GTDB taxonomy): Bacteria > Bacillota > Clostridia > Lachnospirales > WQUN01 > WQRX01. The sequence continues at coordinate 12,454 of WQVD01000012.1, read as the reverse complement.
CGGCGCAGATACCGTAACGGTGGCGGTCTTAAAAGACAATGACGAAGACATTACATTTTTTCATGGCGGTAACGGCATTACCGGTGGGGTCGCAACGGCGATTCCCGATAGCCTTGTGCCTGCGGGGCAGGGGGATGCGACGGGTTATTACATGGTTTCGCTAAGTATCCAAGACGATGCGTTTATTGAAGGTCATGATTTGTTCTTCTCCATCGGGAGCTTGGTATTCTTTAACGACGCACCCGCTTACAATTTTATCTTTGCCGGCAGGAACGATGAGGCTAACGCACGAACATTTAACATCGGCTTTGTAAGATTGGGCGAGCAAATACCCGGAACCGAAATCGGTCTTACCGCGGCACCGGATGACCATAACGAAGTAGAAGGCGAATACGAAGGAAAAACGGTGTATTTCTTTAACAATATAGGCTGGGAAACTGTTTCGGTATATGTATGGCAACCTTATGAGCAATTTGCTGCATGGCCCGGTTTGCCTTGTGAATATTTGGGTGACGGTTGGTGGGGTATTTACGTTCCCCTTTACCGGGTGGGCAACTTCATTATATTTAACAATGGCGGCGCCGGGTTGCAAACCAACAACCTTTTGCTTGAAGAAGGAAAAATCCATTTCTTTGGTTGCAGGGATACCGAAGACGGAAGCCTGACCTACGCCGAAGCCAATGAAAAATTCGGCAATGCGCCCACGGTACAATTGGAAAATACCATACCGGAGGATTGGGTGGACAGAACGCCTTCAGAACCCGAAGAAGTATTAACCGAAACGCCGGATCAATTTATACAATATCCAGGATTGCAATTGGCGGGTTTGAACATGACCATCGGCTCCAATGAAAGCGAGCGTAACTTTACGTGGCAAAGCGGTGCCGAGCAGCCCGGGTTTTTGACCTTATGGACAACCAACGAAGACGAAGCCCGAACCTTTTATGCCGAGGCGGGTAGGGGCACGTCGGCAAGGGAAGGATTTTCGACTAACAAAGTTACGGTAACCGGTTTGCAAGCGGGTGTGACGTATTATTATAGGGTTAGCAATGTATTTGCTAATGGCGATGTGGTGGAATCGTCGGTGTATCGCTTTACCACCGATGAATGCACGCTGGAATTCTCTTTCATGTTTGTTGCGGATGCACAAATGCGGCCCGGTAGCCGACTGGAAGAAACCGGCATCGCATGGCAGCAAACATTGGATTATGCCTTTGCTGCTTTTCCGCACATGAGCTTTATTGCTACGGGTGGCGACAATGTAAGCGATGCCGATAGCATCAGGCAATGGGATGCCTTCCTGAGTCCTGCGCAATTGCGGACGCGAACCCTTGCACCAACCAACGGCAACCATGACTTCGGCAATTATGGCGGAGACGGCGTGGGTGAACGCCTGGCTAGGTTTTACAATTATTACACGCATTTTCACGTGCCCAACCGCAGCCCGTACCCCGCGCCCATATATGGCGGCGGCAATTATTGGTATACCTTCGGCAATACGTTGTTCATTCACCTCAATGCCGCGGTTGTGCAGCAGCATCAAGGAAACTTCCCAAGACATTGGGACCACGCCGTGGAATTTATGGAGCATGCCATCGAAAACTTTATTGATGAACGCGGGCAACATCCCGCTTGGACCATCGTCCTTATGCATCACTCCGCGTATGCCGTATTCCGCGGCTCAAGTGCAGAAACATTGGAGTTGAGGGCGGCGTTGGCAAATGATATTTTCAGACTTGACATTGACTTGGTGCTAAACGGACACGAGCATGTTATGGCGCGCACGTTTATGATGTTGGACATGAATAATCCGGTCATTGACTCGCCCAATTATGTAGGTGACCCCAGAGAAAGCGGCTCCGGGTTTGTTAAACAACGCGGCTCCGGCGAAACCTTGTACGTAACGGTAGGTTCGGCCAGCACGTTCACACGCAGCGGTATTACCGATTTCCCGTTTACGGCACGTGCATTTGTTACGACGCATGCCAGCTTCGCCCGCGTTGATGTTACTGCCGATTCGCTAACGATTACACATTTCCGCAGTGACCGACCCATCGCCGATGACAGCATCATGGACGTGTTTACGATTTATCGAGAAAGACCGTAACCGAAAAATAAAATTATAACGCTAAAAACAGCCCATGAGCAGAAGTCGTACTCTTGCGCATGGGCTGTTTTATTTTGTTTTCGTTTTGGATAAATGAAACGGCAATGTTAGCAATACAATATAAGGCGCGAACAGCAACAACGCAGGCAACAAGAAGAAGAATGGATACGGTATAAATCGCCAAAGCAACTCAGTAAAAAAATCACCTTCCAGCCCGTAGGTGAAGAAGTAATTGGCGGTAGGCGCGATGCCGGTTGCGCGCAATATAACATTCACGCCGTGTATCGTTGCTGTTAACGCAACCAATAATATTGTCGGTTGACAAGTGTTTTTGAAAGACGGGGTGTAAAATTTGAACTTGACCAATGCGATGGGCACCACCACCAATATGCTGTGATAGAAAAAATACACGAACGGCGTAAAGTGCCACATTGGCCGGGATAGGAACGTCGGATATACGGTAACCAACGCCAACGCGGCCAACGGCACGCCAAAGTATAATTGGTATGCCATCAGGGTTTTGTTTTTGGTGTGCAGAGCGAGGGGTAGGAGGAGTAAGTTTAAATTGCAAAAGTGCAGGGGTAAGTTGCTGAAAATATCAAACGTGTAGCCGCCTTCGTGGGCTTGGGCGAATTTGTATATTATGTAGAGAAGAGCGTTAGAATAACAAATGATTAATAACATGCGACGCTTCCATGCATCGTTTTGATAGCGTGACAGCAAAAAGACACATGCATATATAAAAGCAGGTATTAATGTAATGGTTAGTATGTGCGTTGTATTTAAAGGTTCAATAATCATGCCGGATGCCCCCGCTTACATTGATTATTCGGTATAATGAATAATAAGCATAATCCTAAATAATAAATCACATTGCTTGCGAGTTTTCGATTTCCAATCTTCTTCAAGGGCAAAGCCGCCGTAAGGACCCCAATTACGTTCTTGCGGCTTAACCTTATAATCAATCATTAAATGGTCATCCACCAATGAAAGCATATAATCATACTTGTTTTTCAAGAAACCAACTTGTTTAATGATTCCGCAACGTGCGAATAATTCCATCAAATCAAAATTGATGTAGCTTTCGTCCATTAGCCCAAGGCAATATATTTGATTATGGATGAACGCTAAGCACGGCGATTTATAAAACCCTTTTATGTTGGTATAAATATTTTTTTCAAACTCGTGTTCATATAAAAACAGCTTGTTAAGTGCGTCGGCTAATAACGAAGTGTTTTTACTGTTACGCCAACTTTTGCTATGGGCAAGCATACGCAGATCGTAGCTGCATGGCCATAAAATTCCTTTTTTGAAACAGTGCTTTCTTTTGCTCGCGTCAATCACATCGTCCAAATTTGTGAAATTTAACACATTGGCAAATGTTTTAAATGAATGCGCTATGTCATGCTTCAAGTCAATAAAATCATTTTCGGGCAACAAATGCTCATAACCCGCTCTTAAAAGAATCGAGCTGCGCGCATGAAACAGCCCAAGTGCCGTAACGGTATAATCGTCTGCCGGTGCTTTCATTCTGCATTCGTTATGTAAGGGCTCGTCCAAAAAAAATGCGTTTACAGCCCTTGAAATAATTTCGTTTTCCGGCGGGAATCCTTTTTCCGCAAGATAGCGTAAGCCAACTTCCATATTATCTAACATTCCCGCACCTACAGACGGAGCAGCACCATGAAAGGCGTTCCCAATCCAACCATCAGGCTTTTGTGCTTGAACAACGGTTTGCACATCTTTTTGCAACATTATTTTATTAAACAGTTCGGCTTCTTCTTTTTCCGGAAGGCAATCAAGCACTTCTTTTTTTACACGCAAAACAATAGATGGGTCTGCATTGCTAAGTAAAAAATCAATCATTTTTTGCTTCATTGGAACACCGCCGTTTCTTTTGTGATTAATTATCCGGTTTTCCAAATAATAATGTTATGTAATCTTGTCTATTGTGTAGTATACGGTCTATATATACAAAGTCATTTTCATTACGATAAAATGCCAAATAACTACCGCAACCAATAAAGCGGTAATTTGTATCAACATCAACAACTGCCGAAACCGGTCTGCCAATCAATGGAAAATGTTTAAGCTCATTCAATCGTGTTTTTATATTGCGAATTATATTTAATGCATTTTTGGGACTACCCACTTGTCGGGTAATATAATTGCCAATCTGTAATAAATCTGTTTCTGCTTGGGGGGATAAAATAATATTAGCCATTATAATGTTCCTCAAGCCGGTCAAAAACGTCATCAATGGGAAGCCAACCGCTTTCATCGCCCGATCGTTTGCCTTTATTCAGTTCCAAACTTAATTTTCGCCAAGCTTGTGTTTTTTCATATTCCGTATATTCGTCAATGTGTAAAACAGCATATAATCCGTGTCCGTTTTTTGTTAAAAAAACAGGAGAACCTACGGAAACATTTCGCAAAACTTCTCCATAATTACGCAAATCGGATACAGGTTTTATATTTGGCATGTAAACACCTCCGTTTGTATTATATAAAAATATTTCGTAAGACTCAACGTTATTATTTAAGAAATATTTTAACGCAAAAAAGAACCGACGCGCGGCGGTTCTCATGTAAATAAGTTTTGCAATCTCCAACACAATCCAATCCGTTGATGTGTGCACTACATTGTTTGGGTCATATCATGCGGATTTTATGTTTATTCGATTTTGTAAATCCCGCCGTAACACGCTGTACATTTAAAGCTGCGTGCCTTGGTGGGGTGTTGCGCGGAGCGTATCCCTTTGATGAGGAGGAACGAAGTTGGCACACACCACCCGGCCGGGGTTGTGTTGCGGTGTGTGCTTCACTTTAATCATCGCGGGGCGTGGTTGCTCCGTGGGTTGGGTCAAGTCGGGTACCAATCCGTCGCTCGGGGTGCGTCAGGGGCGTATGTGTCCGGCAGGGACGGGGCTACCGTTTGACGCGGAACAGGGACGCTTGATGCTTGAGGTCGGGTGTGAGCCGGTTGACTTGAATGCATCATATCATGGATGAAACAGTGGATTCTAAGATTTTGCCGGTTCAAAATGTATTGTCAGCGGTGCAACGTTTTGCATATTTCTGATAGAACGGGCAAAATCGTTACAACTTCATCATTGATAGTAAACAGCGTGCGCCCGTTTAGGCATTTGTTGTATTGCTTGCCGTTGATGGTACAGGGGTGCTTGGTGGCGCAGGATGAACCGCAGCTTGTGCAGTTGTGGCTTGCTTCGAGGGTATCGCGCATGTGGGGTGGCAATAGGTGAAAGAGGTCGGTGTGTCGGTAAATAAACCCCGAGTATACATACATATATAAGGTGCCGTCGTTGGCGTAAAATTGCAACGCAAGCCGCTTGGTTAGCGGCGAGGTGTATTGCGCGGTGAAGCCGTACTTTCTGATTTGGAATGCGGCTTTGTGCTTGGCGTGGGATAATTGATCATGCACTTGTGACATGAAATCGATGTAGGGTGCTGGCGTTTCCAATAAAAAATCTGTGATGGTGAGTCCTTTTGGATTTACCATTTCATCATCAATCCTTTCGCTCTATTTTTTCAATTCAGACTTCAGGAAGCGGGCGGTGTGGGAGCGTTTATTTTTTGCCACTTCTTCCGGGGTGCCTTGGGCTACGATTTCGCCGCCGTTGTCGCCGCCGTCGGGGCCCAGGTCGATGATATAGTCGGCGGATTTGATGACATCAAGGTTGTGCTCGATGACGAGGACGGAGTGGCCGCTGTCTACGAGTTTGTTGATGCTGATGAGGAGTTTCTCGATGTCGGCGATGTGGAGGCCGGTGGTGGGCTCGTCCAAGATGTAGAGGTTGTGGCTGCCGCGTTTGATTTTTGCCAGTTCCCACGCAAGTTTGACGCGTTGGGCTTCGCCGCCGGACAGGGTGGTGGAGGACTGGCCGAGGGTCATGTAGCCGAGGCCGAGATCGTCCATGATACCCAGCTTGTGGCTGATATATTTATGGTCGGCGAAGAAGGCGCGGGCTTCTTCTACGGTTAGGTTCAGTACTTCGCTGATGTTTTTGCCGTTCCAGCGGACTTCGAGGCCGTCCTCGTTGAAGCGTGCGCCTTTGCACACGGGGCAGGTCATTTCGATGTCGGCCATGAATTGCAGGCTGGTGGTAATGGTGCCGTCGCCGGTGCAGTGCTCGCAGCGGGTGCCGTTGGCGTGGGTGAGGGAGAAGTCGAGCAGGACGAAACCCTTGGCCAGCGCGTCGTCCGTGGCGGCAAAGAGCTTGCGGATTTGGTCGTAGATGCCCACGTAGGTGGCGGGATTGGACTTGGAGTTGCGGCCGATGGCGGACTGGTCGATGTTGATGATGTGGGTGATTTCGTCGTAGCCGAGGAGCAGGTCGTGGTCGCCGGGTTTGATGCGGGCAGCGCGTTTTAGGACTTCGATTTGCTTGAAGAGGGTTTCGTACACGAGGGTGGACTTGCCGGAGCCGCTCACGCCTGTGACGCACACGAAGATGCCCAGCGGGATGTCCACGGTGATGTTTTTGAGGTTGTTCTCGCGTGCGCCCATGAGGGTGATGAAGCGATCGGTGGTGCCGCGGCGGGTGGCGGGCAGGGCGATTTCCCGTGTGCCGGACAGGTAGCCACCGGTCATGGAGGCGGGGTTGGCTTCCATTTGGGCGCAGGTGCCGCTGGCCATGACGGTGCCGCCGTGGATGCCCGGGCCGGGGCCGATTTCTACGAGATAGTCGGCGTTTTTCATCGTCTCCAGGTCGTGTTCGATGACGATGACGGTATTGCCGATGTCGCGCAGTTTTTTCATGATGTCGATGACCTTGGCGGAGTCGCGCGGGTGCAGGCCGATGCTGGGCTCGTCCATGATGTAGAGCATGCCCATGAGTTCGCTGGATATTTGGGTGGACATCTTGATGCGCTGCATTTCACCGCCGCTGATGGAGTCGCTGCGGCGGCCGAGGTTCAAGTAATAGAGGCCTACATCAATGAGCAATTCTACGCGTTTGATGAGTTCGCGGGCGATGCTTTCGGCAACTTCTTGGTTGTGGCCGGTGAATTTTGTGTTTTTCAGTTGGTCGCAAAATGCGACCAACTGCATAGCGGATAGTTCATGTATGTTCTTGCCGCCGACTTTGACGGACAGGCGGGATTTTTTGAGCCGCCCGCCGCTGCAGTCGGGGCAGGTGGTTTCAATCATGACATCCTTGATGAAATCCGGATCCCAGCCCTTGTCGGCGTTGCGCAACCATTGTTTGTAATGCCAGTTGATATCGCCGATGATACCGCCCCACGGCCAACCGCGCCCCACGAGCCAGTGCCGTTCCTTCTTGGAATCCGGCGGCAGGATAAACTCCACGCGTTCGCCTTTGGTACCGTACAGCAGGATGTCGCGCTCGCGTTGCTTGAGTTTGTTAAACGGCGTGTGCAAGCTCACGTTAAACTGCTGCGACACGCTGTACAGCACCACGCCGGTGTACGAATCGCGCCATGGTTTTTTCAATACACTTTGGCGGAAGCAACCTTCGTACACGGATTTGTCCGGATTGTCGATGACAAAGCGTTCCTCTACCACGTGCGACTTGCCGATACCCATACATGTATTGCACGCGCTGTCGTCGTTGTTGAAGGAGAAGTGGAATGCTTGCAATTCGCACAGTACATAATGGTGCACGGGGCAGGTGTATTTGTCGTAGAATTTCTTCAATATTTTCGCATCCGTTGCCGAACGGGAAGCCGCCGCGTCGGTACCGGCGGATGCATCACGGCCAATGACTTCCACGCGCATCATGATTGAATCCGCCAGCGATATCATGGCGGCTTCGATCGTTTTGGAAATATGCATATGGATGCCGGGTTTGACGGTGAAGGTTTCGACAATGATTTCCATTTCGTAAGTGACTTGCTCGTCCAACTCGCGTTTTTCGGACAAGTTGAAGGGTTCGCCGTCTACCAACAACCGTTTGTAGCCCTTCTTGCGGATGGTTTCGAAGAGGTGCTTGTAATCGGTGCCGGGGATGCGTTGTGTAGGTACGCGCAACTCCACCACCGTACCCTCGGGCAAAGAAGCGATGTGCTCGGCCAGGCGCGGCGCGTTCACCTGATGCAACGGATGCGCACAAATTGGACATTCGCCCACGCCCACCGTGGCGTACAACAAACGTAAATAATCGGCGATATCCGTGACCGTGCCCACGGTGGAGCGCGGGTTAAAGTTACCCTTCTTCTGCTCGATGCTCACCACAGGGGACAAACCGCGCACGTATTTAACGTCGGGCTTTTTCACTTGATTGATGCGCCCCTTGGCAAAGTTGGAAATCGATTCCAAGAACCGCCGCTGCCCCTCGCCATAAATCACATCAAACACCAACGATGACTTGCCCGACCCGGAAACCCCCGTAACCACGGTGAGTTGGTCACGGGGGATTTCTACGTCCACGTTCTTTAAATTATTTTGATTCGCTCCGATGACTTTAATCGAAGTGTGGCGCTGCTCCACACCCCGCCGCTCCGTCGGGCAAAGCCCTTCTCCGCTTCCTCGCTGCGCTGCGGGATTCACTTCGTTCATTCGCATCAACCTCTTTCCCCGATATAAATAAACGCCACTTCCTCCATCACATCGCGGCTCTTGGGCGTGATGCGCGTGTATTCCGTGACGCGGGCGATAACCCCCATTTCTTCCAAGAAATCGAATACATGATAAATCCCGTGCGAATCCATGCCAAAGTGCTTGGACAGTGCCGTTACCGTGCGGGGCTCATTGTCGGACATGTACGATGCCACGGGTTGCTTGAGCAACGCCACGTTGTCCACTAATAACTGCTTGATAAAGTGCAACGCATCCCACAATTCCTCGCGCGTCATTGGCCCCGACAACGGGCGCACGTACAGCCGTTGCATGGGCGCGGGGTCGTATTCCATCACTTTCAATACAGCCTCGCGGCTCATGGGCTTGCCGTCCAGTAATAAGCGCATGTTGGCGTACATATCTGCCGCACGCAGTATCCACGATTGTGTGTACAGCGGGTCGTCCTTGACCGTTAGCCACTTCTCGATTTTCTCCATATCGCCTACGAGGTAGGTAGCGCATTGGAAAAACGACAACGCGCGGTCGTCCGCCCCCATGTGCTGGAAATCCTCCAGCTTCTTCGTAATCTGCTCGTCCTTGGTAAATGCAACTCGTGACTTGGCGTAGAAGGAAAGCATACCCCCGGCACCCACGCTGCGCTCCATATATCGTTTGAAATCGAATTCAGCCACCAAATTCACGTTGATGATGATGCCGTCCTCTTCCACGCAAAAGCTGCGTATGGGCTGTTTGACCTCGCGCAATAATACGGTCAGGTCAATGTCGCTTTTCTCCCACACCACATCGTTGGCCAAGCTGCCCATGACAATCACCGCCCGCACGTTGGGGTCGGGTTTAATCTTGTCCACAAACGCCGCCAGCGCATCCTCGAAACGCGCTTGGATGTTCACCGCCATATGTATTCCCCTTTCGATGTGGCCGAATGTTGCGGGTTGTTTGCAACCCAAAGCATTCGGCAGACTGAATGCCGCAGGTTGCTTGCAACCCAAAGCATTCAGTGTGGTTACTATGAAACATCACAACCATAACCGCAAGGGGTGTATAAAAACTCGAATCATGTCATACACGCTAAAAGTATCACGCTATGGGCAATATACCGCGTTTAAGTGCTGCTTGCGGCTAAGGCACTCTATTTAAACATGGGTTGCGCCAATATCCTAATATTGTTTTTGGGTAATGTCGGATTGATTTTTATACAACCGCAGTGATTTGCGAAATGCGGTTTTCGCTTCGCCTGACGTTGATATTTTTTCGGCTTGGCGGTAGATGATTTCCAATGCTTCTTCGTGTTTCATACGCGGATTCAGTTGCATCCACTCCGGCGGAACCCATGCGTCGGCCAACACGCAGCCCAAGTGGCCTTCCGTACCGCTGATGACCGTGTCGTATGTCATGTTTAAATTTTTCAATGCCAAATCCAATTTGCGGACTTCGGCTTTATATTTTACGGCGGGTTCCAACCCCATTTTCTTGCGAATATCCGACCATGACAGAGATACCGAATGTCCGACATCGCTTGCGACTCGCGACATTCGGTGCCGATTGTACTCGCGCAGCAATTTCCAAATTTCGTATTCGTATACATCGGATCGGTAGCGTTCCTCCATCGGCAAGCGCGGCCTAAACGCATCCACAAAAATAGAAAAAAACCGCGGCGCAATATACCCGCCCGGTTTGCCGTTGAAAAAATACCCGTAAGCCATTTTCTTGTCGCGCGGGGCGCGGGTTTTCCATAACTCCGGGTCGGTTTCGGGGTCGTTGGTGTAGGCTTGTCCCTTCGCATTTTTGCCTGCCCACGGGAATTTGAAAATTTCCGGGTCGATATAATTCGTGTACGGGGTCAAAAATCCCGCTTCGTTTACGAGTTCGACAAAATTGTCATACGTTAACATCCGCATCGCCCTTCATCGCAAAAATGATTTACGGATTAACCTTGTAATCAATGTAATTCTTGCCCATGTCCATACCCCATTTTACATGGTCAACATCGGTAGGCGATGGATTCTCGCTTACAAGCGTCTTGCCCGAACATAGCACGCGGCTATCGCCGCTTTCAGAAATGAAAGCTATGCGTCGGTGGCAAACGGCGTTGCATTCGTGGCAGTGGAACGTAAGTTGTTGGATAAACAACGCCCTCTTATCGGCAGGAAACGATTCAATAAAACCTTGCATCACATCATTTTGCTCCCGCCAACCGAAGGCGCAGATTTCGATGTTGTAATCGTTTTGATTTTCAAAGCGGATATAGGCAAGTTCCATTTTTTTGTAGCGGAAAACATACTTGTTGCGGGCTTTCCAATGCAGGGTAGCCCCTTGCTTGCGCAAGTGGTTAATCAAATCCGTAGCAATCAAATACGACTCGGTGTCTTTCAAAAAATGGTCACAAGCTTCGTCGATGGGTGGCTTAATTTGCGATTGTTCTTTGTTGGGCAAGTCAAAGACGGACAATGCCGCGCCATTGGCGGGTGATTTGATACGGTTCTTTGCCCACCGTTTGGCATAACTGCTTGGGATTTCGTCAAGGATAATTTTGCGCTCGGGGAATTGCGCTGTGTCGTTGGCGTGCCATCGGAGTTCTTTAATGAGCCATTTCTCCAACAAGGCCAATTCGGCATCCGTTGTGTCCGCGCCGATGCCAAACCGAAAACCGCTGCCGCAGCAGTAATGGGTCTTTCCACTGTGCGCGAATTCGTAGTAGCGGTCGCCGTTGCCGGCCATGGTGCAAGTGCGTGGGTTGGCGCAGGGGCGGCAACCGCGCTGATTTTTCAAGACATGCAGCATGTTAGCGGGCAATTCGTCCACAATGCTGTACGGCGTGGTTAGGTGATTGCCGTGCATGACAATGGAGTATTCGTTTGCGCCGCCTCCGCCCTTGGTGACGAGTTTGCACACCTTGATTTTTGTTTTGCCATGGTAATACTCGATGCCATCGCCGGTGTGGATGTTTTTTACATGGGTCGCTTTGCATGCTGCGTCGGATAGGTGTTTATTCATAGCGGCGACCCAATCGGTGACTTTATTTATAGGCATGGATGCGCCTCAATATTCCTTTTCCTTAAATCCACCATCATCTTCGCGCATTCCAACGCGTCGCTATCGGGGTTGGTAAAAACCATGTCGGAATTACAAACATTGTCAAACGCTTTCCCAAAAATGACCTTGCGCCTCCCCGGTTGCTGCCCGCAGCCACAGTGTTCGCCGCCTGAAAGAAAATGACCGCAAAGATTCACGTTCGCCCAAAAACCTTCCTTTATCCGCTCATCCACGGCGAAATTCGGCGTTTCGGCGATGTCGGCATCGTGGATCGACCAAATGACCCAGTGGTCGAGGTTTGGATCGTCAAAACCGCCGACCTTGATATAGCAAACATCTTCGCCTTTGTATTTTACAACCCCGCAAAAGTCGCCGCTTTCGGCAGTGATATCGTCCGTTCCCCAATGGGAAGCAAAATCCAGCGCGTGTTTTAAATTGTCGCCGGTTAATTTCGCTTTGAATTCTTGTTCGATGGTGGTATACGTGTTTTTGTTTTCTTGCGTTGACATAATGCAATTCCCCTTTTATGTTTTTTATTTTTTTATCACACGATACTTGTCTTTTGTTTCCATTGTACAACTATCTAAAAACATCGGAAATACGGGGCTTAATTTATACTATCTTCATCATGGACGGTTAAAAAATCGGAATATGGGATTTTCATGAAATAACTTTGTTGCTTGTTTTCACACACAAGATAAAGCATCCGATTTTCATTATCGTTAAATATATGCGGGTAGAACATCGGAATATCG
>WQVD01000011.1 GCA_009781755.1 Defluviitaleaceae bacterium | reverse complement strand
TACTAACCATTCTTTTTCCGTTAGGTCGCTCGGATAGTTCGTCGCTTTATATTCTATTGTTTTCATTTGTTTAGCTTATCATGTTTTTTGCTGTTTTGTTCTTATGAATACAGGTTCTAAGAATGCGCGTAGCCAAAAATACCAAGTGGTTAGTGACACTAACCACTTGATATTTTTTGGCTTTGCAATCCTGGGCGCATATGTTATATTCGTCTGCCTTTTTTCATGCGTGTTATATGGAGGTGCAAATTGCAAAACCATCCCGACCACCCGCAAGAAATCACCTATTTGCAACAAGTCCTGGCCCATCTGGCCACAGAAATCCCCTTGCTTGACGAACAGCGAGAAGCCCACGACGCTCGCGTAGCCTACGCGCTGGCACACATGAACGTGGACAACCCCGAATCCTACAGCGAATTGACCGTGAGCCTTAGCTTGCTGGACGGTTGGAAAACCCTGCTGCGGCAGATGCGCTACGCCCAAGCGAAGCCTTACTTCGCCCGGGTGGATTTTGCGGATGCTTCGTATTACATCGGCAAGATGACCTTGCTGCGCGGTTTGGATGTGCTCATCACCGACTGGCGCGCGCCGTTGGCTACTTTATATTATGAAGGAAGACTCGGTACCGCATCTTACGACTGCCCCGATGGTCATATCGAAGGCGAACTCACGCTCAAGCGTCAATATCAAATCGAAAACGGTACGTTGTTGGGCTTCACCGACATTGACGTGACCGCCAGCGACACCTTCCTGCAAGCTGCGCTGGGTGCAAGCAAAGACCGCCGTCTGCGCGATATCGTCACGACCATACAAGCCGAGCAAAACCGCATCATCCGCGCCCCCCTGCGCGATCCGCTCATCGTGCAAGGCGCGGCGGGCAGCGGCAAGACGACCATCGCGCTGCACCGTATCGCTTACCTGTTGTACAACCACGCCGACACGCTCAAACCCGCGCAAGTCATGATTCTTGCGCCCAGCCAATATTTCCTCAGTTATATTTCCGATGTGCTGCCCGAATTGGGCGTCGAGCAAGTCACGCAAACCACTTTTGCCGATTACGTAGCCGATGTGTTGGAACTAGACACGAAAAAAACGCTCATCGCGTCGCCGCTGGCGGCACTCACCGAGGCGCTGAATGCAAATCTTTCCGCCACGCCGCGCATGGCCGCCGCCGGGCTCAAGGGCTCCCTCCGCTTCCACGAACTCATTTGCCGCTACTTGCGCCACATCGAAGAAGCCCTGCTGCCCGAAGAAGACTTCGCCGTGCAAGACCTAACGCTCTTCTCCCGCGCCAAAATCGCTGCCCTCTTCACAGAAACCTACATTTTCCTACCCACCAACAAACGCGCACCGGAAATTGAAAAATTCCTGACCCAAACACTCAACCGCCAGCTCCCCCGCATCGAAGCACGCATCATGGCCACTTTCGACAAGCACATGGCCAAAATCCGCGCACTCATGCCCGAGGATACCCCCGCTCGCCGCCGCCGCTTCACCGCCGTCATCGAAAAACGCGACGACATGCTGCGCCAACTGCTGGAAAAAGCCAAACCCACCCGCAAAAAATATATGCGCACCTTCCGCCTCAAGTCCGCGCACACCTACTACACCGCCCTCTTCACCACCTCAGGCCTGTTCGAGCAACTCGCCGACGGTATCTTCACGCCCGACGAAATCCGCATCCTAGCCACCGAATCACGCCTGGCCCTCGCCAAAAAATCCCTCGAGCCCGAAGACCTGCCCCCCCTCCTCTTCATGCAAAAACACCTCTTCGGCATGAAGACCGAAATGAAGCACGTCGTCATCGACGAGGCGCAGGACTACAGTCCATTCCAATTCCTGGCTCTGCGCGAGGCGCTACCCACCGCATCCTTCAGCATCATGGGCGACCTTCACCAAGGCATGCTGGCGCACAAAGGCATCACGAACTGGTCGCAAGTTGCAACCGGTTGGGATGCGCACATCCAAACCCTCACCCAAAGCTACCGCACCACCATCGAAATCATGGATGCCGCCAACCCCGTCATCATGCGCTTGTACGAAGAAGGCCACGACCCCGGCACAACCGTCAAGCCCGCCGTGCCCTTGGCCGTACCCGTCATCCGCCACGGCGCCCCCGTCATCCGCCACAATGAAAAAACGACTCCCGAAGAAGCCGCCAAAACCATCCATGCCGAAATAACCGCCGCACAAGAAGCCGGCTGCCAATCCATCGCCCTAATCGCCAAAAATGAAGCCGATTGCCTAACGTTGCAATCCGCGCTATCTTCAATCGCAAACAAGCTCCCCATCGTCACCGAAACCGCCGCCGATTACGAAGGTGGCATCCTCATCCTACCCGTATACTTGGCAAAAGGGTTGGAATTTGACGCGGTGATCATCACCAACGCGTCAACCTACACAAGCACCCCGCTAGATACAAAATTGCTCTACATTGCAATGACCCGTGCGTTGCACCGGTTAATTATTTTCGATTAAATCCAAACAAAGGCTGAAACGCAGGCCACTTGTCCACATAATCTTCGTTATAACGGTTTTGCTCATTTTGAAAAGCGGCATTCACATGTTGGTTTTGTTCTTCCGGCCAGCGGAATTTAATTTCTGGCATACGATCACTCCTATGCCTATAGTATTTACAAATCGGTGTATGGATATACCGATTTTTTTATGTCATCCACAACCCCAGCGCGGGGTTATCTACATATAATATATCGCCGTCTTCGCGTGCGGCTTGCCGCTGTGCCACGGCTTCTTCCCATTCCATGTAACGATACCTTACCCCCTCATTTGGGCGCAGCGTATGTAATGGAAAACCGCCCTTCAGATGCGCCATGTATCAAATGCGCAGCCGCGGATAGTGTGTTTTGTGTCATATGTATCCCTCCGTTGCAATCTTATCACAATCATACTGTTTCTTGACAATTTGATGACACAAACGCTAATATCCACACAAATACAGCAGTTGAAAGGAAAGCTTATATGCCAACCGAAAAAACCATGGAAAAAATCGTCGCGCTGGCCAAGAGCCGCGGATTTGTGTACCCGGGCAGCGAAATTTACGGCGGTTTTGCCAACACATGGGACTACGGCCCCCTGGGTACCGAATTGAAGAACAACGTCAAGCGTGCTTGGTGGAAGAAGTTTATCCAAGAAAACCCACACAACGTGGGCGTTGATTGCGCTATATTGATGAACCCATCCGTATGGGAAGCCAGCGGCCACGTGGGTGGCTTCAATGACCCCATGATGGACTGCCGCGCTTGCAAGGAGCGCTTTCGCGCAGACAAAATCATCGAGGACTTCTGCGCCGAGAAAAACATCAATGAAAACCCCGACGGTTGGCCCAACGACAAAATGAAAGACTTCATCGCAGAACATAACATCCCCTGCCCCACTTGCGGCAAGCATGACTTCACCGACATCCGCCAATTTAACATGATGTTCAAGACTTTCGCCGGTGTCACCGAGGAAAAACAAACCACCGTGTACCTGCGCCCGGAGACGGCACAGGGTATTTTTGTCAATTTCAAAAACGTGCAGCGCACCAGCCGCCGCCGTATCCCCTTCGGCATCGGCCAAGTCGGCCACGCCTTCCGCAACGAAATCACCCCCGGCAACTTCACCTTCCGCACACGCGAATTCGAGCAAATGGAACTCGAATTCTTTTGCGAGCCCGGCACCGATTTGGAATGGTTTGATTATTGGAAGCAATTCTGCATCGATTGGCTGCACGGCCTGGGCATCCCCCCCGAAGTCTTGCGCATACGCGACCACAGCCCCGAACAGCTTTCCCATTATTCCAAGGCCACCACGGACATTGAGTACCTTTTCCCCTTCGGTTGGGGTGAATTGTGGGGCATTGCCGACCGCACCGACTACGACCTCAAGCAACACATGGAGCACAGCGGCGAGGACATGAACTACATCGACCCCAACGACACCACCAAACGCTACATCCCCTATTGCGTCGAGCCGTCGCTGGGTCTGACCCGCATGACGCTGGTTTTCCTGTGCCAAGCCTACGAAGAGGAAAACTTGGGCACCGAGGAAAAACCCGACGTGCGCACCGTTCTGCGATTCCACCCCGCTCTGGCCCCCGTCAAGGCCGCCATCTTGCCCCTGTCCAAAAAATTAAGCGAAGCCGCCCTGCCCATCTACCACGAACTCACCAAGCACTTCGTATGCGAATTCGATGACACCGGTTCCATCGGCAAGCGCTACCGCCGTCAAGACGAAATCGGCACGCCGTTCTGCATCACTTTCGACTTCGACTCGGAGACAGACGGCGCAGTGACAGTACGTGAGCGCGACAGCATGACGCAGGAGCGCGTGCCGGTGGCGGAGTTAGCTGGATATTTGGCTGCTAAGTTGGCTTATTGATCAAATTAAAAGATTAAAGTCAAAAGATTAAGACCGTGAGCACTGCCCACACCCGCAAGGAGGACAAGCCCTCCTTGACCACCCATGAAAGAACCGCGCACGGCGCGGTTCTTGTGTTAATTTTAAGGAGGCCATCATGAAAGTTGCTGTTATTGGATGCGGTACAATAGCTCACCATGCGCATATCCCGTCATACATTAAAAACAAAACCAGCGAAATTAAGTATTTTTGCGACATCTTGCCCGAGCGGGCACAAGAATGTGTGGAGAAGTACGCTTGCGGCACGGCAATCACCGACTACCGCAATGCATTGAACGATCCTGAAGTCGTGGCTGTTTCCATTTGCACGCCCAACAATGTGCACGCCACCATAACCATGGATGCGCTGCGTGCGGGTAAGCATGTGCTTTGCGAGAAGCCCGCCGCCCGTACTTACGCCGAGGCGTTGGAAATGCAAAAAGTCCAACATGAAACAGGCAAAATCCTTAACATTGGCGTGGTCAACCGCTTCAACAAGGCCGTTAACCTCATCAAGAAAAGCGCCGATGTGGGCGAATTGGGCGATATTTATCGCGTGTATGTAAGTTTCCGCGCGCATCGTTCTATTCCCGGGTTGGGTGGCGCGTTCACCACCAAGGCCATTGCGGGGGGCGGCGCGCTCATCGACTGGGGTGTGCATTTCTTGGACATTGTCATGTACGTATGTGGCGACCCCGCCGTGCACACCGTATCGGGCGAGGTGTTCTCTAAATTGGGCAAGGACATTGACGGTTATGTTTACAAGGACATGTGGGCCGGCCCGCCCGTATCCGGCGGCATATACGACGTGGACGATTCCGTCACTGCGCTCATCCGCACCGCAGGCCCCACCATCACCGTCAACGGCGCTTGGGCCGAAAATATCAACAGTGGCGGTATGTTCATCGACTTCATCGGCGACAAAGCGGGCATCCGCCTGCAATACGGCGCAGACTTCACCGTCTACGGCACCGACAACGGCCAACTCGTCGAATACAAACCTGAATTCGAACCCACCGACATGTTCCAAGAAGAAATCGACGCCTTCGTCCGCTGCATCCAAACCGGCGAAAAACTCCCCTCCCACATCGACACCGTCATCGTCACCGCACAAATGATGCAAGCCATATACGACTCCGCAGAGGCA
Organism: Defluviitaleaceae bacterium; assembly: GCA_009781755.1. Lineage (GTDB taxonomy): Bacteria > Bacillota > Clostridia > Lachnospirales > WQUN01 > WQRX01. The sequence goes on along the minus strand of WQVD01000011.1, from coordinate 70,961 downwards.
CACTGCGAAATCGCACTGTAAAATTTATTGCAAAACAAAAAACGCCGCGCAACCGTCCATACGGAAGCGCGGCGTTTTTGTGTGGTTACACATCAATACTCATATTCAAATAAGCATTAATCAAAAACGGAATTTCAAATTCGCGGGTGAAGATACGGTAGAAGGGTACGGCGTGGTGTATGGAGCCATATTCCGTGCCGGCGTTGTCAAATTCGGTGAAGTATACGATATCCATGTGCCATATGGTTACGGGTTGTTCTGGTGCAAATCTATGCATGACGTGTAGGAAGGTGATGAGGGCTTCGTCGGGGGCGAAGATAGGGCGTTGGGGGCCATCCCGGCCATGGATATGGCCAAAGATCATGATGACTTCTTCAATGCCCGCATCGGTCACATGGAATTGGATGTAATTGGAATACACCGTAAATCCGCGATAGACTTGGCGGAAAATCATCCATTCCCCGTCTTCGTCATTGTGTACGAAGCGTTCGTCGTATTCATCTAAGACAAAATCGGGAAAATGACGGCGGATGAACGCCGCGGGCGTGTCTGCCATTCCATGGGGATTGGTATACACCACATAACCATTGGCAATGGCCAATTCAGATGCGCCGTGTGTAAAAGATATGCCCCAATCGTATTCGCTGCGCTGCGGCAATTGGGATTCGGGGAAGAACATGCCCAGCAGTGCGTCTTCGTCGTAGTAATAACCCGACATCAGCAGCGCCCGCATGGGGGGGAAGCGGCGGATCATTTCCGTATCAAAGGTGATGTCGTGTTGCGCCAGTACATTGCGGATGACAGCCTCATGTTCGGCGGTGACGGTATAGCGGCGGCGTTCGCCCAGCATAAATGCCGCCAACACCACGTTAAGCAAAATGAAGAATATCAGGATTAAATTTTTCGCTTTTTCCCACTCCATCAGCCCACCTCCGCGTGGAATGTGTATGCCAGCTTGCGGTACCGGGTTACATGCCCGCGCTCGACCGTGACTTCGATGGGGTAAAACAGCGGCGCGTCACTCGGGCCCCAGCCAATTTCGGGGGCTTCCAGCGGGAAGCTTGCATTGCCGTGCGAGACGAGCAAATTAAACGAAAAAATATGCGTGCGCCCGCGCGCTTCGTACCCTGCCAGGTAGAAGTCGTTGGTCACATTGGGGTCGGCATTCACAAACGCCAACGCCGCAGAAAAATCCATGAGAAAATCCGGCACCCCATCCCGTCGGAAAGGCCGGAAACATCGGTAATACAACACATGCCGATTACCGGGCAATAATTGCACCACGGTGTTTACATTGGAAATAGTGATGATATTGTCCATAAAACGCGGGCTGCGGGTGGCAGGATTGTCAAAGAAGTGCGCAATTTGCGCATTCACGGTATCCAAGCGCACCTCGCCCGAACGTGCATAAGGATTGTACGGCACCGATACAAAATTGCGCGATGGTGTCATTTGCACTTCGGGCAGTATGATGGCTTCGGGCAGTGCATAGGTCCACGCATATTCTTCGCCCAAAAAAATAACGCTGCCAGCCGTGACCGCCACTGCGTCAAACCGCTCGACCTCGTCGTCCAACAAGCGCGTATTCCCTCGCGTGCCAAACGCCAGCGCGAAAATTTCTGCACGCATCATCACGGCATATTCGTACAGCACAAATGCCGTGTCTTGCAAGTTGTCCGATGCATATTGCCGCGCAACCACGCCGGTGAAAACGCCCCGCCGCAATACCTGGCCAAAGGCTTCTTCGGCCGCTTGGCATGTTACGCCGTATTGTGTGCGTGTGCGTTGGTTTTCGTCGCGTGCTACCACGCGCATGGGGCGCGTTAATTCCACATATCCGTCCGGCGCAGGCGATTCAAACATCGCGCGGAAAAATACCCCCAAATTACGGTTGGTTAAATGCACAAACCACAATTGACCGGTTTGGTATACCGCCAACGCCGCCAACAACAAGATCAGCGGCGTTTTTAACCGTTTAAACATAACGTACCCGGCGTATTTCGGGCGGGTCGTCGTTGCCTTCGGGTTCTGCGCGTTTGAAGGATAGGATCATGGTCGTGCCCACGTCGGGGGTGCTTTCAGCGCGGATGGTGCCGCCGTATTCCTCCATGATTTCCTTGGCTATCGCCAGCCCCAGCCCCGTGCCACCCATCGCCCGCGACCGCGCTTTGTCCACGCGGTAAAAACGTTCGAAGATGCGTGCCAAACTTTCCGCGGGGATGCCGATGCCTTCATCGCGGACGGTGATGCGGTGGTGTGTATCGTCGGTTTCGATGCGGACGTGTACCGTTTTGTCGTTGGGGCTGTACTTGATGGCGTTGGAAAGCACATTGTGCATCACTTGGTTGATGCGGTTGGCATTGGCCATGATCATGCATGGTGCTTCCGAATCTTCGAAGATGATGGTCTGCGACTTTGCATCGGCCAATACTTGGCATTGCCGCACGGTGAGCCGCAACAAGCCCAATACATCAATTTCCTCTTTTTGCTCCGCTTCTTTTCGGTTTGAGTCCAAACGCGACAATTCCAACAAGTCGGTCACCAATGCGCTCATGCGTTTGGCTTCTTCGTCGATTATTTCCAAGAATGCGCGTGATGTTTCAGGGTCTTCCATCGCGCCGTCAATGAGCGTTTCGGTATACGTGCGGATGCCCGTCAGCGGCGTGCGCAACTCGTGCGATACATTGGCCACAAATTCCTTGCGCATGTTGTCCAATTGGGATTGCTCTTCCAAATGGCGGCGGATTTCTTCGGACATATCATTGAAGTTTTGCGTCAATATGCCAATTTCGTCTTTGCTCTTGACGGGTAGCGTTGGCAGTTCGTCCGCGTTGACGCGGCGCATGTACCTTGCCATTAACACAATCGGCTTTGTTAACGTATCCGCCAAGAAAAACCACGCCAGCGGCACAATCAGCAAGGCAATACCCGCCGTCAGCAGCAAAATAAACATCAACTCTGTTAAATTCTCGTTGATGTACGCCGCGCTCATGCTCACATAAATGATAACGCGCCCTTCAGGATGCTCCACCGGCACCGCCAGGCTCAGCCATTCCACTTCGTTGCCATGCAAGTCCGGCCCGATGCGCCCCGTAGAAGTGCCTTCCAGTCCGCTCATTGCCCATGACACAGCGCGGTCGTTTGCCCACCAGCCATCAAATTCTGCCGGGGCGATGCCTTGGCCCAATTCATTCTTCAACACGACCTGCATTTCAAATAAATTTTGCAAATCGCCCCACCCGTCCGCATAGCGAAAGTCATCGCGCCGGTTGGGCTGCACCACTTCAAAATCCACACGTTCAGCCAATTGCCGCTGGCGATCGAACGCGCGGCGTTCTTCAAGATCACGCACTTGGTGCAACATGTACGTGCCACTTATGGCCATGATAATAAAAATGACGGAGATATAAATCGCCATCAATTTTATTTTGATACTATTTAATCGTTTTAAAATCATTGACCCGTTCCATCACCAAATTCGGTGGTAAAGTGATACCCCACGCCGCGCTTAGTCAGCACATACGTGGGTACCTCCGGCGACGGCTCCAGCTTGGTACGCAGGCGGCGTATTGTGACATCCACCGTGCGCACATCGCCAAAAAATTCAAATCCCCAAACTTCCTTAAGTAACGCCTCGCGTGAAAATACTTGCGTATTCTGCGTCGCCAAAAAGCGTACCACTTCAAACTCACGCCGGGTCAAGTCAATTAATTCCCCATTGCGCCGCGCTTCAAACATATCCAAATCCACCACTAACTCGCCGAACGTCAAACGTCCGCCGGTAGCCGCTTCTTTTTTAATTTCCACGCCGCGGCGCCGCAAGTTGGCCATGACACGGCTCATCAGCTCGCGCACGCCAAAGGGCTTTACAACATAGTCATCCGCGCCCAAGTCAAAGCTCACAACTTTGTCCGTTTCATCCGCTCGCGCCGTCAACATGATAATCGGCACTTGCGAAACCTCCCGCACGCGCTTACATACTTCATACCCATCCATTTTGGGCATCATGATATCCAATAAAATCAAATCAGGCTCTTCTTTTAATGCCAATTCCAATCCCGCCTCACCGTCGTGCGCGGTCAATACTTCGTATCCTTCTTTTTTCAAATTAAATGCCAAAATATCCACAATCCGTGGTTCATCATCAACAACCAAAATCCGTGTGTTCATGCCAAAACCTCCTGTGTATGTTTATCTATAGTTGAATAAATCGAAAATGGACTTGCTGTTGCGAGGATATTGATGCAAGACAAGGAAGTGCCGACGCAGCGTGCTGGCGGCACGCAAGAAGGTGCTGACGCGGGATTGCGTCAATAGACCGCAACGGCAAGTTCGTTTTCGGTTTATTCAACTATATGCGCATCATATCAAACATGCCTTATATGTACAACATTTCTACTCTTTCTCTTCGTTGTTTTCTCGCAATAAAAAAGCAACTGGTGGCAAGTTGCCACCAGTTGCTCCTGTAATTCAAAGTTCGTTTAATTATCTGCCGAAGAAATCATCCATCATTTCTTGCAGACCGCCTTGCATTCTACCAATGGCTTCGGAAATGGTTTCGCCATATTCCAATACGCCCATAACGATATCCAAGCCGCGTTCGATACCTACGGCCATACCGGGGTCAAACAGTCTGCGGGTGTCGGCAATATTTACCGCCAATTGTGCGCATTCTTCTGTATGCGTTGCGCCACGCGGCCAACCCATTGCGCCTTCGGTTACCAACCAAATGTCTTCGCCTGGCCATGATTTCAGTTCTTCCAATACACGCAATACAAACTCAGGATCTTCAACGCCGTGGGGAATTACCCAGCCGCCATTAAAGCCAACAAGTCCGGCATAACCGGTGCCGTTGGGGCCCTGCGGGAACGGTACAACGCGGAATTCAAATTGATCGGAGTAGTCCGGGCCAAATGCACTGTCAGGATGCCAGAATTCGATGGCATAGAACAATGCTTCGCCAGCTACCAATGAATCCAAAGAGTTAAGGTTCCAATCCCAGAATAAATCGGGATTGCCTACGCCCGGCCATACATGGTTGTTTTGATACAGCGCAACCATAAATTCCAATGCGGCCATGGTATTGGGATGGGTGTACGCAACATTAAAGTTTGCATCCGCCAACATACCGTTGTTGGAAGCAATGATCATTTGCGAAATGGAGCTGCCCCAACCAGCAAGGCCAAAGTAACCGTGCGATTGTGCCGTTTCGGCCATTTCCATCATTGCGGCCCAAGTCCAATTGCCGGCTTGGTACATTTCTACCGGGCTGGGGATACCTAAGCGGTTGCCCAAGTCGTAGTTGAATGCCAACCAGAATGATTGCACATTGGGCGCCAAGTCTCTCATGGCCCAAATGCCGCCATCGTACTCAAAGCTGGAACGGATGTAAGTCATGCCGTCAATGCCCAGCGCACGCATGTCATTAACATGGTTGCCCAAGAAAGCTGCGGGCATCATGGATGGAGACAAGTGTACAACTTCACCGATAGGTGCGTTAACTAACTGGCCTGCGATGAAGCTTTCTGCATGTGCTTCATAGTCCATGGACGAGATGATGTCAAACTCTACGTTAAACTCTCTCATAACACGGAGCATGTTTTCATAGCGCATACGATCCAGTTCGTAGTTTGTAGATTCATCGGGATCGGGTGCGCCGCCATGTACTTCATGGTGACCCAACGCGCCGGCCATACCGGACAAATACCACGAAATTACGCGGATTACGCGCGGGGGTTCGTCATGGTTAACAACCGGGGGGGGTTCGGGGGTTACGGTGTCACCAGGTGCGGTGGTTGCCACCGGGGGTTGCGTTACTGCCGGGGTGTAATCATCGTCGTCATTGTTGCCGCATGCCGCAATGGCAAAAAACAACGCCGCAATAATTGCCAACAACGCTACAAACCTTCCGGCTTTACTTGTAAATGCTCGCATTTACATTTCCTCCTTTTTTTTATGCTTCTTTATTATATCAACCTACAATCCCGCTACGTTCCAAGCCTTCAACAAAGAATCGCTGCAGGAATAGGTAGATAATCAATATGGGGGCAATAGTCAATACGACTGCGCCAAAGGTAATCATTTGTACCATCATGGGGTTGGTTATTTGTTGTGTAGCCGAATACATGAAACCGGCACTCGACATCATGTTGGCCATCAAGCGGTTCCCAACAAACAAGTTGCCCGCGTAATATACATCATTGTATTGCCAAACAAAAGAGAACAAAAATACGGTTATGACAGCCGGCACCGCATTGGGCAGCATGATGCGCAAATACGTACCCAAGGGGCTCGCTCCATCCACAAACGCAGCCTCTTCAATTTCTTTCGGTATCCCGCGGAAAAATTGGCGGAATATAAAGATGTATAAACCCGAACGCACGCCCACGCCCGTAGCCGTTAGCAAAATAATCGGCCACGGAATTGTATCGTTAATTAAATTCCAATCCGGGTTGCCCAAGAAGAAGCGGAAACCTTGCACCATCGGTATCATATATGCATGTATGGGGATAACGATGCTAACAATAACCAAAGCGAACAAGAATTCACTGCCCCGAAACTTGAAACGAGCGAATCCGTATCCCACAAACGAACATACAACTACATGCAACACCGCCAACCCCAAGGAATAAATCAAGGTGCGTATCAACGTAGCAACATAATCCATATACCCAAACGCATGGGAAATATTGTACAGCGACGGCGCGGCAGGTATCAGGAATACCACCGGATTGCCGATGTCCTCCACCGACATAAATGCCGTAGAAATCAATCCCAAAACAGGCGCGATGATAATGTAGCAAACCCCTGCCAAAATAATGGCAATGAATAAGCCCATGACAAAATTTTTCGTTTTCCCCGTCCATTTTTGTACATTGTTCTTGTACCTGGGGGAATTCATCCAATCTTTAATGTTCAATATTTTTCCCATTACCCTTCCCCCTTCTAGTCGTAATAGAATACATGGCGCGATACGATGTAACAAATGGAGAACAATGCCACACACACCAGCAACGCAGATGACAAGGACATCGCCGCCGACGCGCCGAAGTTTTGCAACTCAAAGAACGTGATACGCGCGGTTTCTACCGTTTCGCTGTTGGCATACATGTCAATGACGGTAAATACGATGTTGGTAACAATCAACGGCGATACCATTGGCAATGTAATCTTCCAGAAGGTTTCATACCCTGTGGCTCCTTCAATTTGCGCTACCTCATACATACTGGGCGGTATGGACTGCAGCGCCGCCAAGAAAATCAATATTTGTACGCCCGCCGAGCGAATAACCTCATGCAGGTTGGCAATCGTATCCACCAAGAAACCGATAACTTGCGGCGGCACTTGGAACTCATTTAACAACGATATGATGATTGCCGCGTTAAAGCCCGTGGCCTCACGCAGGGCTTCCGGCGGAACATGGCTCATACCGCCCATCAACATACCCATCGTAATTTCAATGGCATTGGCAATCGCCGCCGAGCCCATGATGACCGGCAAGAAGAATATCGCCCGCACCAATCCACGCCCAATAAAATGGCGGTTAAGCAAAATCGCCATAAACAACGAGAAGAAAATAATCAACGGCACGCTGATAACGATTTGCAAAATCGATTCAAACATTTCTTGCATAAACGTCGAATGCACGCGGAAGATATGGTTAAAATTATCTAACCCCAACCATCGGAACTGCACCCCTACGCCGGCTTCGATGAATACATAGTTAAAGCTCCATCGCATGGCCTGTATCAAGTTCCACAAGAAAAACACCGTAATACCAATCAGCCAGGGTGATAAAAACAACAAGCCTGAAAGCATCTCCCGCCTGCGTAGTGAAAAGCCCTTGCGTTTGCGTTTTTGCATGTTACGCCTCCCTCACTACGAACCAATTCGCCGGTACAAGCACGCCGTTGTGTTCGAAGGTGTCTTCCGTTTGATTTACATATATGCGCGTGCCGTTGGAGAAGACCGTAACGCTCACTTGCCGCGCCATGCCGTGTATGCTATCCGCACGGCTATGCAATATTTCGAAATCAACGATGCGCTCGCCCCGCAGGTAACGGTACACATCGTTAAATTGGTTGTAATGCGAAATCACCTGATCCATCCACTGCACATAATGCGTGGAATAAAAACGTTCATGAGGCGAGAATTGCATATGCCGTGTGGGTTGTGCAGTCAATACATAACGCGGGCTTGCGCCGGTGCGCATGCTATTGAGCAACACTTGTGTCGAATTAAAATCCTCGCGCATGTTGGACGGCGCACCTGCAAATTCAATGAATCCGTGCAGCACCATCGAAAAGAACGGCACGTCGTAATCAATAATAAAGAAGCGGTCCGTTTCGATCGGCGCGTCCACAACATGCGACGCAAACCCAAGCGCATAATCATTGCCGCCAAAGACAACCAGATTAGGGAATGATTCATACAACCTAGCGATTTGTTGCGCCGCTATGCCTTGTGCGTGTTCGCGGTTTACGGGGTTGCGGCGGTGCATGCTTTCGGTGACGATGCCACCCAAGTCAGCCAACGCCAAGCTGTCAATACCCACACGCCGCTCAAACGCCGGGATAAAATCGTCAACATGGTGCGGCACCCTACCCGGATGCACTAAGATAAACCAATCGTTGCGATGAATGGTCGTAAGTGTGAACATCATATCCCGAGATAAGCGCGACATGAAGCCAATGAAACCCTGTGTCGTGCGCGCCGATTCCAACGTGCGGTTAAATCGGCGTGAATAGTAATTAGTTAATTGGAAATTAACCACCGGATGCAAACCGCCGCCGTTTTGTTGCAAACGGTCGTTCATTTCTTGCAATTCGTTTCGGTTGGCCACTTCGGTGATTAGATTGACACGGTTGGCTACATCGTGGTTGATGCCGCGGTTAAACCATCCATGCAATTGCAATTGTACCGTTTTGACGCCACCCGTATTCAAAATATCTACAATGCGGTGCATATCGTCCATGTCCGTCATGGTGCGCAGCGTATCATACGGCGTACCCAAAAGTTGTGCACGCGCATCAATTCCACCCAAGATGTCTAAATAGAAGGAGCGGTCGCCCGGCCCCGGCAGGGGGGTCAATGCGCCTTCTTCTACCAAAAATTGCTGATATGCTTGCGCCATATCCCCCACCGTCGGATTTTCCTGCGGCAAGAAATGATACACAATGGTGATATCACCGTCATAAGCTTCCTCTTGGACGAGGGTCATCAAACCCGTGCCCGGCGTTCCTGCTGCCAGTGCACTCATGTCCAACACGACCGATTCGCGCAGGATAAAACTAAACCAAGCGTTATTTTGCGCCGTGGTACCGCCCATGCCAACGGTTTCTGCCGCCACTTCTGCGTTTACTGTCGCCAGCCCCTGCCCGTTTACCACATGGGCAACCATGCCGAAGCCGTTGTTATTAATTCCAATCACCGGCAAACGCGCCGGCTGCTCAATTTGCGAGAAGAAAAAATTGTTAATGAAATCATCGCCATACACACGCGAAGCAAAAGCAGGCTCGCGGTACATACCATTATTAAAATTAATCACGCCGCCCGCGCCCGATGGCACTACCATAAAACCTTCCGATTCCCTACACCCCGCGCCAAAGAAGCGCAAGATGTCCAGTGCAAAGAATGATGCATCAAACTCACCCACGACTTGTATTTCGCTGATGGGCACGTTCACAATCATGCGGTCGCGATCCAAGAAAATTTCAAAAATGGCGGTAAAATATTCAAACTCGATTTCGGGTACATAACCCGACAAGGCGTTGTAATACTGCGTCATTTCCAATGTCCATTGGAAATACAGGTCAAAGTAATTCAACATGCGGCGCGATTGACCCGCATTGTCAAACAATCCCTGCGCCAAGCGCATGAATCCTGGCCTGTACACGATGCCTGATTCATCATCGTCTTCACGTTCTTGCGATTCGCGCCATGCGTTGCGGAAGAAAAATGCCGCAGCAGGATCATCTTCCGCCATGACATCGCGTATTTCTTCAAATTTTTCAATGGGTAAATAGCGCGGTATAAAATGCAAACCGATGTCCATGTCACCCACCATATATTCAAAGCGAATGCCGGGCATCCCATTGTACGAAATCGAATGAATCGAGAATTGTTCATCGCCGAACCGCGCAGAATCCGTATACATCCAACGATGCTGCCGCCGCCGCAACCGGTCAAAAAAGCTGAATCCGAAATTGGAACGCATAATTCCCCGATGGTGCGGGTTGGCAATCGTCTCCGGACCTTGCGGGCTTGAATGCCATATAGCACCGTTACGCTTGTCGTAAATTGCAAATGTCGTATCTTCCAAGCTTACATACAGCGCGATATAGGGCGTTTCGGCGGCACGTACCATGTCGGATACTTGCCCGCCACCCACTGCCGTTAGAGGCACAAATTCCTGCCCCTCGTCGGATATCATTCGCCGCGTCAAATGCGATGGATCATATATCGTCGCAGAATTGATATATATCAAATAACCAATCACAATCGCCGCAACCGCGCTCACAAAAATAATGCGATTGCGCCAAATCCGCTTTGTCGATTTATTCATCCCGAACACCCCCTAGAATCTAAAGACCAATTCCGTATACAAGTTACTTATAAAGCTACCCAACTGTGTCCACAAGGTAAACAGCAGCGCGCCCAAGAAAACGATGATTAAAATCGCAACAAACGTCATCAAAATCATCAACAAGGCTTTGACCGCACCATAATTGTGTACCGTCAACAACCCAATAAAACAAAGCAATATAAAATAGAAGAAACCCGCGCTTATCATTAATGTGTGCAAGCCCATTTCATCTGCGGTAAGGAAATTACTGATAATCGTCGCGGTGAAAACCGTCAAAACCAATGGCGTCATGGCATAACAAATGGCCATCAAGATATCTTTAAACCGACCCTCGCCGCCGGTTATCGACGTCACCGACCAGTTGGCCACACAAAAAAGCAATAACGTTGCCGCCATGTACAAAGCCGTAAAGAGGCTGTTGATCATGTAAGGATGCCTATCATCGGCCAATATCGCGGTGTATTGATTTGAAAACCCATACGCCAAGCACAACAACAAGAAATTAAACAGCGCGAGCTTGATCGTGCCTTTTTCTTCAAACTTCATCGCGTAAAAACCGGCAAACGGACGCACCAAAATATACATAGGCAACGAATACAGTTTAAAGAACCGCTTCACCGCGCTCATGCTTCTGCCACCCTTCTTTTAACGACCTTGACAATCTTGTACACGATAAACAAACCCATAAGCGCGGTCGCTACATTGAACACCACAGGCAAGATGTCTTGCATAATTTCCATGCGGTGCCGACGAAAAGCGATGGAATAATGCACCATGTCCATGCCGCGCCTCAAATAATACCTAGCAGCGGCATTGTCGCCGGCGGCCAACATACTGCGCCCGATACCCGCCCACGCCAGTTCAAAATTGGCATCCAAAGCCACCAATTGCCGCCAAATATATACCGCGCCCAATTCATCGCCGTTATAACGGCGGGCAATCGCTTCATTAATAAGTGCACCATATTCCGTTGGCGTAAATTGCAAAATGCGGCCTTGGTGTCCATCCAAAACGATAATGTCGTCGCCCAGCATTTCCAGTGCTACGGGGCGGCGTGTCATGCCCTCAATCGTTCCCCACCCCGACCCGGTCATGCCCGAAAATACATACAGCAGATTGCCTTCGGAATCATAGGTGTACACACGCCCGCGGGTACGATCCAATGCCGAAAACATGCCGTTGGGTCTGGCAATGACATCTATCAATTGCGTCGGGCCCGACATTTCGCCCATGGTGCGGTGGCGTTGATCGCCACTGATGGTTACGTTTTCATTCAAGTTAAAAATTACGTCTTCGCCGCGTGGGTTGAGCCGCATGACTTGGTTGGCAGTGCCCCACGCATCAAAATTGGTTGTAAACACAAAGTTGTATTGGTCAATGGCCATGCCTTGGAATTCTGTGGGAATAAAACGCGGACGGCGCGCAATTTGATGCTCCGTCATAAAAAACCGCCAAAAAATTTCAATGGGATTACGCCCCACTTCAATGGTGCCGAAGTAACCCATGAATTCGCCGGATGCATCAAAGTTCATGATGCCTTCAAACACGTGGCGCACGATGACGTAAATGCGCCCGCCACGGTCCACTGCAATCGTTACCGGCGCGAAGCGGAAATCATCTTCCAATCCCTCCGGGTTGGGCGTTTCCAGCTCCCGCAGAAAATTACCGTACCAATCCAATATGGGTACGCGCAAATTTTCTGTATCCGCAACAAATATTTCCAAGTTTTGGGTCACGAACACACCTTGCGGCGCGTTAAATGTTTGCCGTGCGCCGTCTTGATAAAACCCGTCAATAACGCGGATCAAGTTCAATTGTTGATCAAAAATAACAATGCGGTTATTGCCCGTGTCCACCACCAATATATTACCGTTGGGGCACACATGCACATCGGATGGGTTTACGAAGTTACCCAATTCCGGGTCAATGTCCGTACCATTGAACGAGCGCATGGGTACATACGCCACGGGCGTGGGTACGATCCAACCCCAGTAATTATAGGTATACCCTTGGAACGGCAGCCCCTCGGCCGAAACGGACAAGGCGGAACCCACGAACATGACACAAGCCAAAAATAGTACACCGATTTTTTTACGCATTCCGCAACCCCCTATTCCTTCATGCCCGATGTGGCCATCGTTTCTACGATGCGGCTTTGCGATATTACAAAGAAGGTCACCGGTACCATCATGGTGATGAACATAACAGCCGCGCCTTCACCCGCGCGGGCTATACCGCCCAGCGCAACTTGGTTCATGGCGAATGTCAGCGGCTTTAATTCTTCACTTTGCAAGAACACGCCGCCTGTGGTTGCCCACAATGCTTGGAATTGCAAAATAATCAAGGTAAGCCATGCCGGTTTTACGTTGGGCATGACAATGTTCCACCAAATGCTAAATTCGCTACAGCCGTCAATCCGCGCGGATTCGATCAACGAATCGGGTACTTGTTCCATGAATTGCTTCATTAGATACAGCCCCAACGACGCAGAAAACGCGGGCAATATTAACGCCCAATACGTGTCCACCATGCGCAATTGCGTAATGATCAAGAAGTTGGGGATACCCGTAACCACCGGCGAAAACATCAACGACAAAATAACGATGCTCATCAATATTCTGCTGCCGGGGAATTTATTTTTTGCCAACGGATATGCTGCCGCAGAAGCAAAAATCAAATGCCCCACCGTGCCAAAACCCGTGATGATGAACGAGTTGAGTAAATAACGCGCAAACGGAACCCACGTTTGTTGCAACGACATAAACAAATCTGAAAAATTCGAAAAAGTGGGGTTGCGCACAAAGAAACGCGGCGGGAAATAGAATAATTCGTCCAGCGGTTTTAACGCATTCGAAATGGTCAACACCATGGGCATGCCCATAAACACCGCGAAGATACCGATGAATAAGAATAATGCAACCGTGCCTGCGACTGAACGACTTAATTTCTTGCCGCGTTTGGCCAATTTAATTTTTCGGCCGCGCTCATCGTATACAGCAAATTGAGACCTGTGCGTCTTTTTGGAAATGATTCGGGGCGTCATTATGATCCCACCCTTCTTAGCAAATGCTGTACGGCTTTGTTGGTGCCAATCATCATTGCAAACAAGACGACCGCAATGGCGGATGCATATCCCATTTCAAATCGAATCCACCCGAAGTCGTTCATGTGCGTGACAATTGTTTCACCGGCGTAGGCTACTGATGGGAAGCCCGCCAGCGTCATGGATATATCCCCCACCGCGAACGATGCCGTAATTTGCATAACTGCGCCAAACATCAACTGCGGACGCATCGACGGCAATGTAATATGCCACAATTCTTGCCAGCGGTTGCTGATGCCGTCCATGGCACCGGCTTCATACATGGCTTTATCTACCGTTTGCAAGCCTGCGATAAACGCCAAGAACGCAACACCCAAGCTCAACCAAACTTGCACCACCAGCAACAACGGCAAGATATAACGCGTGTCGCGGAAGAAGTTGATCGGGTATTCGCTAAGCCCCAGATTCAATAACCAGCCGTTAACCAACCCATGCCTATCACCCGAGAAAAACCACATCCACACGAAAAATACGTTGCCGGATATACTGGGCGCGTAAAAAACAACCGTCATCAACGCGCGAATCTTGGGGGGCATTTCATTAATTATCCAAGCGAACGTGAAACACAATACATAACTGATAGGCCCGGCAACCACGGCAATAATCAACGTGTTTTGCAAAGCGATCATGAATGTTTCATTTTCCAAGAACAAGCGAATGTAATTGTTCCAACCTACCCATTGCGGAGCTTGTAACATATTAAAGTGCGTAAAGCTAAGCCCCATCGCCATGACCACCGGCAATACGGTGAATGTAAAAAACAACATGAAATAAGGTGCCAACAAAAGATAGCTCTGCCAATTTTTCTTCATTAACGAGCCGGTCGTATTGCGACGGTGATTGGCAGGCCGCGGTAAAAATATTTTTTGGAAAATATTCCGTTCTTTATTCATGGCCGCCCCCTAGTCTTCTATTCCGAATTCACTTCGTTTTGCACGCAATTCATTATTGATTTGTCTTACGTGATCCACCAATGCCTCACGCGGGCCGATGTCGCGCACTTCTACGGACGTGAAGAACGCGTTCCGCACTTGGCGCGGAGTAAAGTAACCGCCCGGCACTTCGGGAATGCCGCGAATCCATTCGAATTGCGCGCTGATTTGACGGTAGTCTTGTATCGGCCACGGCATCATACCGAACGCCTCAAGATTGGCGGTTGGATGACGTGCTGCTGCACCCATGAGGGTTTCCATTTCACGACCGAACTGGGTTTGAATTTCGGCAGAGGTCCACCATTTCATGAATTCCCATGCGGCGTCGGGGTCGCGGGCTTGTTCCATCATGACTACGGCAGTACCGCCGGACGGAACGGTGCGGTTTATACTGCCGTCTTCCATGATCGTACCCGGTACCGGACGGAAGCCCCAACGCCCGCGGATTTCCGGGGCGAAAATTTGCAACATGTTATACATCGTGTAATCGGCAATCGCGATGGGCATATCGCCGAATCGGAAGCGATTGGCGAAGTCGAACACGCGCGGCAAGTTGTAATCCGTATAAAAACGTGTGAAATCACGGAACGCAGCCAATGCGATATCGGAATCTAATGCCGACAACGATCCATCCTCATTATAGAAATCCCCGCCCATTTGGTACAGGAAGATGCCGTAAGAGAAATGTGGGAAGTCGCCCACAGGCAGCCCGAATTCCATATGGTTCATGGCCAATGTGGCTATGGCAGCGCGCACGTCATCCCAAGTATCGGGCGGCTCCATGCCGATATCGTGCAGAATATCGCGGCGGTAGAAAAGCATGGGGAAGGTCAAAGTCTCCGGCAGGGCGAACACACGCCCATCGAAGGTATACGGCACCATTGCCGCCTCGGGGAAGCGTTGGATCACTTCATCGAAGCCAGGGAAGTCGGACAAATCACGCACCGCGCCGCGCATCCCATAGTCCATGGGCAGCGAGTTGAAAATCGACAAGGTAACATCCGGGCCGATACCGGCTACCGTTGCGGGCAACAGCATGGCGATGTCAATAAGCCGCAATGTTACGTTTATGCCCGACTCTGGCGTGAATAATTCGTCCGCCATTTGCTTGATGATGCTGGCTTGGTCGCGACCGGTGCCGATCCATACGATAACTTCGCGTGCTTCTTCATCGGGCGGCAACATGCTACCAATGGCGTTGAAGTCGATGATAAACGAGAAAATGAGCGTCATAATTTCGTGCCAGAGTTGTCGCCACCAGCGGCGGCCATTGTCGGGGGTGGGTGCGTCATGCGGCAGGATGTAGATTGCATCGACGGCCAATTCCTGCGAGCGCACGAACATGAGCCACGTACCCAGCGCACCTGTATTTTCGCGGAATTCTCGCAGACGGCGGGGGATATTTTCGATATCGTCTACGAGGCGCTCTATCAAGTGTGCCAATGTACGGATAACGGCGTCGCGTTCGCCTCTGCCGTCGGTCATTTGGTCAAGCTCATCGAAGATGCGCTCTAAGCGGGCTTGTTCATATGCCAACGCGCCGCGCAAATGCGGCAAACGTCGGCCAATTTCATAATCACGGAAGATGTCGGGGCTGCTGCCGGTAATCATGACGATTTGGCGATACAGCTCGTTCAAGTTGGTGATAATATCCTCAATTTCGCGCACGTGGGGGGCGTAATCGCCCAGTACGGCTTCCATTCGGATGGTATGCGTACCGGCAGGCAGCCAAAAGAGGAACGGATCATTGCCACCCAACGTTTGTACGCGCCAACCATTGTTAAAATCAAACGGCACCGCGTTCATTTCATAAAACGGCACTTCACCATTGATGGTGATGCGGCGATAAGACAACGCACCGCGGTTGAAATTTTGTCTTACATTCATGGCGATGTTGTACAAGCCATCCACGGGCACTTCAAATTCCCATTCGATCCACGATCCGGGTTCGCTCCATGACGCACCGCCGATGTGGTTGATGCGGATATGCCGCGCGCTATACGGATACACACCGGGGCCCGACATGTCGGATTGCGGTGTAAGCATGGGAGATGAACGGCGCACCGCGTCCTGCCCTTCGATGCGGATGGTTTCGACTTGTGCCGTGCCTGGACGCGGCAATCCGGCGAAACCCTGACTGACTATATAATAAGGAAGGACTTCATCTGCTTGATGGATGCGAATCTGGCGAATCATCATCGGCTCGCGCTGGCTGAAGAAGCTGATGGTGTTTAATCCAGCATGTAGATAGAAGGAAAGCGGTTCGTTGTACGTACCCATTGCATCGCGCACGATGGTTTCGATCCATTCGGGGGCTTCGGCTTGGGGTGGGCGCAGGTCGTTGCCTTGATTGTCGCGCTGGATATAGGGGCGTGCGTTGGCCCAAATCCGGCGGAAATGCACGGGGTCGGCTTCAAAAAAAGGCAATTCGCCGTTGATGGCAATTGCCCGTTGTATATCCGAATTGCGCCCCGGTACGGGGAAATAAGTAACCGACATATTATAAAGGCCACTCTGCGCGACATAAATCTCCCACACAATGTAGCCTTCCTCTTCTGTTCGCACCGACGTGCCGGGCATGCCCTCAAAATCTTGATAATGGCGTGTTTCCATGCCGCCGAAAAGGGTGTAGCTCGCCGCTTCGATTATATACTCTGCCTGTGGACGGACGGCGTGGGCATGGTCGCGCATGAAGTCTGTGAAATGGTGGCGTGTACCAAACTCGGCCAGTTCGCGATCGCGTTGCTGCCACATTTCATCATCACGCGTGCTTGC
This sequence comes from Defluviitaleaceae bacterium, assembly GCA_009781755.1. GTDB lineage: Bacteria > Bacillota > Clostridia > Lachnospirales > WQUN01 > WQRX01. The sequence goes on along the minus strand of WQVD01000011.1, from coordinate 53,566 downwards.
CTGCGCGGTTTGCGGGAATCCTACAGCACCCAGTGCTATAATGATGACCAGTAAAACCGCAGTCCAGCGTTTTATAAAATTTTTACGATAAAAATTCACAGTTTATTGCCCCCCAATCTTTGGCATTTATAAATTCCTACAAAACATTGGCGAAAATGATAGAGCGGATTGTATCATGTGACAGGGGGGGGAGTCAACACATTTCACAAAGAAGAAGGCCTTGGTTGACAGTTAGTTGTCACATGTGCTATATCTCCCATAATTATACACGAGGGAGTGGTTGTGCATGTCGGTATTAATGACAATTTTGTCAATGCTGCCCATCATCAGCCTGCTATTGTGCTTACTTGTATTCAAGTTTACAGTAGCGCGATCGGGGGCAATATCGCTGGGGCTGACATTGGTTCTGGCGATCGGATTCTTTGGACTACCGATTCTTGATGGACTACCCATTGCGGTGGGCAAAGCACTTTGGTTGGCGTTATTCGTATCATTAATTGTTTGGTTGGCTATATTCTTGTATCACCTGGTGGACGATTTTAAAGCGTTCGAGGTTATTAACAAGAACATAGCCCTTTTTGTTGAGGACAAATTTGTGGCATTCCTGCTGCTGGCTTGGATGTTTACGGGCTTGCTGCAGGGCATGGCGGGCTTCGGCGTGCCGGCGGTAATTGTAACGCCCATTCTTATTGCGCTGGGCTTTAATGGCATTAAGTCATTGGCGGCTGCGTTGCTTGGACACTCCTGGGCGGTTACGTTCGGATCGTTGGGCGCTGCATTCTTTGTTATCCAAGGACTTAGCCCGGCGTATTTATATGATTCGCAACAATTGGCGAATGCGATGTTCATCTTCAATACGATTGCCCATTTGCTTACCGGCTTGGGCGTTTGCTTCATATACGATGGCTTCAAGGGCATCCGCAAAGGCTTGTCTTATGTCATCCCCGTCTCCATTGTGATGACCATTGTGCAATACTTTGTCATTTTCTTCATGAGCGCATTCCCCGTGGCGGGCTTGCTGCCTGCGCTCGTTGGCTTGTTGACACTGTTCGGCATTTACAAACTGCGCGCAAAAAAGTCGGAAGAAAAGAAATCGTTCTATCGCGGCGAGAAATTGAATTTGTTGCAAGCGATTTTACCGTATCTTGTTATCATCGTTTTGGCGTTGGGTTTCCAATTTGTGCCCGGTCGTGTGAATGATGCGGCATCATTCGGCCCTAACCTGCCCGGTTTCACGGTGAACGATACGGGCCTTTTTGGTACCGATGCACCGGAGTTCTTCCAATACGTACAAGGCGATCGTGTGTATGCATATGGACAGCCGCTATATTATGACGGCGTGGCTGTTCATTACTACGGTGAACGCGTGTATACCGTGCTGATGGTACAACCCGTAACCAATTACAACCCCATCCGCGTATTCCGCCATCCGGCAGTATTGTTGTTGTCTGCGGCCGTAACGGCATTGTTGGTGTATGCGAAAGCGGGCATCCTCAAGGGCGACGTAGTAAAAGGCGCGTTCAAAAAGACCGTGAAGAAGGGCATCCCTGCGACGCTGGCTTTGTTGGCGCTGGGTAACATGTCGTTGATCATGATGGATTCGGGCATGACGTTGCAACTGGCGCGCGCCACGGCAGACCTAGCAGGCGGTGTATACCCGCTGTTCGCACCATTTATTGGTGTGCTGGGCAGCTTCTTGACCGGCAACAACACCAACGCTAATGTACTGTTCGGCGCATTCCAAAATACGATCGCTACCGAATTGAATGTCAGCAATTACGTAATGGCTGCCGCACAATCCATGATGGCGGGTGTAGCCGTATCCGTAGGCCCCACATTAATCCTTATGGGTGCGCTGGCCTCCAACCAAAAAGGCGTAGAATCCACCATCCTGAAAAAGCTGCTTCCCATCGTATTAATCATTGCGCTGGTGATGGGTGTCGTGAACTTGTTTGTAATACCGCATGACAACTTTGCGCGGTTTGTGGATTTCTTAACCTTTAACCGCTAGTAATTTACGCCATAAATAATGAAGCCCGCAGGTGTATGCGCCTGCGGGCTTTTTTGATGACCATCGAATAAAATCGCGAACTATAACACATGTGTGCATCCAATACAAGTGCATGTCAACATCCATACCCCTGTATTATGTACCCGTTGAGTGGCCCACACCCGACCCCAAACATCAAGCGTCCCTGTTCCGCGCCAAACGGTAGCCCCGTCCCTGCCGGATACATACGCCACTGATGCACAAGCGGCGACGGATTGGTACCCATAAAACAAAACCGGGAGCAACCGCGCCCCAAGATGATTAAAGTGAAGCACATGCCGTATCATAACCCCGGCCGGGTGGTGTGTGCCAGCTTGCAACTCGTCGTCGAAGGGATACGCTCCTATGCAAGGCCCCCGCTTGGTACGTAGCTTTAACTGTACAGCGTGCTGTGGCTGGGGAAGGAAAACAATCAACTTCATAACCAAGTAATATCGTCAAAATAAAAGTCAATTTGCATTTTTCGTCAGATTCTATTGCACTTTACAAGTTTAAATCTGTGCAACTCTCTTTATAAGAGATTCGCATGATAATGCGTGTTTCATTGTGTTTGTGCTTCGCTAATCATAAAAGTCCGCAATGGTATTAATCAATACCATTGCGGACTTTTATGATTCAATCAATATAATTGTATCAATTTGTTTATTGTGAGATAATTTCCAAAGTGTAAATCGAAACCCACGTATCAAAACAGCTAGCCATAATGTGACACGAACATAAAAGAACCTCTCCGATTTCATTGTCAATGTTTATGACTCGTAATGGCACTCTATTTTTTACAAAATACTGATAAATTCGCGCCCCTTGATTAATTGGGTTGTTTACGCCAGCCTTGCAATATGTTGTAACGTTTACTAAATCGTTAATATTAATTTGCAATACTACAAGATCGCGGTATATAAAACATTCTTTATCATAGTTACAATCGCAATTAATACAGTAATAGTCGTCTACGATGTTATTACTTTTCGGTGGGCTGGAAAAATTATATTCAATCGGCGGATTTGCGTCTATATTGTGGGTTATAAATAATATACCCGCAAGTACGAATAAAGCCACGAGGAACATAAAACTTTCTTTTTTTGTAACTCCAAAATATTCTTTTATCTTTTCATAAAGTTTTTTTATCGCGTCTCCAAGTATCATATTTATAATAATGCTTAGCAAAAAAAAGAAAATACAGACAAATCCAAACATAAAACCATGTTCGGTTATAAATGCTTGTATGTTTAATATAATATCATTGATCATCACGGAAGCCTCCTTTAATGCAAATTTCCATCAGTAAAGCTTGTCCATTCGTGATTATGTTTTTCTATTAAAAAGTTATAAGATTTCCTCCTTTCAATATTATGTATAATTTGTCTACATAAACATATTAATAAATTTCATATATTTACACAATTAGCATTTATTACCATTTTTACTTTGAGCATATTATGGACTGAGTAATTATACATGTCAAGGTAAAAACAGGCTTGTAACATTAATGTAATGTAATTATTTAACACATGGAACGCTTCCTATATAATTCCGTTATAGTTGGTATACATACCACATGTACAAGGGAGATGCCTTATGAAAAAATTATTTGCATTGATGTTTGTTGCATTATTTTTTGTATTGATGGGGTGCGGACGACTGGGCGATGGAGAGGTTGTTTTATACCCGCCTTTGGATATGACGCAGATGGAATTGGATATTGACCCGGTGGCGGGGCCGTTGATGATGCCGCTGGGGTGGCAGGAGGCTTTGAGTGAGCCTAGGAATGGATTTACGTTGGTGCCGCAGGCTTTGGGGGATGCGGGCGTTTGTGTGGAGAGTGCGTTTTTGCTCACCATACCGCCATCGATTATGGGGTCGCCTACGCTTACCAATCCGTTGCGTGTTACGATTGATGGGTTGCCTGCGCCTTTGTTGGAGCCGCAGGGGAACGCTACGGTGTTGGTTACGCCCGAAGTGCCGTTGTCGTTTAATGCGGTGTATACGTTCCGCTTGGCATTTGAGGATGCGGACGATATTACTTGGACTTTTCAGACGGTGCCGAATTTTGCGTTGATGGGTGTTTTACCTGCGCATGAGTCGGTGAATGTGCCTGTGGACACGGGTATTGAGTTACATTTTTCTTTGGCGGGGCATGGCGACGTGCGCCCGTTTTTTTTTATTGAGCCTGCGGTGGAGGGGCGGTTTGTGCAACGGGGCGCTGTGACGGTGTTTATGCCTACGGAGCCTTTGGAAGCGGGGCGCATTTATACGGTTACGTTAGCGGCGGGGCTGGGATTGGACGGCACGGCGGCGCGGATTGATGCGGATGTGGTTTTTGCGTTTGAAACGGCTGCGGATGCGGATGTGTTTGGGGCGGATACGAGTTTTCACTTTAATGTTGTGTATACGGAGCTGCCTAGCTTTGAGCCGCCTGCGGTGCGGTTTCGTTTGAATTATCCACATCGCGGTACGCGGCCGCGGGTTGATATTGAAGTGTTCCGTTTTGGTGACACGGAGGACGCAGCGCGTGAAGTGACGCGGTTGTTTGATACGCCGCGTTGGGCTTGGCATGCATGGCGCAATCATCATATTGACACTGCGGGCTTGACGCGGGTGGCGCGGATGAATTTCTCTACACCACAAAATGTGGATGAATGGGGCTGGCAAGAGACGCTTGTTTTGCCCGACGCGTTGCCGCCGGGTTTCTACTTGATTAATGCCTCTATTGGGGGCGACGTTAGCGACCAGATGTTGATACAAATTACAGATTTGGTGGTGCAGATATTTGCTGATGACAACCAGACCTTGGTTTGGGTGAATGACATGATTAGCGGGGGTGCGGTACAAAACGCTACGCTACTAGATGCTGCACGTACCGGGCAAACCAACGCCGACGGCATCGCGGTATTGGCGGGCGGGTTTACCGACCCGACGGATCGATTGGTCATTGAAACACCCGACGGCAAGCGCTTGGTAATTTTCTATGCGCGGCATGTGCAGCCGCAGCATTTTTTCCGCGGATTTTGGGGATGGGGCTTTGCGCAGCCCAGTGCGGCGTATTGGTCGGCATTGCAACTTGACCGCACGCTTTTTCAACGCAACGACACGGTTAACTTTTGGGGATTTGTGCAGAACCGCAATGTACGGGAAGATATTTCTTATGTAACGGCAGTGCTGACGGAGGGCTGGCATTGGGGACGTGCGGGCGGCATGTGGGGCGAGAGTGATACCTTGCACCGCCAAACGGTGCCCGTACAACGCGGCAGTTATGACGGCAGCATCCGCTTGCCACACCTTGATCCGGGTAGTTATGTGTTGACGATTTATCACGGCGACATTGTTTTGAATACGGTCAACTTTGACGTGCAGGACTTTGTAAAGCCACCGTATGACATACAGATTTCCGCCGACCGCCGCGCTATGTTTATGTGGGAGACAGTGGAATTTACAGTGCGTTCGGCGTTTTTTGAAGGCACGCCTGTGCCTGACTTGGCGCTGTCGTACAACGCGCGGGGCTGGCCTATGACGGTGCCACACCGCGTAGGACACGCCACTACCGACCACGACGGTGAAGCAACCATGACCCTCGGCTCCTTCACCGCACCCGCGAACGCACAAGGCCGGGGCAATCTCAATTTCCACCTGGATGCAACCCTGCCCGAAATCGGCCCTACGTGGCGCAGCCACAACGTGCAAGTGTTTATCAACGACATCGACGTACAGGTGCGCGCCACCCGCGACGGCACCGATGCTAATTTGCAAATTTCTGCGCATACCATCACGTTGGATCGCTTGAATGATGGCACGGCAGCGCATGGCAGTGATTTCTTGTGCGCACCGTTGGTGGGGCAGGAATTGAATGTAGAAATCGTGCGCGTGTATTGGGTAGCGACCCGCATTGGCGAGCGCTATTGCTGGATCAATCGCATGGTGGTACCGCGCTATCGCAATGACCGCCGCGAGGAAGTCATCGAACGCTTTACGCTACACACCGATGCACAAGGCGAAGCTGCGCGTGACTTTACCGTACCCGACCGCGAAGGCGAGAGTTACTTTGCCCGTGTAAGCACCACGGACGGCAACCGACGCACCATTCAGCACAATCGATTTATTGGCCGCGACTGGCAAAACTTTTGGTGGCGTACAGAAAGTGGCGAACCCTTCTTGTACAGCAGCCGCGAATGGGATGAAGGTTACGACATCGGCGATGAAGTGCATTTGACCATCATGGCAGGCACAGAGCGGCTCGAACGCGGCAATTTCCTGTTCGTGGTCGCATCGGGCGGCATTGTGGAATACCACGTGGGTATGAACCTGCTGGCATTCACGTTCAGTGAAGAACATCTGCCCAACGCTACCGTGTATGCCGTATTTTTTGACGGACATGTGTACCGTAGCGGTTGGCATATGCAAGAAACGCTGCGCTTCAACCACCAAAGTCGGCAGTTGAATTTTGAAATTACCGCTTGTCAAGACAGCTATCGCCCCGGCGACACCGCGACCGTAACTGTGCGCGTCACCGACCCCAGCGGCCGCGCGGTACAAACGCATGTAAACCTAGCCGCCGTGGATGAGGCGCTGTTCGCGCTGGTTGATTATGACCCGCGCACATTGACACAACTATACCGCGATATCCCCTCCGGCGTGCGGCACCGATTGGCTACGCATGGCACTTTTCAATCCGACGGGCATGAATACGTTTTACATGGCGGCGGCGCACGGGATACAGCGCGTTACGGCATGGTAACCGAACAAATGGATATGGCACTTGCGGCAGCGCCCGAAGCCGCTGCGGACAGTGGCGGTGCGGCCAACGCTCACATCCGCGAAATCTTTGAAGACACGGCTTTGTTCTTCTCTGCGCGTACCAATGCACAGGGCGTGGCCACGGTCACTTTCCGCGTGCCGGACAATATTACGTCGTGGCGGCTGACCGCGTCGGGCATCACCGATGATTTATACGCGGGCAACGCCACGTCCAACCTCATCGTCACCCATCCGCTGTTTGTGCATTACACGCTCAACGAAATTTTCTTGACGGGCGACGTACCCGTGCTTAGCGTGAACGCTTTTGGCACCGCATTGCAAGCAGGTACGCGCGTCACCTATACTGTATGGGCCGACGGCGCATACACCAACGGCGCAACCGCCACGCAAAACGCCCCCATCCAAGCCGAGGGTTACGCCTTTGGCCGCGTGGATATCCCATTGTGGGAAATGACGCAGGAAGGCAGTTTTTCCATTCTCATTTCCGCCACTTGCGAAAACGGCTTGACCGACATCGTGCGGCACCGTTTTGATGTGATAGATTCGCATCGGTTGCTTGATATTTCTGTGTTTTATGAAGTGACGGAGGGCACGCAATTTGCTCCCGGTGGGCCGGGATTGACGAATATCACTTTCACGGATTTGGGGCGCGGTCGCTTCTTGAATTCGCTCCTATCTGTTCGGCACCCACACGGCGCGCGGTTGGAATTGCTCGTCATGCGGCGCGAGGCGAATCGTATGTTGCAAGAATTTTTCCCCGAGGTGCTGACATTCGCAAAACCCGACAATTTCAACCCGCTTGATTACCAGCGCCCCGACGGCAGCCTATCCATGTTGCCCTACGCATCCGGCGATTTGGCGCTGACGGTACGCTTGATGCCCTTCGTGATGGACGACGTGAACCAACCCGCGCTGCGCAATTTCCTATACGCCGCATTAGAAGACACTGCGCAACACACCCCACGCGCCCTATATGGCCTTGCGCTGCTGGGCGAGCCGGTGTTACTGCACTTGCACGCCTTCGCACAGGCGCAAAATTTATCCTTCGAAGACGCGGTATACTTGGCCTTGGCCTACGCCGCGTTGGGTGACACCAGCACCGCGCGGGAATTGTATGCCGCGCATGTAGCGCCGCACATCATCCCCATCGCTCCCTTCTACCGCGTTGACGGCGATTTCCGCCATGTAATCTTGCAGCGCACTTCTTACGCCGCGCTGCTGGCAGCCAAGTTAAACATGCCCGAACGCACGGGGCTGCACACCTACACTGCCCGCGCCCATACTGACGACCTCGTCGTGCAAGTCAACCAACTCGCTTTCATCGCCCACGAAATTACCCGCCTCAATGACCAAGCCGCTTCCGTCACCTACACCCTCTTTGGCGAAGAAATCACCCGCGATTTGTCGGGTTGGAACCGCTTCACCCTGCGCATCCCCACACAAAACCTACACGAATTTGAAATCATTGCCATCACAGGCGAAGTGGGCGCAATTTCCACCCATCGCGTGCCGATGGAAGAAATCGAAACCTCCGATACGGGCGTTACCATCAACCGCCAATTCTTCCGCGCGGGCGAAACTACGCCACGCACCACCTTCGACCAAGGCGACTTGATTCGTGTACAAATCACCATCGATTACTCCCGCACCGCACTCACGGGTTCCTACATTATTACCGACTTCTTGCCCGCCGGACTCGTGCATGCTCCCCGCTCCGCACGCTTCGGCAACCACGCCACCACGCCGGGTGTTTTCCGCTGGGCCACCGCCGAAGGCCAACGCGTGCAATTCTTCGATTGGAACAGCGGGCACCGCCGCGACCCCAACCCGACACGCGTTTACTACTATTATGCGCGTGTTGTGAATGCGGGTACTTTCCGCGCCGAGGGCGTAGTTGTGCAGAATATGGACGCACCGGGGTATATGACGGTTGGCGAGGGTGCGACGATTACGATACGCTAGTTGCTAGGGTCAAAGGCAAGCCCCTGGGCGCTGCCAAATAAGGCTTTAGCCGGTACCAGACCCGCGAGGGAACGCGTCCCCTCGACCCCGCTTTGGGCGTCGCCCCCTCTTAATTATGGCTAGTACCAATATTAAAAAATCGCGCCGTCGGAGGCGCGATTTTTTTATTGGATTTGCACTGGCCATGCGTCAAGCCACGCGAAGCATAGCGCGGGTCGAGGGGGACGCCTCCCCCTCGCGGGTTTGGGCAGCGCCCAAGGTTTTGATCTTGATTTTTACTCCTTTGCCACTTCCACAAACAACCACCGCGCGAACATCCTATTCAAGACATCCCCCAATTCGGCCTTGGCGATGTCTTCGGCTACGATGAGTTCGCTGCGGCCTACTTCTTCGCCTTCGTGGGTGTAGATGACGATGCCTGCCGGTGTTCCGGCTTGTACGGGTGCGGTTAGGCCTTCTTCGGATATTTGCACTTCACCGTCTACTACAATGTGTTTGCCTTTGGGTGCCAGCACGTTGGTTTGTTCCTTGATGACCACGGGCACGGATTCTAGCTTGCCTTTGGAGATGGCGACCTCACCCATGGGTGTGCCGGATTCTTCCTTGGCGATGAGGGCGTAGTTGGCGTAGCCGTAGTCCAGGAGTTTGACGGCATTGTCAAAGCGTATGGTTGGGTCGGGCGCAGCCAGAATGACGGCTATGAGATGCATGCCCTCTTTTTTGGCGGTGGCAGAAATGCAATACTTTGCCAAACCGGTGGAACCTGTTTTCATGCCGGTGATACCCTGATAGCGGGTCAACAAGCGGTTGGTATTGGTCAGGCCGAATTCTTCATCGCCGCGCTTGGTGCTGTGGGTGACGGAGTCTAAACGTGTGGTGGCATATTCGATTACGTCGGGGTATTTGAGGATGAGCTCACGCGTCATGAGGGCGATGTCGTATGCGGTGGTTAAGTGGCCGTCGGCATCCAAACCGCAAGCGTTTTTGAAAGTGGTGTTGGTCATACCCAGCTCGGCGGCTTTTTTGTTCATTTGCGTCACGAAGGCATCCTCGCTACCTGCGATGAATTCCGCCATGGCCACAGCCGCGTCATTGGCCGATGCGATGACAATAGCTTTGGTCAAATCGCGCACATTTTGCTTTTGATCGGCTTCGAGAAAAATCTGCGAGCCGCCCATAGACGCCGCATATGCGCTGATGGTCACGGTGTCATCCCACTTGATGCGCTCTTGATCCAGCGCTTCATAGATGAGCAGCATGGTCATAATCTTGGTGACGCTAGCAGGGGCGAGTTTCTCATGCGCGTTGTCTTCTTGCAGAATGCGCCCCGTTTCTGCTTCCATCAGAAGCGATGCCCTTGCATCCACGCGCGGGCTTTCGGCCTTCGCTTGCAAAGCAACCCCCGGCGCTGCCACCGATATTGCAATGGACAAGGCCAGCAAGGTCAACAGCAAAACCATAAACAACAATGCCGCTCGTGTAAATCTTGTACATAATCCATCATATCCGCGTTCCATAAAAAAAGTCCTCCCTAGTGCATGATTGATGCGCTTAGGGTGGACTGTTTTTTGATTAATTATGCGTGGGTGTTATTTTTTGTCGGAAGGTTTGCGGCGTTGCAAGAAGATGGGGATTTCGAAGGGGGAATCGGTGTCTTTTTGATTCGTTTCGCGGATGGGCTTTAAGCCTTCGCGGGGGATTTCTTTGGTGACGCCGTCATCTTCGACAGTTTCAGCTTCGGCTTTGGGGGGTTCTTCATCGCCGATGATGGGAGCTAACGGCTTGGCTATTGGGCGGATGCGTGACGCCGTAGATGATTCATTTAACCCAGTGGCAACGACCGTTACGTTTACGGTGTCGTTCAACGCTTCATTTATATTGGCGCCTACGATGACTTCAGCATCCGGGTCAATATTGATGCCGATGTACTCTGCCGCTGCGTTTACATCCTTCAAAGTCAGACCCAAGCCGCCTGCAAAGCTGATGAGCAGTGCTTTAGCGCCGTGGATGCTTGTTTCCAACAGGGGTGAGTTGATGGCGGCATCGGCGGCGTCCATGATTTTATTCTTGCCGCTGCCTGTGCCCACGCCCATATGTGCAATGTGCCCTTGGCCTTGCATGATGGTTTCTACATCTGCAAAGTCCAAGTTAATGAGGCCATCATCCAAAATTAATCCGCTGATGCCCTTTACGCCTTGGTGCAGCACTTCGTCCGCTACACGAAAAGCATCAATAAAGGAAGTGTCGTCTGCAATGATATCTAGCAAACGTTGGTTAGGGATAACCACCAACGTGTCCACGCATTTGCGCAATTCTTCAATGCCTGCCATGGCCTTGCGCATACGCGGCGCGCCTTCAAAGGCAAAGGGCTTGGTCACAACGCCCACGGTCAAGATACCCATATCCCGCGCGATAGACGCGATAACAGGCGCCGCACCCGTGCCCGTACCCCCGCCCATACCGGCGGTGATGAACAACAGGTTGGTGCCTTCAATGGCTTGTCCAATAACGTCGCGGGTTTCTTCCGCGGCGCGGCGGCCGACTTCGGGCTTGCTGCCCGCACCCAAACCGCGCGTTAATTTCTCGCCCAATTGGATACGCACAGAGGCCTTGGAACGCGCCAACGCCATGCTATCCGTATTGGCAGATATAAATTCGATATTGCTGATTTTTTCTTCAACCATACGATCTACGGCGTTGTTGCCGCCGCCGCCTACGCCAATTACTTTAATTTTTGCTTTCAAATCGTGCATGACATCTATATCAATCATTTCTTCCCCCAAAGGCGTATTACGGCATATAACCGTTAAGTTACAATTTATTAACATAATTTCGGCTACATTGCAAGCATTTTAATGAAAACCGCGGGATTTCTTCAGGTGATAATTGACAGGATGTACTCCGAATCTATCACGCGCAAGTCAAATATGCCACGGTACGACGGCGTTGCGGGTAATTCCGACAAAACTGCTGCAATTATGCGCATTTTTTCGTATGCGTTGTGCGCGTCATCACCCACTTCAAAAATTAAATTAGGGAAGATAATGCGTGTGTTAAAAATATCCGACACATCGATGTGTGTGACCGCCTCGGCTAATCCTTGGCGTTGCAACGCGGATGCATACTGCGCGATGATATTAAACGCCGCGCGGTTGGGTACATCCAATATTTCGCCCAGTTGGAATGAGTTGAAGGACAGCCCTGTCACCACCGGCAATGGTTCGGCGAAGGACGAACGCACTTCCAGCACCCGCCCATTTTCGTCAATAAATAAAAAGCTGCCCGGTGAATGCTCGATGTAAGCCACCAAGCGGCGCTCGCGCACAGTTACGGTAATACGCCCGGGCAATTCCCGCGTGAAGGCTACGCTGTCGATGTATAAATTCTCCATGATGCGGGCACGTGCGGCGGCGGTGTTAAAGAGCAAAATATTGTCACCGATGACTAGATCCAGCCGATCTTCAATTTCCGTTTGCGAAACATTGATGTTACCCACGATGATAATTTCGTCCGCACCAAAGAACGGGGAAATTAAAAACAACACCGCCCCTAGTATGACCGCGCACACGCCAATTGTAATTTTAAACTTCATTTTTTCACTTTAACCAACCATGCGGCGAAGCGGTCGGCGTGCAGGGTAACGACCCATTCTTTGTACACAAGATAGAACTTGCCGTTGTACTTGAAAGATTCCTTCCAATATTTGACTTTACCGTTGACGCTGCGCTGCTCGGTCAAATTGCTGTGTGATTTAATTTCGCGGAAGATGGGAGTGCGGATACCGAAAGTTTTTTGTGCGTAGTCTTCGGTGGTCATTCGGCGTGCTTCCGCACTGGATATTTTGTCTTCATTGGACAATTCCATAAATTGATTTTTGATCCATTTACGCACGGAGCCTTCGTCCATGACGATGGGCGGCGTATCCGCGGGTTGCGGGGCGGCCTCTACGACTTTGGGCTTGGAAGTGGGTTTGACGGTGCGCGGCTTGGGTTGTGCTTGCGTACCAAGAGATGGTTTTGCCGGTTTCTTTTCGGGTACAGCGTTTTTATTTTGTTGCGGCCGGTTTACGGTGTACACAAACTGCGACCCCACAGGAATGTCAAAAATAGAAGCATACCGTGTGGCATCGGGCGTGACAAATTGCAATCCTTCAACGTCTTCTAAGGTTTCGCCCTTGGTGTCCACATTATCTCGACGGGCGATTTTGTGGCTGTTTTCCACGGAATACAAAGTCAGCGGGCTACCCGTTAACATAAAACGCATGAAATTGGAAAAATGCGGGTAGTTGAACCGTTTGGAGGTAAATCCGGGGATGTAATGCTTGAGGTATGTCATGAAAACGGAAATTTCCAAATCGGGCAGCGGTGCCGTTTCCTCGGCGTGCAATACTTCCAATAATTGGCGCACGACCATGAGCGTGCCCGATGCATCGGCCAAATCGCGCCAGATGGGTACATTGGCGGCCACCATGACTTCGGAATATTTTGTTTTGGGGAATTTTTCGGGGATGGGATGGGGCTTGGGGGCGGGTTGTGGTGTTTGCTTGACCGTTGATTTGCTTGTTTTCGACTCCGCTGTGGCGGTTTCGGGTGTTTCCACTTCATCATTTTCAGCCTTATTGTCTTGTTTTACTTCGCTTTTCTTCTTTCCGATGCTCGTTACTAGTGATTTGTCCGTTTTTTCTAATCCTACATACACGTCGCAGGCATTGCGGAAAATCATGTTAACGATACGATCAAAGCCGATGCCGATCACGCGCTTGCCGTGTTCGTGCAGTTTTTTGGCCAAAAATGCGAAAATACCGTCGCCCGATGCGATAACATAATGGGTGATTTCGGGCCGCTTGGCAATGAGTTCGACCGCGTCGATGATGAGCGCCACGTCGGCGGCATTTTTGATTTTATCATGCGGGTTGGTGTTAAAAATTTGTACCGGCTCGATGCCGACTTGCAAGACCGACCCGCGCAAGTTTCGGTGTAGCGGTAGTACCCAGTCGGCATAAGCGCGTTGGATAGACACACCTTCGACGCCTTCTGTTGCTAGGACGCGGCGATAAATTTCATCCAATTGCAAAATAGTATTGGCTTTGCCCGTGAAGGGGCCGATGAGGTTTTCTATATCATAGAAAATTGCGGTGTTGGGGATCATAATTGCTCCTTTTACTTAGAAATGAATAATAGATTTCGGCGCATTATATCACGAAATTGCTGGATTGCAAGAATTTTGCGTAGCTTTCATACGATAGAAAATTACGAGATTATTTAACACATTTTCTTGTAGATAAGCGCGGCCTATGTCGGATAATGCGTAGGTTCCGCGGCCTATTTTCTCATACCAGCCGTACACGTTATTGCGCAGGATGGAAGATGCGTCGGCTTCGCAGCCATGGATTTTGACCAAAGCGGGGGCATTAAGCGGCGCATGCACTTCCAAAAGTGTGGCAATACGCACGTTGCGCTCGCGGTAGGCGGTGTTTACCTTTTGCTGCGTGCCGCCTTGTGTGTCCACGGTGCGGCCGGCCATTTCTTTTTTGATACGACGCGTCTTGACGTTGTTTTTTACATCTTTGCCGGTGGGGAAATGCACCACTTCACAAATACGCGCGGGGCTGTCGAGTGCCACGGTTATCAAGCCAATGTTCAGCTTTTTTAGCACACGCACGAATTGCGTGTAATGTTTATCCCGCGCTTTTCGCGGACGCGGAATGGCAACAAAAACGTAATCTGTAGCGCTTTGACGCTCCATGGCTTGGAAGAGGAGCTTCAGATTGGCTGTGAGTTTCATTTCAATCACCCAAAGCGCGTCGTCTCGCACAGCGGCAATGTCGCAGCCTTTGACTTCGCCGCGCACGGTAAAACCCTGCTCAGTCAGCATTTTATGTATGGGGGCGTATAAATCGGTTTCTTTGTATGTAGGTTTCATTTGTGCAATATATCATACAAATGACAAATATAAAAATCCAGTCGGCAAGTGACACTCACCGACTGGATTCGTTAATAAACCACCGATTAACCTGCTGCCGTCAGATGTGCCGCGATTTTTCGTCGAGCAAAGAGGTGCGCAAAGTGCATATCAGGCGCATATGTGCCTTGCGCGCCGACGCAGTCCCGATGGAAAAAGCGTGGTGCAGCTGGTGGCATGAGGTTAATTGGTGGTTAGTTGAATTTATTCCGTTTTCACGCGTGTAATTTCGCCCCAAGTGTGTTTTTTGCGCTTGTAGCCAAACAACGACATAAAGCGGATGTAAACCAACAGCCAGCGGAATACGACCAATTCCAAGACACACAGCAACATCGCCTTCATTAAATCCTTCGTTGATAGCTTAAAGTCCTGCATATAAATATGCTGCGTAAATATCGTCAAACTCAAGACACTGCCATAAATCGCATACAGCGCAAAGAATACGACCATAAAGTTAAAGTTCAACAGGCCAAAATAAAACGCCGTGATGATAACCGCCGTACCCAATAGCTCGATATAAGGCGACAATAATTCATAAAACAGATAATAAGCATAAGAAATAAAACCAATCGGCCCGAAACGATAATTTAAAAATACACGCCGATGCGTAATCAAGCTTTGGAACAATCCCAAGTGCCAACGCCGCCGCTGCGTAGAAATATCTTTGACGGTTGTGGGCGCCTGCGTAAAGCAAACCGCCGTGGGTATATAACGCATGCGATACGGAATGTTATTGCTTTGGCAATAAATATGCATGCGCATGACAATTTCCATATCTTCGCCCAGGCTGCCCGCTTCGTATCCGCCCGCATTAATGACAATCGATTTTTTAAACAAACCAAACGCGCCGGATACAATTAAATTCCCGTTAAACATATCCATCAAAATGCGGCTGCCGAGGAAAGAACGGTCGTATTCCACCGCTTGCATGCTCACCAGCCAATTCTTGGGCAAGTTAAACGAAGTTGCCATGCCGTTTGTAAACTCGACGCACTGCGATAATAGAACCACGCCACCAACGGACACCGTTTTGTCGTCGCCCAATACCGGCTCGATGAGTTTTTTCAAAGAGTCACGTTGCAAGTGCGAGTCCGCGTCCATACATATAAAATAAGGGAATCGGCAGGCGTTAATGCCCATGTTTAACGCATCGGCCTTGCCGCCGTTTTCTTTGCGGATCAACGTTAGTTTGACGTGCCCCAATTGTGCTTCATATATTTCGATCACCGGCTGGCATTTGATTTGTATGCGCACCGGCCGGTCATAACGGATCATGTTATATTCGTTGATGATGTGCATGGCGGTGTCGTCTTTTGACCCGTCGTCCACCACCACGATTTCATACATGTGATAATCCAATTCCAACAATGACTCGATGCTTTTTAAAATCGTCACGGATTCATTGTACGCAGGCAATATGATGGATATCGGCACATAAACATAATGCATTTCGTTGCTGAGCTTACGCATTTTGTCGCGGTAGCGCAAAATAAATGCGCCTACTGTCGTGGACAAAAACGAATATGTCGCATATACCACCAAATAGATAACGAACAGTATACTCGCGTAATAAACAAAGGACTGCGCTATCTCACGTAACATAGGGTTGGGTCCTTTCTTCTTGCGGTTCCAAATCGCTGACATGCAGGTTGCGCAATTGCATTACATAACGGACGATATCCATGGCATATTGATCATCATGCACATCCAACCAATGATAATTACCAATCGAAACACTCAGGTCAACCAAGTTAACCGCCGCATGGTAGCGGATATACCAATTCCTGCTTTTTATTGCCCGGTGTAATGCTTCTGCCGTTTTGGTACCGGGGTAAGCACTTAATGCGTCTGTAGCAACGATGGACAAATTTATGTTTTTTTCATTAAACATCAATGCAATTAATGTATCGTGTGCCGGATCATGCCTGTACTGCTTGTAATATCGAATGATTGACATGCGTAACTCGGTATCGGTTCTATCATTGGTCAACAGTGGCATGAATACGTTTTTAAAAGAACCGGATACCCTTTTAATGTAAATAATCACGATATCCATCATGGCGGTGCTCCACTGCCCGTATTTGGCCCACAATGTTAATGCCAATTCCTCACGGTCGCCTTTGTATGCCATCAGTTCATCAGCCAAGAATCGACCGTACATGTAGTATTCCCTGTCGTTGATTAAATCTAACGCTTTAATTACCGCATATTGATTGCCAATGCGGCACAAGGCTTTTATAACATTGGTACGGCAATAAATATTGGAATTATTAATATATCCAATGAGCTGATTCATCAAATTCGAATATGTATTGCCCGCTACCTCCGGGAACAATGAAATAAAATAAGCAAAGTACGCCCGCTCTTCCATTTTGGCCCGCTTGTAACTAAAAGCCAGCCAATGAAATAACTCGTGCCCACGCAATGCGCCCATGTAGCTGTCGAACACCGCTCTTACTTCTTCGTGTTCTTTAAAATATGTAAGCGCCCTTGCAAAATCCAACAAATTGGATGCGTTTTTTAATTTGCGGTGCAAATGTGCAATGTGCTTGGCATTTAACACCAGCGTATCGATTTCGTTTGGGGGGGTGGGCACCGCCAATAAAATAAATCCCCGCCATTTTGCATCTATTCTTGCTTGGTTCAATTCCTTTATGCGCACGCGATACATTTCAACAAAATTGAACGCCATCATAAACATGCCGCCAAACATGTACATAAGGATGGCTAAATAAACCCGTGTGTCATTAAACATGCGTTTATCGCCTCCAGGTCTGTTGTATAATAAAATAGGATTCCTTCAACCGTTCATGAAATTCAACGCTGCGCCGCCATGGGTTTAATGGGATGGCAGAAAAAGAGATGGGCGTATTTTGCGTTCCAACAATACCTACATAAATTTGATTAACGGAAACACCCTCTACCCCAAATCGCACAAAATAATCATCGTGCACCAACATCGTCGAAGGATCAAAAAAGTTTAATAGCAGCCACGGCAATCGAATGACAACGCTGTCTTCGCCAAATGCAAAGTCGGCCAGCGAATTGAAGTTTAAAGAATTGGGGTCGTTATTGCCGTGGGTCAACCGCCCGACTTCTACCAATACCGGCCGCCGCAAGGTCAGCGTCTCTGCCGTTAGCTCGTCCACCAAAATCGTATTTTCTGTGGGCAGGGTAATGGGCACAAATTCCGAATTCCACCGCCCGGGGATAAACGCAAAGGGGTTTTCTCCCGTTACTTCTTCATGGAAGCGCATGAACGACGCATTGGAACGCATGGTCGTTAGCAATCGCGTGTTGTGAAAACCGTCTACCATTAATACAAAGTTGGCAGGGCGTTCAAAGGTTAGATGTTCATGCTCCATCGTACCTGAATGCGGCGCAACATCAATGGGTATATACAAACGGCTTTGCGGCGTTACCCGCGACCCCGCCAGCCGCAAATACAATCCCTGGAAGGTATACTGCGCATAAATGCGAATGCCGTCATATTCATGGACAAAATGCCCTTCATTCCAATCAGCTGCACCGGGTCTTATATTTACCGGCCGGCCTTCGCGGCCCGGTTCGAATGCAACCAACCCCACATTGGCGTTGGCAGATTGCAAGTTATGCCAATATTGTATCCGCCATGGATACGCCGCGAACGCGGTATTCCACGTGCGCCGCTCCCACGCGTCTTGCCACTGCGATATGACCGCACCTGACCAGCCGCGTTCCTCAATTTGCGTTGCCACCATGGCCAAGCTTTGGCCTTGTTCGCGCTCTGTTAAAGCAGGCTCACCATACCGTGTCGGTATGCGCCCCGATGAAAAACTAACGCCCAGCGCAACCACCGGCATCGTATGATAACGCCTCATTAAATCCAAATATCCATGGAAAAAACATCCGGTATCCAAATCATATAAAATCGGCGCCAGCGTTTCCAATTGCACTTCCGACAAATAGGATAAAAAATTGTCGCTCAGGATTGCCACTTCATACGACGCGAAGACACCGGCGCGTGTATATTCTGTGGGTATAATGTTTTCAAGGCTTAGCTGTGCATATTTCCGCAGCTGCGTTGCGTATACCAAATCATATTCCAAAAAGTCCGTAAGCCGCGAAGAGAAAAAGCTAATCGGCCGCTGCACGCCAAAACGATTGGTTTCATATGCGATGGTCGCATCCATGACCTGTGCCAACATGACTTCAAAGCGATTGGCATCTTCTGCGGTGTAAAAAAATTGTCCTTCAAAGGAATCGGGCATGTTTACATTGTGATTGATGTAGGCAATGCTGTCCGGGTTCCAATCCGTTCCTACAATAAATCCAATGACCCACGGCGAAATATTGCGGCGGAAAATCTGTATCCCCGTGCGGTTAAATAAATCAATGCGGTTGCCATGGATGATGTCCACGACTTTGCGCAGGTACATAGTCAAATCTTCATAATAACGGCCATATACGCCGTGCAATAAAAATAACTCATGCTCGCTATGCGTATTAAAAGCGAAGAACGCATTATAAAACGCGCTGTTCATGATGCCGGTGATGTGCAAGGTATTGGCACCCATTTCGGCAATTTGCGTCATCCAACGGTAATAATCGTCAAAGCTAGCACCCAAGTCCCAAGTACTCATGCCCGGAACGAAAGGTGCCAATTCTACCCCGCGTATAACAATCGGCGTATCGCACCCATTGCGAAAAAATCCGGCTTCCGTTGTATAAAACACGGGCTCCGCATTGGCAGATCGATTACGGAAAAAAACACCCATGTAAAAATAAGCATAAAATCCGATAACCGAAAGCAGCATCAATATAAATACAATTAATATAAATCGCTTCATGACTTACCTCCTCCTACGGCACAATCCAGAGCGCATGTCTGGATGGATGGCTGTATTGGCGGAGGGATTCGATATGTTCGTCCATCCAACGGCCGCGGCGGTTCATGAAATCGCGCTTCCATTCGACGGCTTCTTCAAAACTAGATGGATTTACATCATTCATGTTCATCCCCATTGCTCTTTGCTCGGCATCCGGCATACGAATTTGCTCGTTGCGCAAACCGATAAACATATCATCGCGTAACGAGAAACTCTGCGGCCAAGCTTCAAAGTTGCGGTCAATGGCACTACCCAACCAATCAATGACTTCATCCATGTATTGATTAAGTCGATCTTCCGCCAAGACACCGCGTCGCAATTGATGCCACCGTCTGATTACTGCTTCCGTAAAATCCGGGCACATCATCAATCGGTCAAACCAACCACGACCCGTTAAGTAGAATTCGTCATAAGGCAAAGGAATAAAAAAGTTGTCCAACACATTATTAAAATCCCAAATGGGCCCGGCAACCAATCGGCCGCGAACGTCCTTGTGAAAATAAGTAGAGTTGCCAAAAACGTCATTGTTGCCGATAAATTCATTGATGATGAAATAATTTACAAAGGAATCAAAGTCAATGTAATGCTGATAACGCCCCGGATACCAAAACATATAACGCGAATAAATAAGCCGCTCAAAGCTATTGATGCTGCCGGTTACGTAATTGCGCACTCGTTCGCTTTGCATCTGCACCGACGGATATAAAATTTCCATAACATGACGTGATTCTAACCGCAATGTATACTCTGTAAAAATATTAATTCTGCGCTCCGGCACTTGTGTTGAGTCAATACGCACAAAAAAACTGGTAGCATCCATGCCGTAGCGGTAACGATTTAATGCAATACGACTCGGCTCCACCCGCAACGTTTCCATCAACATATACAACCCTTCGAATTCGCCGTTCAATATTAATTCAAAAAAACGAACTTCCGGCACAAACTGCCCTGCCATTACGTAAGCGCCAATGTTCATCCACATATAATTTCGTAATAATGTTTTATCAAGAAACGGTCCGTGCAGCGCCCATTCATGGCTGGGTGCCATACCCAACATGGGTAAGCGATTGTTGAGTCCATTATCATCAATCAATTGAATCCGGTAATTGGGTTTGTCAAACATCCGCGATGAATTGCCGCGAATACGTAAATAAGCCATGGAAGTATGTATGGGTTCATCACAAGCATGTGTCCAATCGCCTCGGTTATCCATTACCGTAACCTGCGCTCTAATTTGCGTTTCACCATCGGGCGCAGTTTGGAATTCAAACCGATCATAACCAAGCGCACGCATGACAAAGGGCATTGGCCGTCCGGGTATGGTTTGGCCAAAGGTATCAATGGATATAATTGGCAAATGCGTACATAAGAAAACATCATCATTGCAACGCAAACAGATGCCCAAATCGGCTTCGCCGGGGCGCATTCGGTGTTGATGATGCCGGTTGTAATCACCGGCTATGTCCACAACCAATATAACAATCGCCGTCAGGCAAACAATACTAAACAAACCCAAGTATCGTAAGACACTTGATCTCATGATATCACCCGCTGATTTCGTCGTTTTGCGTTACTACATTCACGTATTCAACGCCATTTTTTTCGTATAATAGTTGTGTGATATTCTTCTCGCTTTTATACGTTAGGTTATAGGTAGCTCTATCCAATTCATAAATAAACTCAACGGTTTCGGGGGTGGTATTTTTTACGCGCAGTTGCGACTTCATATTAAAATGCTTAAACACCAAGCCTTCGATATCGCTTTCCAAGCTACGCACGGCGCGTATGATGATGAGCATGCGGTTCTCGTTACGTACCTTGCCCAGTAACAGCAACACGACAAAGACCACGCCGCTGCCGATAATCGCCGTCCAAAAATCCGCGACCCCCGCACACAACCCCACAATAACCGACCAAAAGATATAAGCCGTATCACGCGAGTCTTTGATGGCGGTACGGAAACGCACAATGGAAAGCGCACCGGCCATACCCAACGACAACGCAATATTATTACCGATAACGGTCATAACAGTACAAGTAAGTATGGTAATGGTCACCAAGGACACATTAAACTTGCCGCTGTAAGATGTACTCGTGTGCGTATACCAGTATGAAACGTAAATAACACTACTTAATAACGCTGCCACGGCAATCCGAACGAGGATGTCTTCAATCGTTAAATTGCCGCCTTGTGCCATTGCATCTCTTAAAACATCTACCATGATTTTCTCCTTTGTTTATGACAACCCATAATATTTTGAAATACTTCTGCTAAGACAATATTTACTTAATGACCGTTCGCTTTCGTTACAATCGCGTATCAAATCTTTTATATAGCTTAATAAAAATCCGTTGTATTTTACTTCCATGACCACCAAGAAGGGGTCGAGAATAGGAAATTCTGCCAAGTTGGGGTCGAATATATCAAAGTTCGATTCCGTTCCTTTTATGTGGTGGTCGAAGGTAATGCGTATTTCGTTTTCTTTGCCCACAAACACTTTACGCGTGTAGGAAACCACGGCCTTGGGGCGGTAACATTGCATGTGCATGATGCCGAAGCACTCGCTTGCAAAGTTGGAATCACACGACAGTAACATGGTGTAATCGCCGTTTATGAGCCGCATTGACTTGTCCCGATCCAGTGTTAGGGACCTTTTTTTTTGCCATATGCCTTGTTTTTGTTTCATTTCCAACTTGGCGGACGTGGATGCGGAACCATAATTGCGCAGTCTGATTTTGCGCCGCACTTCGGCTCCTTCAATTTTGCCTTCAAAATCGATATCGTCCAAACTGTCGAAATACAATGAACGGATAAAATAACCGTCACCGCTGCTATGCTCGTCCTCTTGCAAAACATTGGCAAAATGCCGCGACAAACTATAGTACTTATCCAAGCTGATAAGATACTTCTTTTCTTGCCTAAGTACTTCCAGCACGAAGCCACCTCATTTTAAACCGAAAATCGGCCAGCATTCGACTATTTTTCCCATTGCATTCGGTTTTATTCCCGCACGCAAACAGAACACAGTGAAAGCTGTGTGCATACTTCTACATGTAAAACCAGTTGCTTTCCTTGCAAATATGTAAGTCTAGCGACTTGCGTAGCAAATCGTGCGTTAAAATAACAAGATTTTCCTCTGTTGTCAACATTAAACGCCAATTTTCTTGTTTTTGTTAGCGGGCGGGTGGGATGCTGTAAATCGTGGGGGTATAGAAATTGCCGGTAATTTCTGCGGATGTGGCTAGATTAATGCTGGGCGAGTGGTCGAAGTGCCACCACATGGAGGCCAGCGGTGTCATGCCTGCTGCGGCGAATATTTTTTGCATGTATGCGATGCCATCGGTGATGGCCGGGCCTGTCATGGTGACAGTTTCGTTGATGATTTGGTTAGCCAAGATGCCCCACGGTGCGTCTAGGATGGCGGATGCAGGGCTCATTTCGTGTACGCGTGTGACGGATGTGATAACGGTTGGATTGGTGAAGCGTAAGAAGGAATAATTGCCGGATTGCAAGATTTCTACATTGTTGATGCGTGCTAATGATGCCGCGATTGTGCCGCCGCGTTGGTGGTTGGACGTGCCCGACGGCATAAACCAAATGAGCGACCACGGCGAATCCGCAAAAGCGCTGTTGGCGGTTGCGTTATTTTGCATGAGCTCGGTTAGGGCATTGACCACGGTGGTTTGTGCGGATTGCGGGCGGAAGGCTTCATAGATGACCAGCGTATGACCGATTTCATGTGCGGCTTGCTGCGCGTTGTGTAATGCCCGCGCCAAGGGGAACATTGCCGGCACAATGTATTCGCTGCGGTTTAACCGGTCATTAACCGCGCGGGCAGAATACAAGGGCTGCCCCGTAATACCCATCAAATCGAAACCGCTGGAGCGAAATTGTGATGCGTTGGCGTTGGTGATGTTATACACAATGGATGGCAGCACGTCGGGCAAGTTAATGAAGCAACGCCGCCAATCGACCCAGCCGATGGTGCTGTCGGGCAATTGCACGCGCCACCAGTCGCCACTGTCGCTCAAGATGGTGAAAGCCGTGCCCGCGGGCAAATCAGCGATTTCTTCACTGTCGTGGCTTGCGGACGCGTGCAGCGCAGAAGCCGCCGCCACCCAGCCTGTGGCGCCAATGATGGGTAATTCCAACAAGCCGCCTTCTTCGTGGTAGAACAATGCGTCTTCTGCCGACGCGGGCAATTGCAGCGGCGTGCGCACTTGGAAATTGTCTTCTACACGGGTGATAATATCGGGCACATCATAGCCATTGTCATCTCCCGCGGCGGCGCGTTCTCTGATGTGCGATAGATCCAGATGGCCTACAACCATTAAAAAAATCGCAATGACTACCAACAGCCCCACCATAAAGGCGGCAATTTTAATGCCATCCAATCCGAATCCGCGGCGGCCGGTAGCTATGCGATTTGTTTTACGTGGGTTCATGTCTTGCTCCCCTAGACGATGATAATCGGTGGCGATTATATCGTTTTGGGGAGGGGGGTGCAAGCGGATGTCCGATTTCCGGCGCGTTTCAGTTGGTAACTGGGTGTGACAAACGAGTGGAAGGATAAGACCCTGGGCGCTGCCAAATAAGGCTTTAGCCGGCACCCCCTTTCAATCATGGCTAGGATAAAAATCCAACTGGTGGCAAATTGCCACCAGTTGAAAATTTGCACTTGCCACGTGTCGAGTCTCATCAACTGGTCGCAACTTGCGACCGGTTGAAAATTTTCTTTCGCGCGGGAACGTGGCATAATGAAAACTACATGTTTTTGGGAGGGTTTTATGCCGCGCAAATTACTTCAGATTTTGGATGCGTTATACCCGTGGGATGGTACTTGTTTTTTGGAATATGAAACGCCTTGGCAACTGTTATTTGCTACGATTTTGTCCGCGCAGTGTACGGATGAACGGGTGAACCAAGTGACGCGGACGCTGTTCGCACGATTGCCTGCGTTGGAGGATTACATACATTGCGATTATGAAGCATTGGCCGCGTTGGTGCGCCCGACGGGCTTCTTCCGAGTCAAGGCACGCAACTTGCAACAGACGGCGCATATATTAGTGCACGAATACGGCGGCGTACTGCCGTCGGACATTGATGCGCTGACCGCATTGCCCGGCGTGGGGCGCAAGACCGCCAACGTTGTACGCGGGCATATCTTCCATTTGCCCAGCGTCACGGTGGACACGCACGTGGGGCGCGTGGCGCGACGTTTGGGTTTGACCCTGCAAACCGACGCCGTTAAAATCGAATTTGATTTGATGAAAAAATTGCCGAGGAAATATTGGATACGCATCAATCAGCAACTCATCTCGCACGGGCGTGCGGTTTGTAAGTCGCAACGGCCACGTTGCGGTGAATGCGCGTTGATTTCGCTTTGCCCATATGGGAAAACTGCGCTTGGCAACACCACGAAAAATTCCCCCAAGAAGGAGTCGCGTCCATGACCAACACCAACACCATAGTTTCCGAAATCTGCGCTGAACGGGGCATTACGTGCGATTCGTATTCACACGGGTACATTTTGCGCTTGACCAAAGGCGACCAAGTCCGCCGCTTGTACGGCAATTATTGGGATTTAAATTCCGCAACGGCCGATCGCTTGGCTTGTGACAAATGCGGTTGCTACACGCTGCTGAATGCATCGGGCATCCCTGCCATCCCGCACACGCTGGTGTACAACGCCATCACACGAGGCGATTGGGCGGGCGAAGAAGGTACCCTACAAACCGCCCTCACCTACTTTGAAAAACACCACCGCCGCATTGTGGTCAAACCCAACCACGGCACACAAGGCCGCGACGTATACTTATGCGAAACGCCGCTGGCATTGGAAAAAGCATTAATGACTATTTTCGCCCACGCGCCCGACGCTGCATTGTCGCCTTATGTCGAAATCGGCATGGAATACCGCGTTTTCTACTTGGCGGGGCGGGCGTACTTTATGTACGGCAAAGCACGCGGTGATTCGTGGAAGCACAACCTGGCCGACGGCGCAACCGCGTTTGAATTAACGGCTGAATCCGCCGACGCGCTTTTGCAAGCCGAATTAGCCACATTGGCAACACGTGCCGCGCAGTGCATCGGCATCAACTTCGCCAGCATCGACATCGCGCATTTGACCGATGGCTCGCTGACCATCGTAGAAATCAACTCCGGCGTCATGGCTGTCCGCCTGCTGGCGCAACTGCCCCACCTACGCCCCACGATAAAAAATATGTATGCCGAAGCCCTGGATTTGTTATTCGCACCCGATTGATGCGCAGGGAAGACGGGAAAATGGAGGTGCAGATTTGAAAGAGAAATTGCAAAACACACTACCGATGTTTTTGTTGGTGGTGCTGTTTTTATTCGTGGCTTGTGGAAATAATGCGGGCGATAACGATATGGATGGATATGGCGACGACGGCAACGACAACGCCATGCAAACCGACGCGCCCACGCCGTATCAAGCTGCACCGTATACCCCCGCGCCACAAAATACCACGCCACCCACTCCTACGCCCACCACACCTGCACTGCTACGCGCAGCACCCTTCGCCACACCTTCTTCGGGCATCTATCCGCCCATGCACGGCGCAGCGATTCATGTCGTCGAGGGGCAGGATGTATCGTTCGCCATTTTGTATGACCACAGTTTGTGGGCGTGGGGGGTAAATGATTTTGGCCAATTGGGTTATGGCCCCGGCGCGTGGTGGAGCCCCTACCCCGTGCGCGTGATGGAAAATGTTGTTTATGTAGCTGTACCCGGCGGTTGGGGATCGCCGCGGCGGGTTTATGCCCTTTCAACCGATGGTGGGTTGTATGCTTGGGGCAACCTCACGACATCTGATGTTGCGGTGGATGTACAAACGGGCGCGGGCATCCACTTCACTCCCGAGCGCATTATGGACAATATCACGCATATATCCGCAGGGGTAATGCATACGCTGGCAATTACTACTGCGGGGGATTTGTACGAATGGGGCAGGGGTCGTTTCAACGGCCTGCCTGTTTTTGTAATGCCAAACGTTGTGTCTGCTGCCGCGGGGAATGGGCAGTCATTGGCTGTGACGGCGGACGGCGCGGTGTATGTATGGGGTGATACGGGGTTTACGACCTTCACTTGCCCCATCACGCAGCGCAACGGCCTTGTTGATGCCCCCTTGCGCGTGCCCGGCATTGAAAATGCGACGGCCGTTGTCACGGGCGATACGTATGGCGCACAAACGCTGGTGCGCACTGCCGATGGGCGCGTATGGATGTGGGGTGGGCAAACACACCACGGTATACCCAACACAGACACTCCCACCCTTATGCCCATCGACGGCTTTGTCATTGATATCAATGCACGTCATTGGCGTTCCTACGCACTTACAGACGACGGCAACTTGTGGGAATGGGCAACCATTGAAGGGCATCGTGGATTTTGGTTGGCGGCGGTACCCATGGATTTTATGCCCGCATTCATTGAACGATACGGCCACCCCGAAACAGTGGAGGACAATGCTGCAGTCACTGCATTCAGAAATGAATTTTTGCAAGCACGCGCCGACGCAGCCCTGATTCCTTCCATCACCGCCACCGGCGTTACTTCCATTGCACAGGCGGTGGGTTCGCTGTTCATTGCAGAAAACGGCGACGTGTGGCACCGCTCGGGCGAATGGGTTGTTATCGAAGAACCCAACTATGATTGGCACACCGACGATTGGATACCCCACTACACCAACATCACACGCTCCGACCCTGACCGCCCCACGCCGCAACCCAACCCATGGTTCCGCCCGTGGGTGCGTCATGATTCGCAACCCGGCCCCTTCACTCCGCGCCCGCCCATCACCAACTTGGAAGTACCCAACCCGATACTGTTACCCGTCACCGCTGTTGCGGTGGGTTCGGACACCTCGTTTGCAATTACAGAAGATCACCGCTTGTGGACGTGGGGTAGTATGTTGATTTTTCCGCAAGACAATGCCTTTGCGCAACGCCGCAACCCCGACCCGCGCCCCATCATGTACAACGTCCAAGCCGTCGAAATCGGTGACAACATCCAGTTGGCACTCACACTTGACGGAACATTGGTGCAAATACGTCGCACCGCCCACCCCATCCTAACTGACGTCACCGCCATCGCTGCCGGTTTTGACCACGCGCTGGCACTCACCGCCGACGGCACCCTCTATACATGGGGAGAAAACCAATACGGCCAACTCGGCGACGGCACTTTTGAAGCCAATGACACCCCTATCCCCATTATGGAAAACATCACCGCCATCGCCGCCGGGGGCAACCAATCCTTGGCCATACGCGAATGCGGCGGCCTATACATTTGGGGTGCACACGGCATCCAAGCCGTTCGGGATGAATGGGAGAATTGGGGATACACGCTAACGCGCCTGCCCCGCGCTACGCCCTACCGCTTCATGGAAAACATCCAATCTGCCGCTGCAGGCACATGGCATACATTGGCCATCACCACACAAGGCGACCTGTACGCATGGGGCGACAATTGGCACGGAGCCACCGGCGCAGAAACCTTCATCTTCCACGACACACCTCTGCGCATCATGCAAAACGTCCGCCATGTAACCGCAGCAGGCCCGCGTTGGGGCAACGGCGGCCACACCCTAGCCATCACCCACGACGGCGAGTTGTGGGCGTGGGGCTCCGGTTTTCTGTTGGGTGACGGCTCGTGGCCGGTATTCCGCCTACCCCCCACCCGCATCATGGAAAACATCGCCGCCGTAGCCACCGATCGCCACATCATGGTAGCAACGCTAGAAGGCCACCTGTACGCATGGGCAGAATCTAATTATTGGGGCGTACTGGCAGGACTAGGCCCCGTATCGCCGGAGGCGCAGATTCCATTCAGTAGTTTTGTACCCGTGCGGATTACGGGAACGTTCGAAAGATGAAAGTCAAAAGATTAAAACCTTGGGTGCTGCCAAATAAGGCTTTAGCCGGCACCAAACCCGCGAGGGGAAGCGTTCCCCTCGACCCGCGCTGTGGCGTCGCCGATACCGCCGAAGAATAGTACCGATTCTATATAAAAATCGCGCCTCCGACGGCGCGATTTTTGGTTTTAAATTTGTATTTACACAATTGAGAGGGGGCAACGCCCAAAACTGGGGTCGAGGGGGTCGTGCGCCCCTCGCGGGTCTGGGCAGCGCCCAGGGTTTTCGTCTTTTGACCTTAGTCTTTTGATTTTTGCCGCGGCCGCGACCGCAATCTTAAGCCTCCAACTTCGCTAACTTCCGCGCTACAAGTTCTTTTATAGCCACCGCAGCGCCGTCCATCGGCACGTCTTCTTTGTACGACTTATCCCGCAGCGACAGCTCTACTACGCCGCGACCGCAGGTTTTTGGACTTACGGTGGCGCGGATGGGCACGCCCAGCAGGTCGGCGTCACTGAACATTACGCCGGCGCTTACTACGCGGTCATCGAATAGCACTTCTACGCCTTGCGCGGTTAGGTCGGCGTATAGGGCCGATGCAGCCTCGCTTACTTCTGGCGCATCGCTGCGGATGGCGCATATGTGCACCTGCCACGGTGCAATGGATATGGGCCAAATGGGGCCGTAATCATCATGCTTTGCTTCGCAAACAGAGGCGGCTAAGCGGCTGATGCCTACGCCGTAGCATCCCATGATGGGATGGTGCAGTTCACCTTGCGCGTCGGCGTATTGCATGTTCATGGAGGCGGTGTACTTGGTGCCGAGCTGGAATATGTTACCTACTTCAATGCCGTTGGAGATCTTGATGGCAGCGACTTTGCATTGGGGGCAGATAGCGCCTTGGTAAGTCTTGGCGAAGTCGTGATAAGTTGCGTTGGGGATGTCGCGGGTGGGATTGAATCCGGTGTAGTGGTAGCCCGACTTGTTGGCGCCGGTGACAAGCCCGCACAAACCCTGCAGAGAGCGGTCATATACCAGCGTAGCATCGGCGGTAAAGTTGACCGGCCCAGCGTAACCGTAAGCCACATTGGCAGCTTGGGTAGTGTCGGGATGTACGTCTTCACCAATAAAGTTGCGCAGCTTGGTTTCATTCACTTCCAGATCACCGCGGATGAAGACGATAACCTGCTTGCCGGTGGCATTTTTGCGGTAGATGACGGCTTTACAAGTGTTTTGGGGCTGAATGGAGAAGAACGTGCACAGTTGGTCGATGGTGGTGGTATTGGGCGTTTCGATGAGGATGAGCGGTTCGTCTTGGGCGGCGGGTGCTTCTACAATACATTCCGCCACTTCCATGTTGGAGCGGAAATCGCACGCGTCGCACAAGATGATGGTATCTTCGCCCACGTCAGTTAGTAGCATAAATTCGTGTGCTACATTGCCGCCCATCATGCCCGAATCAGACTTGATGGAAATCACGTCGATGCCCGCGCGCTTGAAGATACGCTCGTAGGCGTCGAGGCATTTTTCATAATACGCCTCCAAGTCTTCTTGGTTCAAATGGAAGGAATACGCATCCTTCATCATGAATTCGCGCAGGCGTATTAATCCGCCGCGGGCGCGTTGCTCGTCGCGGAACTTGGTTTGGAATTGGTAAATCATGAACGGGTAAAACGCATAAGACGGTGCGGCGTCACGCGCTAAATGCACGGCGGCTTCTTCGTGGGTCATGCCCAGCACCATGTCGCCATCGCCTCTGTCTTTGAAGCGCAGCAACTCGCTGCCGATGCTATCAAAACGCCCGGATTCCTGCCAAAGCGATGCGGGCATGGCCACGGGCAGCTGCACTTCTTGCCCGTCCAGCTTGTCCATTTCATCCCGCACGATGGCTTCGATTTTTTGCATGATGCGCTTGGCCGGGGTATACAGTGAAAAAATGCCGTTGCCCACATTTTTCATATAACCGCCGCGCGTCATAAAGATATGGCTGGCGATTTGACAATCCGCGGGCGATTCTTTAAACCGCGCACCCAATAATTTGCTCAATTTCATATTCATAACCTCCAAAAATATTTAATAATAATCAATCCGTGCGATTTCGCCCGATTATACATACACTATGACGCATTGACAATTAAATTTTCTACCTTGATACTACCGCTATCTATGAATATGAAAGTCGGCGATTGATTCCGTGGATAAAAAATTGTTGTTCATCTTCAACCCCAAATCTGGTACGCAAAAATTACCCGACCGGTTATTCGACGTGTGCAATGCATTCACGGCGGCGGGTTTTTTGGTTACGGTCTATCCCACCCAAGCCGCAAATCAACTGGTGGCAATTTGCCACCAGTTGGCATCCGACTTCGATTACTTAGTCGTCTCCGGCGGAGACGGCACCGTCAGTGATGCCATCAACGCACTCATGCCCATGCAAAAACGCCCCATCTTTGGCTTCATCCCCTCAGGTACCGTCAACGACTTCGCCCAATCCTTAAACATCCCCACCTTCATTCCCGCCGCCGTAGACATCATCCTACAGGGCAAAAAAAATCGCCTTGACGTAGGCCGCTTCAATGACCGCCACTTTGTCTATGTTGCCGCTTTTGGCCTTTTTACCGACGTGTCTTACTCCACCTCCCAAACCGCCAAAAATTGGTTGGGTAAGCTCGCTTATTTCTTAGAAGGCGCACGCCGCATTTGGGACATGCCCACTTTCGCCTGCGATTTCCAAATCGACGACGATTACATACAGGGCGATTTCGTCTTGGGCGTAGTAGCCAACACCCATTCCATCGCCGGCATGAAAATGCCAAAAAACATTGACGCGCACATGGACGATGGGCTATTTGAAGTCATCCTAGTACAAAGACCCGAGGGCATCATACAAAGCCAAGAAGTGCTAGCATCGCTGCTAACACAAGAAGAAAAATCGCCGCTAGTAACGATCCGAAAAGCGAAGCGTGTAGCATTTCATGCTTACGAAGCCGTGCCGTGGACGCTAGATGGCGATTACGGCGGAGATTTTTATCGCGCAGAGATTGAGAATTTGCATCAGGCGGTAGAGATTATTACGGGGTAAGCGGCCAAGGTCGCAGCTAAGGTCAAAAAATTGAAGGTCAAAAGATTGCAAACCCTGGGCGCTGCCAAATAAGGCTTTAGCCGGCACCAGACCCGCGAGGGGCGCACAGCCCCCTCGACCCCAGTTTTGGGCGTCGCCAAATAAGGCTTTAGCCGGCACCCCCTCTCAATCATAAGAGTACAGATTTAAAACCAAAAATCGCGCCCCCAGCGGCGCGATTTTTATATGGAATGGGTACTAGCCATATGTCAAGCCACGCGAAGCATAGCGCAGGTCAAGGGGAACGCTTCCCCTTGCGGGTCTGGTGCCGGCTAAAGCCTTATTTGGCAGCGCCCAGGGTCTTAATCTTTTGACCTTAGCTATGACTTTAACTGCGACCTTCGCCGCTACTACCTGCCGCTTCATCACAGTACACCCCAATACTTCCCTGCCGCAGCCTCTAGTACGACAAGCTCGCCTCCTGCCGTGCCGGCCTCAATGGCTTCGCGCGCCGCGGCTTGCGCTTCGGCCAATATCGATGCGTCGCGGTATAAGTTGGCAATCTTGAAAGCAGCCAGCCCATGCTGCCGGGTGCCGAAGAAGTCGCCGCCGCCGCGTTGTTCTAGGTCGCGCTCGGCTAGGACGAAGCCGTCGGTGGTTTCGACCATGGCTTGCAAGCGGTCGCGGGTTT
Source organism: Defluviitaleaceae bacterium (assembly GCA_009781755.1). Taxonomy (GTDB): domain Bacteria; phylum Bacillota; class Clostridia; order Lachnospirales; family WQUN01; genus WQRX01. The sequence goes on along the minus strand of WQVD01000011.1, from coordinate 21,341 downwards.
GCTTGGCTTTGGCGTCGGATACTAGGATGCAATAAGATTGTAGCGTGCTGCGGCCTACACGGCCGCGTAGTTGGTGTAGTTGGGATAGGCCGAAGCGTTCGGCGTTTTCGATAATCATTAGAGCGGCGTTGGCTACGTGCACGCCTACTTCGATTACGGTGGTGGAGACCAGGATTTGGATTCGGTTGGCTTTGAAGTCGGCCATGATTTGTTGTTTTTGGTCGGGCTTCATGCGGCCATGGAGGTGCGCGATTTTTATTTCAGGCAGAGCATGGACGAGCGATTGAGTAAAATCGGTGACGTTTTTAAGTTCGTTCTTCGTTAAATCTGTTTTTTGCGAATCGTCTTCACGCGCGTTGATGGCAGGGCAAATAACGTATGCTTGCCGTCCTGATTGTGTTTCTTTGCGGATGAAGGCGTGTAGGCGTTCGCGGTAGGTGCTGTTTACGGCGTAGGTTTTGATGGGTACGCGTCCGGGAGGTAGCTCGTCAATGATGGAGATATCCAAATCGCCGTACAGGATGAGTGCCAGCGTGCGGGGGATGGGCGTAGCGGTCATGACCAGCGTGTGCGGGGGAAGCGTTTCTTCTGTGCCGCGTTCCGTCAGCATAAAACGCTGATTGACGCCAAAACGATGTTGCTCGTCGGTGATGACTAAGCCAAGGTTGTGGAATCTGCTGCTTTTTTGCACCAGCGCATGGGTGCCAATGACCATTTGCGCTGTACCGTCGGCCATTTTGGTACGGGCAAGCTTACGCTCGGCGACAGACAGTGCCCCCGTCAGCAACACCGTGTCAATCCCCAGTGGCGCAAACACCCGCGAGAAACCTTCATAATGCTGGTGCGCCAGCACCTCCGTAGGCGCCATGATGGCGGCCTGCGTACCATTTTGGATGGCGATGTACGCGGCAGCCATGGCCACGGCCGTTTTACCCGAGCCCACATCGCCCTGCACGAGCCGGTTCAACACATAACCGCCCATCATATCGCCCGTAATATCCCCCAGTACCCGCGCCTGTGCCACTGTAAACGCGAACGGCAACCGGTCGAAAAACGGCATCATATCCACCGCTACAAACCGCCGCCCCACACTGCTCCGCACCCTCCCCTTCATCGTCAACAGCGCAACTTGCATCAAAAAAAGTTCTTCAAACACCAGCCGCCGCCGCGCTTGCAAGAACCCCTCATCTGATTCAGGAAAATGAATGTTGCGAATGGCCACGACGCGCGTGCAAAGTCCGTATTGCACACGCAAATCATCGGGCAGCGTCTCCTCCACGCAAAGCCCATCGTCCAATCGCGCCAACGCCTGATAAACCAACGCACGAAACGTCTTCTGCGAGAAACCTTTGGGCGGTGTATACAACGGCACAATGCGCCCCGCACCCAAATTAATTTCCGCCACGACCTCATAATCGGGCGCAGTCATTTGCAACACACCGTTGGGCGCCCGCTTCACCGCTCCGGTGAATACATATTCCATCCCGCGCTTGAAATATTTGTCCAAATACGGCTGGTTAAACCATACCATTTCCAACATGCCGGTCGCGTCTTTCAGCTTAGCTTTTGTGAGTGTCATTGCCTTTGTTCCGCGGCGCGGTTTGGTCACTGTTTCCAGCCCATGCAAATAACCGCGTATCGTTTGCACCATGTCCTCCATAAGCGAATCCACAGTACGAAACTCACTACGATCATCATAATCACGCGGCAGATAATCGAGCAAATCCGTTACGCTATAAATGCCCGCCTGTGCCAACGCCGCCGTGCGCGCCGGACCAATTCCTTTTAAAATTTTAATATTCATGAATGTAGTATATTACATTCAGATTACATTGCAAGCAAAGATTCTTCTGAAAACATAAATAATCTTGCATTTTTACCATTATATTGCATAAAAACACATCGTTTTTCATGCATAATATGCAATGACTTATTACACGCATTGATTTGTTTATTATTTTCTGATATAAGCATGATACACTCAGCCCGTTGTGCGTGTACAATACATATTTCGAAGGGGGATATTTATTGTATATTTACATAAAACGGGAATAAAAAAGTGTAAAGGAGAGAAGTATGAAAATCAATTTCAGAAAGAAACTCGCGTTTCTTGTAGCTCTGGTGATGGTGCTGGGTAGTTTCAGCATTTTTTTTCAGCCATTGCAAGTACGCGCAAGTGATCCGGTTGATGCGGTATTAGCCGTACCCGCAGCAAGCCCAATCGCAGCAGCACTACCAGTACCTGCTTCAGGCCCGGTTGGAGAGGTAATACTTGGCTTCAGCACAGGTTCAAACACCGCTTTATTCGCAGGTGTTGGCTTTACAGAATTACCAACACTAACACCAACCACCACCAGCGTAGCAATCACCGTACAAGCAGATGGGTTTGTTAATGTTATGAGTTTGGTCTATGACATGTCTGGTTTACCGACCGCGACCATAGCTGCTATTAACATCCTAGTCATTGAAGGTGTTGGAACGCACACACCCAATCCTTTAAACGGATCAACATTCATCGGCTTTGATGTGTACGATGAAAACGAATTTACCCTTCAAATTTATGCTGAATACGGCGGCGTTTCTTCGGCTTCACTTATCGTGAATGTTGTACCTGTACCGAATGTAACCCCCGGTAACAACGTTGTAGTTACCCCACCCCCCGCTCCCCCCGCTGAAACAACCGCTGTACGCGATACGACCGTAACCGTACCAGTTGAAGTGGAAGACAACCACGCAACCGTGGAATTAACCGCAGAAGAAATCGAAGCACTCATCGAAAATGCGCAAGATTCGGGCGTTGTTGTACTCGACTTTACCGGCGAGGCATATGTTGATGTAGTTTATGTAACCATCCCCTATGCATTGGTCGTAGCGGTTGGCGAAGCTGAACTGCATCTGCAAGTTAGATTAAACCAAGGCACGGTAGACTTCTGCCCCATCGCATTACAAGGCGTTGCTTACCAAGCCAATGGCGTAGACCTTACCCTGTCCATCGTACAACTGAGCCCCAACGCATTTGCAATTAATTTGTACGCAGGCGTTATTGCGATTATCAATGTCGATGGTACGGTAACGATTACGCTTCCGTTCGAAGGCATTACGATTCCGGCAGTATGGATGTTAATCGGTGAAGGCGAAGCAATTCCTTTGGCAACGATTAACAACGGAGACGGTACCGTGTCCTTCGTGACCAATCAATTGGGTACTGTTTTCTTCATTATTGAAGATGGTTTGGTTCAACTTCCTCCTTCTGCTCCGGCGCATCCCTTTGTAGACGTATCTGCAGAAATTGACCATGCAGTGCAATTTGTTTACGAAAACGGCTTGTTCCGTGGCACAACATTGACCGAATTCAGCCCCGAGCGCAATATGACGCGCGGCATGATGGTTACTGTACTTTGGCGCTTGGCCGGCGAACCCGATGTTAGCGCATATGCGAACCCCTTCGCGGATGTAGCTGCTGGCAGATACTTCTCTGACGCTGTGGTATGGGCGGCAATGAATGGCATCGTTTTGGGTAAAAACTACGACGAATTCGCACCCCGCGATTATGTAACCGTTCGCCAAGCGATGAACATTTTGAACCGTTATGCAGAACAATTTGATCTGGAGCCCATGGGCGAAAGCGACAACCGCGACGCAGCAACACGTGCGGAAATCGCATTGATGCTTTACGATTTCTTGAACTAAGATTTAATGCAATAAGACAAAACACCCCGCCGTGCAAGTTGGCGGGGTGTTTTTTGATTACTTATTCTTGTGCTTGTTGTTATTTGCTTGCGTGGCCTTGTTGTTCATTTCGTCGGCAAACTCGGTTCTGGTGTTGTTTTTGTTTGTCGTGTTGGTATCGGCCTGATGCTTTTTATTCTTCGTATCCATTCCCATGACCTCCCTTCGCGGTAAGTATGATGCGATGATTTTAGTATGGGATGTAAACGGGAAATTTATACATATCTGTCAAAATTTTTTATTGTGCTGCATTTTGCGCTTCTAGGTGGCGGAGGAAGGGGTACGGGTTGATCCAGAAGCGGCCACGGGTGAAGTCTACATCAGGCGAGATGCCGATGTGCAGGTGCACGGCGAAGTTATTGTTGCCGCGGCCGCCGCCGGTGTTGCCCATGTAACCCAGCGCATGGCCGGCGCTTACGAGTTGCCCGGCTTGTAGGTTGGGTGCCAAGCGGTCGAGGTGGGCGTATAGATAATACGTGCCGTTGATGGTGGTGATGCCTACAAAGTAACCGAGTTGGTTGTTCCAGCCTGCTTCTTCTACCCGGCCATGGGTCATGCTTACTACGGGTACGCGCCCACGTAAGTTCTCGCGGCAGAGGATGGAGACGCCCAGGTGCTTGCGGTTACCTTGCTGGTTGTGGTCGATGCCCCATGTGTTGCCAAACATGATGCCGGGGTCGCCGTCGTACCAGCCGGAGGGGATAGGGAAAGCTTCGATTTCTGCGAAGAGGTTATTAAACATGGTGACGTAGGGAGTGATGCTGCGCGTGTTGTATCGCCGCCGCAGTCGGTCAAAGTCGCGCAGGTACAGCGACTCGATTTGCGATAAGTCGAAGGTGAGTGTGCGGTCGGGGAAGAAGCCGTTTTCGGCGTTGAAGATAACCAGCAGCTCCGCGAAGGGTACCCCGTGCGCCGCTGCATAATCTTGCAACAACCCGATGGCGCGGTGCGGCATTTGGAAGGCCGCCACCAAGTCCGAATCCACGCGGATACGCGCGCCCGGACGCAGCCACGACCACAACCCCACAAATAACAATAATAACCCCGCCAACACGCACAAGCGGAAAAAATATCGATTGAACATACGCGATAGACCCGACAGCCGCAAGCGCGAAAACCTGCGCGGCAAGCGCCGCAACCCGCGCGATATGCGTGTGTTGGGTATGTGCACATGGGGTATACGCATTTTTCGCGCGGCAGGGGTAAAGGGGAGGACAGGCTTGCTTGCCGCCGCTCCGTTTACACGCCGCCGCATTGCGCCTGCTCGTCCTAATCCGTTTCGTGCTTTTATTAATTGGCTGCGTATAGACATAACAACCCCCACCCCGTTTTATCCAATTGGAATTATTCTATGTGGCGGGGTTGGGGGTTATGAGGGTTGATGTTAAACCAGCCGTTCGATTTTGATGGTTAGACGTTCGGATAATTTTGAAGCGTCGTTGATGTAGGCTTGTCGTATTTGTGCGGCGTTGTGTGCGCCTGCTTCTATTAGAAGGGGTTCTACGTGTGTGTGGTTGGCCACGGCGTTTGCCAGCCACAAACGGTACGGTTCCGCGTGGGGGCTGGGGATGATTTGGATGAAGTAAATCGCTTGGCGGATGTCCATGACTTCGGTGTAGTAATATTTGCCGTTTTTGGCGGGCATTTTCAACTGGTTGCAATTTGCAACCAGTTGGTTTTCTTTCGCCGTGAAATTATTTTTGGCTGCTTTCCAATATTTTCGTGCACTTTCGTAGTCGCCGTTAATCAATATACCGCAAATATCCACGGCTGAAAACCACCATTTTCTTTCGATTTCATCGTAGATGCAGCGCAGATTTTTGCCGGCGAAGGGGTTGATTTCCATTGCATCGGCCTCCTTGTTTCGTAATTTTTGCATTATACGATACAAAGGCATTGACGACAAAACATATGTTCGCTACAATGTGCGCGATCGTTATTTTCGAAGGATGTTCGCCCATGGCACACGTGATTATCAAAAACCCCCTCTCATGGGAAGATAAAATCCAACAGATGAACCAAGACGCGTTGTATGACGTGGCGGACGACGACACCGCTTGCATCCCGGATTTTTCCGCAATAAAAAATGAAATCAAATCGAAGCCACCGCCACCCAAGGTGCCGAAGATATTCATGTCCAACGATTGTATTTTTAATTGTGCGTATTGCGGCTGCCGCGCCAGCAACGACATGCGGAATTGTTATACCAACGACCCCAAGGAACTGGCGGCGATTTCTGTAGCCGAAGCGCAGCGCAACGGGCACGGCGTGTTCATATCGTCCGCCATCTTCAAAAATGCCGACTACACGACCGAATTGATTATCGAAACCATCAAAAACATCCGCAATGTGCTGGATTACAAGGGCTACGTGCACGCCAAAATCATGCCCGGCACCGACCCGGAGCTCATCCGCACGGCAGGCCACTACGCCAACCGCTTGAGCGTCAACATAGAAGTGGCAAAAAGCGAAGGTTATGCGCAAATCGCACGCAACAAAACGCGGGAAAACATCCTGACGCCCATGGGGCACATCAGCCGCTTGATAAAAACGGCCAATGGCGAGCGTAGCCGTTACGCGCCGCGCTTTGCGTCGTCGCAAACCACCCAACTCATGGCCGGGTCTACCAACGAAACCGATTACGAAGTCCTGCGCCTGTCAAAGGCTATGTACAACAAATATCACTTAAAACGCGTCTACTACACCTCATTCCAATACAAACACCCCGCGCGGGGGTATGATCACCTCGCTCCCGTAGCTACGCCGCAATGGCGCATGAAACGCCTGTATCAAGCTGACCGGCTCATGCAACTCTACGACTTCACCCCCGAAGAAATCCTCCCCGACAACGCCCCCCACTTAGAGCACGACCTAGACCCCAAGGCCGCGTGGGCATTGCGCAATATCCACCTGTACCCCATCGAGGTCAACGCCGCCGACTATGAAATGCTGCTGCGCATCCCCGGCATCGGCACCACCTACGCCACACGCATCCTCAAGGCGCGCAAATACTGCAAAATATCGCACGATGTTTTGCGAGCGCTGGGCGTTTCGCTCAAGCGCAGCAAGCACTTCCTCACATGCAATGGCAAGTATCAGGGCGAAAAATGTGAAAATCTTGACGTGTACAGAGGACTATTGGCACATTCGCTGGACAAACCCAGGGATGCGATGGGGATGAATGGGGTTGAGGATTGTTAAATTTCCTTCGTAGCATCCACCACCCGCACATTCGACCAATGCGGCGGAAATAACCGCCGGTATTTTTCCGTCGCGAAACGGCTGTCTATCAGCACCACTACACCCGCGTCGGTATCGGTACGAATGACGCGGCCGGCGGCTTGCTGTACTTTATTCATCCCGGGGAAAATGTAAGCGTATTCATACCCCTGCCCGTTTTTTTCATTAAAATAATCGCGGATCAAATCCTGCCGCTTGTTAATCATGGGGATACCCACGCTCACAATTATCGAGCCGATGAGTCTATCCCCCTTCAAGTCGATACCTTCGGAGAAAATCCCACCCAGCACGGCAAAACCCACCAGTGTTTCAAGGTTGGCAGCATCAAACTGCGTTAAATACTCGGCTCGTTCCTCTTCCGTCATATCACTGCGTTGCAACAACGTCCGCACCTGCGGAAACGCTTCACAAAACACCGCATGCACTTTCTCCATGTACGCATACGATGGGAAAAACACCAAATAATTACCCGCTCGCTTGCCGCAAACGGCGTGGATGGTTTCTGCGATGGGCGCATAACTGCGCTCGCGGTCGGCGTACTTGGTGGAAATGCCGCGGTGAATGATCACTTCCTGCCGATTCGGGTCAAATGGCGAAGGCAAAGAAATCACAGGATCATCCGCCGCACCACCCAATATTTCACGATAATACGCCAACGGCGTCAACGTCGCAGAAAAAATAACCGACGCCACGCCACGCCCCAACCCCTGCGCAATCACAGCTGACGGATCCAAACAAAACAACGTAACGCTCACATCGCTGCCGCGCGTTTCGATGAGGGTCGTGTAGTGTTCATCGTACAACTCCGCCACCAACAAATACATATTCGTTTCAAAATACAAATCCAGCATTTCGCCATATAGCGCATGGCCGTTGTTGGCCTTGAGCCAATCGCCGATGGCTTGGATAAGCATGGAAACAAAAGCCTTCAGCACGATGTCCTGTTCCGCGACCGCGCCGCCGTTTTCGTTTTCACCCCGCACATCCGTCAGGTACGCGTTGATTAAACGCAGCTCCTTGCGGACGTTTTTTGCCAACGCGTCCTTTCCCTTCAACTGCCTGCGGATTTTACTTAATGCACTTTTCCGCAGCGTTACCGAGTACATATCGCGCACGCGGTCCACCAAATTGTGCGCTTCGTCAATCAAAAATATATAATCGCGCGGCTCATGCGTATCAAAAAAACGACGCAAATATGCCGTCGGGTCAAAAACATGGTTGTAATCGCCCACCACCAAATCGCACCACGATGATACTGCCAGCGCATATTCGTGCGGGCAAACGCTGTGCTTCTGCGCGTATTCCGTGATTTCCACGGGGGTAATTAAGTCCGCTATTTGCAAAATATCCCACAGCGCTTCGTTTAATCGGTCGTAATGCCCCCGCGCACGCGTGCAAAAATCAGGGTTGCAAATACACATCTCGTTCGGACAAATCCGATGCTTCGCACGGAGGGTCACGGATTTGAAGCGTAACCCCTGCGTAGCCATCAGCTTGACCGCGTCCTCCGCCACGGCGCGTGTCACCGTTTTAGCAGTCAAATAAAAAATTTTTTCGGCCTTGCCCTCCCCCATCGCCTTGATGGACGGGAACAACGCCGACACCGTCTTGCCGATGCCCGTGGGCGCCGCCGCATACAATTTTTTTTGTGAAGCGATGGCGCGGTACACCGCCGCCGCAAATTCCCGCTGCCCCCTGCGAAACGCCGCGAACGGAAAGATCGCCGCTTCAATAGACGCATCCCGCTCCACTTTCCAATCCCGTTCGAACCGCAGCCACATGCCGTATTTTTGTAATAAATCGGAAAAGAACGCTTCCAATTCAGCGGCAGAAAATTCCCAGCGGTGCCGCTCCAACGCGCCACTGTCCAATTGATAATATGTAAGTTGCACAAACATGCATGGTGGCGGGTTGTCCATCGATTTTAAATACATATAGGCATAACATTTGCCCTGCCCCAAGTGCAGCGCGTGCTGCTTGTACAAATAATCGAGCAGCAGCGTCGTAGACTTGATTTCGTCCACCGTAACCGACCCATCGGGCGCTGTGATAATGCCATCGGCGCGGCCTTGCACCAGCGCAGCAACGCCCCCAATCACCGCCTCCAACGCCAGCGAAACCTCTTTCTTGTACCCTTCGCCCGCTTCCTTTTGGATTTTGCGGTGCGCCGCCGCCCCCCGGTGCATTGAGGTATCATCATTAAATCGGCTGTCGATATCGCCGCAGCGCAACACCAAATCCACAATTTTGTGCACCGATATTTTTATAATATTTCCATCCGCCATAAGGTCATTCCTTGCGAAAGTATTTGTGCCGCCTTATAATCCGCAACGATTATACACGATTTATCGTGACTAACGGGGGATAAACATGCGCACACGGTTGGCAAATTATATGAAACAAAAATTTAAAACGATGGGGCGCATATGCCTCATCGTCCTGTATGCCATATTATTGGCCTATATGTATTATTGGATGACTTTCACTTATATGTACGACATGATCGTCGAGGGTTTAATCTTGGAAGCGTATATGTACAACTTATTCGCCATCGTATTCGTATTGCTGATCGAAAAATTCACTTGCAAGCTCATTTATTTACGCAGATACATGCGCCGCAGCCGCTTCCTGCGGTTTTTACGCGCCTGTCTTTTGCCCAAATACGGCATCATTTCCTTCAAAACCGGGCTTTATCTGTACTACGTATTCATGATGTTCTATTCGTTAATTTTGCAACACAGCCCCGACATCGAGGTATCAACCACCTTCCAATATTACGTTGTCGCCATGGACTATGGCATTTTTATGCTGTTGTCGGTTGATTTACTGTTCAAACAAATCAAATTCGACAACGCCAAAATCTGCGAAATCATTGAAATGGAAAAAGACAAAGCACAACCTTGATGATATTGTTAGTTCGCTTAAAAATGAATATCTTTTTGCATTGCAACCATTTTTTACGATATTTGGTGAAATCACTTCTCTTCTTTTTTGTTATAGTTATTGCAATTTTCTATATATTTACTTAACCCATACAAGTCACCATATACTGATAAATACCTTATCCCCTGTTCATAACAATTCGATTCCATGCAATCAATTGGAACTTCATCATCATTTTTTCTGTTTGGACATAATCTGCTTTCTGAAATTTTTGAACTCAATTCACTTAAAATTGCTTCCTTGTAATGTTTATCGACAATTAATTTATTATATAACTTTGTATCAATTTTACCTTCCGAACCACTTATTAAAAACATTCCTTTTTGCTTTATTAATCTTGTATTTGCTGATATAGAATAATCGGGTATAAAAAGCGATTCTTCGTTTAACCCGAAAATTAAGTTTGCATAAGTTGATATTCTGATAGGATTATCTTCACTTGCTTCGCCAAATAATTTATTAATAATTTTTTCACCATCGCAAACAGTTTTATCCTTTGTTTTTAATAATATTTTGTTCATTAAATTGTAAAACGTTGTATTTAAATTTGAATATAGATTTTTTAAATACGCTAGCACAAAACCTGCTGTCCATCCTTCATCATTGTCATCAACAAAATCTTCTACACCTATTTTTAAATTATTAAATATATCAACGAGCTGATTTTTTATGTTGTTCATATACGGACTAATTAAATCTCCCTTATTAAAACAACTCGGCTCCAATGCTTCAATTTTATTAATTAATACTTCCAATGCAGTTATATATGGATTCTTTCCAATATATTTATATAATTCATAATGTTTATTCTTTAAAATTTTAATTGTTCCTGAAAGTGCAACATCGCAATATATGTGATTGATATATCGTGCATATAGCTTTTTGTATCTAGCACAAACATTTATTATTTCAAAAAATGTATCTTGCTCCTCTTTTGTCAATTTAACAAAATGAGAAAGAAAAAGTATACGCATTTGTTCGAATAAATTATTATAATCTGCTTTTTGTATCGGAAATATAAATAATACTCCATCCTTTTCATTTTCGTTTTTTCTTTCTTTAATTGTGTTTCCATCACAAAATTCTGCATTGTTTTCGGCGTTTGGATCACTACATGCCATATAAAGGGCGACTAACGGACAAAATGTTAAATCCGTATATCTTGTTGGTATCCCATAATGTTGCTGTTTACTTATATTATGTGGCGTACTTAATGATATCCGATCAGATAGAAAATTCATGCCTTCGTTTTCTTCATCAAATATATCCACGCAATATCTTAATGAATCATAATATCTATCCTTTTCTTTTTCTCTTTCAAATTGTTTAGTTAATTTATTTTGCCTAAAAACAGAAGGAACAATGCTTCCATAATCTTGTGATTGACCCCGAAATGCCAGGAGATATTTTTTTGCATTTACAGCTTTATTTTTTATATTATCAATTTCATTATAAAATTCTTTTACGCTTTTTATTTTAATAGCTCCGGGTACCGTTTCTTTTCCTATCATCAAGACACAATCGTTTTTAGAACCAGTAAATGCGAATACTTTTTTAACATCATCAAGGTATGTCAAATCTTTGCATAGATTATTTATTTTTCTTAATATCTCATAAAAGTCGCCTTCTGCTACATTCATTGGAATTTCTTTGTATTTAATCCCAATGTCTTTAAATTCGTACGCATATATCCTAGAACCATGATGTCGCAATCCTTTGCCTAAACCAAATGACGCCATTAAATCGCATGTGGGTGAAGTCAAAGGAGTCGCAATGCCCAATAATTTGCATTTGTCGTTAAATTTTTCATGGAATTCTTTCATGCTATCTGAATCCAAAATTGACTTCAAGCCATCAGAAGGATAATGATGATTATTTATTTCTTGACTAAAGTATTCATACACATCAAACATTTCATCTGCAATTCCATGTTCAATGTATTTATTCAATACCATAATCGGATTTATTTTATTATCGTTAGCGTCGTAAATCTCATTATATTCATCCTTCCAATGCGCACGCAAAGGAGTGCATAGAAGTTCTTCATGTCCGCATTTTATTATTCTTGTTTTAAAATGATTTCTCTTACATTCATTAAGATCATCTAAATAAGCAACAATAAATTTTTCTAAAGAAATCTGCCGTCTTTGAGTAGTATTTAAACATTTGTCAAATGGTAGAACCGCCCACAAAGGAAGCTTAACATCCATTTTACCAATGCTCGCTGAGTCATCTTTTTTATATGCCTTCCCTTTTTTTACATAAAAATTATTTGCTGACAATGCCAACATTGCAAGAGCGGAGCCTACATGCTCGTACGTATAAATATTTATTTCTTCTTTAAAATGGCAACGTAAATATTCATTTAATGCTTTTGCGGAAGAAATTTGTCCTCCTGTACCTGCTAACAATATATTTATCCTTTTTATTCTTGAATTTTTTTTATCATCAACAAATTCGCATATGGCTTCGTATATCGACCCTTTCAACTTTTCATAATCGTCTTTATAAAAATCATTTTCCGTTATTGCATAATCAAATTCATTAAATGAATAATCTTCCTTATTTAAAAACGTATAATTTCGTTCATCATTTTGAGAAGCAAAAAAAACCATGAAAGCAGCTTTCTGCTGTTCCGGCGTTTTCATAAGACATTTAATGGACTCTTTTAAATCGCTTGCAATTGAAGACACTGGGGCATCTTTATATGTATTAACATTTCGCATTTTTGAGATTTTTATATTTTCTGTTGTAAATTGAAATTTAAATTTCCCTGTCATAAGTGCACGTCCTTAATAAAAATAATCATTTGTATTTTTACGATATGTATTGAACGCAACAACTGATAACGCACTTTGTCAAACAAAACTAAACGCACAATAAAACCGCACGCCTCTTCAGATGGAACCCAGCCTCCTATTATTTCTTCTTTAAGAGACTATTTATTAATTTGAATGAACTCATGTGGGCATCAAAATCAACAGTGCGTTCAACATTTATATTTACATTTAATCCACTGTTGAATGGCGAACCCTTGTATGGTAAATCATAACCCTCTTCAAGTTTATGAATGTCCATTTCACTTTCTTGTCCTAGTTTTCTTTCCGCCATAAAAACCACCATCTTTCCCCTTAATGTAACACATATTGTACCCTCTCCATGGCATCTGTCAAGAGCTTATCAAGCAATTTCCCTTTATATCATCAAAATATTTGTTCCATTTAATCATAAAAATATACGTTTGCAAATATAATTTCCATTTAATTCTATTTTCACTGCATCTTATGCTGGATTTACAGATGCGTTCGCGTTCCCATGTATATGAGTTGGCTGCAACGTTTAATACTCCACATCCAAATTCTTCACAATCGCCATAGGTGCGCGCACGTGCCGTACACCAAACACGATTACGAAAAGCGTCACGATATACGGAATCATTTGCAACAAATGTCCGGGGATGCCGAAGCGCTGTAACGATATAGAAAGCGCGTCAAAGAAGCCGAACAGGAAGCTCCCGGCCAAAATACCAAACGGATTGTACCGACCCAAAATACATATAGACAGCGCGATAAAACCGCGCCCCGCCGTGGCATTGCGCGTGAAAATGTTTAATTGATCGATGGAGAAGTAACTGCCGGCCAACCCCGCCAACACGCCGCATAGGGCCATGGCGGTGTATTTGACGCGGCGCACTTGGATGCCTACAGACACGGCGGCGGCAGGGTTTTCGCCCGTCATACGCAGGTGCAGGCCCCATTTGGTGCGGAAAATGAGGAACCACACAGCAACGCAAAGGATAATCGCGACGAAAAACAATGGCGACATTCGCCCCAAAATGGGCAGGTCTAGCGTCCGCACTTGCGGCAGCCATGCGCTGCGTCCTCGATTGCCCCACACGATATACAGCAGCAGCGTGGTCAAACCCAACGCCATGATATTGAGTGCCACACCGCCAATGACTTGGTCAATTTTAAATTGGATGACCATCACGGCCAAAATCATGGACATGATTAACCCGCCCATCATGGACGCGGTAATGCCCAACAACACCGATCCCGTCGAATACGCAACGATGGCAGCCACGAATGCTCCCATCAGCATCATACCTTCCAGCCCCATGGCCACTATGCCCGACTTAATGGACAGGATGCCGCCCAGCGACACAATCACCAACGGCACGCTCATCCGCACGGCCGTTTGGAAGATGATTCCCCATTGATTAAAGTCCATGCGGCACCTTCTTTCCGATTTTGCCGAATAATCCGTACAAATATTGCGAAATACGCGGCGCGGCCACCAGCATAATGACAATGGCTTGGATGACCATCACATAATCAATCGGAATCCGCGCGAAGATTTGCATATGCACCGACCCCGCACTAAGCGCACCAAAGAACAAGCCCGAAAAAATCACGCCTATGAAGCTAAGCCCCGACAAGAAAGCCACCGCAATCCCATCAAACCCCCACCCCGGCGAGAAGCGGTCTACAAATTGGTTCATCGACCCCAAAATTTCGATGGCGCCCGCTAGCCCGGCAATCGCGCCCGACAGGAAGAGTGCTTGTATCATTCGCCGCCCGCTATTGATGCCCGCCGTATTGGCCGCGTCCAAGCTGCGCCCCGTAACGCGCATTTCGTATCCCGCGCGGGTATATTTGAACAAAAACCACACACCCACCGGCACGATAACCGCCAGCAACACCCCAATTGTAATCCGTTGGAAATACGGCGCGGGGATGGGCAGCCAATCTCGCAGCAGCGGTAGGTTGGCCGTGGGTTGGATGCGCTCGGTGTAACCCATGTTCGCGCCGTCGGCAATCAAGGGGAAATTCACGAGATACGAAGTGAAATTATTGATGATGTGGTTCAGCATAATCGCCGTGATGACCGCGTGCGCGCCAAAGCGTACTTTCAAGAACGCAATCAACGCGCCCACCGCGCCGCCCACCAAACATGCCGCCAGTATCGCCAACGGCACATGAATGGGTGCGGGCACGCTTATGTAATGCCCCACAATTGCCGCCGCCATCGCGCCCGCCATCAGCTGCCCCTCCGCGCCGATGTTAACAATGCCCGATTTTATCGCGATGACAAAGGACAATCCCGTCAAAATAACCGGCGTGGCTTGGAATAATGTGTTTTGTATCGCACTCGCGTTACCGAATAAACCGGCTCCACGCAGCATCATCAGGTAAGCATACAACGGATTGTGCCCCGTAATCCAAAAAAGTAATGCGCCAATCAACAACGCAATGATCAACGAGGTGAACAAATATAAAAATTTCACCAATCCTTTTGTCATACCGCTCCCCCCGTCATCATCAAGCCCAACTCAACGTCCGTATGCGCCGCGGCGGGCGCGGTATTTACAATTTTGCCTTGATACAGCACCGCAATTGTGTCCGACAAGCTCATCACCTCATGCAAATCGGCAGAAATCAACAACACCGAGTTGCCCGCATCGCGGTATTCGCGGATTTTGTCGTGGATGTATTCGATGGCGCCCACGTCCACGCCGCGTGTAGGGTGCGCACATACCAATACCTTGGGCGATTGACGCAGCACGCGCGCCACCACCAATTTCTGCTGGTTGCCGCCGGATAATTCACTCACCAGCGTTTGCGCGTTGGGGGCTTTCACGCCATACATGTCAATGCCTTCTTGCGCATATTCCATGATTTTCTTACTGTCGTACAGCCCGCGCGACTTGAAGCGGTTTTGATTGTGGTACCCTAACATCGTATTCTCGCCAATGGACATGCTTTCAATAAGACCCGACGCCTGCCGATCTTCTGGTATATGCCCCATGCCGGCAGAAAGAAACCCGAACGCACCGCCCGTCAGCGGCTCGCCGTCTAATGTAATTTCCATTTGCGTAGCTTCCGTCAACCCCGTCAGCACATTGATCAATTCCGTTTGCCCGTTGCCTTCCACGCCTGCAATGCCCAAAATTTCGCCCGCGCGTATTTCCAAAGAAATATTTTCCAATATCACGCGCTTCTTCTCTTTCAACCACAAATCGCGCACGTTAAAACGCACGTCGCCCATTTTTTGTGCGTCGTGCCGTTCGCCGATGCGTATGTGGCGGCCTACCATCATGGTGGCCAGTTCTAATGGCGTGGTGGTTTTGGGGTCGGCTTTGCCGGTCACTTTGCCGTCGCGCATGACGGTGATGTCGTCGGCGATATGTATCGCCTCGTACAGCTTGTGCGTGATGATGATGATGCTCTTGCCCTCGTCCTTTAACTTACGCAAGATGCCGAACAGCCCCTCCACTTCCAACGGGGTCAGCACCGCCGTAGGCTCGTCCAATATCATGATGTCCGCGCCGCGGTACAATACTTTCAAGATTTCTACGCGTTGTTTTTCGCCCACGGACAGCGTTTCTACTTTGACCGTATCGTCCAACGCCAAATTCGATTGTGTTATTAATTGCCGCACATTTTCCTGCGCGGTTTTGTAATCAATGATGCCGCGCCGCCCCGGTTCTACCCCCGCGATGATATTGTCCAACACGCTCAATGCATCTGCCAGCATAAAATGCTGATGCACCATGCCAATGCCCATTGCGGTGGCATGCAGTGGGTTGCGTATCGCCGCCGCCCGCTCGTTGATCCAAACCTGCCCCGCATCGGCCTTGACCATGCCGTACAAGACCTTCATGAGTGTGGATTTGCCTGCGCCGTTTTCGCCCAAAATGGCGTGGATCGTTCCCCGCTCCAACACAAAATCCGCACTGTCTAGGGCTTTCACCTTAGGATATTGCTTCTCGATACCCTGCATCCGCACAACCACATATAATTCTTCGATGCGCTTGTACCATCCCCACGATGTGAAGGTTCCTTCGTCTATCATGCGGCCAATGTCGTCCGTACTTGCCCACATGGCGTCGCAAGTTTCTTCCGGTTGCAACACCACGGTAGCGATATCTACGTTTTGCTTAAATAGCCAAACATCCACCAAGCCGTTGCACCCCGGCTCACCGCAGGGCGCTTGCCGCTGCACCCTCCGCCCGTTTTCGCGTTCAAGGTCAATGCCCAATTCCTCTTTTACTTCTTTCAATGCCGTGGTCAAGCTATCATCGCCCGCCACCGCGTTGCCGCCCGTGCATTCCCACAAATTAGGGTTCGATTTGTTGGGCGAGCGCTTTGATATGAGAAATTCGCCTTCATCGTTCATGATCAAAACATGAACTTCAAGGTGATAATCGCCCTTGTCCATCGTCGTACCGCGTTCATGCACACGCCCGGTACCTTGCCCGTTTTCATCCAATACATCCCAGAGCTCAACCAAGTTAATTACTCCATTCGTGGACGATTTAATATGTAATTCTTTATTCCAAAATAAACGATTCCAACTTCTTGCCAAACATTTCTTCCTGCCCCACATAACGGAAGCCCATCTTCTTAATTACATTAATAGACCCCATGTTTTCGGGATATGAAATGGCAATCAGTGGACGCGCCATATGGTGTTGCAACACCGCCTTGGCGGCTTCCGACGCGTACCCCTTGCCCCACGCGCTTTCGTCATAGGCATACAAGATTTCCTTGCGGCCGCAGGGCAGCCCGCGTACACCACAATGCCCAATCAATGCACCATTCGCTTGCTCAACTACCGCATACACACCCAACCCATGCCCGAAGGTGCTGTTCCACATCATCATCATCCGCGCGATGTCGCTCTTGAGTATGGCTTGCCCCGTACCCAAATAGCGATATACACTCGGTTTTGTCATGATATCGGCGTAGGCTGGTTCATCCTGCGCATCAAATGGCCTAAGCAAAAGTCTTTCGGTCGTGATCATGCCATTCACCTCTTATGTATCATTTTACAAACCCAAACGGGCTTCACATCCCACAATCTGTTGAAGCGAAGCCCGTTCAGTTTGCTACTTTTTACCGTGCCGGAATGTTAAATTCGCCGTTTACCACCCGCATACGTGCGGCTTGCACCAACGCCTGCACATCGGCAGGAACGGTACGGTTGCTGTTGGCGAAAGATATACCCACATAATCATCTCCCAACGCTCCAAAGAACGTCACTGGCTGCCAAGTATCATTAACAATCGAACGCGCTTCCGCCAAAATCATGGGCGTTAGGTTTTCGCCCACGCTGGCCATGACGGTGTCGGGCTGGGTGGCTGTTATATGGAACGCACCGCCAATGGCAGGGATTCCCGCTTCGGTTGCCGCATTAATCACACCCATGCCACTGCCACCTGCAAAAGACATCACCACATCAAAGCCTTCTGCCACCAACATATGCGTAATTTCTGCGCCCAACGGTGCATCCATAAAGCTGCCTACCGAGCGGAATTGCGCGTTTATGTTGGGGTTGGCCAACGTCGCACCCGTAATAAAACCATGCGCTGCGTCCAACATCGTGGGGCCTTCATTACCAATAACTATGGCTACCTGCCCAGATTCACTCATCAACCCGGCCAAGTAGCCACCCAAAAATGTCATTTCTGCAAAATTCTTAAAAATCGAACGCACATTGTCATGCTCGTACACGTTGGCATCCACAATCGTAAAGCGTTGATTGGGGAATTCCAATGCAATAATTTCACGCAACGGGGTTGCCGCGCCTACGGCCGAAGCAATAATCAAGTCATAATTTCCGGTTTCGGCAAAGGTGCGCATCAGTGTTTCAAATTCAGCCGCCGATCCGGGTGTTGCGTGGTTAATTTCAATGCCATACAAATCCGCGGCTTGTTGCAAACCGGCCCATGCCATGTCGTTAAAGCTGTCATCGCCCAGCCCGCCCGTACCGGTAATCAACGCGATACGCACTGTGCCGCCGTTGTCGTTGTCACCGCCGCAAGCAGCCAACAGACCCGCCGCTACGCATAGCAACACGATAAGTACACCGATTTTTTTCAACACAATTCCTCCCGAGGAATATTTTGTGCTGCATTTTTCAATGCAACCATGCAAATAATATCCTGCCATTGATACCCTTGTCCATCATTTGTAACAAGTTTGTAAAATATGTAGAACCTTTGCCCAAAGTCCGCGTTATAATAGTCAGAATACATAAAACGCTCCATAGGAGCGAGAAGGAGCATGAACCGTGAAAAAGTTTTACGCATTTGCAATATGCACATTGATTTTGTGTGCCACATTGTTATTACTAAGCAGCTGCGCCCAAGAGGAAAACGAACCGAACCCTCCGCGTTATAACGAGGAGAATTCCACCCACACACACCAACCCCCGCTCGAAGAAATACCCGAAATGCCCCAACGTCCCGCCCCCCATGACCGCCAAGACCTTTCACACGAAGAAATCATCTTCATCCTAGACAGCGACCTCTCCCCGCGTGACCAATTACTGGCATTGGGTTGGGACGATTCATGGATGTACGGCATGGACGATCACTTCATGCGCAATATTTTAACCCAAATGCGCTTCACTCCGTTTCTTGAATTAATTACAAACGGGTTGCCCATTGGCGAATCGGGCAACAGCATCGCCGCGCAATATTATGCAGGCATGTACTTCAACGATTTTGGTGTCCTCACCGTGCTTGCTTTGCCCGGTGCATTCATCGACGCACCTTCTCTTGCCGCCATTGAAGAAATGCACGCGCTTGGCATTCTCGTACACGAAGCCCATTTTACCGAGCACGAAATGGATGATGTGATTAATCAATTAAGCAACATGCACGAACGCGTATGGCAAGCAGGCTCCAGCTCATGGGGGCGCACCGCCACCCAAATCACTATGTGGATAGATCCCTACACGCCCGAACAAATCGTCATCCTATCGCAATTTCTAACCGACCACGGCTTCAACTTGGCCATGTTTGCCTTCGAACCTCAAATCACCGACGATATGCGCGCCCGCCGCATCGACCTCATCAACGAGGCCGCCAACGCCCCGCGCGATCTTATCGCACACATCGGCGAAGTAACCGTGGCACGCACAGGTATCGCTTTTTCCATGCACAACCGCACCGATTATATGTTCAACTACGGCTCCTCATTTGACTTGGCGCGCTACGAAAACGGCCAATGGATTGGCGTGGACTTCCTACAAGGACGCGGCGGCGGCGAATGGTCCATGGAGCTCCTTACATTACAAAGCGGCGGCATCGACAATCACATGCGCCGCTCCTTCGAATGGCGCTTCGGCGAATTGGAACCGGGCCACTACCTCTTCATCATCGACGGCTGGCTGGGTGATTGGCAACCCGACCAACCCCGTATCTTCGCCTTGGTAGAATTCGAAATCACCAACACCACCCCACACGACCTCCCCATCCCCGAACCCATCGAAGCCATCAACCCCATCGTCCTTATCGACGCATCCAACCCCACCCCCACGTCCATCACCCTCACCATTAAGAATCAATCTCCCTACGATATCGACCACATCGCACACATCAATAGCTTCGTCCGCGAAGAAGACATCCACAGCCCCAACCACTGGGATTGGTGGGAAATCGCCCTCCCAAGACTCCCAATCGAAGGCGAATGGGAAGACATATCACACTTTTTCGATCACGGCCAAGCCCCCCTCCCCGCCGGTCAACAACTCACCTTCACCATCAATTGGGAAGTCCTTTTTGGCTCCTTAGACCCCGGCGCTTACCGCATCGTCATCAGCACCGGCGGCCGTGCACACCCTCCACACCCATGGGGCTGGCTATGGGGCGAAGCACTAATCATCCCCTTCACCATCGAATAACCCCTCCTACGTATCGTCTTCCAACATTTCACCCCCATCTATGTATCCACCACTCATAACTCATCCCAACTACGTACCCTCCATCCTCGACCTAATAATCCCACTTACGGCACCCCTCATCCACAACCCAATCCCCCCCCACGCATCCATCCTATGTACCCCCAACAACCTAATCACAACATAACCTCTTCGCTCAAGCATCTCTTTGCAATTTTATCTGCATAAAAATAGGCCATTCACCCGCCGCGTCCGGCACAGTGAATGGCCTTTAAGTATACCCGCGCAGTCTGTCGTTTTCTGCGCTCCTGATATATCATATGCACACCACTATCAATGCGTGCAACCCCACATAAGCTTTTCAAGCAACTTGCAATCAGTCAATTGGTGTTTTGTTGCCACAGGTTCATTCTTATATCGCATAATAAAAAAGCCCGTGAATTTTTTTCTTCACGGGTTTTTCACGCCTCGACCAGGATTCGAACCAGGAACCTACCGGTTAACAGCCGGTTGCTCTGCCGTTGAGCTATCAAGGCCTATATGGATTATATAACAACACCGCGCCATCAAGCAAGCGCGGCGCACGGTACACCTTAACCACTGAATACAGAGAAGGGAAAGAAGCGAGATACGCAGTATCGCGTACTCCGTATCAAAGGTCATCGTGGTCATCTATTGACGAGCGATGAACCGATTACTGGTCAAGCCCTCGGTCTATTAGTACGGGTCAGCTGAACACG
>WQVD01000010.1 GCA_009781755.1 Defluviitaleaceae bacterium | reverse complement strand
TCTCGCTGGCCAGCGTTTTGTGAGTCTTAGTCCGGTGGTAACGATTCGATCCTTAAGCATGTGCGTTACGGGATGCACGCAGGGACGTTTGCATACGTTTGGCATGAGAGCCGTGTTACATGTACGGATGTCTAGGATACGCCGATGACTTGGGCGCAGTATATTGCACTTTAATGTTCGCGTTTGATTTGACATGTTCTCTCATTTATGATATTGCACCCCTACAGCCCGCGCACCGTTCCGCGTACCAGCGCAGAAAACCTTGGCGCGGCATTCTTTGCTTCGCGTAGCACTTCTTCTTCGGTTAGCGGCGCGTCCAGTACGCCTGCGGCCATGTTGGTGACTAGGCCGAAGCCTACTACGCGCATGCCGCAGCGGCGTGCCATTAGCACTTCGTGTACAGCGGACATGCCTACTAGGTCGCCGCCTAGGGTGCGGATGGCGCGGATTTCTGCGGGGGTTTCGTATTGGGGGCCGGTGGTGTAGAAGTATATGCCTTCGCCTAGGGGGATGGCGGCTTCGCGGGCGGCTTGGTGTGCTAAGGCGCGGTAGGCGCGATCGAAGGCTTCGCCCATGTCGAAGAAGCGAACGTCGAAGCCGGTTAAGTCAAAGGGTTGACCGGCATAACCCACGAGCAAGCCGGGGTGTGTGAAGTTGATGTAGTCGGTCATGAGGATGAGGTCGCCTACTTTGTAATCGGTGTTGACACCGCCGCATGCGCAGGTGAGCAGGAGCTTGTTGACGCCGATGAGGTTGGCGACGCGCACGGGGTATGCGGTTTGTTCGGGAGAATAACCTTCGTACAGGTGCAAGCGGCCTTGCATGGCCAGCACCTTTTTGCCTTCGAAGGTGCCGGCAACAAAACGACCTGCGTGGCCGGGTGCATTGGAGGTGCGCATGTGGGGGATTTCACCGTAGGGCACATAGATAGGCTCGGCGATTTCCTCGGCCAAGAAGCCCAACCCCGAACCCAAAATTAATAATGCCTCCGGCGCGAATCCGCCCAGTTTGGCTTGCAACGCCGCCGCGGATTCTTGATACATTTGCAAAGTGTACATGTTTATCGCTCCTTTTGTGGAATAAAAAAAGTGCACCATTCGCATGGTACACTTTTGATTCAAGTGTTTACATTGCGCAGTACAAACGTAGTTTTTCCACTGCGCCTTCGGCTAAAACGATTTCTCCGTGTTCTTCCAAGTACTGTGCGCTTAGGCTGCCAGATACGTGTTTTTGGCCGAACTCGTGCAGGGGTGTTTCCAATTCGGGGGTGGTGCGCTCGTCATCGGTTTCGTTTTGTAACCACAGGTAGAAGCGTCCTTCCATTTTGTACAACCGGCTAGGCCCGGCAAAATCCAACCGCGCCGCTGCATTTGCCGCCGTGTCCATGTCCACGAAGGAAAATATACTGTGGCTCTCGGTATCATCGTCCTGCGGCTCCTCGTTCTCGATATAAGGTGCACGCTTGAAGCGCGCAATGGACCGCGCCGCCGGACACAGGTCAAAACCATCGTTGCTGTTATTTTGTACCAACTTGGTCACGGTTACGATGACTTGGCCATCGCCTTCCCACCGCGCTTCCATCATGAGCTGCGTAGCGCGGAAATCGCCGTCCTCTTGCACTACTTGCATGATTTCGTGAAATAATTGGCGCGTCTTGTCCGAATTTTGCTTCAATTCGTTGATATGTATATTTCGCGCCGCCAAATCATCCGTTAGTAAAATGATTCGCATTTGTGTGTCGTTTAATCGTTCGATACGCACAAGGAACCTCCCTGTTTCATAATAATAAGCAGTATAGACAAAGGCACGCACGCTGTAAAGTGGCGAATATTGGAGGATTTTTGCATGATTTCATTTTCGGAAAAAATAACGCGGCGTATTTGGACACTTACACGCCGGTTCCCCTTTGTTACTTGCGAGGTCATCGGCACGTCGCGCAAGGGTGCGTCATTGCATGCTTTGCGCATAGGATACGGCGCGCAAAGCATTGGTTACAATGCCGCCCACCACGCCAATGAATGGATCACCACGCTGCTACTGCTTCGCTTTATCCGCGAATATTGCGCGACCTGCATCCACACACCTGAATTATTGGAAACATTTACATGCTACGCCATCCCGCTGGTTAACCCCGACGGCGCGGATGCCGTAATACAAAAAAAATCACCCCCCGATTGGAAAGCAAACGCCTGCGGCATAGACTTGAACGCCAACTACCCCGCATCGTGGCAAATCGGACGCGATAACAAAGCCGCGCAAGGATACGACCAACCCGGCGCACGTGGCTACCCCGGCATCGCCCCCCTGTGCGAACCGGAAAGCACCGCCCTAGCCGCATACACCCAACTGCGCAACTTCGACCTTACCATATCGCTCCACACCCAAGGCGAAGAAATCTACCACCAATACCGCCATTACAACCCACCCGGCGCACAAACCCTCATCGCAGAAATGACACGCGTCGGTCGTTATCCTTTCGTAGAAGTCCCCGAAGATGCCAGCCACGGCGGCTACCGCGATTGGTTCATCGAACATTTCAACCGCCCCGGCTTCACCATAGAATGCGGTCTAGGCGAAAACCCCCTACCCCCCAAAGATTTCACAAACATTTATAAAGACATCGCGCCGCTGTTGTGGGTGCCATTCACGACGCCAACGGTGCACTGATGCAGATGCCGCACGTATTAATGATGCGTTGAATAAAAAAACAACTGGTTGCAACGTAGCAACCAGTTGAAATGCGCACTATCTATAACCCAAACCACGCGAAGCACAGCGCGGGGTCAAGGGGGAACGCTTCCCCCTTGCGGGTTTGGGCTGCGCCCAAGGTCTTATCTTTTGACTTTATCTTTTGATCTTATCCGTTAATATACCCGCGCTTCCAGCACATCATGCGGATTCACAGCCACGCCATCCAACGTCACACGGAAGTTAAAATGTGTGCCCAACATGGTACCAAATACAGCAGGCTGCCCTACCCCGCCAATCACCTGACCGGCGCGGACAACTTCGCCCACGGACACCATGGCAGCCTCCATAAGCTGGCCGTAGCGTGCCATCCAACCGTTGCCATGGTCAAGCATGACGTAATGGCCGTAGTTGACGCTATGGCCGATGGCAGTGACACGCCCATCAGCACCGGCACGCACTGGGGTGCCTTCCTGCGCAGCAATGCGGATGTCATCATTGGTACGGAAACCTGCGAAAGTCGGGTCAAACGCCATCACGTTGGGGCTGAAATCCATGGTGATATCACCCACCACCGGCCAAACCATGCGACCGTCTGACGTAAAGGGTGTAAAAGTAACCGGAGCAACGGATCTGAGGGTGGCATCCGCTTCAGGCGCAGCAGTGGCGGCGGGTGCCGGTGCGTCCGGCACAGATGTGGCTACAGGTGCCGTACCCGGCGGGGGCTCGGTCAATTGCGGCCCGTGGTCAGGGGTTATGGGTGGACGCGGCTGCGGCTGCACAGGGCGGGGCTGGGGTGCGGGTGTAGGCGCAGGTGTCGGGGCTTGCGTAGGCGCAGGACGCGGGCGGAACCACGCTTCCTCGTCCATGTGCGCTTGTTGGTCTTGATATGGTTGCACTTGATCGGCACCTACAGGCGCGGTTTCGTGGCCGTATGGATCAGCGCCAGAGTTGGAAAAGGTAATGACCAAAGCCAACACGGCCACCGCACCCAAACAGGCATACAGGGCCACAAAAAATCCTTTCTTTCTAAAGATACTGTCTTGTTCATGGTTTTTCATTCGCTCACCTCGTTTTGTATTTGTAAAAAGAGTGTTACCCTTGCGGTCAAGAAATATTCATAAAAATTCCACTGTAGCCAAAAAATTACATATTCTGCGACGCTAAGCGATGACGCGTTTTATATCCGCGCCCAATTGATTAAGTTGCGTTTCCAACGCGCAATAACCGCGGTCAATGTGCTCGGTACCACTTAATTCAGTGGTGCCTTCGGCGGTGAGTGCGGCCAACATCAACCCCGCCCCCGCACGCAAGTCCGATGCTTGCACCTGCGCACCGGCCAGCCTACGCACGCCTTCGATGACGGCAGAACGGCTCTCGATTTTAATGTCCGCGCCCATGCGCTTGAGCTCGCCCACTTGCATGAAGCGGTTCTCGAAAACCGTTTCTGTGATGATGCTGGTGCCTTGTGCGGTGGCCATCAACGACATAAACAACGATTGCATGTCGGTAGGAAAACCCGGATACGGTAGGGTCTTGATGTCAGCAGCAATAACTTCCTGCGAAGGATCATGGTAAACACGCAAGCCGGTTTCCGTTTCGGTCACGTGGATGTTTACTTCTTTTAATTTGGCGGTGACAGGCTTCAAATGGTCGGCCATGACGTTGGTCAAGTGGATGTCACCACGGGTCAGTGCCGCCGCCACCATAAAGGTGCCCGCTTCAATACGATCCGGTATGACAGTGTGATCCACACCACGTAATTCCCGCGTGCCGTTAATCTTGACCGTGTCCGTGCCCGCGCCGCGGATATCCGCACCGGCAGCATTTAAAAAATTGGCCAAATCGACAATTTCCGGCTCGACGGCACAGTTTTCCATGATGGTTTGGCCTTCTGCCAACGACGCGGCCATCATGATGCTTTCCGTTGCGCCCACGCTGGGGAAGTCCAAATATATCTTCGCGCCCGTCAATTTCTTCGCGCTTACGGAAATATAACCATGCGTGTGGTCGATATCCGCACCCAACGCCGCCAATCCCTTCAAATGCAAATCCACCGGCCGCGAGCCTATGGCACAGCCGCCCGGCAGGGGCACCTTCGCCCGCCCCAACCGCGCCAGCATCGGGCCAATCACCAAAAACGACGCGCGCAGTTTGCCCACCCATTCATAAGCGGCTTCGCACAGGTTCAATCCGCCCGCACGCACAATAAGACTACCGCTCGCGGCATCCCACTGCGTACCCGCACCCAGCGACGCCAACAAACCGCACATGGATTCCACATCGCTCAAACGCGGCACATTCTGCACCACGCAATCCTGCCCGGTCAGCAATGTCGCCGCTAACACCGGCAATACCGCGTTCTTCGCACCGCTGATATACACATCCCCGCGCAATGGCCCCGTGGGGTTAATAATAAATTTATCCGACATAAGCATCCCGCCTGTATAGTTGTCTGTGCAGTATTGACAGGAAAATAAAGATTCAAACTGCTGCAAAAATAAAAACCGCCCCTGCATAAGGAGCGGTTATAAATAGAAGCATTGTGGCTTTAATTGAAGCGGTTTTTTCGGTCCATCAACATCTTCTGTATGTTTTTCGCATCTTCGATTTCCAACGAACGATCCCCGGCCTGGTGCTCCAAGTGGTGGGTAAGTTCATGATGCAGGACTTTTTTCAACTTCTCCGCAAATTGATCGGGCGGCAAATATCCGTGCGCTGCCATTAACGAGCCGTAATTGATGGTGATGTATCTGCCCAAACCGCGCGGCTCATAATGGTATTGCCCCAGCACAAGCAACCCATTGTGGTCGTGCAGCACATCAGGTACCAACGCAACGCCGCAGTTGAGCCCTTTAAATATCTCTTGCGGCAATGCTGCGATAAAATCATCCAGCGCGTCTTGCGCCTCTTCAAATGTCATCATGATACGGCCTCCCCGTCAATCAATTTTATGTCAACCCAATCCTTGGGTCGGTTCAGCTTTACCTTTTCGCGGCGGATACAATCCAACGATGCAACATAGAATCCATCCAATTCAACCGTACCGTCACCGCACCAATTTTCGAGAAATTCGATGTCATCTGCAGTAATGATTCGGATACCATCATCGGCGACGCGCCACTCAAAGCCTTCTTTTATTAAACAATCCGCCAATGCTGTCGAACAGCCAAGGTCAATGTCGTTTGTTTGCACTTTCACCCCGTGCATCACGAGGGCCGCACCCGCCGTTATCCAATATTCGCTTCGTGGATAGCGGATTTCGTTTAGAAGCTTAATAATATTTTGTTTGATCAGCATTCTAATCCCCTTTTTAACTCCGGTTGATAATTCCTCCGACCATGCACCACACGCACGATGGTAATTTGCTTTAATGATTCGTCGGGCAAATAAACTACTACGTAGCTACCTACCACCATTTTCCTGTACTCACGGCCGGGGTCAATCTTGGGATACATAAATGGCATAAACGCCAATCCCGCAATGTGCACCTTTACCTCCCGCATAAGTCTTTGCATCGCCGGAATAGAATGCTCGGACAAATAATCGGCAATTTCCCAAAGGTCACGCTCGGCGAAGGCAGTGTATGCGATGTTATACGCCATAACGTTCACCCATGACTTGCCAAATGTCATTATGGGTGCGCAAATTTGTGTTGGTATCCGCCTCCGCTTCCTTGATTTTTTCCATCAAGTAACGGTTGTGGCGGTATTCTTCGTAATCGTCAAATTCGTCAAAGCTGAGCAACACATGCGATGCCTTGCCGCGGTTGGTTAAAATCACCGCGTCGCGCTGTTGGTTAAGTTTTGATATTTCCGAAAAATTGTTGCGCAGTTCGCGTTCGGGGCGTACATATAGTTTGTGCAAAATAATCATCCCTTTCATTTAGCGACAACACTGTAGCCGTTGTTGTCTACAAAGTCAAATCGCCAAATCGAAAATCGCCCAATCAAAAACGAGGCCCGGTATTTTCGACCCAGCCTCGTTTTTATTTAAGTGCGGCGTAAATTACTCCGATGCAGCGATATATAACAACTCAATTTCCGCCAGCGGATGCGTCGCGGCGATCCGCACACGCACGCCGGTCATTTCATCATCGCTGTGATTGGCGATGAACAGGTAATAAAATCCGTTCAAATTGACGACATTGGCGATTCCGGGTCGGGTAAGCGGAACGGTTGCCGCGCGCGGATTGCCCGGGGCAACGCTCAAATGCAGCCACGGTTCATCATCGGCATTAGCATTCATGACGGTGGCGTCGGGATGCCTACGCAACCCGGTTAGCATGCGGTCGCCGTACCGGGCCTCCATGTTAATTTCGTATACGATGCCCTCGCCCATCCGTACCCGCGCAATGGGTATGGCCGTATAGGGGGCGATGGCTTCGAGGTATATATAATGAAGGATTGCGTTATCGGCTTCAGTTGTGCCCGCATCAACCGGCGCACGCGATGCTACTGTATCTACACCTTGCAACGCATCTATTATCGATACATACCGCGCACCGATATCCGCAAACAGCGACGAATACCTATCGCCCAAAATTAACGTGCTATCATCTATGACTTCAAACCTCGCCATCACATTGTGATTATCGTCATGGATTAACAGCTCATTATCCGCAAAAGTGAAAAACAACGGATGCCGTATCGCAAAACTGCTGATTGGCGGGATATCAAGCGCGGCGGTTCCATCGGCGTACAACGTCACGGAAAGCATCCGCGTAAAGCGCTCCATATCCGTCGCATTTTCAAGCACAAAACGCCCCAGCACCGCGGGCAAATGCGGATGCATCAGCCGAAACACATCATCGTCATCCCCTTCGAAGATAAGCAAGTATTCCTGCCCATGCCCGACCAATTCATACACACGCCATCGCGAAAATTCACACAGCGCAAAACCGATTTCGTCCCCACGGTTGAAATGCCCCTGCCAATACCGCGAAATGTCATGGTAAACCACATCGCCCCACCTAAGCTGTATCAACGGCAGGAACGTAGCAAGCGTTTCTACATATAATACCTCCATTTCTATAAGGCCTGACGTATCGTGCGGCGCAGCATCTTGCGGCACAATATCATCAGCGCGTAATGCACGATTGAACGCAAATCCCGTACTCAAGACGGCCACGAGGATAACAGCAAACACCACCACCACACGCGACGGCTTTTTGAAATTTAACACACGCTTCACCCTTTCCTTGATGCCCCCTTCGCTGAAGGCCAGCGGACTGCCGATATTCATACGTTTGCCCGTGGCGATGCGCACCAGCGACATCGAATAATCTCCGCTGATGCCCGCGCCCAGTTCCTTCATCACGCGTTCGTCACAAGACATTTCCATATCCGCGCCCATCAGCCAAAACGCCAACCACGCCAACGGATTAAACCAATGCAAGCACAGGATAAAATACGCCACAAACTTGACGATGTGGTCACCCCTGCGGATGTGCGTTTGCTCGTGCAACAGGATGTATCCGCGTTCGTGCGCAGACAAACCCACAGGCAAATAAATTTTGGGCGAAAGTATGCCCAGCACAAACGGTGATTTTATATGATCCGCTTCGTAGATATTCGCTTCTATCCAAGAAGCGGTTTTCATTTTGCGCTTCAATATCATAAATGAAGCGATACCGTAAATCATGAACAACAAAGCCACCACAAACCACACCCAAGCACCCAACGTTAGCCACACTTGCAAGGGGTTGACGCTGTAATGAGGTGCGGTGGCAGGCAATATCCGATTGACGGCCGAATTCACCGCAGTATTAAAAATAGGAACGCCGGTGTTCATCTGTGGTACGGGTTGCATTGCAATATCCGACGGGATGGGCGCAGTATGAAAGGGAATCAAACTAAACACGCTTTCAATACTGAACGGGAAAATCAACCGAAAACCCACCACCGCCCAAAGCGCATAAGATATCGCTTTGGGTGCTTTTTTCAGCAATCGGCGGGCAATGTACACCAACGCAATCACATAAGCCCCGGTCAAGCTCATGTTCAAGATCGTTAAAAATAACGCGTTCATCGCTCACCCCGTTTATGTTCGTTTATCATGCGCACCAATTCATCCGCTTGTGTATCCGACAACCCTTTGCCGCCGATAAAAGACGCTAAAAATTGCGGCAACGACCCGCCGAAGGTATCTTCCACATATTTGCGGCTTTGGCTGCCGTAGAAAGCCTCCCGCGTCAACACAACGCGCACCGTGGCGTTTTCATTCGCGAAAATACCACGTTCGCACAACCGCCGCAGCATGGTGTACGTCGTAGACTTTTTCCAATGCATCACATCGGCAGCCAATTTAACCAGCTCCGTCGAATTAATGGGTGCATGGTCCCAAATAAGGTTGGCAAATTTCGTTTCTTGCTCGCCAAGTGCATGTTCAACCACAGCGGACACCTCCGGATTTAATGACGTTAGACCTCTACAGTCTAACAGCATTAAACCTGCGTGTCAATAACGTACAGCATACTTCTTCGGACTTGTCAAATTAACGTCGTCCGATTCCATACGCTAAAATGCCCGCACAACGGTTGAAAGGCGCTCTGCGTCGAATGGGCCGGACCGGACGTTGGGTGCTTTTAGCATCCGTTTGTTCCCGCCGCGCCACTGCGCTCATCAGCCCCCTGCTCCGTTGTATGTAACATCCGCAGTACCCGCAACACCCGTAATACCGCCAAACCTAAGGAAGGCGGGCAAGCCACAGTGCAGACGATTGCTAGCGTCGTTTGTACAACGCACGACAATCGTCCGCGGTGGAAAGCCCATGGATCCAACCTTCCAAAGTGCGGCACAAGCCCTCATGAGGCAAGACAATCATTTTTACTGAACAAAACCCGCATCAAAACAAGAAAACATATCATTGGCATATAGCCGGTGAGTATGTGGACTTGTTTTGGTGCGGGTTGTTTTTATTGCGGCAAAAACATCTACCGCTTTGGATAAATCCATTACTTACAAAAGCACTCCCTCGGATATACTATGCAAGTACAAAAAATTCCTCTTGACCCATACACGATGTAATGGTTTATGCTCTTTACAGATGATGAGAAAGGCGGCGCGGGTATGGAATTACAAACGGTTAGTACCGTTTCCAAGACGTATGGCATTTCCAAACGGATGTTGAGTTACTACGAACAAAGCGGCCTGATTCAAAGCCGACGGATGGACGGGTATTCGTATCGGGTGTATGACGCTGCCGCGGTTGAGCGTTTGCAACAAATTATTTTGTTGCGCAAGTTGCAAATCCCGATAAAGCAGATTAGCATCATCCTAAGCAACCCCGGCGCGGCTGCGGTTGTTGATATCTTCAAGAAAAACATCCACGCGCTGGACAGCGAAATTACTGCGTTATCCACTATCAAGAAGATTTTGAACCGCTTTGTCATCGCGCTTGAGGAAAAAACCAACATCCAATTAAACCTCCATTACTTGACCGGCGATGCTATTTTGGCATTGACTGCGTCGCTTTCGCCGGTGCAAAAAAATACCAAAGAAAATATTTCCATGGGTGACTTGAACCAAGCGGCGCAAGTCTTGGCCAAGCTGGACAACGCGCGGGTCATTTACCTCCCGCCCATGACCATCGCATCCTACCGCCACATTACCGAATGTCACGGGTCGCATACCTCCCGTGACATTCAGTTTGGCGACAACCCGAAAGAAAACGCCGCGCGTATCGTGGATGCGTTTGTCACAGGCCATAATCTTTGCCAAACAAAGCCGGACATACGCCAATTGGGTTTTCACCACCCTACCGGCGAGGATTATGATGGGTTTGAAATGTGTGTTTCCATCCCGGACGGCATGGAAGTCCCCGCGCCTTTGGTAAAAAAGTGTTTGCGCGGCGGTTTATATGTAGCGGCACTGGATGTCAATTGGTATGACTACAAGCGGGTGTACGCGTGGATAACCGACAGCGACGCATACCAATACGACGGAGATTTCACACGGATTGACCCGCCCTTGCAAGACATCAACAGCTTCGCCGGGTTGGAATTTAACTTGCTTGAACACTTGAATTATTACCACAACGTACAAAACCCCGGCGCCAACGATGCGCAGTGGGAAATGCTGTTTCCGATTAAACCATACAAAGCCGTAGAAGAATCCCCCGTAGAAATACCAAACAGCGTAGAAAAATGCGGTGCCAAGGCATGGCATGTGCAAAAAAATAAAATCAAATTAATAGGTTTTACAGCCATCTTGTCCGGCGACTACAGCCATGCGCAATTCGTTGAAGAAATGAAAAACGACGGACGGCTGGATACATTGAAGCAATGCAAAAAGCCCGCTGCCCCCATTTATCACTACCATTCGGCGGATTATGAAGCGGATTTGACAGGCGGGCAGCGACTCACCTTCGGTATTCTTGCATCGGACATAACAGACATGGACGCATTCCTGCGGCACAACCCCTATGTCCAAAAAATTGATGCTTCCAAGTGGGTCGTATTTGAATACGCCAAAGGCTCGGTTTTTCATACCGATGACAACGTGCATATTGCCGCGCAAAAACTTGGGTACAAGTTTAATTGCGACATCATCACCGGCATCATCACCGTATACCCCGACAGCAACATCACCGAACCGACCACCGAGCGCGAAAGGACAAGCATCGTATACGACTGGTACCCGGTTAGGCCCTAACCAAGGAGGGTATAACGGGGATTGATAAAATTAAAATATAATTTTCAGGAGGAAGAAAAATGCACATCACCATCGAAAAAGCAATCAACGACCACCTCAAGGGCGAGGCGCAAGAAAACGCGCAAGATTTTATTGCGTACTTGCAAGCTAATGGCGTAGCCTTCCACGAATCGGACAACGGATTTTGGCATCCGACGTACAAGGGCAAGAATTTATTTACCCTAAACGTTGAAGTCAGTGATAACGGGGATGCCAGCTTCGATGCATTAATCAATGACTTGCCGAGCACGTGGGAAGATGAATCCGTCTCCATTAACGAACGCACCAAAGAAATCATTTGGAAAAACGTGCGTCCCTGCGAAATCACCGACTGCGGTGACTGTAGCCCGGGAATAACCAAAAATATCTTCGGGAAAGTTTTTAATAATTTATGCGGCAGTTTCTTGGGGATTTATAACCCGGATGCAGAAACATATAACTGCTTGAAGCAATTGTTTGATGGGCTTAAAGATGATATTGATAAAAAATGTATAAGAAAGCTTAATTAAAGGCAATTCCCCTCATTGCGCCCTTTTACCTCATGTGCTAGAGTAATTGGAATATATCCAATGAGGAGGGAACACATGCTACAAGATTTATTATCCATCCACAAACCCAACTTCAAAGATTACACCGAGTTGCGTGCGCAGGTTAATACCTCGCAGCAAGTCACGTTGTTGACGGGCAACATGACGGCCAACAACCAATCCGCCACCGGTGGTGTGGCGGCACGCGTGTACAAAGGCGGCACGTTCGGCTTCGCGTCGGCGGCGGCTTACAATGCAGACAGCGTTGCCAATGTCGTTAAAGCGGCTACGGACAACGCTGTTTTTATGGACACGCACGTCAAGAAGGGGCTCGAACCCCTGCCCTCCTACCCCGGCAACCGCGTAGATTTGCAAACCCCACACTTTGGCGCGGTGGATCAATTGCTGCTGATTGACGCAGCCAAGCAATTGGACGAGCTGGTGCAAAAGCAATGCCCCAATCTGTCCAGCCGCACAATCGTATCCAATGTATTAAACATGGAGAAATTGCTGGTGGTATCCGACGGCGCGGATATGCGCTTCTTTCAACCGCGCGCCATGATGTATTTAATCATGACCGCGGAGACCAAGGACGGCGACCAAGTAGAATTGTTTAAAGCACTGGGCGGCTTCGGCCGGTTTGACGAACAATTCGGCGATGTATCGAAGTATTTGGACGAAGTGAATGCGCTGTACGAACACCTCATGGCCAAGCGTGAAGGTATCTTCGCCGACCCGGGGATGAAGAAGTGCGTACTGCACCCGGATTTGGCCGGTATGTTGGCACACGAAGCCATCGGCCACACCGTAGAAGCTGACTTGGTATTGGGCGGCAGCGTCGCAGGCCCCAACCTCAACAAGCAAGTCGCCAGCGAAATCGTAAACATGACAGACTTTGCCCACACGGCCTTTGGCGAAACCTGCCCCCTACCCGTCTATGTAGACGACGAAGGCGTAACCGCCGAAGATGCCGTCCTCATTGAAAACGGCATCCTTAAAGGCTACATGCACAACCGCGACAGTGCACGTCAATTCGGTGTCAAGCCGCAAGGCAATGCACGCGCATTCGCATTCAATGACGAACCGCTCATCCGCATGCGCAACACGGTTATCTTACCCGGCAAGGACAAACTGGAAGATATGATTGCCAGCGTAGACGACGGTTATTATTTGATCAAAACCGGCAACGGCCAAGCCGACGCTACAGGCGAATTCATGTTTGGCGTGGATTTATCCTACGAAATCAAAGGCGGCAAAATCGGCAAAGCCATCCGCGAAACCACCATCAGCGGCGTGGCGTTCGACATGCTCAAGACCGTAGACATGATCAGCGATGACATGGTTTGGGAAGTCAGCGGTTTCTGCGGCAAGAAGCAACCCATGACTTGCTCCATGGGCGGCCCCGCACTGCGTTGCGACATGACAATAGGAGGGCGTTAATATGAAAGATATTGCACAATACGCATTACAGGCCATGAAAAAAGCCGGCGCGGACAAAGCCTCCGTACAAGCCGGTCAAGACCGTGTAGAAGAATTTAACGTAGAGGCCAATAAGTTTACCCTGTTGCGCACACTCTTCAATGACACCCTGTCGTTGAAAGTCCTCAAAGACGGCAAAAAAGGCACCACATCCATCAACAAACTGGACAAAGAATCCATCGATAAGGCCGTAGAAGACTGCGTAGCCTTGGCCTTACAAGGCGAAGCCGACCCCGCCGAAGACATCGCCCCCCTCGCCACCAACAAAGACTTCGACCAAACCATCGGCGGCTTTGACGCTGCCAAACTCTTCTCGCGCTCCAAGGAATACCTTGAGCAAGTGAAAGACGAATTCCCCCTCGTCATGACCGAGGGCATGACCGCCAAGTTTACCGCCGGCAACCGTACCTATGCCAACTCCAACGGTGTAGAATTCAACAACAAAAGCGAGTACTACGAAGTCGGCAGCACCTTCCAAGCTAACGAAGGCGAAAAAACCTCTTCCTTCAATTACTACTACCACAACCTCGCCAACCTTGACACCCCCATCATCGACATGGGCATGAAGCGCACCCTGCTGGACGAAGCCGTGCGCTCCCTCAACCCGCGCATGTTCGACGGCAAGCACGTAGGCAAAGTCATCGTCACCCCCGCCTGCGCCGACATGCTTTGGTACACCCTCTTCGGCTGCTTCCTCGATGACTTCTCCATGATCCAAGGCACCAGCCGTTGGAAAGACGAACTGGGCAAAAAAGTCGTATCCGACAAACTCACCATGCGCACTTCGCCCCTCAATCCCCTCATCGTAGGCGGCGAACGCTTCACATCCGACGGCTTCGAAAGTGCCGACAACGACATCATCAAAAACGGTGTACTCTCCTCTTTCGCATTATCCCTCTACGCCGCCAACAAAACCGGCAAACCCCGCGCACTCAACACCGGCTACAGCCTTGAAGTCCTGCCCGGTGACATGGCCCTGGCCGACATGCTCAAGGGCGTAGACAAGGGCATCCTCATCAACCGCTTCTCCGGCGCCAGCCCCGGCCCCTCCGGCGATGTATCCGGCGTGGTCAAAAACAGCTTCCTCATCGAAAACGGGAAGGTGTCCGACGCGCTGGTTGAGACGATGGTTAGCTTTAATATCGTAGATGCGTTGAATAACATTGTGGGTATATCTAAGGAGACTAATGCGGACGGGTTTAGTGTGCTGCCTTGGGTTTGCTTGGATGGGATTACGATGTCGGGCGCGAAATAAAAGATTAGAGTCAAAAGATTTAAGACCCCGGGCCGCTGCCCGGACCCGCAAGGGGCGACTCGCCCCTTGACCCCTATGATAAACCCGCGCCAAGATCACGGCGCGGGTTTTTATGTGATTTAAGTGCAAATCATTCGTGGGTTTGGACAGTGTGGTATTTATCTTCAACTGACGCCATGAATTTTCTTGCCCCATTTACATATGCTATTGTATATGCTATCGTTTTGACATGAGGTGGGTATATTGAATATCACGCTTAGCAAACAGGCGAAAAAATATTTGGACAAATGTGACGCCAAAACATTCGGCAGATTGAAAATTGCTATAAACGGATTGGCAACCTTTGATGGCGATATAGTAAAATTACAAGGACGCGAAGATGAATACAGGCTCAAAAAGCCACCTTACAGGATACTCTTTACCCATAAAAGAGAAAGCAACACAATTCATATTGAAGGCATTTATCCACGCGGCGATGCTTATAAGAAGGGATGATATTATGACAACCTCGCAAGAGCGGTTACAAGAAAAAATTGCAAGCATACCCGAAGTCGAACCCGATAACATTGATTTGCAAATGATTGCGGATATAAACGATGATACAGATAACAGTATTTCGTGGGACACTTATAAAACCGAGCGCGCCTTCAATGGCAATATTTCATTGCGCGTACCCAAGGATTTGCATCGTTCATTGGTGGGAATGGCAAAAGAACAAGGTGTTAGCCTTAATCAATATTGTTTATATAAATTGGCAAAATAATTTAGAAATAATATTTCACGTTGCAACCGATGAACACATTTTTGTATTCCACGTTATGCCGTGCCGCAAGCATTATATAGAAAGAATGATGAATTAGATGAAAACAACCGAAAGATTATCCGACAAAGAATATGAAGCCCTAAGTCAAGAATATGTGCAAAATCCTCCTGCACTTTCCGGCAATCCCGGCTTTCTTTCCAACCTGCGTGAAGTTAGGCTTGCAAGGGAATTGCTTCCGCCCGATTATGCGCATATTATTAGTATGAAGGCTTAAGCGATGATATTGTCGCCCGCCGAGATTTTTGGTTATGTTGTAAAAAGAGATTGCTAAAAAGTGTTTGAGTATAATCTGTACACTTCGCAATTACTCACTTCTATTGCAGGTTTAACTTATCTATCTCCACATTTTTTTACACACACAATTAAAAATATCCTGTACTGTCACCCATTTATCTACATCGTCAGTCGATATTTCAATGTTATATTCCTCTTCAAGATTAAATACGACTTCGACATAAAAAAAGGAGCATCCATTAAGTTCAATCGCAGGATTTACCTTCAAATCATCAGCTAATCGAGAATGCAGCTCTATTATATTTTCAGATATATCATTGTGTTCAGCTATTAGATGTTTTATTTTTTGAAAAACATTAGCATCTGCGAGATTCCGTGCTTGTCCAACTGGTCTTAAAGGTTTTGGAACAAATACATCATGTTCTTTTAATATATTCATTTCGCGATTAACTTCAATTTTTGATACAGAATAATTTAATCGTTTAGCAATATCTATTACTGTTTCACTTGTTTCATTATCACAATCAAAACCCAAAATTATTTTTGTAACGCAAGATGATAAATCAACACAATTATTAATCGGTGTAAACAATGGATTTTTATTAAAATCGGCGTCAGGCCATAACATTCTCCATTCTCTTTCATTTTCCCATTCACGTGACTTATTTATAAAAGCTGGAATCATTTTGTGCATCAATTCTACTTTTTCATTAATATTCCAGAAGGAGTATGATTCCATCATTAACGCTCGATATTCATTAGAATCGTTCAAAAAATATTTATAATCAGAATATAAAATAGGAAAAAGCGATAGTAAATGTGATTGGCCTTCATTTATATTTATTGTACCCCATGCAGACGCAGGAAGTGTTATTTTTTATCACCCAAATTAAATAATTTTTCTATATCATATTCTATACAAATCCCTTTATGCGCTGATGCGTAATGATACCACATAGCACTATTATTCCAATTTTCACTAAAGCAAGCCATTAAAACAACGTCCCGAAGGTCTTTTTTGTGTGCTCCTCCATCTCCACGATATCCACTTACATACAATTTTTGATTATTACTAGTAATCGGCACTTCAAGCACATCATTAAATTTTTTTGGAGACGAAAAATGAACATTCCCTGTTATATCACTTATAAAATATGGAGCTACCCCAATATTATAGGGTTTCGGGCGATATCTATACAATTTTTAATGGAATATGTTTTTCTCGCAAGCCATTTATTTTAGGAAAATCAATTCGTGGATTTTTGCTAGTAGTTATTGCTTTATAATTTTCATCAAAAAATATGCTGTGCGATTCAATGACTTTATACGTCGGAATTTTATGACTTGTTTTATTGTAGATAGTATTAATATTCATACATTTCATTACATCGCCTTCTTCATCAAGAATTTATTATCATGAGTATCTAAGCAAAGATATAAAAACGTGAAATATAGATAACCGATTCGACGCACACATGTTTCAAACAATCACCCTACCCTCGCCACACCATTACAATAATACAACACATCCCGCCGCGCGCCGGGTGTGATGGCGGCTTCGCCGCTGTCATTAACCACATGCGATATACCGGGGTAGCCGGTAATCATCAAGCTACACGCATTAACCACTTCCACACCCGGGGCGTTGGGCACTTCTATGGCACTGTGCAGGTCTACTTCTGCGGCGCGGTTTACGGAATACACACCTAGCCCCATGGTGTAGTGGGCTTGCACATGGCCGCCTACTTTGTAGGACGCGTAACCGTTGACGCGGCCGTTGTGGCTTTTCCAAACGTCTTGGTTGGGCACATCGTAGGGGATTTCGCTTTGGTAGAAATAATTACGCCCGCGTTCGCCGTTCCAAATGGTTTGGTATTCTTGGAAATGTTCGCACATCAAGGCGTAGAAGGTCACATCGTTGCCGTTGATGATCAGGCCATTGCGCGAGGGGTTCTTGTCCCAGCCCACACCCGCGCCGTGGTCTGCCCGCCACACCCAAAAATTGTCGCCAATCACATGGTGACTATGGATGATTGCGCATACATCCACGGCGGCACCGGCGGGGTTTTCGCCGCCTACGCGGAAATATAAATCGCTTAATAGGATGGGATTATCGGCGTGATTATTTTTGCAATGGGGGGTGCCCACTTCCAGCAGCACATCGGCGCGTTTGACCCCCGCGTCAAAGAGCAAGCCGCCGATGACAATGCCGCTGTCGTCGGCCACGTTCATGCAGGGGTTGCCGTTGCATGACACGATGGTGGCCATACCAAGCCCCAAAATGATGCGGTTTTCACCATGCACCTCGATGGGGATGTCGATGTTATACACCCCGGGGGTGAAGAGAATGTGCTTGCCGTTTTCGATGGCGGTATTGATGGTGCCTGCGGTGTCGCCGCTTGCTTTGGCAATGTAAAAATCATGGATGGGGTAGAAGGTGCCTTCGGTTCCGCTTTCCCATGAGGTGCCTTGGCAATCGCGGCGCAAAGCGGGCGCGAAAACGCCGTAGCCTTTGGCCGCATCATAAACGACGAAGGGTTTTTCTTTGACAACGGGGGCGTGTGATTGCGTAGTATAACGCTGCTGCGGCCATTGCCCCGGCGGAATTTGCTCATCGACAATGCCCACAAATACGATGTTCCAACTGCCGTCGTTCCAACTTTTCCAAGTGTTATTGCGCGAGAGCCATTGCTGTTGCGAACCGGCATCCACCACACCCGAAATGCGCGAATCCGCCAAGAAGCCGCCGCTGCCCCAACCGCGGTCATCGTGTAAGTATAAGTCGCCCTGTATATCCATACGCCGCAACGATACCGCCTGCGAAACCGCCCACAGGGTGTCGCTATTAACGCCCAAGTTTTCTGCCCCGCGCCAAAAGTTGCAAGTGGCATTGTGATTGTCCGGTCCGGAGAGCCAGCGGGCATCGCAGGTCAATTTTTGTATCGTGGTATCGGCGGGCAAAAATCCCAGCCCCTGCGCTGTGGTAAAAAATCCGATTTTTACATTGATCGCGTCGTCATATACGCCCGGTTTGAAAAAATAGGCGAAGCGCGTCTTTCCGAAGTGGTTGGTTTCCTGCACCGCCCATATCGCGTCTATGTGCGCCATCACCTGCGCCGGGTCGTCCTGCGGCGAGAAGATATATACATTTTCGCCCCAAAACTGCATTTCTTGCGAAATCGCATCGGTAGCGGACGATTCGCCGGTGGGCGTGACGGCGGTTACCTTGTAATAATCCATCGAATCCGCCGGAATGACAAAATTCCGGTTATCCAGCGGGGTATCATTCAATTTTACATACTGCCCGTACCGACTGGCCGCTTGATAAACATTGTACAACGCCTCATTACCAAGCCCTTCCCAGCGCAGACTAAATTGGCGGCCTCGATTAGTAGCAAATCGTAGATTTCTGGGCATTTAATACACCTCCGCATAGGTTTATTTTGCGAATGTAAAAATACCATATGTAATAACCATTGTCGAACATTGTGATTATTTGACGGGTCGCAGAGGACATAAAAGGTTAATCCAATACCGTTCATCCACTTCATCCCCTGTATGCGCAATGCGTTCAAATTGGCCGCCGCAAGCTTGTATTGTCCGACGGCTTCCTTCGTTTTTTATATCGCAAGTCAGGAGGACTATTTCTAGACCCAAGTCGCGGCATTTTTCCAAGCACAGTTGGAGCATGACTTTGGCGTAGCCCTTGCGGCGTTCCGTTGGGCGTATACCGAAGCCGATGTGGCCGCCATGTTCGGCTAGGTATCTACCTTTTTCGCCAAGGGTGTGGCGCAGATTTATCATCCCCAGGATGCGGGTTGTGCCTTCGCGTACCATCATGTATTGGGTAGCGGTGACATGTTTGGGGTTGGGTAGGGTTTCTGCTTTTTCGTGCAGGCGGCAATTTATTATCCATGCGAGGATGTCGATGTCGTTATATAGCCCGCTGTCGCCGTGAGAATGGTCGTCATGTTGACGGAATTCGAGTTGGTAGTCGAGGATTTCGTCTTTGTGCGTTATGTCGGGTTTGATTAGGATTAATTTTTCCATGGATGAATTTCCTTTCGAAATACGTGGTGCGGTGAACGCCGCAAGTATAACACGCCAATAAAAAAGTGTACCGAGCGATGGCCGATACACTTTTTTGTTGCGTTGGATTTTGCGTGAATTACTTCTTCAAGTTAAAGAATGCGCCCATGCCGGGGTATTCGGCTACTTCATCCAGCTCTTCTTCAATGCGCAGGAGTTGGTTGTACTTAGCGACTCTGTCGCTGCGGGCGGGGGCACCGGTTTTGATTTGACCGGCGTTGACGGCTACGCAGATGTCTGCGATGGTGGCGTCTTCGGTCTCACCGCTGCGGTGGGATACTACGGTGGTCATGTTGTTGCGGTGCGCCATTTTCATCGCGTCGAAGGTTTCGGTCAGGGTGCCGATTTGGTTAACTTTGACGAGGATGGAGTTGGCGGTGTTGGTTTCTACGCCGCGTGCAAGGCGTTCGGGGTTGGTGACAAACAGGTCGTCGCCCACGATTTGTACGCGTTTGCCCAGGCGGTCGGTCATGAGTTTCCAGCCGTCCCAATCGTTTTCGTCCAAGCCGTCCTCGATGGATACCATGGGATATTTGTCGCACAGGGCTTCGTACATGTCTACCATCTCGGTGCTGGAGCGGTAGATTTCTTTGCCGGTCATTTTAGATTCGCCTTCGAAATAATACATGCCTTCTTTGCCGTTTTTCTTCGCGTCGCCGTAGAGTTCGGTTGCGGCTACGTCCAAGGCAATTTTAATGTCGGCACCGGGCTCGTAACCGGCTTTTTTCACGGCTTCCAAGATCAGGTCGATAACGTCATCGGGCGTGGCAAGGTCGGGGGCGAAGCCGCCTTCGTCACCCACGGCGGTGGCGAGATTCTTGGATTTGAGCAGTTTTTTGAGCGTATGGTAGATTTCTGCACACCAGCGCAGGCCTTCTTTGAAGCAGCATGCGCCAACGGGCATAATCATGAATTCTTGGAAATCTACGGTATTGTCGGCGTGCTTGCCGCCGTTGAGGATGTTCATCATGGGCACGGGCAATTGCTTGGCGTTGAAGCCGCCCAAGTATTGATACAATGGCAGACTGAGCGCATTAGCGGCGGCTTTGGCCACGGCCATGGATACGCCCAAGATGGCGTTGGCGCCCAAACGTGCTTTGTTGGGGGTGCCGTCCAAGTCAATCATCATGCGATCGATGGCTACTTGGTCTAGCGCGTTTTCGCCGATGATTTCTTCAGCGATGATGTTGTTGACGTTGTCCACGGCTTTTTCTACGCCGAGTCCGAGGTAACGCTCGCCGCCGTCGCGTAATTCTACGGCTTCATGCTCGCCGGTGCTGGCGCCGCTGGGTACTGCCGCGATACCCGAAAATACTTTGCCGCCGTCTTCATTTTCGACGATGACTTCTACTTCCACAGTCGGGTTGCCGCGGGAGTCCATGATTTCGCGGGCGATAACGTCCACGATGATGATGGATGCTTTTAACATTTTGTTGCCTCCTTATGATATGGGTGTTGCTGATGGTTTTGTGTCGATAACGACGTGTGACCTTCAGCTTATTGATGTTTGTTATGAATCGCTATTCGTTTTATTTTTCCGATAAGCGCGGATGGTTGAAAGGTTTTGAAATAATAACATCGGAAAAGGCCAAAGGATAAGAATAGAAATAATCCTATGTTGATGGAATGGGAAAATTAAACCACGATTAATGATGCAGGCGATGATAAATAATGTTATTCCCAAAAGCATCATACCTACGCCAAACAATGCGCAAATATAATGCCACCTTTTTGGAACCATGCGATTACTCCTTTCGGATTAACAACGACCGCCCGGTCATTTCTGCCGGGATGGGGAGTTCCATCAGGTCCAGCAGTGTGGGGGCGATGTCTGCTAAGCGGCCGCCTTCGGCCAGTTCCATATGCGAGCAATTGAACAGCACAAACGGCACGGGGTTGGTAGTATGCGCGGTGAATGCACCGCCGTTGACTTCATCCAGCATTTTGTCGGCGTTGCCGTGGTCGGCGCAGAGGAACATGCGTGCGCCGGTTTCCAGCATGGCGGTCATGGCTTGAGCTACGCAGGTGTCCACGGTTTCTACGGCTTTGATGGCGGCAGCGATGTCGCCGGTGTGGCCGACCATGTCGGGATTGGCGAAGTTGATGACGATGAGGTCGTATTTTTTGGCGCGGATGGCTTCGCAGAGTTTGTCGGCTACTTCGGGGGCGGACATTTCGGGTTGGAGGTCGTAGGTGGCGACTTTGGGAGAAGGAACGAGGATGCGGTCTTCGTTGGTGTAGGGTTCCTCGCGCCCGCCGTTGAAGAAGAATGTGACATGGGCGTATTTTTCCGTTTCGGCCAAGCGCAATTGAGTTTTGCCTTGGTCGGCCAAGTATTGGCCGAGTACGTTGTCCATGGATTGCGCATGGAAGGCTACATGCTTGTAGGGAATGGTAGTGTCGTATTCGGTGAAGCAAACGTAGTGTAGGGGGAAGAAACCTTGCGGACGTTCGAAGCCGTCAAAATTGGGGTCACAGAAGGCACGGGTGATTTCGCGCGCGCGGTCGGGGCGGAAGTTGAAGAAGATGACGGAGTCATTGGCGGCGATGCGCCCGGTCGCGGTGGCGGATGTAATGACATGCCCGCTTGTGGTCGTTGATTCGGATGCTTCCGTAATCACCGTCGGCATTACGAATTCGTCATTGATGCCAACCGCGTAGGAAGCATCAATGCATGCCTGCGCATTATTTGCCCAATATACAATAGGATTATCCGATGATAAGCCTTGGTATGCATTCGTGGGTGTATCATTGGGTTGGCTTACGCCGTGTACCAATGCATCGTAGGCCACTTTGACGCGTTCCCAGCGATTATCGCGATCCATGGCGTAGTAACGACCCGCAACCGTGGCGATTTTTCCCACGCCAATTTCGGCCATTTTGGCTTCCAGTTCGGCGAGGAAGCCCTTGCCGGATTGCGGCGGCGTGTCGCGTCCGTCCAGGAAAGCATGGACGAACACATCGGTTAATCCGTGGCGTTTGGCCAGTTCCAGCAGGCCGTAGAGGTGCGTATTGTGGCTATGCACACCGCCGTCGGAAAGT
Organism: Defluviitaleaceae bacterium; assembly: GCA_009781755.1. Taxonomy (GTDB): domain Bacteria; phylum Bacillota; class Clostridia; order Lachnospirales; family WQUN01; genus WQRX01. Next base: position 54,164 of record WQVD01000010.1, on the reverse strand, counting down.
AAGCCATATAAATGAAGCGATGTTTTATTTTGCTTGCAATTATTAATAGCGGCGAGGAGTGCGGGGTTGGTGAAGAAGTCGCCGTCCTCGATGGCTTTGGTGATGCGCGTGAGTTCTTGGTACACCACGCGCCCCGCGCCAATGTTGGTGTGGCCGACTTCGGAGTTGCCCATTTGGCCGTCGGGTAAGCCTACGTCCATACCGCTGGCGGCACCCGGTTGGGTTGGGAATTTGTCAAATAACCAATCTAAGTGTGGCGTTTGGGCTTGGGCAATGGCGTTGCCTTCCTTGTCAGAAGATAAGCCGTAGCCGTCCAAAATCATTAAAACGGTTGTTTGCTTATCCACAGTGCACCACCTGCTCGAAGGAGGGCTTGGTGCTGGCACCGCCCACGAGGCCGCCGTCGATGTTGGGTTGAGCGAAGAGTTCTTTGGCGTTGTCGGGGCCTACGCTGCCGCCGTATAGGATGCGCACGCTTTGGGCAGCGGTGTCGCCTTTGAGTTCAGCCACTTGCTTGCGGATGAGCGTGCATGCTTCTTCGGCTTGTTCCGTGGTGGCAACATCGCCGGTACCAATGGCCCAGATGGGTTCGTAGGCGATGACGATTTTGCTCATATCGGCGGCTTTGACTTCATCCAGCGCGAAGTTGATTTGCTTGCGCAAGACGGCTGCGGTGCGGTTTTCTTTGCGTTGGCGTTGCGATTCGCCGACGCATACGATGGGTGTTAAACCATGTTGTAAGGCTTTAAGCAGCTTCAGGTTGACGGTCGTGTCCGTTTCGCTGAAGCGCTCGCGCCGCTCGCTGTGGCCGATGATGACGTAGGGTACGCCCATGGCGGCCAGCATTTCGCCTGAAATTTCGCCGGTGTAAGCGCCTTCGTCCATGTAGTGCATGTTCTGTGCACCGACTTTAATATTACTGCCCGCGAAGGCGTCCATCACGGATTGGATAGCTAAATAGGGCACACACAAAACGGTGTCCACGTCGGGGGAGGAGAATTTTTCTTTTATTTCTTCGGCAAATTTCCGCGCCATGGGCGGGGTGAAGAACATCTTCCAATTACCGGCTATTAAACGTTTACGCATATGGGTTGCTCCTTGTTTGTGTGATTATTTATCTTGCACGGCCACTACGCCGGGCAGTTCCTTGCCTTCAAGGAACTCAAGGCTTGCGCCGCCGCCGGTGCTGATGTGGCTCATTTTGTCTGCGTAGCCCAATTGGATGACAGCCGCTGCGCTGTCGCCGCCGCCGATGACGGTGGTGCCGTCCAAGTTGGCCATGGCTTGTGCCAGCGCGAGGGTGCCTTTGGCGAAGTTTGGGAATTCGAACACGCCCATGGGGCCGTTCCAAATGACGGTTTTGGCATCTTTGAGGGCATTGGTGAAGAGCTCGCGGGTTTTTTCGCCGATATCCAAGCCCATCCAATCGTCTTCGATTTGATTGGAGGGTACGGTCTTGTGTGCGGCTTCGCGGGCAAATTCCTGTGATACGACAGTGTCTACGGGCAGCAGGAGTTCTACGCCTTTGGCTTTGGCTTTTTCCAACACGGCCAGCGCATCGGGGATGCGGTCTTTTTCAAGCAAAGACGTGCCTACGCCGTTGCCTTGCGCGGCAAAGAAAGTGTACGCCATGCCGCCGCCGATGATGAGCTTGTCCACTTTATCCAGCAGCGCGTTGATGACCAAGATTTTGTCGGAGACTTTGGCACCGCCCAAAATGGCTACGAAGGGGCGGTCGGGGTTGTTAACCGTTTCGCCCAAGAATTGCAATTCTTTTTCCATCAAAAAGCCCACGGCTGTAGTGGCGACAAATTGCGTCACGCCCACGGTGGAGCAGTGCGCGCGGTGTGCCGAGCCGAAGGCATCGTTTACATATATATCTGCCAGTGAGGCGAGTTCTTTGGAGAAGGTTTCGTCGTTTTTGCCTTCTTCGGGGCGGAAACGGGTGTTTTGCAGCAGGGCCACTTCGCCTTCTTTGAGGGCGTTGACATCGGCCAAGACGTGTGCGGACACGACATTGTCATCGGCTAAGAATTTCACGTTTTGACCGAGGAGCTCGGACAAGCGGACGGCTACGGGTGCCAAGGTGGATTTGGCCTCGGGGCCTTTGGGTTTGCCCAAATGCGAGCAAAGTATCAAGCGGCCGCCGTCGGCGATGAGTTTTTTCAAGGTGGGCAACGCGGATTGGATGCGGTTGTCGTCGGAGATTTTGCCGTCCTGTAACGGTACGTTGAAGTCGCAACGCACTAACACGCGTTGGCCTTTGACTTGGATGTCATTGATGGTTTTCTTCATTTGAAGTGCCCCTTTTCGTGGAAAATTTATACAACGTCGTATTCTAACATTTTGGTTACACGCAACGCAAGCGAGCGCGTTAGGTACGCGCCACGGTTGCTGCGCATAGTATGTACAAGGTGATGAAAATGAATGCAATGATTATAGGCGCAATGATTTTGGCTTTGACGTTGTCGTTGGATGCTTTTGCGGCGGCGTTTGCATATGGGTGTAAACAAATTCGCATTCCGTTATCTTCCGGTGGGATTATTGCGGTGATTTGCACGGTTACAACAGGATTATCGTTTTTGGTAGGTAGTGTACTGGCTCCGTTTGTGTCCACCGGATTGGCGGGGTGGCTGGCGTTTACGATTTTGTTTGTGATTGGTTGCATCAAACTGATGGACTCCATCACGAAGTCGTACATCCGCAAACACGCGCGCATTAATAAGGAAGTAACGCTGTCGTTGTTTAATTTCAAATTTATATTGAACGTGTATGCCGACCCGGAAACCGCCGACGCAGATGTGTCGCACACCATTTCCCCGCGGGAAGCGGCGGTGCTGGCGATATCATTATCGTTGGACGGATTTGCGGTAGGGTTGGGTGCGGCGTTAATGAACCTGCACGGTGGCTGGGTGGTGGCGTTTTGCTTATTGGCCAACGGGGTAGCGCTGTGGTTGGGCAGCAAATTGGGCAACGCAGCGGTACAACGAATTCGTTTTAATATATCGTGGCTGGCGGGGGTATTGCTCATCGCCTTGGCGATTGCGCAAGTGATTTAAATCATGAAATGTGACACGGCGGTGTCACATTTGTATGTTATACTCAATTTGGTGATGAACATGAAAATCAACAGATTGTTGGAACTAATATATATTTTGTTGCATAGAAAAAGCGTGCCCGCCGGTGAATTGGCGGAACAACTCGACGTGTCAAGGCGAACGATTTATCGGGACATAGAAGCATTAAGCATAGCAGGGATTCCAATACATACCGTAAAGGGAAAACGCGGCGGCGTTACTCTTTTACCTAATGCTGCGTTGAGCAAAAGTATTTTGAACGAACAAGAGCAAGATGAAATTCTCACTGCTCTTCACGGGTTATCAAACATGAATGTTTCAAAAGATGACCAAGTTTTGAAAAGGCTGTCTGCTGTATTTAATAAAACCGTAATCAATTGGTTGCAAGTAGATTATTCTGATTGGGGCGGAGCAAACAATTATTTTTATGATTTCAAAACAGCTGTATTGGAACGTCGGGTTGTTAACTTTGATTATTACGACAGCAAGGGTGATAAAACATTTCGGCGTGTTGAACCGATTCAACTTTGGTTTAAGTCCAAGTCATGGTATCTAAAAGGATTTTGTTTAACCAAGCAAAGCATAAGGGTATATAAATTAACACGGGTGAAAAATTTGGTGGTGGAAGATGTACATTTTTCGGAGCGGGTTTTATCTGATGAACAAAATATTTTTGCCACCGGCAATGAAAATGTCCAAAGTGAAATTATTAAACTTCGTGTAGATCCAAAAATGAAATACCGATTGATCGAAGATTTTGACGAAGATGAAATAAAGGAACAACCGGATGGCGGATATATTGTAACCCTACCTTGGAGAGAGGGTGATTGGGTACACGGCTTTGTGTTGTCTTACGGAGAGTACATGAAAGTAATAGCACCGGCGTGCTTACGTGATGCTGTTAAAAATAGAGTGAAGAAAATTTATGAAAGATATTTTTAATGTGACAGGCATATGTCACAACATTGAGTTAGACTGTGATTTATAGCGATTTACCACCCGCTAATCACAAAACATAAGGAGAATGAAAATGTCCAAGGCTAAAGAGGTATTATTATTTTTAACCGACCAATGGGCTGATTGGGAAGCAAGTCACGCAATTGTCGGGATAAGTTTTTGTGAACAGTATGTTGTCAAGACAATCGGCATTGACAAACAACCAAAGGTATCAATCGGCGGTATAAGGGCTGAAATTGATTATTCGATTGAGGATTATCAAAACATTGATAATTTGGCCATGATAATATTAACCGGCAGTTTTTCATGGGAAGAAACTTGCAACGATGTAATTGCCGATTTCTTAAGAAAAATTAATAAAAAGGATATCCCTATTGCTGCCATTTGCGGAGCTACGATATTCTTGGCAAAACATGGTTTTCTTAATAATATAAAACATACCGGTGACGAATTGGAATATTTCGAAGAAATGCTTGAAAACGAAGATGATTATAAAGGGCACGAACATTTTTCGGTAAAGCAAGTCATCAACGACGGCGGTTTTATTACCGCAAATGAAACGGCTGCTTTAGAATTTGCCCGCGAAATTTTTCTCACATTAAAAACAGATACAGACGAAGAAATAAATTCATGGTACGAAAAACAAAAGCACGGTCTGCATAATAATGATGCGTTAAATTAAGCGGGTTACTTTTATAAAGTCATTTCAACCGGTCGCAAATTGCGACCGGTTGGTTTTTTGAGCGGCTTATTGATTAAGCCGTTCTTTTTTATGGTATGATGCGAAAAATTTGAAGGGATGTGGTGCCATGAAAGAAATGTTGACGCAAGCCATGGCGTTGGCGCGTTCGCTGGGGGCGGACTTTGCTGATGTGCGGCTGAAGGACATTCGCATCGAGGGGTTGCGCATGGAGGCGGGGGTGTTGGTTGCGGCCACGACGACGCGTTCGTGCGGGTATGGTGTGCGGGTGTATGCAGGCGGAGCGATGGGCTTCGCGGCGGGTAGCGAATTGGACAAGCTCGAAGATACGGTGCGTGCAGCGTTTGACATTGCGCGGGCTTCGTTATCGTTGATGAACGCGCCTGCCGTGCTGGACGAGAAAACCGCCGCGCAGGCTGAGTATCAAACGCCTGTGCAAGTCGATCCTTTCGCCGTGCCGTTTACGGAGAAATTGGCGTTGCTGGAGTTGTGCCACCACTGCATGCACGGTGTGTGGGAAGGACATGCCTTCGCGGCACCCGTGCGGTTCAAGACGATGGGCAATCTGGAGGCACGCAGCGACGAGGTTTTCTTTGCGGACACGGACGGCAGTTACATCGTGCAAAAATTTGTGCAAAACACGGGCAATATTGCGGCTACGTGTATCAGTGACGCAGATGCGCAAACGCGCAAGTACATCAATGTTGTGCGCGGCGGCTGGGAAGCGATTACCGCTATGGACTTGCCGCAGATTGCCCACAAGCTGGCGCAAGAGGCAGCGGTTATCATTGAGGCCGAGGACTGCCCCAGCGGCGAATTCGACGTGATTCTTACGCCACGGCAGATGTTCTTGCAAATTCATGAAAGTGTGGGACATCCCACGGAATTGGACCGTGTGCTGGGCAGCGAAGCGGCTTTCGCTGGGCGTAGTTTTATTTCCACGGATGATTATCCCGGCGGGTTCAAGTACGGCTCGGAGCTGGTGAATATCGTGGCGGACGCGCATTGCCCCGGAGGGTTGGGCACGTTCGCGTATGACGACGAAGGCGTACCTGCGCAAAATGTGCCGCTCATCACCAAGGGGCAATTCGTGGGTTTCCAGACTTCGCGAGCTTTTTCGCGTCCGGTGGGTATCAACAGCGGTGGCGCGGGCTTGTCAGACGGCTGGCGCAACTTGCCCATCGTGCGTATGACCAACATCAACATGCTGCCCGGCGACCAAACGATGGACGAACTCATCGCGGGCATCGAATACGGTTTTATCTTCGACGAAAACAAGTCGTGGAGTATCGACGACCTGCGTATCAATTTCCAATTCGCCTGCGAAATTGCGCACGAAATCAAGGACGGCAAGCGCACGGGGCGCGTGTTTAAAAATCCCATTTATTCCGGCAAGACCACGGAATTTTGGGCAAGCTGTGACGGCGTAGGCAATGCCGACACATGGGAGCTCGTAGGCGTGCCCAACTGCGGCAAAGGCCAACCCATGCAAATGATGCGCGTATCGCACGGGTCATCGCCAAGCCGCTTCAGAAATGTGAAAGTAGGTGTACAAGATGTTAGATAAAAAATCCGCCGCCGCACTCATCGAAAAAGTCACCGCCATGACCAAAAACTACGCGCAAGCCCGCGTCATATCTACACAAGCGGGCTCCACGCGTTTCGCCAAGTCTGAAATCAGCCAAAACGTGTCCGTGACCGACACAACCCTGACGCTGACTGTCTACAACGGGAAAAAAGAAGCTACCGCGTCCACCAATGTGCTGACCGACGCAGGGCTCGCGCAACTGGCCGCCGATGCCGACGCGCTGCTGGCGCACGTGCCGGAGGGCGAGTATGAAGCGTTCCCATACCCGCAGGCATGTGGGAATGCGCCAACGGGTGAAGATTCGCAGTCGGTCGCAACTTGCGACCAACTGAAAAATTCGCAACCGCCCAACGACCTGCGGCAAAAATTCAGCACGGCAGAACGCGCCGCGTTGCTCAAGGCAGGCGTAGCGCAGGCAGAATCAGGCTACAGCGCATCCGGCGCACTCGTGCTCAACGAGCAAGCCGTCGCATTGGGCGACAACCGGGGTGCGTTCAACTACGCCGCTTACAACGATGTCGCCTTCAATACCGTAGTCACCAGCGATTGCGGTGCAGATGGCGCGGCAGAGGCCTGCTCCTACACCGCCGCCCCCGATATCGTCGCCCTCTTCGCCCGCGCGCAGCAGACCGCCAAAGCCGCCCGCAACCCCGTGGAGGCCGAGCTGGGCGCACACACCGTAGTTCTCTCGCCCGTAGCCTTCGGCGACCTCATGTACTTCCTGTCCATGACCCTCAACGCCAAAGCCATCGACGACGGTTATTCCTTCGCCGCCGGCAAGCTGGGGCAACGCGTCTTCGGCGCCAACCTAACCGTCCACGACGACGCCACCCATCCCGACCTGCGCCCCCTACCCTTCGACTTCGAAGGCAACCCGCGCCGCCCATTGACGCTCATCGAAAACGGCGTCATCCGCAACGTCCTATACGACAACCGCCGCGCCCAAAAACACGGCGTAACCCCCACCGGCCACGCCGCACCCGGCTTCGGCGGTATGATGGGCGCATTTGCCGCCAACCTCATTGTAGATGCAGGAAGCCAATCCCTAGCCGAAATCATCGCCTCCACCCCACGCGGCATCTATATCAACGAATTCCACTACACCAACTTCGTCAATCCGCGAAAATTGCAAATCACCGGGCTGACAAGAAACGGCGCATTCCGCATCCAAGATGGCAAACTAGGCGCGCCCATATCGACTGTGCGCTTTACGGAGAGCTTGCTCGATGCATTTAACAACATAACAGCCATCTCCAGCGACCACGAAAAAGTCAGCGGCATGGGCGTGACGTTAATGCCCGGCGTGCGGATTGAAGGGTTCCATTTTACGAGTAAGGCGTAGGTCAAAAGACAAAACCCTGGGCGCTGCCCAAACCCGCAAGGGGGAAGCGTCCTCTTCGAGGCTGGGGCGCATTCGCGCCCGCGCTAAACGCCTGCCACTGGCAGGCAGCGCCCCTTGACCCGCGTTGTGCCTCGCGTCACGCAATTATTAAAAGTACAAATTTATATCAAAAAATCCGCCGCGGCGGATTTTTTGTTGTTTTTATTTTCGCACTTGCATGAGCGCGTTGCGGTAGCACATAGGGGGTCAAGGGGGCGCTTGTGCACCCTTGCGGGGTTTGGGGCAGATGCCCCAAGGTCTTAATCTTTTGACTTTAATCTTTTAGCCGCACCCTACTTCTTTAGCTCCACCTTCAACGACTTAAAGTACCCCAAATACTCCCGATTCTTATCCAGCATCTCCTGCGTCATGTCGCGGATTTCTTGCATGGATAACACGGCAGCGCTTAGTGGGTCGAAAAGGTTGGCTTGGAATACGAGCCATGGGTCGCCCTCGATGACGGCGTCTACGGCCATTTTTTCGATTTGGGCGGAATGGCTGATGAGGGTGGCGAGGTTGTCGGGCAGGTTGCCGATGTGCACGTTTTGCAAGCCGGTGGGTGATGCGAAAACGGGCGTTTCTACGCAGGCCAAGTCGGGTAAGTTGGTGATGATGCCATGGTTGAGCTGGTTGCCGTTGAAGCTAAATGGCTCGCCATCGCCGAAGAGAGCATTGAAAATATTGGCCGCGTATTCGCCGCCACGCTTGAGATCTACTTCATCGCGGTCGAGGAATTCGTTGAACTTGGCTTCCCATGTGGCTTCGGATTCAATGTATTGCTTGAGAATGTAAGCGTGTTCGCCGGGGTTCCAATTGGTGCCGTGCAGGCAGTATTTTTCGATGAGGTCAGCACGCTTGCGGAACCACGCCATGTATTCGGAGTTGTGGCCGGAAGATTCGGTGGGGTAATAACCAAATTGTAGGAACATCTCGTTGCGCACGGGCTCAGCGTTAAGGATGGCGGGGTCGTTGGCGACTTTGTCCAGCATGGCGGGATACGCGTCTTTGCCGTTGACCTTGAAATCAAGGTAGAAGGCCTGATGGTTGATGCCCGCACAGGTGTAGGTATAATTGCCGTCTTTGACGCCCAGCCAATCGGCCAGCATCCATGCAGTGCCTTGTACACTGTGGCACAGGCCGGTGATTTTCATCTTGGATTGGCGTTGCAAGTAGGCGCACAGCATGGCCATGGGATTGGTGTAATTGAGGACGATGGCGTCGGGGCACAATTCTTCTGCGTCGCGGATGATGTCCAGCATCACGGGTGCGGTGCGCAGGAAGCGGAACACGCCGGACGGGCCGCGGGTGTCGCCCACGTTAATGTCCACGCCCCACTTTTTGGGGATTTCGATGTCGTGGCGCCATACATCTACGCCGCCTTGCAATATGGTGATAAGGACACCATCCGCGTCTTTTAAAGCCTCGCGGCGGTCGGTAGTGGCGGTAACGGTTGCGGGATAATTACCAGCTGCAATCAATTTTTCAATGGCACGCTTAGAATATCCCAGCCGCCCTTCGTGGATGTCCATCAAGCAAATGTGCGCGTCTTGGAACGCTGGAAAGCTCAAAATATCGCGCGACAGCTCCCGCGTGAAACCCAGCGAACCCGCGCCGATGAAGGTAAATTTCTTAGGCATATCAATCGTCTCCTTTTTGGAACGCTTAGCGTTCTATAAATATTTTTTCAACGTTGTCAAGTTCGGTTGCCCGGCTGTGCCGCCGTGATGCGATGCGTTTAAACTGCCGCAGGTCGTGCCGCACTTCAAGCATTCTTCCATGGGCAGCCCGTTCAAGTAGCCGTACATGAACCCGCCGTTAAAGCTATCGCCTGCGCCTACCGTATCGGCCACGGTGATTTTCATTGCGTCTACTTTGATGATGTCGCCTTTTTGGTAGGCATATGCGCCATCAGCACCGCATTTGACTGCAATGGTGGGCACAAATTGCCCGACATAGCGCAACGCATCTTCCACATTGTCCTTGCCGGTGATCAACATCAATTCGTTCTCGTTCGGGAGGAATACATCCACGTAGGGCAAAATTTCTTTGATGCCGCCGTCCCAATTTTCTTCCGGGTCCCAGTTGGTGTCTAGGCTCACGGTTACGCCCAATTCCTTTGCTTTTTTCAACAGCGCAGGATATTCCGATTGCAAGGATTTGAGTAGGAAATAACTGCAAATGTGCAGATGGCGCGCTTGCGGAAGCAATTCATCCAGCCATGCGGCTTGCACAGTGTCCATCTTGCCCATGTATGTGAGGATGGCGCGGTCGCCGCCGGTTTTGTTCAGGCACAGCGTAAGTGCAGTCTTGTCCGTGCCTCGGCGGATGTGCATGGTGTCCACGCCGTCGCGCTCTAGGCATTCCAGCATAAATGTGCCGAAATTATCCGTCCCCGCCGTACCCGCGCCCGTAGTCGCTAGCCCCAGCTTGGCGCATTGCGTGGCAAAGATACAAGCCGAACCGCCCATTTCCAACCCGTAGTTGTCCACGAGTTTTTCCTTCTGCCCAAACTCCGGCTCGGTCTGCCCCAAGTCCATCAAAAAATCCACGCAAATGTCAAACGCGGTGATTACGTCGTACTTTTTCATCACGCATCCCCTAACATCGCGAACTTATCATGCACCATTTTCTTCACCGATTCATAACCCGCCTTGCCGTAAGATTTAGGATCGAACGCGTCGGGATTATCCGCGAGATACGCCTTCACACCGTCGGAATAAGCGATGCGCAGCTCCGTTGCAAAGTTGACTTTACAAATGCCTTCGGCCACGCATTCGCGCACCGCCGCTACAGACAAACCTGACGCACCGTGCAACACCAACGGAATATCCACGCGCTTGCGGATTTCCTTCAAGCGTGCGATATCCAGCACAGGGATGCCGCTGTATACGCCGTGCGCGGTACCGATGGCAATAGCCAGTGACGAAATACCTGTTTTGGCTACAAATTCGGCCGCATCTTCGGGGTTGGTGTAGGCATTTTCGGCTTCGTGGTCGTCTTCCTTGCCGCCTACGCTGCCCAATTCGGCTTCTACGGGAATATCCCCCGCTGCGTCTACGACTTGTTTGGTGATGCGGATATTTTCTTCAAATGACAATGTCGAGCCGTCAATCATCACCGATGTGTAGCCATCGCGCATGCATTGCACGGCCAATTCGTAGCTGTTGCCGTGGTCAAGGTGCATGGCGATATCCACTTTTGATTCCTTCGCTAATCCCGCTACCATTCCTGCGAACGCAGCAGGCGGCGCGTACTTGAGCGTCGATGAAGTGGTTTGCAAAATCACCGGACGACCGGCCTCGTTAGCGGCGGCGATAACGGCCTGCGCCATTTCCAGGTTCTCGACATTAAATGCGCCAATGGCGATGCTCTTTGCCTGCGCATCGCGCAATAATTTGTCCGTACCCACTAACATGGGTACACCGTAACGCCTTGTACAACGCGGTTCACCAATCCACCCGGTGACGGATTGTCTGTAGTGATGCCCAAATGCAACGATGTAAACAACGACAACAACTGCATGAATACCAATCCCTGCATGCCCGCCGCAATGTCTGCGCAGCATTCACAATCCAAGCGCGTATACGGTACATTCAAATCCGCTTGCATGGGAGTCAGTTGGTCGCAGATTGCGACCAACTGATTTCCGTCGCGTTGGCTGTATAGCTCGTTGAGTAAATCACGGTCATATTGCGCTGTAAATGAATTGGGTGACACAAAGTGCACCGTCAAGGTTTTTTCGTTCATCACGGTTTTGGGTCCATGGCGGAATTCCGGGGCGTTATTGTACCCGGCTACGACCGCGCCGTTGGAGAGTTCCATCATTTTTAATGCGCCTTCCTGCACCAAGCCGGTCAACGCACCGCAACCCAAATACCACGCACGTTCAAAACCCCACGCAGCACATTCTTTGGCGGCGTTAACATATGCCGCGCCGTTTGTTTCAACGATATCGGCCAATTTTTCATAACATGCGGCAAGCGCGTCGGTATCGCATTTGCACAATGCGGCATACCCCGCCAGTATCATGCACGACACGCTGCTGGTCATGGCGAAGCCCTTGTCGTTGGTGCCTTCAGGCATGACAAGCACCAAGCCATTTGCGGCGTTGCGTGCGGCAACGGCCAATTTGCTTGCTCCATCGCACACGATAGCAAGCTCGTACAGGTTTTTCACTTTTTTGCGGGCGACTTCCACCGCACCTACGGATTCGGGGCTATTACCCGACCGCGCGAACGAAATCAACAACGTCGGCTTGTCCGCCAACATGCTTGGAAAACAAACATCCGGCGACGCACAGATATCCGTCGTGTGTATCGCTTCGCCATACGCACAGCCGCATTGCGCAGCAAATCTTGCCACCGCACGCCCCACAAAACCCGACGACCCGGCACCGGTCAGCACAATGCGCACATCTTTCAAGTCGCCGATTTTATTCATAAACGCTTTAATCTCGCCAGATTGCGTGCGCAATGCATCGGCCAATTTGCGCCACATCAACGGCTGGTGCGCGATTTCATACGCAGTATGCCCGGCGGTTTTTTCATCAAAAAACGATCTTTCTTCGCCGTAAAAATTCTTACAAACATCCATGATACACACTCCTATTTTTCCCTAAGCGGGTTATATTAACATTCCAAATCTACTGAATAAGTGAAAAAATCCCCTCGAACGGTCGAGCAGCAATATTCCACCACTACAGAGCCGTTGTATGTTACACGGTCAATGTGCATCACTGGCGCGTGGATATCCAGTTGCAACAACTTCGCTTCCAACCCGCTCAACGCCGCCGCACGGAAAGTTTCCTTTGCGCGGATGGGAGCGATGCCCAGCATCCGCATGGAGTTGTACAAGCCATTCGTTCCCACCGATTCCGCCGTCATTTGTTTGAACAAATGCTTGGGAATGTAGGAAGCTTCTACGGCATAAGGCACGTCATTGACGCTGCGCAATCGCGTGATTTTGTATACTTTTTTTTGCGTAGTTGTCAGCATCAAATCTTTTGCAAGCTGCCCGGATGCGGTCATTTCTTCAAAAGCGAGCACTTCTGCCACTTCATTAATACGCACCGCACGCAACGATTCACTAAACGAATAAAATTTTGACAATTTATTTTCGATATGTTCCACGCGCACGAAGGTACCCTTGCCGCGGTGGCGCACCAAATGCCCCGCCAACGCCAAATCTTCAATGGCTTTGCGCACGGTTATTCGGCTCACATTGTAACGTTTACATAACTGCATTTCGGCGGGGATACGTGCCCCGGCTGCCCATTCATGGGTTTCGATTTTATGCAAAATGTCGTCGTAAATTTGCTCATATAGGGGAACGGCAGAATCTTTTTGCGCCGCTATCACGGTGTTGCTACGTGTGCGGTTACTTGCACGCCCTCCTTGGTAGTGGCCTGCGCAAAAGCAAAACCACCCGCGCCGTAACGCACAATCACTTGCACCATATGTTTGTCCTCGGCCGATTTAAAAACGCGTGCAACTTGTGCATCCGCATGGCCATTTTCATGCAGGATTTTTGTCAAATTCGCACACACATCATCGCTCGCCGCCGCAAACGACTTGCTTTGCAAAAATTCCATGGCGGCGTTGGCTTTTTCCTGCGCACGCAAATATTCGGCGTACAGTTGTAAATATTTATCAGCAGGACGCCATGTTGTGCCGTATCCTTCGGGGGCGTTCATGGTGAAATCGCCGTTTTCCGGGTTTTTTAACAAACCCGTGCTGCGTAACTGCGCAGGTCTTTGCGCACCGGTTAATGTTTCCAACTGGTCGAAATAATCGTCGGCACCTTCGGTATTTTCCCACAAGTTTTCCATGAACGCGTTGTTCGCGGCCATGTCGCCGTTAAAATCAATGGCTTCCCACCCGCCAACAATTACATTTCCTTGCACTGCATTGCGATGGCTTTTTTGCACAGCAATCTGCGTATCGTTGCCGTACAAAATATTATTGACAAACGTGCAATCCTCCGTAAAGCCCAAATGGCTCGCATACCCACCAAAAATTAACCCCGCCCATCCGGTGGAGCTACATATAATATTTTCATACACATGTACATCTTTGGTCACCAACGGCGGCTTGTGCTCGGTCGCCACTTCAATGCCCAAGTCATTGTCAAAAATAAAATTATGATAAATTTCAATATGCCAACCACCATCTACGTAGATGCCGCCACAGCAACGGTCATATTCGCCGCCGAAGGCGTTCTTTGCGCGGCGTTCACCATCCCAGCCTTCGGGATTGTGGTTGCCCGACCAATACGCTTCGTTTCCTGTGGTGTCCGAACCGAAGACAATGTTTTCATACACTTTTCCGTTGCGGGCACAATCTACGTCGGGGTTATCCCCTGCTTTGCCTTCAAAGCCAATAATATCAATGCCGATGTTGTCGTTATTCCACACCACGTTATTGCAAATAACAAAACCGTCTATATTGCCATTCACTACCAACGCTTCGCTCCAATAAAGCTTGTTGTCGTGCACCTCGTTGCCCTCGATGCGCAAGTCGCCGATGGGCGCATTGGGATTTTCGCCGTATACCGCAATGGCATGACCACCGCGCGGGCCATCGATACCGTAGACTTTATTACCTTTGATCACGATGCCATCCATGGGTACATCACCACGCGCGGGTGTGCTTTTCACGTCAATGCCGTGGTGCGCATTGGTTACGCGCAAGCCTTCTATATGGATATGGGCACAATTAACCACCGCGAATGCGTGCGTTTCGCCGCCACCGTCTATGGTCACTTCACTGTTGGCTACGATGCGGATGGGCGCGTCGGCCGTGCCGTTGATATTTTCCATGTGTATATTTTCCTTATACAGCCCGGCGGGTATCGTTAATGTATCTCCCGGTTGCAATTTTTGTACAGCATCGTGGATGATCATGGCATTTCCTCCAAAATTTTTATGTACATGGAACCGCGGGCAAAGGGGTAACCCCTCGCCCGCGTTCCGATAAAAAATTAATTAAAATTCAACTACGCGCAATTCAAAGTTGTCGATAACCATTTCAAGGATACCATTCACGCGGAAGCGGAATTCTTTTTCGTCATGGTCGCCTTCTGCGCCAACGGTCATTTCAAAGCGGCCGCTTTGTCCTTCAACAAAATAATACTGCGACCACATCATGTCAGGGCTCGTGGTATAGAAAACATGCCATACATCCGGCACCTCGCGGATAACGTGGTAATCGAATGAAATTACATAGGCTTGGCCACCCACGAAAACAAAGTCTTGATGCAGTGTGCCCAAAATCGGCACCCATTGGCCGGCATACGGGTTTTCATCGTCAAATAAGATGTGTAATGAACGTCCGTCAATACCGTCATCAATGATGGTACGGGTCATGCTCATATCTTCGTCTGGTTCCCAAGTCAACCAACCCAGGGTGCCGTCTTCAAAGTCTACCGGGCCCGGATTGACAAATACGCGGGGCTCTTCCCAACCGGGGATCAAGTTGTTGAAATCGTCGATGTACGACTGCATGGCCGACAATTGTGCGTTAACGATATCGGTCGCGTTGCGTCCTTCGGCAGAGTTCAAATCCCATGTAACTTGGTCAGCAATCGTGCGGAAATTGGGGATACCGTTGTGCAGCGAGAACCAAGATGTTTTATCCATGGCTGCGCGTACACCGGCTTCGCGTGCAGGGTTCATCCAACCTTGGTTGAAGAATTCGCTGCCGCGTTCCATGTTGCGTGAATATTGGAATTCTACGAATGCCACGCCACCTACGGGGTTGTTGGCACCGGTTGCAACGCTCACGCCCCAAGGACGGATAAAGTTGTAACCCGGGTCACCAAATTGCCCTACCGGGAACGGTGCAATGCTCCAATCGTCTTCCATGGCCAGCAACGAATTAGCAAACCATGCTTCGTGGCCCATCATTGCCAAGCGGCCATTGGCAAACAAGTCGCCGTGCCAGCCAAATTCATGAATGTCGTTGCGCTCAATGGCTTCCAGCGCATGTTGCAATACCGCAATTTGGTTTGCACCGTTTATTGCCAAGGTAAATTGGCCCGCATTGGGGTCATAATTTACGATGGGCACTTGATTGGCGCCAAACAGCATGTATACGCTGGTGGCCGTGAAGCCCCATTGATTCCATTCGCCGGTATTGTCGATGTCGGCGGTGAATTCGCTAGAAATGTCAAACATGCGTTGCACGGTCCAATCGCCTTGTTGGTACAGTTCTGTCGGCGTGGGCAAACCGTAACGGTTAAACATGGTCATATTGTAGAAAATTAAGTGCGGTACGCGGCCGACTTCTTGCAAGATGAATGTTTCGCCCATGTAACGCATGCCGTGCATGACCGCAAAGTCAAGGAACGGTGCGTCGGGGGTGTACAACCCATCCAGCGGAATTGCGATTTCGCGCAGGGCGTACATGGGGAGCACTTCGTCGTTGGAGTCGAAGATGTCCGGCGGGTCGCCCGCGGTAATCAATGACATCAAACGAGAATAATATTGTGCCCAGGGGGTGTCTTCGATACGGATGGTGACGCCGTGCTCGGCTTCAAAGTCTGCGGCGTCTTGCAACAGATTTGTGCCTACGGATTGGTGGTACACGAAAATCGTCGAGCCGCGCAACGCGCCGTAATCACGCGTGGGGTGGCCGGTTACTTCGTTGCCGCCCACTTCGTTACCGGAGTCGGTTACGTTGTTGGCAGGTGCTTGCGTGACGGGTGCGGCGGTGGGTGTGGTGGTGTCATCGCCGTTGTCGTCATTGCGGCCGCAACCGGTCATGGCCAAAACTAAGGCCAACACGGCAACAGACAGCAAAGCAAAAATTCTTTTCATTCTGTTCTCTCCTCTTTTATTAGTTGGGGCGGTGCCCCATTATATTCCGAAGCCGTTTTGTCGGCTGCAAAATCATCCTACAATGCCACTGCGCTCCACACTTTCCGTAAAATATCGTTGGAGCACAATGTACATGGCCAACACGGGTGCCAGCGTTAAGAACGCCCCTGCCATCAAACTAGCCGCTTGCGTATACGGGTCGGCAGCGACAATGCCCAAATGCGCCACTTGCGATGCTTGTTGTAAACGGTCACGCATGACGGCCAATGCCACGGGCAATGTTTCCATACGGTTCACAAACATGAGCGCGTTATAATAATCGTTCCAATTCCACACAATCGCAAACAACAGCACTGTCAAGTAAATCGACCCCGCATTAGGCGACATCACGCGGGTAAAAATCCCGATATGCCCGCAACCGTCCACGCGTGCTGCGTCTTCCAATTCCTTCGGTTGTCCACGGAAATATTGACGGAACATATAAATGAAGATACCTGAGCGCAACCCCATGCCAAACATCGCCGGCAAATATAGCGACAAACGCCGGTTCAGCATGTTCACTTCAATATCTGCGATTCCAACGGTTCTTATTAAACTAAAAATGCCGAACGGATTAAAAAAGCGCAACTGCATAATTTGCGAAATAATAATCGTAGAGGGCGGCACCAACAACGTAAACATAACAAAGCCAAATAATAAACCGCGCCCCCAAAACTTATACCGAGCGAAACCATAACCCACCAACGCGCACGAGACCGTTTGCAACAATGCCGTAACCAATCCCAATTCAAGCGAAGCGCGGAACGCATTGCCAAAGCCCATCAACTCGATGGCGTTATTGTAATTCGTCAACACCCATGTGCGCGGTATCCATACCACGGCAGGGCTCACGATATCCATGTGCGTCATGAATGACATGGTCAATATAAAAACCAATGGCCGCAAAATGATATAACCGATACCAATCAGCAAAAGCGCACGCAAAACCGTGCCTGCGATTCGTTTCGTTTTTTTTAATTTTATGGCTTCGCGGTTAATTTTGCCGCGCTCGCTAGGTCTGACAAAATGCATAGCGCTTCCCCCTAATCCACCATGTAAAACACGCGGCGCGAAACCAAGCCAATAATCACGCCCAACACCGCAAATACTGCCAGCGTATAGACCCACGACATGGCACTGGCCGTTCCATAAAACAAGTCGCGGATGTTTTGGTAGATATAATTGATCAATTCATTGTCATAATCCGTAAAGCTATCCACAATCGTATACACCAAGCAAACCAAAATAAATGGCGATACCATGGGGAACGTAATCTTCCAAAAAGTTGACCAAGAGGATGCGCCCTCAATGGTACTGGCTTCGTAGAAAGACTTAGGTATGGCAATCAACGCGGCCAAAAACAATAATATCTGCACACCCGACCGCCATGCCAAGTCGAAAATCGTACCAACCACATCCACAACCGCTTCCATCATGGCTGCGCCAAAACCTGCATCCACCATCAAATCCATCAATATACGATTGTTGGTGATGAAAATGGCCGTGCTTTCTTGTGCGGCTTGGTTGGTCAGGTCATTACCCAAAATACTCATGACAATACCCGACGATACAATAACCGGCAAAAAATACACCGCCCGCGCCAATGTACGGCCGCGGAATTTTTGTTGCAACATCAACGCAATAAACATCGAGAAAATTAAAACGATGACGAGTTGCGGCAACATTTGCGTAAAATAATTTCCTAAATATTGCAAAAAGTCAGGATCGCGGAAGAAAATATTTTGGAAATTATCCAACCCCACGGGCTCCCACACTTCGCGCCCTTGGTCCCAACCCACATCAACAAACGCACGTTGAACCGACTGAATCACCGGAAACAGGAAAAACAAAACAAATCCAATGATAAACGGAGACACGAACGCAACGCCCGCCAACCCCCAACGCCGCTCCATGGTAAAAAATGTCTTGCGGCGCTTTACCGGTTTGTTTTCTACCATTGGGCACCTCCGGGGAATACTATAAAGTCACGTGCAGGGATGAAACCCGACCAATGGATGCCGCCGTCGGGTTGCAAGGTAACACCATCGCCGTGTATAGCGGGCATCGCCCATGTTATGGCTTCGGCATTCGCCTCTTCGTGTCCAAAGTTGACAAATACAACTGTGCCGTTGGCAAATTCTGTTCGGGTCACGCCATCACTTAAATAAGTGTGCTGCACAATCGGTGACCCCGCCACTGCATTGTAAACCGGTGCCAAACGATGCACCGCATCCAACGCCTGCTGGTACCAAAAATTGAACGATGGGCTAAACAGCCATTCCAACGGCGTGTCTATCAGATATGCCGGATTTTCGGCCATGACGGACAGTTGCAACATAGCACCCGTTTCCGCCGCGCGCAAAATCATGCCTTCGCTATCGGGTGTTAAGTTAAAAGCGGGCAAACTGATCGCTACATATCCATGCAAGACCATTTGATAGAAAGGCACACTTCGGTTGGTGATGCCAAAACCCGAACACCCCAGCGGCGTGTTAACCACTGCGGTAGCATGCGGCAGCCAAAATGCGCCAGCCGCGTCACCCATCAACCCACCCAGTTCGGCACGTGTATGACGCGCCAAGTCAAACAATAAGACTTCTGCCGCGCCGCGGTCCATGGGATTACGGCGGCCTACATCCCCGTAAGGATTATTACTTAATTGCGTCATCGCCAAGCCAGAAATGTTTTGCCCCGACGCACGCGACACGAATGTATGGATCGCATTTTCAAATGTGCGCGGAGAATACAGCCACCAACCCGGATAAGGTTCGTCCTCCGGCATAAAAGTGCTTGGGCTGAAATCGGTTTGCCGCACTTGCATATTCGCCACATCACGGATTACCGGCGAACCGATAAAACCCAATATCGGACGGTTATGCGCTGTGGCGAAGTCCACGTCCATGTACAACGCAACATCCCATTCTTCCATTTGGTTGGCGAATGTACGGAATCCACGGTTGCCACCCAACCCCCGGTTGGGTGAAAAACGGCTGGGTGCAGTTGAGTAATTGCCATCCGGCAACCAATTGTTGTAACGGACAATCAAATTTTCGATACCCGCGTTTAACAACGTTTCAACCATCTCTCCGCTTTGCGCGAACGAGGTCAATGAAATATTGCGATTGGTCGGTACGCCCAATACAGACATGCGGCGTGTCACGGAGCCATAAATATCCAGCATCAATGGCAAGCCATGGCTGCGTTGCGTTGCCGTCATGCCCTGCGCAATTAAATATTCGCGGTACAACGTTGCCATCTCGGAATATCCCGAGCCGTTTTCCATGAAGAAAAAACGCACGGAAATCACATCAACGTCCACCACCCAATCAGTGGTTACTTGAATTTCGCGCTCCACGCCTTGTGCATCCATTATGGTATAAGAACCCGGCGGTCGCACGAAGAAAGATGCACCCACGGAGTTAAACGAAGAACTACCGCCGGCAACTCCGGCATTAATCGTCGCCAACGCCGCGCCACCCTCAATGATCGCGAAGATTGCGGCATCATCACGCTTCATGCCAAACACCGGCAATAAAATATCTTGCGCCATAGCAGAGACTTGCCGCGGTACATTAATACGGTCACGCCCATATACAGGCTGGCTGAAAGACATGCGGAATTGTTCATTGTTCAAATAAATCAACGCGCCGCTGCCATCGGGTACCAGCATATAACCTTCGCTATCCATGCCTGCATGCACAAAATGCGGTATAAGCCCGACATTGGTCAATCGGAAGCTTCGCTCATAAGCCACCCATTCCCCTTCGGGGGCATCGGGCGCGGGGGTGACACGCTGGATATGGTGCGGGTGAATCGCGGCCAGCATCGTACCGTTTTCCAGCGTGATTTCTACGGGTACCATCACGCGCTGGGCGGGGAAGAAAAATTCTGCACGCACGCCGTTAGGTATTTGATAAGCGGACAATCCACCCTGTCGTACCGATGCGGCCATGGCCGTTTCGTGGCTCATATTGTTGGCGCCACTCAAAAACGAAACGGTGATCATGCTGGACAATGCCATGCGGATTTGCCCGCGTGCCAAGGGGTCGTCGTCAATATCATGCGGGGTGGATTCCCATATGTTGCCATTTGCATCGATGACGCGGATATAACCGTAATCCGCACGGTATTGCAAAGTCACACCGTCGCTTTGCGCCACAGTCACAAACTGCGACGAATAGGCAATAGGCTGCGAACGGTCAAGCTCCGGTACGGGGCGTTCCGCCGATGCACCCGCACACGCGGCTAACAAAAACAGCAATGGTAATAGAAATAATATCTTTTTCATCCGGATCACCCCTTTACATAAAAATGATTTCGTTGTACAGCGTTCTTACAAATTCATATAACTCCGATACCAGCACAAACGCCAAGAACATCATGAACAAAATAATCAAAATCCCTGCTATGGTTAAAAACGTGGTAAACACCGTTTTCTTAAACCCAAACTGATGTGCTGACATATTGCCCGTAAAAAGCAACACGCCCGTCCATCCGTACATCACGAAATTCATCAACGCGTAGTACATGGACTCGCCCTGTGATAAGACATTGCTCAAAATAATAATCAGCGGCGTTAATAAAATAATCGGCAGCGTGGCATATGCTGTGGTTACGTACACATCCGACAACGAGCCTTCACCGTCCGACAGCGTGCACACCGCCATGTTGGCCATGATAAACAGCGCCACCAAACCCAACGACAACGCCATCATAATGAAGATGTTCAATTGATCCACGCGAGAAAAATTGAAAATATACCCCGTCCATTGGCGTGTCGCCACTACAGAGGCAAAGAATAAGAAATACATCAAAGTGGCGAGCCCTAACGAGCCCTGCCCTTGATGGCGCATGACATCAAATGATTCAATGGGGCTGGTAATAATAGAAAACAGCCCGCGCACATGTAATTTCTCAATCCGCAATACTTCAAGTCTGTTCATCATTTTGCACCCCGCGGAACCAAGCGCTCCAAAAAGTAACGGCGCTTAGCAAATACGATCGCCAGTACACACACCAACAAAAACACCAACGCCAATGCATTAAAGTTGTCACTGGTAAATTGACTGCGATGCAATTCAAATACCTCGGAATAAACTTGGCGGTTATTGGCGCGGCGCAGATACCACAAAGCCTCTTGCAAATAACCGCTGCGCGACAACCCGCGTCCAATACCCAAATACGCCAATTCAAAATTTATATTGTGCGCCAGCACCGCACGCCAATACTCTACGCTTTCTTCATAACGGCCTTGCTCATGCAGTGCCAAGGCCAACGCCACCATTTCGCCGTATTCGGTACGGCCAAAAGCGGTGATTTCACCGCGCCCGGCATCCAGCACTACAATTTGGTTATTAAAGTAAGTAATCGCCACCGGCACCGAAAAGCGCCCGATTTGATCGCCCAACTGCCCAAACTGTGCCACCATATGTGAATCACTGGTGTGCACGAACACGCGTCCACGCTGGCGGTCAAGTGACGCAAACATGCCGTTGGCCATGTACGTGATATCAACAAACGATGTCGTCACCGTTACATAGCGCGAGGTCATGCTGGGCGGGTCGCCATAGTTAACGGGAATGCCCACTTGCGGCGTGCGCAAGATATTGTCGCCGTTAGAATTCAACACGCGCAATTGATCCACGTTGTCTTCCGCAAAAGCGGTACACACGTAAATGAACCCACGCGGGCAAATGTCAAAATTTGTAAATTCAACAGGAATAATTTGCACCATGCGCTCACGTTGCTCACGGGTAAAGAGTCTACGCCACAACATTTGCCCCGCTTGCGCAAAGCTTAGTTGCACACGGTTGGCACCGAAGAAACCCAAAAATAAATTATCCCGTTGCAAGTCAACCATCAAAGCACCTTGGAAACTGCCGCGTGACAAAATATACAAAACACCCGAAGCATCTTCCAGCACCGCCACCGGTGTAAAAAGGAAACCTTCGGCCAGCATTTCAGATTCTGGCGGGCCCAACTCCATTAAAATCGTGCCGCTTCGGTCAACTGTGAATACACGGCGCAGTATAGAGTCGGCAATATGTATGCGCCCGTCTGGCAACACGAATATGCCGTCTATGGTACCGAAAGTGAAGGGTTCACCGTTTAATGTAAACGCGTCAATCACTTCCGCGACTTCGAAGTTATAATCCAACACAACAATCCGATTGTTACCCGGGTCTGCGATGTACAAATACCCTTCGGGCCCGGATGTGATATCCGTGGGGTTGTTTAATGCGCCGATGCCCATCGCCTCGCCGCATAGTACCAACACCGGCATGTAAGAAACAGGCGCAGGTACAGCGCGGCCGTGTTGGTTGAATAAATATGAATTAAAAGTAGCCTCGCGCGGGCTAGCTGCGGCGGTCAACGGTTGCACGACAAGCAGCACCGCCAACAACGTTAAAATTATTTTTGTCACAAATTTTTTCATCGCGCCTACCCCTTTATACCCGAATGCGCCATGGTTTCCATTACGCGCTGCTGTGCGATGAAGAACAGAATCATCGGCGGAACCATCATAATAACCGTAGCCGCCGAACCAATACCCGCACGCGCGATACCGCCGGCTTGGATTTGCTGGAACGCTACGGGTAATGTCTTTAAATTTTCTGTAATGATGAAACCATCACCGGTAGAGCGCCATAACTCTTGGAACGAGAAAATGATAATCGTCATGGTGGCCGGCTTGACCACGGGCATGACAATTTTCCACAAAATCTTAAATTCATTGCATCCATCAATCCGTGCCGCTTCAATGGAGTCCATCGGCACTTGATACATAAACGACACCATCAAGAACAAACCAACTGTGCGCTGCATGGCTGGCAATATAATGGCAAGATGCGAATCCACTAGCCCGATGTGCGTCATGATTACATAAGAAGGAATGGCCAATACCATCGTCGTAAACAACAGCGCGAAAATAATCGTTTGGTTCAAAATCGCACGACCGGGGAAGACGTGCTTTGCCAACGGGTATGCCGCCAGCGATACCACAACTAACTGACCCAACGTACCCGCAAAGGTTATCCACAACGAATTAAACAAATAGCGGGTAAACGGCACCCACATATTGGTGCTCATTTGAAACAATCCAACATAATTGGCAATCGTAGGCTCCATAACAAAAAAACGTGGGGGAAAAAGGAACAACTCGCCTAAGGGTTTAAACGAATGCATGACATTAAACACCAGCGGTAAACCGGCAAACGCCACGAATGTACCCACAAAGAATAAAACCAGCAAATCGCCGCCCATTCCGCGGTTCAAGCGGTTGCCAATTTTACCTCGTCTAACAAGATTTCTAATGGGTTTCATCCTACACCCCTCCTGCATCGTGCTTTTGTTAATTGCTGATTTTGTTGATGAACAAACGGCGCAAGCCCAAATTAACAATCACCATGATAAAGAACAAAATGACCGCCAACGCGCTGGCCATGCCCAATTCATATCGAATTTGGGCGTAGTCCACGATGTGTGCAACGATGGTACTGGCCGCATATTCCGTACTTGGGAATCCCGCCAAGTGAACCGAAATTTCCCACACGGCGAAGCTGCCCGCCAATTGCATGATAGCGGCGAAGAACATCTGCGGGGCGATTAACGGTAGCGTAACAAACCATAGTTCTTGGAAGCGATTGCGCACACCGTCAATGGCGGCAGCTTCGTAGTATGTTTTGTCCACGGCTTTAAAGCCCGCCAATACCGCCAAGAAACCAACACCCATGCTGATCCAAATTTGTACGATCATAATAATAATCAACACGGTGTTTGGGTTAATCAACCACAAGACCGGTTCGTAAATAAGCCCCCACCGCATTAAAAATCCATTAATGTACCCATGAGCATCCGGGGAGAATAAGAAGAACCAAATGAAGAACGCAGCACCCGCAATCATGGATGGCGCATAAATAATCAACGTTACGGTCGTGCGAACAACACCCTTTAATTCGTTAATAAACCACGACAGCAACACCATCAATACATAACCCAACGGTCCGGTTACCAACGCGAAAATCATCGTATTGCGGAATGCAATCATAAATACATCGTCATAAACGAGTAAATGGCGGAAGTTTGTCAACCCAATGAAATTGGGTGTTTCCAACATATTAAAATTGGTAAAACCCAACACCGCGCTGGACAGCACCGGCATAATCGTAAAGATGAAAAACAAAATAAAGAACGGCGCGATCATCAAGTAACTGATCCACGATTTTTTGATTTGATAGGAAAGCGTTAGCTTACGCGATTTAGTTACCGGCATATGACACCCCCATTAATCGGCAGGAAATTCTAGCAAGCGGCGTGCAATTTCCGCGTTGATATTGCGGTTGAAGCGAAGCAGTACGTCGCGGGGGTTCTCATCGAAAATAACCACGCGTCTAAAAGCATTGTCCAAGTTGCGGGCCACATAATAACCACCGGGTATAACCGGCACTTCACGTACCCATCGCCATTGGTACATTAGAAGCTCCTGTTCTTGCAAACTCCACGGAAGCATTGAAAACGCTTCTAAATTGGCGGTATTGTAACGCGCCGCCGGCCCCATAAGCATTTCCAACTCCATGCCGAAACGCGCTTGTGTTTCCGCCGATGTCCACCATTTTACAAATTGCCATGAAGCATCCAAATCGTCGGTATGATTTAATATAATCGAACCTTCGCCCGTGGTGCCGGATGAACGGTTTATCGAACCATCGGGTTGTACGGTACCGGGTATGGGCACCATTTCCCACATGCCGCGGATTTCCGGGGCGGCGACCATTAGCATGTTGTACCACCACCAAGGTTGTACGCCGATAGGCATCATGCCTGTACGGAAACGGTTATAGAAGTCAAAGAAATCGGGCAATCCATGATGGGTGTAGAACTGCGTCCATTGTACGAACGCTTCGACGGACTCGTCTTGGTCAAACGTGGTCATGGTGCCGTCCGGCAAGAAAAGATCCTGTCCGCGTTGATATAACAAAGTCGTAAAAAGATTACGAATGCCCAATCCGGCACGTGCAACCATAACCGCTTCACCCATCGTGGGTGCACGCATTTGATCCAACGGAAGTCCTACTTGCATATTACGGCGGTGCAAGACCGGGATAATTTCATAAAATTCGTCCCATGTGTCGGGCGGCTCAATACCCAGCTCTGTAAAAATATCAGTACGGTAAAACATCATATGGAACATTTGGGTCATGGGTATGGCATACACGCCACCGCGGAAGGTATACGGCAACATTGCGTCCGGCATGAAACGCTCACGCACTTCATCAAAGCCGGGTAATACCGACAAATCCTGTACGGCACCACGCATTGCCAACTCCACCGGCATACTGCGCTCGGCATTGATTAACACGTCGGGTGCATTGCCGGACACAATGGCGGTGATTAAATCCGTTTGTACGAGTTGCATACTTATTTGTATACCTGTTTGCTCGGTGAATGTATCAGTCGCCATCATGTGTATGATTTGCGCATGGTCGCGCCCACCAAAGTACCACACCGTGATTGCACGTGCACCTTCTTCGGCTTGATCAACAACAGAAAAATCAATAAAAAATGATGCAATGAAGATACGTATTTGATGCCACAACGCCCGCCAAAAACCATCCGTAGCACGGGGGATTTCTGCGTCAGGGCTGTGGATATAGAATTTATCCAATTCCAACGGTTGCGAACGCAAAACCAGCATGTAGGTTGCCAAGGCAGAAATTGCGCCTTCCAAGTCACTCAAGCGACGGGGAATGCTATCCGGGTCGCGGACGGACATGTCTAGGGTGGTAGCCAATCGCTCCATGATGGACGTTTCGCCGCCAGAGTCACCGCCTTCGGCTTCGATTAGTGCGATTTCTGCACGCAGGGCTGCGGCTGCGTATTCAAAGTTTGGCAGCAACGACGGGATTTGTTGGTCGAGCCGGTATTCTTGCAGCATGTCGGGGTTGGGACCCGTTATGGCCAAAATTCTGCGGTAATCGGCGTTTAACATGAAAAGAATTTCGCGTATAGCGGACATGGTGCGTGCGGCAGAACCCATCACGACTTCCAAGCTCAGGATGTTTTCGCCCGCGTTGAGCGCGAATAGGAAAGGTTCGCCGTTTGCGTCGCTGGGGGTGAAGTTGACCCAATTATGGTTGTAAGGGATGACCAGTTCCGCCGCTTCGGCAAATTGGATTTCGCCATTAACGCTTAGCGAACGGCGTGATTGCATGCCCAGCGCCACGTTTTGCCGTGCGCGGAAGGTGATTTGGTATAAACCGTCTTCGGGTACGGTTACCACCCATTGGATGTATTGCCCGGGGAATTGCCAGTTGGGTCCGCCGATGGTGTTGAGACGGATATTGGCGTGGTGATACGGCGTGGTTAGTGCGCTGGAGCGGTCATATGTGGGGAAAAGCATCGCATCGGATTTGTACAGCGCTTCTTCGGCCTCATAAGTAATGAAGATATTGGGCACAACGGGTAGGTGCGCGTTGGCCGCACGGAATTCCACATAAGTCAGCAACGGCGGCGCGTTGAACAATACGATTTCTGAAATGGCGATTTCGCCGCGCAGCGCACGGAAGCTGATTTCGTGCTGGCCGGCTTCAAAGAAAAAGTTGAATGCACCGTCGGTCATGCCCTCAGTATCATTCAGCGTTTGGGATTTCCACATAAAAGCAGGAATCTGCGGCGGACGCAAGTCATTGCTGCGGCGGTCTTGGGTGATGGCGTGCGTGTCGCGCCAGCGGTGGCGCAATAACAAGTGACCCGCTTCGTCAAAGGGGCGTTCGCCGTTGATGGTTAATTCAAATTCAAAATCGCGGCCGCGTTCGTCCAGCATCCAATAAAAGACTTCAATTGTGTAGAGCCCCGCTTCAGGTACATTGACGATCCATGTGGCTTCGCCGTCTTGCCCTGTCCAATGCAGGACGTTGGGGCGGCCTTCGAATTGGGTGGAAGGTTGTATAACTTCGCTATCGGAAACTTGTGCGGTACTACCCGGAATCGATATCGAACGCAGGGGCGACGGGTAATGCCCGTGCTCCTGTATGTAACGGATGTACGCCGTGGGGCTAAACGTTACGAACGAATCGTTCACTTGATCTGTCGGGACGATTAAACGCACTTCGTATGGATCTTCCTCGGGTACGATGCCCAAATAGTCCAAGATTTCCTGCGTGGGGACGAAGTTTAACTGATCCCATAACTCAATCGGGGGGAATTGCGGGGAGCTTGCTGAAAGCGCAGTTGAGAAAAAAAAGCAAAACGCCAAGATGATTGCAAAGCACTTTTTAATCACATTTACCAATCCTTTACAACTAAATTGGTGATTTATTATGTACAACGCACAAATGTCACATATAACAATGCATAACAACTCCAACAGATATGTGGAGTATACATAAAAAAATCACCATGTCAAGGAATTTTTATGTCCGCTTTGTTGACATTGGCAGGGGTGACTGGCAAAATAGCCAAAAAGGAGCGATTTGCATATGGCAATCAAAAATATCATTTTTGACATGGACGGAACGTTGACCGCGACCGCGCAAGCTACGGAAATTGCGATACGCCAAATGTCTGTTGATTTCGCGCTGCCGCCCGTCACTGCGGATGACATTAAGGGAGCCATGGGGTTGGGTGGCTTGGAATTTCATGCCAAGTTATTCCCCGGCGTGCCGGAAAATCAGCTGGCTCCAATTGGGAACCAACTGGATATATTGGAGCAGGAAAATGTGATTAAGATAGGCAGGGATATTTTATTCCCCGGTGTGAGCGACATGCTTACACGGCTGGTGGAAGAAAGATATCCTATTTTTATTGCCAGCACGGGCAACGTGGCACATGTGACTACGACCCTGCGCGCCACGGGTATTTATGATTTATTCACGGCCATCCACTGCGACGAGCCGGTTAAAATTGACATGGTGCGGCGCATCATGGACGGCGGCAACCCGGCGGAGTGGATGATGGTGGGCGACATGTTCAAGGATGCGGAAGCCGCACGGGCCAACGGCATCTTCGCGCTTGGCGCAGGGTATGGATACCTGCATGCAGACAATGCAGGACTATTTGATGCGGTGATGCAATCGCCGGGTGACATCTTCAGCTTTTTGCAGGGGGCGCAACAATGAGGGTGAATAAAAACACGCTAAAAGCGGATAAGAAATGGCTCATATTGTTTGCCGTCGTGTCGATATTATCGGTTTTGGCGATTATTTACACGACTTGGATCGAACACAACCGGACGACTGCGCCCGACCACAACGATCCGGTTAATGTCCCATACACAACGCAACCCGCCGCGCCGCTCGATAACGACGCGGCGGCGGCCACGCCCACGCAGCCCTCTACCCCCACCGGCCCCATTTCCTTCAATACATATAGTTGGTATGTGTGCCCCACGGGCAATGACATGAACGATGGCTCCATTGACGCGCCGTTTGCTACGATACAACGGGCGATTTTTGTTGCTGGCAGACGCAGGGATGAAGGCGCACACACGATTTACCTACGCGAAGGCATGTACTTCCAACAAGCCAGCGTGCATGAGAGTTTTTATGACCCGTTTGGGCGCAACCGCCCCGAAGGGTGTGAACCGGCATTCCTCACCATCCGCAATTTCCCCGGCGAAGTTGCGGTGTTGGACGGGTCACTCAACGCCCCCTCCGACCAAGGCGGCCACCAAATGATTATTATCACCAACTCCGACTACGTGCGGATTTATGGGCTGGTGATACAAAATAACGCACCGCTCAATCACGGTTTCGCCACCCCATCGGCGATTTTGGTAGAAACCGCGGGTGCGCTTACCGGCCGCAGCCAAGGCGTGGAAATCCTGAACAACACGATTTTGGGCATGGACGGGGATACGTTCGGCATGCCGACGGTGAATGCGCCGGGCGCCAACGGCTCCGCCATACAAATTTATGGCCGCGCCCAAACAGACGCACGCGCCTTGCGTTACGTCCGCGTCGAGGGCAACGAAGTGGGTTATTGCCGCGTAGGTTGGACGGAGAGCATCGTCGTGGCGGGCAATGTCAGCGACTTTGTGATCCGCCACAATTTTGTGCACAACAATAACAATATCGGCATCAACGTGATTGGCTTGTGGGGCTGGGTAACGGGCACAGGCAACACTGCCAACGCGCGTTTGTACTGGAACCGCACACGGCGCGGCCTCATCGAGGGCAACGTGGTCATCAACAACATCGGCTACGACAACCACGCCAGCGAAGGTTGCGGCGGCGCATCGGGCATCTATGTAGACGGCGCCATGGATATGATCATTCGATACAATTTCGTCAGCGGCTCCAGTGTGGGTATTTCCGTAGGAACGGAACCCTACCACGCCCGTTGGTACGCAGCACCCGTCATGGCCGAGAACATCCGCGTTTACCACAATATTATTGCTAATAATCGCCAAGGCGCGGTGCTGATGGGCGGCACTTTCGGCGCTTGGGATTTGGATGTGCGGTACAACACCATGGTAGCGCGGGATATCGTCCGCGGCTCGGCCGGTGGGGTCAATGCCGTAGTCAACATCAACAACAACGCCAGCGCGCGCGAAATGAACCGCAATTTTTACTTCGCCTACAATATATTCGTGAGCTTCGTAGACGCGGGTGTCAACCCCGTAGACCCCGGTCACATCATCCGTACCCTCACCAGCGGCTGGAATGACAACGATGCAGACCCGACCCGCGTGGAATATTTGACCTTCGAAAGCAATGTCCTCTACGGCCGCACCATTTTTGGCACCAGTGTAGAAACCGCGCTGCCACAATCCACTTTATTGGGCAATAACGTGCGTGCTACCTCTTCGCCTTTGGCGGGTATGAACTTCGCCGATGGCATCGACACGGGCGACTTCACCCAAACCGCATACGCGAACGGTGCAGGCGCAGACACCGCACGCATCCAAGCCGCCATGGCCGATGCACGCCTGCCGCTGTTCGAAATTGCCATGGCCGATTACCGTGCATTCGTGGCCGTACTGCCCGCCGCCGCAGAAATCGTACAATTCTTGAGCCGCCCGGAAATCCGCGGGTCACTGACACAACCCCTAACCCTAGATCAAGTCGGGCGCAACATGGCACGCTACTTCGAGAACGCCGTCCTCCACATGCCCGTAACCGAACACGTACCCGCCGACTCGCCCCAACGCCACAATGTAATGGCAGGCATCCTCAACTGGGCGTTCGGTTACGAAGTGCACGAAGCCTCCGGCTACGGCGGCCGCTTGTCCGTACAACCCGGCTTCCATACCGACAACGCCTACCGCGGCATTGTCTCCTTCGGCTACGGCAATGAGGGCGATGTCGACTTCACCCGCGTGGCCGCATTGGGCCCCGCCAACCCCTGGACATTGGGCGCGGTGCGCGGCACGCCCCATCCACAATCACGCTACCCCGGCGTGCGCTTCTTCATCCGCATCCCCTATTACAATGATGTGACCGGCCGCACCAGCTTCATCGTGCGCGGCTTCCACACCCCCCATTGGTTCCGCGACCTACCCGAAGCCGCCGCCATCCTTGCCATCACACAAGAAGACATCATCGCTGCCCTGCGCGACAACCCCGCCCAACGCTTTGTATGCGCCGATGCCGGCGACGACGCCAATGACGGCTCCGCAAATGCGCCATGGCGGACGATTAACCACGCCCTACAACAAATCTGGCACGGCGATGTGCTATTTTTGAGCGGCACATTCGAAGAACATGTAATCATCGCGGCACAAGCCAGCGGCAACGTTAACAACCCCACGGTACTAACGCCACGCCTCGGCCATACTGCTACGATTCGCGGTGATGGCCAATGGGCGGTAACCTTTGATGGCGCAGACAACTTTGAAATCCGCGGCGTTGCAATTGAAAACGGTGCGGTGCTGATACAGCCAAATGACCGCCGTGCTTTGCGTAACTTCCAACCGAATTGGTGGGATTTGCGCGGGCTGGGTGAAGTTGCGGCAGGCACATGGGGGCTAGGCATGATGCGCGATATTGCATTGATTGGTACTGGCGCAGAGGTTGTGGCCGAAGGGTTTGCCGGATACGCGCCGTTGTTGAATTTGAGGGTGGACTAGGGTACTAAGATCGGTACTAAGATCAAAAGATTAAGGTCAAAACATTTAAGACCTTGGGCGCTGCCCAAACCCGCAAGGGGCGCACAGCCCCCTTGACCCCAGTTACTGGGCGTCGCCCCCTCTCAATCATGGCTATGAAAAATTTAACTGGTGGCAATTTGCCACCAGTTGGGATTTGCACTAGCTATTAATCCACCCCTCGCGAAGCACAGCGCGGGTCGAGGGGGACGCTTCCCCTCGCGGGTCTGGGCAGCGCCCAGGGTCTTCAATCTTTTGACCTTAATCTTTTGACCTGCGCCGCGAATTTAATCTTTTAAACATAACACCAACCAACAGAAAAGAGGCCTATTATGAAAGACAATCTCCTCCTCCGCGACTACAACCCCACTTCCATGCTTACCACCCGGCAAACCCCCATCGGCGCACCTAAGTTCCCCGTCTTTGACGGCCATATCCATGTCGGCCAATTACAAATGGGCGGGCATGGCGCGGTGGATGTTGGCGCGGTCGTTGAGGGCTTGAAAAGTGCGGGCATATTTGGCGCGATTAGTTTGAAGATGTTTTGGGGCGATGCGCTGAAGGAGCACCTTGGTTATTTCAAGGGATATGAGGACTTCATCCATACGTTTGGCTCGGTAGATGTGACGCGGTTGGAAGAACCGGGCTTTGCGCAATATGCGGATAATTGGATCCGCGAAATGAAGTCCATGGGCGTGCATGGCATGAAGTTTTGGAAGAATATCGGCTGTGGGATTAAAGATTCGACGGGTAAGTTTATTTTGCCGGACGATGATCGGCTGCGTCCGATTTGGGAAGCGGCGGCTAAGTATAAGATGCTGGTGCTTTTTCATATTGCCGACCCGAAGTCCTTTTTTACGCCGGTGGATGCGCAGAATGAATTTTATGAAAGTTTGGTCGAGCACCCGGATTGGGTTTTTTACGGCAACGGACATCATTCCTTTGACCGGTTGATGCAGGCGCAGGATAATCTCATCGGCAGCAACCCGGATACCACTTTTGTCATCCCGCATGTGGGCTCAAATGCGGAGGACTTGGGCTGGGTGGGTGCGCAGTTGGACAAACATCCGAATATGTACATTGACACGTCTGCGCGTAACAATTTGCTGGGTCGCCAACCTTATACCGCGCGCGATTTCATGATTAAATACCAAGACCGCATCTTGTTCGGCACGGATGCAGGCTTTGAAGGCGCGGACTTTGACATTGGCTTCTACGGCCAACACTACCGCTTTTTTGAAACTTATGACGAATACTTCCGCGCCATCAAGGAATGGGGCTGGGGGCAGGGTCGTTGGTATATTTATGGCCTGGGCTTGCCGGACGAAGTGCTGGAGAAATTCTACTCGAAGAATGTATTAAAGTTGTTAAAATCGGTTGGCGCACGGTAACCATATAATCGCTAATCATTAGGAGGGCAATAACATGGTCAAAACAGTAATACTCATCGGCGCGGGTCAACGCGGCAGAATTTATGCCGACTACGCGCTCACCCACCCGCACGAAATGAAAGTCGTAGGCGTGGCCGAACCACACGAAAAACGCCGCAACCAATTCCGCGACAAGCACAACCTCGATGCATCCGTGTGCGTGGAAAACTGGCAAGACGTTTTCGCCCGCGACAAATGGGCCGATGCGGTCATGATCTGCACCCAAGATACCATGCACACCGAGCCTGTCATGGCGGCTATCGCCAAGGGCTACGACATTCTGTTGGAAAAACCCATTGCTCCCACGGAAAAAGAATGCTTGGAAATTGCCGCTGCCGCCAAAGCCGCAGACACTAAAATTGTCGTGTGCCACGTACTGCGCTACACCCCGCTCTTCTCCCAAATCAAAAAAATGCTCACCGACGGCTTCATAGGCGACATTGTCACTTTCGTGCACAACGAAAACGTCGGCGACACGCACCACGCGCATAGCTTCTGCCGCGGCAACTGGCGCAACACCAAGGAATCCACACCCATGATTCTGGCCAAGTCCTGCCACGATATGGACATCATGCAATGGCTGGTGGGCAAGCGCTGCACCGCTCTGTCCTCCTTCGGCTCGCTCAAGTTCTTCACCGAAGCCTACAAACCCGAGGGCGCACCCCTGCGCTGCACCGACGGCTGCCCCCACGATTGCCCCTACGATGCCCGCAAGTTGTACCTACAAAGCGACAACGAATGGTTCCGTGGTGTAACCGCCGGTCACGCCAACCCCACCGATGCGGCCGTCGAAGAATCGCTCAAAACCGGCCCCTATGGCCGCTGCGTATTCCAATGCGACAACGACGTGGTCGATCACCAGACTGTCAACATGCAATTCGAAGACGGCATCACCGCCATCTTCTCCATGACCTCCTTCACCCCCGAAATCAGCCGCTCGCTCAAAATCATGGGCACCCGCGGCCAAATCAAAGCCCACACCGCCTCCCCCACCATCCACTACACCAACTTCGTCACCCGCGAGGAAAAAGAAATCCCCATCAACGAAGCCAAAGGCGGCCACGACGGCGGGGACGAAGGCATCATGAAAGCCTTCTGCCAATACCTACGCGACGAAATCAGCGCGGATGACGTATCAGAAGTGGCCATTTCAGCGTTAAATCACCAATTATGCTTCAAAGCAGAAGAATCACGCCTAGCAGGCGGCAAGCTGCTAACACTTTAAAGCAAATTTGTCAAGCTAACCCCGGCCAAAATCCCACGCTATACTGCACCCGACTTAAAACCGCTGGCCAGCGAGAGTCAACCCTAGGAAATGCATACAACGGGCGCCCGCCTAATCCATCAACAAACATACAAACGAATAAAGCGAAATAACAAAACCGGCATGTACAATTAAACGTGCACTGTACCGACCGGTTGATGTATCACCCCTGCCCTGCGTTTTTACGTGGGGCTTTTTTTCATTTGGATGATAAAGATTGCATCTTTTTCAAATTTCAGTAAAATAACAGCGTTACAATGTATGTACATTTTCAAAGGGGTGTAAACATGACTAAAAATACAACGTTGAACGTAAGGATATCAGAGGACGAATATACGCTGTTTAAGGCTTTCGCAGATTTTCATGGTGAAACGATGACCTCTATGGTGCTCAACACGATTCGCACAATGATGGAAGATTGGGAAGATATCAGAGATGCCGAGGAAGTCCTGTCACGCAACGAACCGACATATTCGTTAGCAGAGGTCAAAAGAGAGCTGGGTGTCTGATGCGTTATCGTGTTAATTTTTCCGAAACCGCAAAACGGCAGTTGAAAAAATTGGATGCATTCACCCAAAAAGCAATTTTAAAATATGTAACCGAAAAACTTGAAGGTATCGATAGCCCTCGTACACAAGGAAAAGCCCTCAAGGGGAGCTTTAAAGGGTTATGGCGATACGATACAGGAAAATATCGCTTGATATGCCAAATTGAAGATGGCAAATTGCAAATACTAATCATTAAAATTGGACACCGCCGCGAAGTATATCGTTAATGATATAAATATAATTTAATCAAAAAATCGGCCGATGCGATAATACATTGTATCGGCCGATTTTTTACTATCCTTGCTCCGCATATATTTTTACATGCGGTTTTATAAATAGTATTTCATCATAATTTATATGGAACTTTCCAACCACATGATTTACATGTGGTTTTGAAAAAATTCAAGCTTTGCTCATGACAAGATAAACATACACCTTTTTTTATAAGATAATCTTTTGGTAAATTATTGTATGGCATTTTCCATCCGCAGGTTTTGCACAATGTATTATATGAATTCATACTTTGTTCATGACATGATAAACATATTCCATTATCTTTTAGATAGTCACGCGGCATGAGTGATAGGATGATTTTATTTATAGTATCTTTCGATGTTATATCATGCTGAAGCGTATAACGTTTAGCTGAAGTGTATTTGGAAGCGGACTCAAAAACAAATGCGTTGAAGTACTTACCACTGATATTGCAATGATATACAGCAGAATTATAATAAAAAAAGACAACTTTGCAGGCATCTATCGCATTAATCAAATCATATTCCGGATAACCATCATAACCCAGTTTTTTTTGTAAGTTGAGGCCTGAAGAAGCAAGTGCTTCGGCATTTGCGATACCTTGATCGATAATTTTAATAAGAGAGGGATAATGATTTTTATTTCATCTATCTTCAATAACCATTCGTCGTTTGTATATCCATGTTCACTAGAAAAAGTGCGACTTTCGGCAAGCATAAGGATGCATTTACCATTTAATACCAAAGGCACGAATTGTGCCCACAAAGTGTCAAGCCTTATTTCTTCAATCTGGTCAGCAATAAGGCTATGAGTGTTTTTATAACTATGCGATTTTGCATATAAAGCAATTGTATTTTTACCCTTTTTTTCCGCAACATTAACTAATTCTTGAAACGCTTCGATAGCATTTTTATAATCCATTTTTTTCTCAGCAACATAGCACCCTGATTGTTTGCATCAATATCCAATACTTTTTCGCAATATTCGCGCGCTCGTACAAAATTGTTATCATCTAAAAAACGTTGTGCGCGGACAAGCAGGTTGCTTGTTTCACCCGTTCGGTCAATAGAAACGCTCATAATTTTACGAGCCTCTTCAAGCGTATAAGCAGTATTGCAAGATTGGCAGCGAAAGAGTCCGTCCTGTTTAATAAAATCATTACTTGAACAAAGTTCACAAATTAAAGGTTTCATATTGCAAAGCCTCCTGTACTATTCAAAAAATATTTACACGCATATGTATAAAAAAAAAAGAGGATTTGAATAAAACCAAAACGATTAACATTCAAATCCTCTCATCAAATTTATTTATTCCTTATGAAAACGCAAATGTAGTAAACGACCTTACCGGCTTCCCCTTCTCCACCACACAACTCGGGAAGTTCGGATGGTTCACCGTATCCGGGTACAACTGCGTCTCCAAGCAGAAGCCGCTGTGCTTTTGGTACGTCACGCCCTTGCCCGTAACTGACCCATCAATAAAATTGCCGCTATAAAACTGCATCCCCGGCATATCCGTGGTTACGGTCATGGTAATACCGCTACCCGGCGCAGAAACAACTGCGGCGGAGCTTTTTCCGTTAAGTACATAGTTATGATCATATCCGCCGGTTTTGTTGACGTTGCCTGCGGTTTCGATGCGCTCGCCGATGGTGTGCGGGGTGTTAAAGTCAAACGGCGTGCCCGCTACGTTCACGAAGCCGCCGGTGGGTATGAGGGTTTCATCCACGTCGGTGAGTTGATCGGCGTTGATTTGCATGGTGTGGCCGTAGATGCCGGGTGCGTCGTGGCCTTCGAGGTTGAAATAACTGTGGTTGGTTAAGTTTGCGATGGTTTTGGTATCGGTTTCGGCCAAGTAGTCGATGCGCAGGGCATTATCGTCGGTGAGGGTGTAGGTGCAGTGCGTGGTGAGGTCGCCGGGGTAGTTTTCTTCGCCGTCGGGGCTGGTGTAGGAGAAGGTGATTTTTTGCTCCGTGGCTTCTACGATGTGCCAGATTTTTTTGTCGAAGCCTTCTACGCCGCCGTGCAGGTGTTGTTCACCGTCATTGGTGGCGAGTTGGTATTCCTTGCCTTCGAAGGTGAATTTGCCGTTGCAGATGCGGTTGCCTACGCGGCCAATGATGACACCCAAGTAATAATGCTTGCCCAAATAGTCTTCGGGCTTGTCCAAGCCCAGCACTACATCGCGGATTTTCCCGTCTTTGCCGGGTACACACAGATTGATGATAGCACAGCCGACATTGGAGACAACAACACGCATCCCGTTGGCGTTTTTGAGTTCGTGCGTTTGGATTTTCATGGATATCCTCCCTAGAATGGTATTATTTTGTAATGTTGCAATTATATGACAGCGTTGCATAATCCCGCAAGCGCGTTCATAAAATTATGAACAATGGGAGGGGGCGTAATCACTTGAAAATCCGCGAAAAAATCACAACCGCGCTTACCCTCCCCAAGGAAATCACACTGGACATGCCGCTTATTGTCATGATGGGGCGCGGTGAATTAAATATAGAAAACTATAAAAACTTATTGGAATTCACCCCCACAAAAATCCGCGTCAAAACCGCCACCGGGTCACTCAGCATCGAAGGCACCGCGTTGCAACTCAAGCAAATCACCGCAGAAAATTTATTAATCACCGGGCACATCTTGGGCATTCATTGGTAGGGGTGATTGTTTTATTGGAGGAATAATAATGTTAATGCGGTTATGGCTGTGGTTGCGCGGGTATGTGCGCGTTTCGATTACGGGGTTTACGCTGGAACGCTTCCTTAACATGGCGGCGTTCCACAGGATATATTTGTGGGATGTTATACGCACCGATGAAGGTGTGGAGGCGTTCGTTAGCATCAAGGGCTTCAAGCAATTGCGCCCCGGCATACGCAAAACCAAAACCCGTGTGCGTATTTTGCGCCGTTACGGGTTTCCATTTTTGGTGCATCGCTACCGCAAACGTAAATTGCTGGTGGGCGGGGTACTTTTTTTTGCATTGGCGATTTACGCGCTGTCTTTGTTTGTATGGCGCGTGGATATCGTAGGAACTGAAACATTATCCCATGACGAAATCCATGAATTTCTTGCAGATCACGGATTACATGTAGGGCGATTTAAATTCACGATTAATCACGATGAGTTAACACGCGCGTTATTGGCCGCGCATGAGCAAATCGGTTTTGCCTATATCCGCACACGCGGTACACGCACCACGGTGTTATTGGCAGAAGCAGTGCCCGCCATTTCCATCATCGACCGCGACACCCCCACGCACGTTATTGCCGACCGCGAAGGGCTCATCACCAACATTACCGCAGGCGCAGGTGCCCCGTTAGCCGGCGCAGGCGATGTGGTACGCCCGGGGGAAATCCTCGTCAGCGGCATGTTGCAAATTAGCCCCGACGACCCCGGTACAGAAATCGTGTTCGTCCACGCCTACGCCGAGGTTTGGGCACGGCGGTATTATCCGATTGAATTTTCCGTTCCGTTAAATTATGCGCAACGCGTGTACACCGGACGTACCGCCAACCGACATAGTGTACAACTCTTGTTTGCGGGCGGGCGCACCCTCCGTTTTCCAAGCAGTGGCATTCCCTTTGCGGAGTATGATAGAATGACCGCGTCCAATCAGCTCGGCGCGAGTGGGGATTATCCCCTACCCTTCGTGTGGATGACCACGCGTTATGCAGAGTTTTACTTGCAACCGCGCACCCGAACCATGGAGCAAGCCCACGAATTAGCATACTTGCAACTTAATGCCCGCGTGCTGCGCGAGTTTGATTTAGGATTGGACATCATCGAAAAACGGCTGGAATTTGAAGAAGCGGAAGACGCGTTGCACGTGCAAGCACTGGTCATCACCAACGAACGCATCGACCGCCAAATCCCTATTATTCAGTGAAATTCCGCTTTGCGGAATTGCCTCGTTCGGAAACTGCAAGAAAAGCCTGCAGTTTCCTCACTAGAAGTGGAGAAAATCAATGGAATCCCTCAACATCCCCAACGCCCTAATGTCCGATATCTTCGGCAAACTGGACGAAAACATGAAAAAAATCGAGCAGGCTTTTTCCGTGACGGTGATTAACCGTGGCGACAACGTGTCCGTCATGCCGCTGGGTGCATCCTCCCGCGCCGACAAAGCCGAAAACGTCATCAAAAAACTCATCGCCTTCGCCAAAAAAGGCGAGGTCATCACCGAGCAACGCGTCAACTACCTAATCGCCGCGCTGGAGGACGAACACCCCACTTCCGACTTCAACGATGTGGAAAAAATCAGCGACGACACCGTATGCGTCAGCATATCCGGCAAACCCGTCAAGCCCAAAACCTTGGGGCAGAAGAAATACATCGACCTCATCCGCAATAATACCATCACCTTTTCCGTTGGCCCCGCCGGTACGGGCAAGACGTACCTTGCCATGGCTATGGCTATCACGGCCTTTCGCACCGGGCAAGTCAACCGCATCATCCTCACCCGCCCCGCCATTGAAGCGGGCGAAAAACTGGGA
Organism: Defluviitaleaceae bacterium; assembly: GCA_009781755.1. GTDB lineage: Bacteria > Bacillota > Clostridia > Lachnospirales > WQUN01 > WQRX01. The sequence goes on along the minus strand of WQVD01000010.1, from coordinate 14,521 downwards.
TTCCTGCCCGGCGACCTACAGCAAAAAGTTGACCCCTACCTGCGCCCATTGTATGATGCGCTTCACGACATCATGGGCTCGGAGACGTTCCTGCGCAACTTGGAACGGCAACTCATTGAAGTCGCACCCCTCGCTTATATGCGTGGCCGCACGCTCGACAATTCCTTCATCGTACTGGACGAAGCGCAAAACACCACGCCCGAACAAATGAAGATGTTCCTCACCCGCTTGGGCAACAACTCCAAAGCCGTCATCACCGGCGACGTCACGCAAATCGATCTGCCCGACGGCAAAAACTCCGGCCTAGCCGAAGCAGTTAAACTATTGGACAACATCGCAGATATTGGCATCATACAGCTAACCCCCCATGACGTAGTCCGCCATCCCCTTGTACAAAAAATCATCGCCGCATACGATAAAAATACGGCCCGCAAAAATTTCCGAGAAAAAAGACGCACACAAAAGAGTTGATTTAAATGAAGCGACGACTAATCACCTTCGCCATGATAACCCTGTCATTTTTGCTAACGCTGGGCGCGATAGCAAGCGGGGCTTATTTTCGTGGGGGCACAAGCGGCGATTATGAATTCGTCGTAGGTTATCCGTCGCCAACGACAATCTTCGCCCCGCGGCAAATTCTTGACTTTGCAACTACGGAAGAAAATCGTGCAGCGGCTTATTTGTTCGCCCAAGACAGATTCATTGAAAATCCTATCCGCGAGATTGATCCTAGCATTTGGCAGCTAGTCGAACGCAATATTCAAACGCATTTTGACGAAATCGAAGCCATCCGTATTTTGTACCATGAATTGGCCGAGCAAATCGAAGTGGAACACGCAATTTGGCTCTTATGGCATGACGAACAAATCGTTAATGCGCAGCAACAGCAAGCTGCGTGGGATGCACTTTACGCAGCATTCGACCCCAATGATGAATACGCGGAGGAATTACCGCCGCGGCCCGAAGATTTTACATTGGCACCCGAAGATGAATGGATATGGCCTGACAACGCCGCATTGTCCAACTTCGGACAATTATCAATCACATACAACGATGATCAACAAAATCATTTATTGACGTTATCAGAGGATGAACTCGAATCATTGCGCACGCATACCCTGGATGTTGCAGAAAGCATCCAAACAACTGCGATTAACGATTTGGACTACCTTGCTGAAACAAATCGCGTATTAAATAACATTCGCGAACGTTTAGAAACCATCTTCCCAACCGCCACCATGGATTTTGATATCGCAAACGAAATTGTATCGCGCCATGTACGGCACAATTACTTCATCCAACACGAACGAACCGAAGCACGCCTCATCACCGATATAGAAAATTATGAGCGTGTTTATTTAATAGAAGGCGACATTATCGCCAGCGAAGGCCACCGCCTCACCTACCGCGAATACCGCATCCTAGAATACCTTGGTTACACCGGTGAAGAAGAAGATTGGCTAACCAGCACGCGCGAGGCGATTTTCCCGTTAATCGGTATGTTTTTACTAACCGCCGCGTTGTTTGTGGCGTCGATTATGTATTTATATTTTTACCGCCCCGGCATTGTCACCACACACAAGGAAGCGGCGCTTCTGTTTGTGTTATATGTGATGGTGCTGGTGATGATTTGGGTATTGCGCGAACAGCCCTATCCATTTTTGCCGATTTTGATCTTCCCCATGCTGGTGAGCGTGTTGATTGACCGCCGATGCGCCGTAATGTTAACGCTGTCGGTGGTATTTGTCGGTTATTTTATTGTGGATGGGTCGATTGCCTATCTGCTGTTTTACACCATCAGCGGCGTGTTGGTGGCTTTGCTGTCACGCTTTACCACGCAGCGCTCGAAGATTATTTTGGTGGGCTTGTTGGTAACGGCAATTACCTTTGCTTTGTCGCTAGCGATTGCATTTTCGCTGGAGCGCAATTTGGTGTTAAATGACTTGCAATATTATGTAGCGATGGCTACGTTTGCCGCGATTAACGGGTTGTTGGTGGTCATTGTTTGCATGGGCTCCCTCCCCTTTTGGGAAGCCCTGTTTGGCGTGGTTACGCCCATTAAATTGTTGGATTTAACCAATCCTACCAATGAATTGCTGCGCCGATTGACCATCGAAGCACCGGGTACGTACCACCACTCCTTGATGGTGGCCAACTTGGCAGAATCTGCGGCTTATGACATCGATGCCAATGCCCACGCCGCACGTGTCGGTGGTTATTACCACGACGTGGGCAAGTTAAAATATCCGCATTTCTTTTCCGAAAACATTGTGGGCGAAAATCCGCACGACCATATGGAACCGATGAACAGTGTGAGCATTTTAATCAGCCATGTAACTTACGGTTTGACATTGGCGGCGCAGCACCGCTTGCCGCAATTTGTACGCGATATTATCCGCGAACATCACGGCACATCGCTCATGCAATATTTTTACGTAAAAGCGCGGAACGCCGACTCCGATATAACCGAAGACGATTATCGCTATCCTTACACCATCCCCCAAACGCGCGAATCTGCTTGCGTCATGTTGGCCGACACCGTAGAAGCCGCCGTGCGCGCCATGATGCCCAAACTCAAATCATTGGAAGAATTGGACAAAACCATCCGCGACTTGGTACGCAAAAAGCTAAACGACGGACAATTGGCGGATAGCCAGCTAAGCATCAAAGACTTGGATATTATTGAAGCGTCGTTCGCGCGGGTATTAAAAAGCGCGCACCACGAACGCATCGCCTACCCCAAATTGGACACGAAAAAAGAACCGCCCGTTATACCAAGCGATCCTGCGGAAGTTATTGAAGACGAACACACGCATGAACGCAGCGACGAACCCACCGTTTTAATACGCGGGCTTGTGCGCGAGGACCAAGAATGAGAATTTATTGGAACGATTCGCCGGAGGCATTAACGCTTGCGCATCAAGTGACGATTGGCCACATTGAACAAATTGGCGTGGCGCTGTGTGCAGGCGTGCGGGTTGTGGTCGATGATGCGAAAAACACGCCCGATGCGTTCGATTTATCGGTGGATGATTGCGAAGTAAGCGTATCGTTTGTCACGCCCGAAGAAATCCGCGCAATGAACCGCGATTACCGCGGCAAGAATGCTGAGACGGATGTATTGAGCTTCCCCGGCTTTCCCGGTAGCCCGGCGTTGGGTGATATTGTGATTTGTGTAGCCATTGCAAAACGGCAAGCCGAAGAATACGGCCATACCTTTGAACGCGAATTGACGTTTTTGGCGGTACACGGATTGCTGCACTTACTGGGCTACGACCACGAAACATCTCAAGATGAAGCCCTCATGCGCGCCAAACAAGCAAAAACTATGGAAGAAATCGGAATTGCCCGATGAATAAAAACCGCAATTTTGCTTCGGCTTTGCGCTTCGCACTTGCGGGGATCAAACACACCGCCAAGCATGAACGCAATTTTCGCATACACATAATTGCCGCGGTTTTGGCGCTGGTGTTTTGTTTCGTTTTTCGGGTGGACGGCTGGTTGTTTTTGGCCGTGGTGTTAAGCATTTTTTTTGTATTGGCGATGGAATTGGTAAACACAGCCGTGGAAGCCGCCGTCGATTTAGTTTGTAAGGATACGCTGCACCCATTGGCCAAAATCGCCAAAGACGCGGCGGCGGGTGCGGTACTGTTGGCGAGCTTTCAAGCAGTTATCGTAGGCGCAATCGTAATTATTTCGGTCATTAGGAGTTATTTGTGAAAAATTTTGCATCCGGGTTCGTTACATTAATCGGGCGGCCCAACGTGGGTAAGTCCACGCTCATGAACCATTTTATCGGTGAAAAGATTTCGATTGTCACCAGCAAGCCGCAAACCACGCGCAACCAAATCCGCGCAATTTTGACGGGCGATGATTATCAAATGATTTTCATCGACACGCCGGGGTTGCACACACCCAAGAATAAACTGGGCAATTTTATGGTTCGGCAGGCATTGACGTCATTGGAAGCCGTCGATGCGGTGGTTTATATGGTAGAACCGAAGCTCCGGACAGACAAGCTTGCACAAACCATTGCAAATGCACCCACCGCATCGGAGTCTGCGAACCCCGTTATAAAATTTGCCATACCCGACGGCGACAAAGCCATTTTAGACAAACTGGCCAAAGTAAAAACGCCGATTTTTTTGGCCATCAACAAATCCGATACCGTGGCAAAGCCGGAATTGCTCAATATTATCGCTGCGTACAGCCAAGCATTTAATTTCGCAGAAATCATCCCCCTGTCAGCACTTACGGGCGACAATACGTCGGCATTACTAACAGCGCTGCGCGGAGTACTTCCACCCGGCCCGCTGTACTTTCCCGAAGATCAAATCACCGACCAACCCGAACGCCAAATCACCGCAGAAATAATCCGCGAAAAAGCCCTTACGTTCTTGCAGGAAGAAATCCCACACGGTGTAGCTGTCGAAATATCGTCTTTCAAAGAACGCGCCGCCAAGGGCAAAACGCCCCCCCTCGTAAGCATTGGCGCCACCCTTTATTGCGAGCGCGATAGCCACAAAGCCATCATCATCGGCAAGCAGGGTGCCATGCTCAAGCGCATCGGCGCCACCGCACGAAAAGATATAGAAACACTCGTCGGTTCGCCCGTATTCCTTGAATTGTGGGTGAAGGTGAAAAAAAATTGGCGCGACAGCGACTTCCTATTGCGCAATTTTGGATTTCTTCCCGAAAATTGACAGCATAACCCGGCGCGAAACGGAAACACTAATTCCCAAACCAAAGGGGGATTTTTAATGATTAACCGCGAAAAATTGTGGCAGCATTTTGAGCAAACCGGCAACCCTATGTCCTACATCGCCTACCGCCAACAAAGCAAAAGCGACGATAGGATGCCGCGTGCGTTCACACATTCGCCCACGTTACCCTCGCATGAAGACGATTAAAGTCCGCGGCATTGTCCTGCGTGAGTATGAAGCCGGAGAGTCTGACAAACGCTTGCTATTGTTATGCAAGGGTCGTGGCAGGCTCTTTGTTTATGCCCGCGGCGCACGCAATCCTAAAAGTAAGTTCATAGCCGCGGCGCAATTATTTACATATGCGGACTTTGTGTTGGCGGAAGGACGCGGCTTTTATTCCCTAGCGCAGGCCGAACCCATCGAATCCTTTTACAACCTGCGCACCGACTACGACGCATTGTGCTGCGCCCACGTCATCACCGAAATCAACGAGCGCACCGTACTGGAAGAAGAAAATTGCGACGAGTTATTACAACTCACATTAAAAGCCCTCGCCTACCTGGCCGGGTTAAATAAAAAAACGCCCGCAATCCCCCCCTTGCATGTGCTGGCCGTTTTTATGCTGCGGTTTTTTATGTGGTATGGCGTAGCACCGTCCATGGACGCTTGCTTCCTTTGCGCCAGCGAAACATTCACACATCCGCGCCTTTCACCCGAAGGCATCCTCTGCGGTGATCATCCCACACAAAACGAACACATCCCCCTCACCGCCGCTGGCATTATTGCCATGCGATACATATTCGCGCAGCCGCTAGCCACGGCATTTCACTTCACCGCAACCCCCAAAGTCATCCATGAATTGCAAAAAGCCACCCATATGATGTGGCGGCACCATTTTGATACAGATTTGCGCAGTTATTATTTGACACAAACCCAACCCGCCCGTATAATGCCTTAGCTATAAAACAGAATTTGAAGGAGCGCATATCATGCCAAAACCCAAACGCGGCAAGCTTGCCCGCACTACCAAAGACTGGCGCGGCACCTGCCCCCTATGCACCCGCACCGGCGTCAAACTCCTGTGGGAGAAAAACGACGACGAAGGCAACGCTAAAAAAGTATGTAAACAATGCGGCGCATAATATAGCCGCCCTTGCCGCTTTAGCTCAATTGGCAGAGCAATTGATTTGTAATCAATAGGTTATCGGTTCAAGTCCGACAAGCGGCTATGACAAAAAATTCAATAAGAAAAACATGCCCCCGCGATTGTGAAAAGCTTCAATTCACTTTCGCGGGGTCTTAGTTTTGCTTATTGAATTTTTTGTGGATACGACGTCATATCAAAACCGAAGCCAAATACAACATCAAAAACCCCGGCACGCCCAACACCCCTACTACCAGCATGGTAATCACATTGACCCCCACGGCTAGCCCCAGGGTAGTGAGTGCGGCGTTGGCTGCCAGCATTCCTCCGGCACCCAATATCATGTTGCGCCCTACTTTAAGTAACCACGGAAATTGCCGCGTATACGCCAGCACCACCACAAACCCCAAGCACAAAAATAACATTACCCATGTAATCGTATCCATGCGTCTCCCCCGATGTTTCCGGCTTTATCCCTGTACAATACCCCGTGCCTTCATTTGGTTGATGTAATATTTATATTTGAGCTCGGTGGCTTTGCGTTCAAAGATAAGCGCGTCAAGCAATACCTCGTCGGTGGTTTGATCGAAGCGTTCGTGCAAATTTTCCAATATTTCTTTGGTCGATTCCAACCCTAAGACTAGCTCCCTGTCTTCGGCAGACAGCGGACGGAATGCTTTTTTGCGCGAACGGTCGAATAGGAAACGTAACGGATTGGATAACGGAATCACTTGTGCCATTTGATTGCTCCTTTGTAAGAAGATGTTTTCATAAGCCGCAACATCGGCTTGTCGGTCGATTTTGTGCCACTCCGCATCGGCTGCTCCTAGCATACGCGCTTGGTATGCGTCGTCGCGGCCTCCTTGATTGGCACAAAATCACCTCGCCAATCCTATATTACGACTTATGAAAACACCTTCAAAAAATAAGGCCATGTTTGACTACTATAATCATAGTCAAGCATGGCCTGTTTTATTCCTAAAAAATGGAAACTGGCGCGGTTACGTTAGTTGCGCACCAATTTCTTGCGCTAGTTGCTGCGCCCACTCGGTGATTTGCGCTTTGTCCTCGCCTTCGATCATGACACGCACGAGGGGTTCGGTGCCGGAGGGGCGCACTAAGATACGCCCGCGCCCGGCCAGCTTGGTTTCGATTTCTTCCCGGGCGGATACGATGACGTGGTGGGTGGCGATTTCGCTTTTGCGTGTGCCGTTGATTTTGGCGTTGACCAATACTTGCGGATATACGGTCATGATGTTTGCCAATTGGGAGAAGGGCTTGCCGGAACGCGCCAACGCACCCAACAATTGCAAACCGGTAAGCATGCCATCGCCCGTATCGCAAAATTGACGAAAAATCACGTGACCGGATTGTTCGCCACCCAGCATTAAATCGTCGGTCAGCATTTTTTCCAATACATAACGGTCGCCCACATCGGTGCGGAACAAATTGATGCCGCGCTCGTTGCAAAAGATATCTAACCCTTGGTTACTCATGATGGTGCCCACGAGCGTATTGTCTTTTAACAAGCCGCGTTCATGTAAGTCCGCGGTGCAGATGGCCATGATGACATCGCCGTCTATCTCGTTGCCGTTTTCGTCCACTGCCAGCATGCGGTCGCCGTCGCCGTCAAACGCCAAGCCGATGTTTGCTTTCTTTTCCTTCACAAATGCTTTCAGTCCGTCCATGTGGGTGGAACCGCAATTGTTGTTGATGTTTATGCCGTCGGGCTGGTTGTTAATCACATACACCAGCGCACCCAGCGATTGGAAAAGACTCATAGCGATTTTGCTGGTTGCTCCGTTGGCGCAATCAAGCGCAATAATAAAATCCCTGCCCAAGCGTAAATCGGGCACCGATGCACGCAGGAAGCTTGCGTAATCCCCTTCCCCCCACGGGCAATTAGAAGCAACCCCTACTCCGATTCCCTCCGGGCGGGGCAAGCGGTCGCGTGCGTCCATTTCGTCGATTAATTTTTCAATTTCCAATTCCAATTCGTCGGACAACTTGCGGCCGGCGCTGTTAAAAAATTTGATGCCGTTGTCGCCCATCGGGTTGTGCGAGGCCGAAATCATGACCCCCGCATCAAAACCGTACTTGCGCACCAAGTACGCTACCCCCGGCGTGGGAATATCCCCTGCCAAATAAACTTGCGCACCCAACGAGCACAAGCCCGCAGACAACGCAGCCTCCAACATATCGCCCGAACGGCGCGTATCCGTGCCCAATAATACCTTGGGCGCACCGTTTGCCTGCCCAGCAAGTACATACGCACCTGCACGTCCTAATTGCATAGCCAGTTCGACAGTCAATTCGCGGTTGGCTACCCCACGCACGCCGTCGGTTCCAAATAACTTACGCATATTTTCATCTCCAATCAAAATAAAACCTTCCCGCTCATTTTAACTTAAACAGGAAGGTTTTCGCAAAATCGGTGTGATTTACTTCATTAAGTTACACGGTTTGAAGTCCGGCTTTTGCGGCGGCATAAACATATCCATCGGGAATTCTAACTCCGAAAAGTAATCGCAAGGGTTTACGTCAATGCTGCCCTTGCACTCCTCCGGGTTGCAAAAACCCTTTGATTGTACATTCAAATGCACCAAGCGGAACAACTTCAAAATCATAAACAAACCGATGGTCAGATGGATTTCTGGCGGGCGCGGGGTTACCGGACCCGCATGCGGTACAGGGAACGTTTGAATTCTTGCATCCAGTTCCACGGCTTTGGCATCTACCCAAATAAAGGGTGCCGCGGGGATGATGTTTTTGTCGCCAAACGGTAAGTCGGTGCTCATGACCAAGTCCGTGTTTAACGAGCCAAACAGTGTTGTCTTGACTTTGTAATTGCTAATAGCATCCACCATGTCAAGCATGTCACCGGATGAATTACTAAAAGTTAGGCGGTATTCGAAGGTATATTTCACTTCAACATCCCAATATCCGGCGCGGAAAGGATTGGTTTTTTTATTGCCGATATCAATGGCGGCGATTTTTAAGCCATCGATATTGATGCCGGTGGCTCCATCGGGGATGTCGATGGGTTCGTCCGGGCCTTGATGCGCTTGTTTTTTCATCGGCATGCCCAATTCCTTAAACGTTAGGCAGCTTTGCCTGCGGCAGCTATCGTATACTTTGTACGCGACAATGCACTCGTCTTTAATCTTTGGCGGCGGCGGGGGAATATGGCCCTGCATGGTTTCTTTCGCGTCAATGGCACCCACTTCGGGGTTCCTATCGGTTTGCAATTCAAATGCTCCCACGTAGCACAACCTTTCATCAATTTTACTGCTATTCTATGTACAACTCGTTTATGTGTGACTTATAGGCGACGGGTATGATATGATTTAACCGAAAGGAACGATTCCATGACATCTACGCGTGATTATTTAACGCATTGCCAAAGCTTGGCGGTGATGGGCGGTACATTTGACCCCATTCATTACGGGCATATAACCGTGGCAGAAGCGGTGCTGGCCTCTTTTGCGCCGCAGCGGGTATTGTTTATGCCGTGCGGGCAGCCGCCACACAAAAATAACGCGGACATTTCTGCAGCCGAGCACCGCTACCAAATGACGTTGCTGGCCACGTGCGACCACCCGTTTTTTGACGTATCCCGCATGGAGATTGACCGCGAAGGCGCGTCTTACACCATCGACACCGCCCGCAAATTAAAATCAAGCTGCGCCCCCGACGCCAAACTCTATTTCATCATAGGCGCAGACGCACTGGCGCAATTATTAACATGGAAAAACGCCGAAGAATTGTTGGAGACGGTGCATTTCATCGCCGTGCCGCGCCCCGGCTACACGAAAAAAGACATGAATGCCACCATCGCTGCCATCAATAAGCGTTGCAACGAGCGGATTTTTTTATTGGATATGAAAAAAATAGATATCTCCAGCACCAAGGTACGCCGTCATTTCGCCCAAGGCAAAAGCGTGCGCACGCTGGTGCCACGGCCCGTAGAAGATTATGCCCATGCGCATAATTTATATCGCGGGTCTTTTTCGTTTGACGCTGTGAAGACATCGTTGCAAAAACGGTTGTCCACCAAGCGCTTCGTGCATACGTTGGGCGTGATTAAAGAAGCCGAACAACTGGCGCGTTTTTATGGCGCTGATGTGGAAAAAGCACGCTGGGCAGCGCTTTTGCATGATTGCGCCAAAGAATACTCCACGGACAAAAAGCGTGCGCTGTGCGCAAAATGGGGCATTGACTTGAACAGCACGCATTTCGCACAGGTCGATCTAACGCACGGCCCCATGGGGGCGGAATCCGCCAAGCGGGATTTTTACGTCACCGACCCAGAAATCTTACAAGCCATCCGCTACCATTCCACTGGCCACGGGCACATGACTTTGTTAGATAAAATTGTCATGCTGGCAGATTTTATTGAACCCTACCGCGACGACTACCCCCCATTGGCACAAATGCGCAAACACGCATACACCCACATGGACAAAGCGCTGCTAGTAGGCATAAAATACACCATCAAGGAAGAAACACAAGCAAACCATCCCGTGCATCCCGACGGTTATAATGCGTTGGCGGCACTAAAAAACGGAGGCAAGAAATGAACGATTCATCCATGGAAACACGGGCTGTTAACGCCTTACGCGAGGCATTAGACGCAAAATTTGGCCAAGACATTGTGGTCATGGACTTGCGCGGCGTGTCCACGATTGCGGATTATTTCGTCATCGCTACGGGCAATAGCCAACCGCAACTGGCTGCGCTGGCCGACACCACACAAGAAACGCTGCGTAATCACGGCTTGCAACTAGGCCATACCGAGGGCGTAAGCGCGGGCAACTGGGTACTGTTGGACTACGGTTCGGTCATCGTGCACCTGTTTGACAATGAAAACCGCCAATTTTACAACTTGGAGCGCGTATGGGGCGATGCCCGCGTAACAAATAAAGAATAATTTTCCATTTTCTCGGCAACACTTCGAAAAAAAGGGCGTATCGCCCGCGATTCGAGGTGTACCATGTCAGACAAAAACCTGCTAGAGAGAAATTGGCATATATTTGCGTTAGCCGCGTGTTTGGTATCGATCACTTTTGGCATTGTCTTCGGTTATTTTATTTCCATCCGACAGTTGGTGGTTGCGCATGAAGCGGCGCCGGACATTGAATATGAAGCCGCCGTTGATGCCATTTATATCAACACGCCCACAATCATGGATGCCAACCACACGCCCGTTTACGAAGAAGCTGCACCCACGCACCGTTATGTCGTGACGGTTGTGGACGGTTTTGTCGCGGTATTTTATGCCGCACATTCGGGTGGTGCGTTGAAGGAAGTTACCACTTCTACCGTCAACACATTGCCCGTGTATGATTTGGCATTGTTGGAAGCGGGCATCTTCATCTACGACGATGAGGCATTGGCGCGGATTTTACAAGATTACGGGAGTTGATTTGTATGCGGTATATCGTGGCGTTTGATCAGGGAACCACCGGCTCGCGGTGCATCATTTTTGACAAGCAAGGACGCATTGCCGCCAGTGCCGCACGCGATTTCACGCAGATTTATCCCGCACCCGGTTGGGTAGAGCACGACCCCGCCGCACTGTGGGAAACACAATTGGGCGTAGCCAAGGATGCATTGGCCAAAGCCGGGTTAACCGCCGCGGACATCGCCGCGCTGGGCATCACCAACCAGCGCGAAACCACCCTCGTGTGGGACCGTGCAACCGGCAAACCCATACATAACGCCATCGTTTGGCAATGCCGCCGCACCGCCGGTCATAGCGACCAACTGCTTAATGACGGCCACGAAGATTTTTTCCGCGCGAAAACGGGATTAAAACCCGACGCGTACTTCTCCGCTACGAAGTTGGCGTGGCTGCTCGATCATGTTCCCAACGCACGCGAAAAAGCCGAACGCGGCGAACTCGCCTTCGGCACAGCGGACACATGGCTCATATGGAACCTTACCAACGGCAAGACCCACGTAACCGACCACACCAACGCATCCCGCACCATGCTTTACAACATACATACCTGCGCGTGGGATACAGAAATTTTGCGATTGCTCAACATCCCTGCGTCCTTGTTGCCCGAGGTCAAGTCATCATCGGAAGTGGTAGCGCATACCGCCGTCTTCGGCAAAGAAATCCCCATTTCGGGCATCGCCGGGGATCAACAGGCAGCGTTGTTCGGCCAGGCATGCTTCGAGGCCGGCCGCGCGAAAAACACCTACGGCACGGGCTGCTTCCTTTTGTACAATACCGGCGAAACACCCGTGGCATCCAAGCACGGGCTCATCACCACCATGGCGGCGTCTTATGGCGGACGCGTGCAGTATGCATTGGAAGGCAGTGTATTCATCGGCGGGGCCATCGTGCAGTGGCTGCGTGACGAACTCAACCTCATCACCCACGCGGCAGAAACGGAAGCCATTGCCTTGAGCGTATCCGACACCAACGGTGCGTACATCGTGCCCGCTTTTGTAGGATTGGGCGCACCGTATTGGGATACGCACGCACGCGGCACAATCACGGGTTTGACCCGTGGCGTCAGCCGCGCGCACATCGTCCGCGCCGCATTAGAAAGCATGGCCTACCAAACACACGCCATCGTAACCGCCATGACACAAGACGCACAAACACAAATAAAAAAGCTCCCCGTGGATGGAGGAGCTTGTGCCAATAATTTTCTTATGCAATTTCAAGCAGATATACTTGGGGTAGAAATCGAACGCCCCTTAATTATTGAAACCACTGCGTTGGGTGCTGCGTACTTGGCGGGCTTGGCCGTCGGTTATTGGTCATCTACCGGCGACATTACCGCCAACAGGGGCATTGACCGCACCTTCGCCCCGCAAATGGATGCGCAGGATGCACAACGCCGCTTGGCAGGCTGGGAGGCCGCCGTGCGTCTTACATGTGGTTGTCCATAAGGTTATCTACCGGGGCAAGGCGTACCATCCCCTGACGCAATGCAACAAAACCCATGACCAACAAAACTACACGTTCGCTTATATTCAATATCATTTGCAATATCCGAATAACGCGATCAATATCTGCTGTGCTGGCTGATATACGGAACAATTGTACAATGTTTGTTATTAACGTTGTCGAATTGTCCAATAATCCCAAAAAGGTCGATAATACTGCAAATGAAACCACAATAACCACAGCGCGTATTGCGGATTTACGCAGCCACGCATCTTCTTCCATGATGATTACATAACCGGCTGCCAACAACAATGGAGTCATGGCTATCAGCCCGATGAAATATATACCCGCAGCCAACAATCCAACCGAAACACCCAGTTTCGTTTTAACCATCCGTAGCACCTCCTACATATCGAGGGCATTATAGTAACCCGTCCGCATGTAGTCAAGAAGTCAACATCTTCAAGAATCCAAAAGCATCAAACGATGAAAGCCCACATTTTTCTTATTGAAGATGTATTGCAACTCACGCTCGATGGTGATGTCATTGGCTTCTTGCAATACATTGGCCAATGTTTGGATCATTTTATTCTCCTCCCGCGTTGCCAGCTTCAATGCTTGGTCGAACGGGAGATTTGTTTTTATATGCACATCCGCCGGAATAAAATGAACGCCGTATCGCACGCGTGCAATATCGCCATAAATCCGCACATGTTCGGCGCAGTCGTCGGCCATGGATTGGAACACAATGACCGCGTCCTCGTGTGTGCCGTCTGCGTCTAACGTATGCGCCAGTTGCGAATAAAAATTAAACGCGTTGTGACTGTCTTGGATAAGTTGCTTGATTTTTTTTGCCGGTTCGTCTTCATGCGGGGGGTCTTGGCGTTGGGGTGCTACGTGACGCGGCTCCGCGTGCCGGGTTTGCGGCATGGGTGCGGGATCGGGCATTAAATGGGAATCCGCGTTGTCATTGCGCATAAGTGCCTCTGCAGGCCGGGGGGGTGCGGGGGCATCACCAGGACCAGGGAGCGGCGGCAAATGGCCGTTGTCGCGCAACAACTTTAATGTTTGCTCGTCCAAGGGTTCGTAGTGCACGCCGTCGGGCAAGCTTTTATTCACCCGGTTAAATTGCTCAGCTGCTTGCTCACGCCCCATGGGAACGGCGGGCGGTGCGGCGGCTTGCATAGGTGCAGGAGCGTGCGTGGGGGCATGCCCCTGCTGGGGTGCGAGTGCATGCGGCCGGGCTTGCATGGACGCATGCTCCTGTTGATGCGCAAGCACATTCGGCGGTTGCATCGCAGGATAAGACTGCCCCAACGCATTGCTGCGGTGAACAAGCGGATTAACCGCACGGTGCGTCCCCGATTGCGCGCCTGATGTAAAGTCCAACGGAAAAAGGCGCATGGGTGATTCCATTTCCACCTCAGTTGCGGGCACTTCGGGCGGCAAACGCACCCCCCGCCGCGCAAAAAGCGGACTGGGCGGCCGATTACGGAAAATCATATCCATCACTCCATTTAATGATATCGGTATGAACAGGATATGCGCACGCTGTAAATCGCGTGAAATGTTTTTGACATTCGCATAAAAATTTGCTATATTGCCCGTTGCACGCTGACGTAGCTCAGTTGGTAGAGCAATTGATTCGTAATCAATAGGTCGGGGGTTCGAATCCCCCCGTTAGCTTAATCAAAATAGCCCATGAATATGGGCTTTTTTCTTTTCTATTGATTTTGCGTAAATACATCTACCCATGCATGTCCAAGT
>WQVD01000009.1 GCA_009781755.1 Defluviitaleaceae bacterium | reverse complement strand
TTCTTGAATGGCTACGGGGCTTAGCTCTACATAGTTTTGCATGTCGCCTTGGCCCACGCGGCGGAAGGTCTGCCCGATGCCATAAATATTGATGGCCATACAGAACGTGCCCACGACGCGGCCATTGGTGCGGTTGCGCAGTGCAAAACGCGTATGCGCCGTGCCGCCTCCGGTAAAGCCCCACAAATACGGGTCGGGCGGGTCACCCAGGGCGAAGAAGCCCAGCGTCGAGGCTGTGATAATCGCCGCCAAAAGGAATGCGATTGCCTTTTTCAATGACAATTTTTTCATGATTTTATTTCCTCTCTGTGAAATCAAGTTAATTTTGCATCCAGATATATAAATCTACACTGTCTTTGGAGACGATTTCGCCTGCGTAAAAAGTGTATTGCATGCGCCAGGCGTTATCGCTGGTACTTGTTGCCATGCCCACCCATATATCCCCGGAACCTTCATTAAAGCGATGAAAGCTAAGATGCACATCTGTGGGCGTGTGTATATCCGTATCAAACGCAAAACCGTAATTTGCCAGAATTTGATCAAGCTGCGCTTGCGTGTGGGCTTGCGCCAATGCGGCCAAGACGTTTTGCGTGCGGTCGGGGGGTGGCAAATCTTCAATGGGGCTAGGGGGTGCGGGTGATGTTGGCGGCGGCGGGGGTTGCGTGGGTACGGGGGTAGGGGGTGCGGTGGTGGGTGCTGGGGTGGTCTCCGGCGTGGTGGTGGGTGCGGGGGTCGTTGGCGGTGGCGTGGTGGGCGCGGGCGTCAACAGGGGCGGGGGTGGCGTAGCGGATGTGGGTGCCGGAGTAGTTGCGGCGGGTGGAGTGGCCAGTACCGTTTCCGGTTCCGTTTGCAAATGTATGTACACGGATACAGCGGTGCCCAAAATCAATGTGGCACAAGCCGCAGCTATATAACCTGCGATGGCGCTTGTGGTGGTGGTCGTGGCAGCGGCGGCGGTTGCGGTAGTTGCCGTGCATGCCAATATTATCGGTTGGTATGCCGCCAGATAAGTAGATTCTTCTGCCAAGAATAAAGCGGCCAAAGGTAATAAAACCAATGCTTTGGCGGCGATGGCGGGCAAGCGGTCTTGTTCCAAGTTGCGCTTGAGTGTCTTGCGTGCGCGGGTCAAGGTAATACACACGCAGTTGGGCGTGCATTCCATGAGTTCGGCAATCTGTTTGGTGGAAAAGTCTATGTAGTAATAGAGGTAAATCACTTCGCGCTGGGTTTTGGGTAATTTGCTGATGGCTACCAGTACTTGGGCTTGCCTTTCTTTGTCCAGCAATGCATCTTCCGGCAATAGGGCTTTGTCCAATTCGAGCAGGTCGTAGGGCAAGTCATCTGCCGCGGCGGTTAGGATCAAGCGGCGGCTGTTGGCCTTGCGCCGACGAAAGCATTCATGCACGGCAATCTTGCGCAGGTAGGAAAGCAAGGTTTCGCTACGGAGTTCGTTGGCTTTTTTGAAGGCGATGACGAAGGTATCCTGTACAATTTCTTCCACATCTTCCTTGTTATCACAAAATTTTGCACATACAAAGGACACGTACCCGCTGCATTTGTTGTACAACCCCTCAAAGGCGTGTGGTTCGTTACGTTGCAATCGGGCGAGTAAGACACTGATGTCGTCGGTTGTCTTTTTTAGGAGGATGTGAACCACCTCTTGTTTATTATGCACCCCAAGGCAGCAAAATATCGCATACCGGTAATACGTCGTTGTCATCGTGGGGTTGCACTTTTCTAAAAAATTCCAGCTTTTCGTCGATGCGTGCTGCAAATAGGTAAATCGCGCTCAGTACGTGGCGTTCGGATAGTTGTACGGTATTCGCAATGTCACACGGCGGCATGTCCAGCAAGTGATGGTAGTGGATGGCGCATTGTTCGTCGTGGTTAAATTCGTCCATCGTTGCGTTCAATATCTTGACAATCGTGCCGTGCTGTGCGAATGCCCGCGGTATCCGGGGCGCAGGGTATTCCAATTCGTTTCACCTCCTCAATGCACTTTACTATAGGGAAGTTAGCAAGAAAACATTTCATATTTTAATAAAAAAGTTTTTTCAACAAAAAAAGTGTACCATAAAACTCGTACACTTGTGGGAAAGGTTTCCGATTATTAACTAAAATTTATATTATCCGGCGCTTCAAACTTTTGGGTATTGGCAACAATGCGGCATCTTCCTCTCGCACGCCGCGTACAATCATCAGCACCGTTACATACACCAGCACGCCGAGGATGAGTGTAAACACCGTGGCTGCGCGTCCGGGCATGATCATTGCCAGCACCGCATGCAGGACAAAACACGTCACGCCCATTAGGGTCGTGGCTACCAGCGGCTTGCCCATGGCTTCGCCAAAGCGCGGCATGAGCCCAGTTGCACGGTATAAGAAAAATAAATTTAATAAGGCGGCTACAATAAAGCAGACAATGGTGCTGATTACTGCGCCCAAAATATTGATTTCCGGCACGGCCATTAAGTAATGATTTATAGGGATTTTTACCAACAACCCCACACCCGCCGCAACTACCGGCATGTACGGCTTGCCCACACCAAACAAAGTTGCGGTCAATATTTGGTTGATGGCCATAAACACGACACATGCCGCCCCCCACATCAACATAAAACCGCCATCCGGGAAGGAAGGAAACAGTAACGCCAATATGGGGTCGGCCATAACCGCCAACCCCACCGCTGCCGGTATGGATATTAACATTGCCAAGCGCAACGCGGTATTGACGCTGCCGCACACGGCTTGTTTGTCTTGCAGGGAATGTGATGCAGATATTTCAGGTGTGACGGCATGAGATAATGCTCCTGCCATTGCCACGGGCAAGCCGGTCAGCAAGATAAATTTGCCGCCAAACTGCCCCACCAACTCGCTGATTTCAAATTCGTTAAATACACCGGAATACGCCAACCGCGCGTTAGCCATGCTAAAATCCAACGGCGAGGTAAGGGCCAGCATCACCATGCTCAACGTAATGGGTGCCGCCATGGCGAATAATATCTTGGCTTGCTGGCGTTCGGTTTCAAGCGGGCGGCTCAAGTCCTTGACCATTTGCCTTTGATAATCGCGCTGTACTAGGCTGTACAGGAAAATCAGCACAACCAGCCCCACCAGCACGCCAATGCCCGTGCCCGCTGCTGCGCCTGCCACCGACCGATGCAACCGCTCCGCATCAAAAAACAAAAACGCAAGAAACAACGAAAAGCCCACGTTAAAAATTTGTTCACTCACTTGCGATACAGCCATGGGGAAAGCGGTTTTCATCCCCATAAAATACCCGCGAAAAGCACCCAGCGGCCCCAAAAGTACCATCGCCGGTGCCAATGCGCGTATGGCATAAAACGCCTGCGGCGAATTTAACATTATATTGGAAATAAACCGCGCACCAAACCAAAGCATCAACGCCGCCGCAAACCCCATGATCGTCGAGACCTTCAACGCCGTATGGAACATGCAATGTGCATTGCGCATCTGCCCCAAGGCCATGCGCTCACTCACCAGCTTGGAAACTGCAGGAATCAACGCCCCCGCGGTGACCAACAGCACCACCGTATACACCGAATATCCCATCGAATACCAAGCGTTGCCCTCATCGCCCAGCAATCCCGTCAAGGGCAAACGGTATATAAAGCCCAGCACCCGCCCAATCAACATCGATAGGGCAATGATGCTTGCCTGTTTAACAAAGGCGCCTTGGTTCTTGGCCGTATCGGGCGCGGTCATGGATTACAGCGCGGAAGCAGCCGCAGTGTCGGCCACGACGGTTACGTGGGGGTGCAATTGCAAAATCGAAGCGGGCACTTGCGGGGTAATCGGCCCCGTCAACGCCGCCGCTAAAATTGCGGCCTTGCCCTGACCGCTTACCAATAACAAAATTTTCTTCGCCATCATGATGGCGTGGATGCCCATGGTCAACGCGTGGCGCGGCACTTGCGATGCATCGTCAAACAACCGCGCGTTGGCATCAATGGTAGCCTGCGCCAACGGCACATAAGCCGCCTGCGCAGCAAAAACCTCGCCTGGTTCGTTAAATCCGATGTGCCCGTTATTGCCGATGCCCAAAATCTGCATCATCATATCGCCCGCGATGGCGAGTTTGTTTTCATAATCAACACACTCCCGCACAGGGTCGGGCGCGGTGCCGTTAGGCAAATTGGTCCGCACAATACCCAGCGGGTCAAAAACGCGTTGCTTCATATAATAAGCATAACTCTGCGCATCATCGGGCTGTATCGGATGATACTCATCCAAATTAAAAGTAGTAATCCCCGAGAAGTCCGCACCATCCGCGCGTTGCTTCGCCAGTTCGGCATACATACCCTCCGGCGTCGAGCCGGTAGCAAAACCAAACACCCCCGCAGGTGCACCCGCCACCTCCCGCGCAAAGATATCTGCCGCTTTCTTGCTCATGGCCGCGTAGTCGGCTTCGATTATCAAATTAATGTTGCGTAGCATATGAATCATCCTTTCGATGAATAAGTTTTATTTACACGCACAACGCTTGCGCTCGCGGAAGTACACGGCAGTTAGCCCCGCTTCGTTCGCAATTTTCTGGGCTTTAATAATATCCTTGCCCAATTGCTCCGGCATATGCGCATCCGAACCGATGGTTACGTATTGCCCGCCCAATTTTGCAAAGCGTTTGTATAGGTTGAATAGCGCTTGCCGATTGCGTGCATTACCTAGCCGCTTGGTGCTGATTTCCATGGCTAGGTTACGCTCCGCCAAGGCGGTGAAGAGGGCGTCAAAAGCTTCGGGGTAGTTTTCGTACAGGAAGATTTCATTGGCGGCGGTGCTGTACCGGCAGATGTAGTCGATGTGCGCCAAGGAATCAAAAAAACCGCATGATTCGACCATGGCTTTCATATCGGTCAAATAGCGGTGTATTAGTTGGTTGGCGGGTTGGGTATCCGCGTCATAAAACAGGTTAATCCCGTCTACATAATGTATTGAACCTAGGATAAAATCCCAATCCCCGGCGGCGATTTGTGTGTTTTGCGCGTGGTGTTCTTCGTTGAGCGTCAGTTCTAGTCCCATCAGCACGGAGTCGCTGCGCAGGGGGCGGTACTCGCGCTCGTAGCGGTCAAAGTCCACCATGAAATTGTACGGCGGGAAGTCGCAATGCTCTGTAAATGTGGTGCCCAGCCCTTGGCGGCGCAACGTGTCAATGACCATCGCCGCATCCATTTGGGAATCGGGCGATACCGCACTGTGTATATGCGCGTCAAAGTACATAAATGATTACCCGAACGTCTCGTCCAGGATAATTTCCGCTTCGGGTTTGTCTATTTCTTGCGATAGCATGAGTTCCGATAGGATGACTTGCTTGGCGCTGGTCATCATCTTTTTTTCTGCGGTGGACAAGCCGCGCTCGCGTTCGCGCAGCATGAGATTGCGGTATACCAGCGATACATCGGTCAGGTTGCCGGATTTAATCAGCTCCATGTTGTCTTTGTAGCGTTGGTTCCAATTGTCGGACATGACGATGGGGTCGTTCATGATGCCTTGGATGACGCCCAGCATTTCGCCTTTGGCGTAGATGGGCCGCACACCCAGCGTGGGTGCCTTGGCCGCAGAAATAAGGATTTTCAGGTTGCCTACGGGGATATGCAACGCATAGTATGTCAGCAATTGCCCGTCTACTTCCTTTTCCTCGATGTTCTCGATAACACCCGCACCGTATGGCGGGTATACGATTTTATCTCCGATGGCGTACATGGGCGGCCCCCTTCGGCACGTAGAATGATTATTTAAAATCAGTATACCGCATATTTGTGGGGTTCACAACTATTGTGGTTGTTGAACACCAGTCGTAAACATTGCGATTAATTTTTCCACGGTTAGTGCGCGGCGTTCTTCGCCTGTGATGTCCAGTACAACTTTGCCGTTTTGCAACATGATGGTACGGTTGCCCAATGCCAAGGCAGAGGGGATGTCGTGCGTCACCATTAGGGTGGTGATTTGGTCGCGCTGGATGATTTCTTGGGTTAGGCGCAGGACTTTGTCTGCGGTTGCAGGGTCGAGAGCGGCGGTATGTTCGTCCAACATCAGCAATTTGGGGGTGCTCAACGTCGCCATCATGAGCGTCACCGCTTGCCTTTGGCCGCCGGAGAGTAGCCCCATTTTGGTTTTGAGCCGGTTTTCGAGGCCCAGGTCAAGCTGCGCAAGCTTTTCGCGGAAGAATTGGGTCAACGCTTTGCCAATTCCAATGCGGAAGCGCAATCCTTCTGCTTGCCGATACGCCAGCGTCAAGTTTTCCAAAATGGTCATGTTGGGTGCGCTGCCCTTCATGGGGTCTTGGAACAAGCGCCCAATGTGTCGCGCGCGTTTGTACTCCGGCAAAAAGGTGATGTCTTGCTCGTCCAATACAATGCGCCCGCTGTCTGCTAGGAAAACACCCGATACTGCGTTCATGAGCGTGGTTTTGCCTGCGCCGTTGCCGCCCACGATGGTGACGAAATCGCCCTTGGGCAAAAATAAATTGACGTCATCCAACGCGATGCGCTCGTTGGGTGTACCCGCGTGGAAAGTCTTGGAAACGTTCTCAAATCTAAGCATCGCGTTGTGCCTCCTGCCTTTTCAGCTTTGCCGCCCGCTTCAACTTGAATAGCATAAAATGCTCCTTGATCGCGGGGAAGGACACTGCCACCGCCACGAAAACAGCCGTAATGATCTGTAGGTTGGTTTGGTTAATGCGCGTACTCAATGCCCATGCAATAATAATGCGGTAAATAACTGCACCCGCTATTACTGCGCCAATATTCCACAAGATCATACGCCGTCCGAAGATCGCTTCGCCAATAATTAAAGACGCTAACGCAGTCAACACCATGCCACGGCCCATATGAAGGTCCGCAAATCCTTGGTATTGCGCTATCAAGCCGCCGCTTAGGGCTGCAATGGCATTACCCAGTGCCAGCCCCATCATCTTCGTTTTGGTCGTGTTGATGGACGATGCGCGGCACATTTCTTCGTTGTCGCCCGTAGCGCGGACGGCCAAACCCAGCCGTGTGTAAAAAAAGATGCCTAACCCCACGCTCACAATGACTACCACCGCAATCGGTATAACAAAACGCGCGGCTTGTATGTTGTCTAAGCGGTCGCCCAATAGCGTAAACAGCGTGTCTTCCCGCAGTAACGGAATGTTGGGCCGTCTGCCCATGATATGTGAATTGACCGAAAAAGCAGCCATCATGACCAAGATACCCGCCAAAATCGGCTGGACGCGCATTTTCGTTTGCAAGAATGCAGTACATAATCCGGCAGCCACCCCGGCCACAATGGACAACACCAACCCCAAAAATGGCTGCCCGGCGACGGTGAGTATTGCGCTCACCGACGCCCCCATCGCATAGCTACCCTCGACCGTCAAATCCGGCACGCCCAGTATCCGATACGCAATGAAAATCCCCAACGCCAGCAACGACAAAATCAATCCCATTTGGACCGCGCCGGATAACGCTACGAAAGTTAGCACTTATATGCCCCTCCTAGTGTAAATTCACATCGCCCAACGCATCTACATCAATACCCAGCGCCTCGGCGAATGCGCGGTTGATGGTGGGAGTAAACTCCGACATCACCACCACGGGGATTTCGGAAATGGGAGTGCCTTCCAATACCTGCGCCACGATACGCGCAGTTTCTTGCCCCAAAATTGTGTAGTTGACGCCCACAGTGGCAAATCCGCCGTCGCGCACCATCGAATCCGCGCCCGTGTAAATCGGCAACCCTGCGTCCATCGCTACCTGCGCGAACACCGGCATTGCGGATGCCACAGTATTGTCTGTGGGGGTAAAAAACGCATCCACACGCCCCACCAGCGACAGCGCAGCGGCCTGCACATCAATTGTACTGGTCACCGTAGCCTCATAGTACGATAACCCATTGGCACGCAGATATGCCTTGACCCGTTCGATAATGGCCACGGAGTTATCCTCTGCCAAATTGTAAACAAGCCCAAAAACACGTGCATCGGGCGTAAGCTGCCGCGCCAAGTCAAACACCAATTCCACAGGCAAGCTGTCCGACGTGCCCGTAATATTGCGGTCGGGGTGGTTAAGGTCGGTCACAAACCCCGCGTGCAGTGGGTCACTCACTGCACCAAAAACAATGGGGATATCGGAAGTAACATTGGCAGCGGCGTGGGTGGCCGGTGTGGTAATGGCCATAATCAAATCCACCCGGTTGCCCACAAATACTTGCGTGATGGAAGTCAACACCGTCATGTCCACCCCCGGCCCCACTTGGATGTCAAAGTCCACATCATCAAACCCCAGCCGCTCCATTTCGTCCAAGAACGCCTCGCGGATTTCGTTCAACGAGGTATGGTCCATCAACTGGATGACACCAATGCGATAACGGTAATCCCCTGACCCGCCGCAAGCAGCCAATACCAGCATACCCGCCAACAGCACCAACCCAATCATCTTTTTCATCTTACTTCCTCCTCTGTGCCGAGAAAATAAAAATCCCCGGCAAAATAAAATATTTTGCCAGGGACGAATATAATCCGCGGTGCCACCCTGATTCGCCTGTTACGGCGCGCTTGGCGGGGTACCAACATACCCCCGGCAACTCACGTATGCCCACACGTCATGGAATACTCGGCGTAATTGCGCCTTTGACCATGCCCTCGGCGGCCCATTTAACCATCCGCATGTCGATACAAAGTTTCGACTTACCTGCCCGGATCTCAGCTGCCCGGACTCTCTGTATGGCGCTTGATGGTCTTTACTCCCGCTTCATCGGTTTATTACTGGGCAAGATACAGGAATATTGTTTGGGTGTCAAGGGGTAGGTGTGGGGGATTATAACCGGATAAATGAAAATTACTGCGCACAAAACAACTGGTGGCAAATTGCCACCAGTTGAAAATTTCATCAACGGAGCGGCTTGCAATTTTCTTGCTCACCAAATAAAAAGCCCTTGCTGCACAGCAAGGGCTTCAAACCTTTTCACGGCATATTTATTATTCGCATTGCCGATAGCAAACTACTCTATTAATAGTACCCGTTAAAATACTTCTCCTGCTCAGGGGTGAGGACGTCTAAACCCAGCCCCATGGCCTTGGACTTCATGAGTGCGATTTCGCGATCCACTTCTATGGGGATGTTGTAGAGGTCGGGTTTTAAGGTTTTGCCGTTTTTGGCCAAATGCTCGGCACCCATGGCTTGCAAGGCGAAGGACATGTCCATGATATCGGCGGGGTGGCCGTTGCCCGCTACGATGTTTACTAGTTTGCCCTCGGCCAGCAAGTTGAGGACGCGGCCGTCTTTCATATGGTAGCCTTCGATGAAGGGACGGCGGATTTCTTTTTTGACGGCCATTTTTTCCAGCTCCACGAGGTTGACTTCTACGTCGAAGTGGCCTGCGTTGGTGAGGAAGGCGTTGTGCTTCATGACTTCAAAGTGGCGGGCAGTGATGACATCGTTGCAACCCGTTACGGTTACGAAGAACTCGCCGATGCGGGCGGCATCGTCCATTTTCATGACGGTGAAGCCATCCATGACGGCCTCCATTGCGCGCCACGGGTTGACTTCGGTCACGATAACACGTGCCCCCAAGCCTTTGGCACGCATGGCCACGCCCTTGCCGCAGAAGCCATAACCCGCTACGACCACATCACGCCCGGTGAGCATGACATTGGTCGTATACATAATCGAATCCCAAACGGATTGCCCCGTGCCGTGTACGTTATCGAAGAGGTGCTTGGAGTCGGCATCGTTGACGGCCATCATGGGGAAGTTGAGCGTGCCTTCGCGCACGCGGGCTTTCAGGCGGTTGATGCCGGTGGTGGTTTCCTCGCAGCCGCCGATGAGATTTTCGCCCAAGTGGGCGTAGTCGCCGTGCAGCAGTTGCATGAAGTCGCCACCGTCATCGATGACAATGTGAGGCTTGAATTCCAATGTTTTAATCAAATGATCCCAATATTCTTCTTCGGTGGCGTTGTGCCAAGCGTATACGTTGTACCCTTGCGAATCCAGCCCCGCGCAGATTTCGTCCTTGGTGCTGAGCGTATTGGAACCCGTAACGGCGATTTCCGCACCGCCTGCGGCCAGCACCTTGCCTAAGTAAGCGGTCTTGGCTTCCAAGTGGACGCATACGGCAATGCGCATGCCCTTAAAGGGCTGCTCGCGCTTGAAGCGTTCCTCGATTTGTGACAATACGGGCATAAATTCTTTTACCCATTCGATTTTCTTGTTGCCGGCTGCGGCCAATGACTTGTCGCGGATGATGCTCTTGGTCATGGTATTCCCTCCCGAAAAATAATAAGCACATTATAAATGCGATAATACCATGTGATATAATTTGCGCAATAGGACATATGTCATAAGAAGGGTGATGTCGCATGGAAGATAAATGGGGCGCATTAATATGGAGCAAATCATCCACTTTCATGGAAATGTTCAAGCGGGTCTTTTATTATGTTTGGGGTGCTTTTTTTGTATGCCTCATTTTTTCGTTATTCATTCATATTTTTATTCAAGAATTATCAAGCGTTGCGCAGGAGCGTAATTTATTTAATTTAATTGCGTCGGCGATCGTTTTGGTGGTTTTTATTTTTATTATTTTTCTTCTTATTAAAACCATGCTGCATAATTGCAAAAAGCAAAGCGTGTTTGTTTATGAGCGCGGATGCATTTTCAAAGAGGGCAAAGCGGCGGATGAAATATTATTCTGCGATATTAAAGGGATACAAGACATGTTGCAAGTCGCCGACGGTGGGGAAATTATGACAGCGGAGCGTCTCTTTACGATGGTGTATCACGATGATACGCGGCGTTTTTTCAAGCAGGGTGATGTGCCATCCTACGATGCGTTTTTTACGCAATTGCGTCAAGCGTATAATTCATTCTTTTTGCAAGATGCAAGTGATGCCGGTTTGCTGCGCAAGCCGATATGGATGGGGGAGGAAATTAATTTTGATGGCGAGCGGTTCCATATGTATGTAAAAAATATTTTGTGGTCAAGCTTTGCGCCGCAAGATATCACCGAAGCCAGCGCATACGAAGGCAAATCCAATGCTGTCATCCACATTCAAGGCAAAATCTATCCTTCGGACATCCCCGAATTATTGACGACCTTATCGTCTGCGGATTTGTATAACCCCGACTTGTTATATTGGCGCATCGCTAACAAATCGGATGCTTTATAAATCGAAGTCGGTGACTTTGATTGCTTCGGATTTGAAAAATTGTACGAGGGTGGCGCGGGTATGTACCCACGCATCGCTCCATAATGGACGGGTAGGTAGGATGACTTCACCGGGTGGGTTCTCGGCCAGGGTGCGGTGCAAAGCGGCTTCGAAGTGAGGCGGCGCGAGGGGCAAGAAGCGTACTGCTTCGGGGGTGTTGTGGCGGATGATTAAGATTTTGATGCCGTCGGCGCAGGGGTAGATGACCCAGCGGGTAGCGAGCGCCGCTTGTGTGGCGGGCATGTTTTGCGTGTCCTGCGCGGTGCAAAAATGGCGGAATAGTACAGTTTCCATGGTTTCCATCGCTGCGATTTTTTTGAGGTTGCCGCCGCCGAAATCTGGCAGTGCTGTGGCTTGTTCTGTTATCGCTTCGGATACCTCCAACGGTAGTGCCACCATACAAAAAATAACGCGCCCTTCTGCATTGCGGTATACGCTACCGTCGAAGAGGTGTGTTTTTTCATTTAATGCGCGGCCCAAGGGGAATGCAGCTAACACTTGCGCCCATTTGGTTTTGGCGTTGAGTTTGTAGCCGTCGGGTAAAGTGGCGGTGCGGATGATGGTACGCGCGCTGTTGGCAACCAAAATTACCGGGCGCAAAGACACCTTGCGTGGCGGCGTTAACGGTAACACGCCGTGGTTGCCTTGTTCATCTATTTCTATGTATACACGTCGCAACATTTCATCACCTGCAGTGAATCATACACGACGTGCGGGGTTGCGACAAATTTTTATCTAGTTATATCTTCATGCGCATGATTAATTCGCCATCGTCTTCTTCTCCGGTTTCTTCGAAGCCCAACTTCTCGTACATTTTTTTCACGGGGATGTTTTCCGGCTCGTATTGGGTGTAGCAGTGTTGGGCTGCGCCGTGGGGTTTTTGGCGGATTTCGTCCAAGACTTGTGCGATGGCTTGGGTGCCGTAGCCTTTGCCTTGGTGGTTCTTGTCGATCATGAACCGCCACAGGTAGTAGCAATCTTCGCCGTAGGTGTCGTCATAAGCTTCGGGCAGGTAGCCGTACATGACAAAGCCGACCATTTCATCCCCGGCGTAGATGGCGTAGGGGATTGCGCGGCCGCCGTTGTTGTCGCAGATGTAGGCGGTGGCCAAGCTGTCCAAGTTGCTGCCTACGTAGTCCTCTTGACCTTCTGTCACTTGCAAGTCCAACAAGTCGCCTACATTGTCGTCGGTGATTTTTCGCAGTTCGATTTTCATGTGGGTTCTCCTTCGCTTCATTTATAAGGTGCGATTTGTTTAATGTAGCTCAACCGATTTGTGCGGGCAAGAGAAAAGATGGTTATAGTCAAGTTGCATGATTGCGCAGGGTGATATAAAATATGCGCGATGCGCCCGTAGCTCAGGGGATAGAGCGTCCGCCTCCGGAGCGGAAGGTCGTAGGTTCGAATCCTGTCGGGCGCATTTATTAATGGCACAAACAAAATTCAGTCGATGAGTGACACTAATCGACTGAATTTTTTATTTGCGCTGTTTATTGACCCTGTGCGCCCTTGCAGTATAATCAACACAAAACTATACGAAATGAGTGATTTGTATGAACGCAGACGGCATGAATTATGCCCCCAAGGGCAAACCCAACCCCGTTGTTAAGGACGGCGAATTTGTTTTCGCGGCTATCGGGTTGGACCATGGACATATTGGCGGGCAGTGCAACGGCTTGATTGAAGCCGGAGCTACGCTCAAGTGGATTTATGACCCCGACCCGGCCAAGGTGGAGCGGTATGTAAAAATGTATCCGCAGGCCAAGGCCGCCCGCAGCGAAGAAGAAGTGCTGGCCGATGCCGAGGTCAAATTAGTGGCCGGTGCCGCCATCCCCAGCGACCGTTGCACATTGGGCATCCGCGTGATGGATGCGGGCAAGGATTACTTCACGGACAAAGCACCCTTGACCACCATGGAGCAACTGGCCGATGCCAAAGCCGCCGTAGTGCGCACGGGCAAAAAATACGCCGTGTATTATTCCGAACGCTTGCATTGCGAAGCGGGCGAATTTGCCGCACAATTAATCGCAGAAGGTGCGATTGGCCGCGTCATCCAAACCATGGGTATGGGGCCGCATCGCTTCAATGAAAAACACCGCCCGGAATGGTTCTTCAAGCGCGAGCGTTACGGCGGTATCCTGTGCGATATCGGCAGCCATCAAATCGAACAATTCCTCTTCTATACCGGTGCCACCGATGCCGAAATCGTCACCGCGCAAATCGAAAATTTTGCTAACCCGCGCTACCCCGGTATTGATGACTTTGGCGATTGTACCCTGCGCGGTAATAACGGCGCGGCAGGTTACTTCCGCGTAGACTGGTTTACCCCCGACGGGCTGAGCGCATGGGGCGATGGCCGCGTCTTTATCCTAGGCACCGAAGGTTACATCGAGTTGCGCAAGGGCATCGACTTCGCCCGGGCCAAACGCGGCGGCCACGTTTTCCTCGCCAACCAAAAAACCGAAGAATACATTGATGTTGAAGGCCGCGTAGGCTGTTCGTATTTCGGCAAGCTGATTTTGGACTGCTTGCACCGCACAGAAAATGCCATGACACAGGAGCACACCTTCAAAGCCGCAGAGCTGGGCGTGCGCGCGCAGATGATTGCGGAGAAGGCGAAAGGGATTGTGCGGGGTTAAGAACACGTTCTAAAATTCCACCGCCACCAAGGTCAACCCCTGCGGCGGCAAAGTCTTGCCCGCTTGTGTGCGGTCACGTGCGGCGATGATATGCGGAATGTCGTCGGGCGCCGTTTTGCCTAGCCCGGCGTACAGCACCGTGCCGGCCATGATACGTACCATATTGTATAGGAAGCCGCCGCCCGTGACGGTGAAGGTAATTTCTTGGCCCGTGCTGTTGGGTATGTGTGTTACTTCGCAGGCGAATATATCGCGCACGGTTGTCTTGGCCGAGCCGCCCGTGGCACAAAATGACGCAAAATCAAGCCGCCCCACAAAATGTTGGGCGGCTTTTTGCATGGCGTTCATATTTAATTGCTGTGCCACATGCAAGCTGTAGCGATTTAACAGCGGATTTGCCGCAGCGGCTTGATGAAATCGATACATATACGTCTTGCGCCGCGCGTGGAAGCGCGGATTAAAATCATCCGCCACCGCCTGCGCCGCCACAACAGAGACATCCCCTGGCAGCAAGCCATTTAACACTTGCGGCAATTTTTCCACCGGGATTTTCAAGCCCGCGCCGTCAAAGGTTGCGCGTTGCCCCAAGGCGTGCACACCCGCATCGGTACGGCTGGAAGCCGTTGTGCGGACATCGCGTTCCAATATGACGGCAATTGCTTCTTCCAGCACCTGTTGCACCGCCAAGCCGTTTTCTTGCCGCTGCCACCCGCAATAATGGGTGCCGTCATAGGCGATGGTTAGTAGGATTTGCACCGTTTAGGACTCGCTGTTTAATTGATTTTGCAAAAATTGCGCCAATACCGGCAAATGATTAATAACGACATCCCAAACGACATCAATATTCATGATGTGGTATCCGTGCGCCGCCCGCTCCCGCATGCGGATGATATTTTCCCAAGGAATTGTGTTGTGCGCGGTTCTATATTCTTGCGGTAGTTGTTTTGCGAGTTCACCAATGTTGAGAATGGACATGATGATGGCTTTGCGGTTGCGCTTGTCGGTTGCAAGAGTCTCTGGCGTGTTTACGTCCAATGCAAATTGCATGGCATCCAGCGCATCTTCCAACATACGCTCCAAAATGTTTTTGACCTTAGGATTCATAAATTAACCTCGCATCCTTGACCACATTTTGGACAAAATCATGCTTTGCATTACGCAATGAAGCCCACGTCAGCAAGTCAACATGGCAGCCTAGCGCCTCCTCTAAATCCCCGCCAAGCCCATAAAAATCAAGCCCCGATGTACCGGGGTGAAATTCGACCAGCATGTCTATGTCACTGGCATCAGTCATTTCTTGCCTAGCCGCCGATCCAAATAATGCCGCGCGCTTTACAGGATATTGCTCCAATATATTTATCATAGAAGTGTACATAGGACTTTGTAACTTTATTTCATCAGACAACGACGGCGGTGTCGAAAAGTCAACCGTTTTTGTCAATGGCTGTTTCAACGCTTGCATTGACATCTCGTGGAGAGCTGCAAGCATGGATTCTATTGATTTGTTTTGCATCGTCAACACCTCCATTCGTTCTTTTTCAACTATACCGCGCAACAGAACAAGGCACAACCCCGCGTTAATAAAAAAGTGCACCGCACACAAGCGGCACACTTTACATCATCTAACCCAACTGGTCGTAATTTGCGACCAATTGTAAGTTCAAATTAGCCACAAAGCCGAGCCTCGCGAAGCACATCGCGGGGTCAAGGGAGAACGCTTCCCCCTTGCAGGTGTGGACAGCGTCCACGGTCTTAATCTTTTGACTTTAATCTTTTGACCTTACTCTTTTGACCTTACTCTTTTGACCCGCGCCGGCTTCAACCGATTGTCATCCACAATTGCATTCACATCCCGGCGGCCGTACTTCCACAACCCTATCGCGGTTAGTGCCGCGGCTACCACGGTCAGCACAACCGGTACAATCCAGTTGAAACTTTCGCCGGGTGCCAAGGGCAACTGTTGGACGAATCCGTAAGGCGACAGCCATAGTGCCCAGTCGGGGAAGATGCCGAAGCCCTGCCCAAGGAATAACGCCACAAAGGTGTAAGCAAAGTACGCCCAAATCAGCGAAGTTGCCTTGGGGAGCAAGCCCACCAGCAGCACGGCCACGCCTACCTTGACCCAAATGGCAGGTACGTAGTTGAGGCCAACTTGCAAAGCGAAGGTCAGGGGAAACTCTGCGGTGGATTCCATCGCCGCTGCGCCGAAAGCGAACATGCCGATGGACGAGGATAATTGCACTAAAACCGCCATCACAAATGCGATGATTGCGAACGCACCTAGATATTTGCGGCGGCCAACGCTTGCGGCCAATACAAGCTCGGCGCGGGTATCGGTTTCTTCGGCGCGGGCTTTTAACACGAATAATGTAGCGGGCACGATGGCGAAGATGCCCATAATCATGTTAATCATGGCGGAGAAGAGTTGCGGCAACGTGAAGCCGAACACCGCCACGGCGTCGCGTAGGTACAGTACGGCGGCTTCCAGCGGGAAGTCATCAGTAATGGGCGGGATTTCGATTTCGAAGGGGCCGAGGATCAACTGCTGGTACATCTCATTGGACGCGATGAATTCATCCAGCGTGCCCAATACCGCGCCGTATGACGCGCCAAGGATAAACAGCGATATAATCCACACGATAATGGCCGTGCGGGATAATTTGAATGCGAAGCCACCCGCGGATTTTGTTAGAAACGAACCGTGCGCACGCCCCGGCTTGGCAGGGATGATGCCTTGGTCAATGTCGCGGATGGACGTGAGTTTGAACGCCACCAGCGTTAATAATACAGCTGTACCCAACATGATAAAAATTGGCCACCAATAATTGGCAATGTACGCTTGCGTGCGCAGCAATAACCCCATGGGGGAAATGAGCGCAAGGATTTCCATGTTGGGATCCATATCGCCCGGCGCACGCAGGAGGAAGAAAATACCCAGCGCCATGAAAGCATAACCCATGGCCGTGCGCGAGCTGGCCGTCAACTGCGCAAACAGTGCGGTGAACGCGGCAAAAACCAAACCCGTCACGCCCAGTGTCGCGCCCCACAGCATGGAGCCGTTGAAGCACATACCCGTGTCGTACAGGCTGGTGCCGAAGGCATACATACCCAACCCCGTAAACAATGCCAATCCAATATTCACGACCAGCGCAGTCAGCATGGCCGCCGCCAAGTTGGACAAGCGCCCCACGGGCAACGAGCGCAACACTTCGTAACGCCCCTTCTCTTCGTCGGCGCGGGAAAGGCGGATGACGAGGAATATGTTCATCAATGCCGCCGTCAACGCGCTGAACAGCATCATGAAATTCGTGTACAACGCGCCAAAAGTCGAGTGATAAGCCGCAAAACCCGGCCCCACCATGCTCACCATCGCGGGCATCGTCAGCACATCAATGATGGGCTCGCGCTCGCCTACAGGCAGCGCATAAAATACCCCCGGCACCAACAAAACAATCGTGCCGCCCAATATCAAAATCCACAACAAGGAAGTGATCCGCTCGCGCCGCAACATGAAGCGCGTGAGCAAACCCGTATTTGCAAAGTTTGTGCGCATCGTTTATGCCCCCTCCCTCTCGTTTTGCTTCGCAAAACTGGCCGGGTGGCCCGATGCATTCGCATCGCCGGCTTCGCCGGTGTCTACTTTCTTGTAATGCTGCATGAACAATTCCTCCAGCGACGGCGGTACGCTTTCCAATTTCTTAATACCGAAGCCGTTGAGGTGGTTGATGACCGCACCCATCTTGGCCGTGTCTACGTAGAAGTGCAGGCCATACGATTCCTTGGCAATGTCGAACACACCGTCCATTTGATCGAGCCCCTCGATGGTGCGCTCGGTGGTGACGGTCATGGCGTAGCGGGTCAAGTGGCGCAACTCGTCCAGCGTACCGGTCTGTACGACCTCGCCGTCGCGGATGATGCCTACGCGGTCGCACAACCGCTCCACTTCACTCATGATATGGCTGGACAAAAACACACCCTTGCCCTTCAACTTCTGCTCCATTACGCAATCTTGGAAAACCTGCTCCATCAAAGGATCCAATCCGCTGGTAGGCTCATCCAAAATATACAAATCCACATCCGATGCAAAAGCCGCCACCAAAGCCACCTTCTGCCGGTTGCCCTTCGAATAAGTCCGACACTTCTTAGTAGGGTCAAGGTTGAAATCCCGAATCAACCGCGCACGCAAATCCTTGTCATGCTTGCCGCGCAAATTAACAAACAAATCAATCACCTCGCCGCCCGTCAAATTCGGCCACAAATTCACATCACCAGGCACATAAGCAATCCGTTTGTGTATCTCCACCGCATCCTTCCAAGCATCCTTGCCAAATACTTTCACCTCACCACACGTAGCCTGCAAAATCCCCAGCAAGCAACGAATCGTAGTGCTTTTACCCGCCCCATTCGGCCCGATATAAGCAAAAACCTCGCCCTGCGCAATCTCCAAATTAACACCCTTCAAAGCCTGAAACTTACCAAAATTCTTGTCCAATCCCTTAACTTCTACGTTGTACATGCCATTTCCTCCTAAAAAATATATTTTCGTTCTTACATGTCCGTGTGACTCATAGCGGAGCCAAAAGAAACGGGTCAAGGGGCTGTGCTCCTTGCGGGTTTGGGCAGCGCCCAAGGTCTTAATCTTTTGACCTTTAATCTTTTGATCTTTTATCTTTTCACCGGTAAAAACACCGCCGAAAAATATCCAAATACCCCTTAAACTCCTCCAAGTAGCCATCATAATCAACCCGCGCCGCTTCACCTGCCGACGACAGCCCCCCATCGGCCGCCATAGCTTGTTTGGCCATGGCCTCGGCGGCACCGGTTAGCGTCCAATTGATGATGTTGATGGCCTTCATGGGGTCGATGCCCTCGCGGAATAGCGACTTGTCGCAATGTTCCAAGATTTCATCCAATACAGCGTTGCGCATTTGGATGAAACGGGTGAGGTGTTCGGTTTGCTTGGGGTTCATGGGGTGGCGTGTGTCCATGTAGGTGCTGGTAAGAAAGTCAAAAATGGCTGGAAACCGCCGTGACAAATCTTGTTTGAGGAGCGACATCTGCCAGACGCTGTCCAACAAGTCGGGCTGGCGGGTGTTGATTAAATCCACGTATTCGTCCTGTACGACGGCGATGGCGTTTTCGATGAGGAAGTCGTAGAGGTTCTCTTTGGTGCCGAAGTAGTGGAAAAGCAACCCCTTGGAAATGCCCGCCTCGCGGACAATGTTGTCGGTTTTGGCGGCGTTGAAACCATGCAGAAATTCGCGCATGGCGGCGTTGATGATACGCTCGCGTTTGTCCGCCTCCAAGGCGAAGAATTTGGGGTATAGGTCGTGTAATTCAATCATAAGCAGTGCTCCTTTACGGATGTTGACAGGCCATTGACTGACCCGGTGAGTCAATGATATCACATTGACCCGACAAGTCAATGGCTTCATGTGAAAAAGTTATCCACATCCTTATCCACAACTTGCAATGCATCCCGTCAAAATCCTCCCCACCGCATTGCCCAAACAAAAATCCCAGTCTGTCACGGTGCGTGACAAACTGGGATTTTCCAAATTGATTCTAATTATGCTTACACGTCTTCGCCCAACCCTGCGCGGTGTCTTAGCTTGCGGTATTCGCTGTCGATACGGTCTTGGTAATCCGTTGGCGGCACGACGATGAGTTTGATGATGATGTTCAAGACAATCAACCCCGTACCCCATCCACCGATGACCCAACCCGGCCAAAAATACCCCCGCCCGGTAAAGAACCAAATACCCATCAAAAAAATATTAACCGCTACATAAATACCCACCAGCATGCGCATCAAATTTTCAAACCACACGCGCACTTCGGCCGATTGCCGGAGTTTGGCTTCGGCACGTTCGCGTTCGTCGCCGTGTGGTTTGCCGAATGACACGGATTGCAAGCGCCCCGCGTCATCTTCGTCAACATCTTTCAAATGCTCCATGCCGGGGTGAAAACGTACTTCCGTTTCGCCCGCGTCCAACCAATAAGCGCGTTGCTGCTTGACCAACTGCCGCGCACGGCGGGCGAATGTGTCGCCGATGCGTTCGCCGGCGGCGTTGTATAACGTTACTTTGGCTTCCATTGTAAATGCTCCTTATCAATACAAATTTACCGCGGCAACCGTTTTTGCAATTTTCCGTTCACACGGGCACCATTTTCACGCGCATGACGCACGTCGGAAAACGGCCATCGGCCCGGCGAAAAAAGCATGGGGTGCCATCCCCTTCGCAGTATTACAGAAGTATACGAAAAGAAGTGTAATTGGTATAGTGCAAAAAATCCGCCCCGCCCCCTGTCGAACTTAGGCGAACCATTTAACTTGAAGAAATTTCCTTTTTCGCATAAAATGCATTCAATTGGGGGAGTAATTCGTCATGAGAAAATTAAAATACATCCTGCGCAGCTTCCGCACCATGGGATTGGGGCGCATGTGGATAACCGCCAAAGAAGTGGCGCGAGAATACAAGTGTTTAACGCTTGTTATTTTTATGGACATGCTATGGTGCGCGGTGCGTTATGGCGCGGGGCAAACGGATTATAAGGCGATGCGGTTTGTTATCACGCCGGGGTGGCGGCGCAAGACGTATGTGACGCGCGGGGTCAACAACGATTACATCCGCAAACTCAACCACCGCGATGATTATCACAAAGTGGAAAACAAGGTGCATTTCAACGAAATCTTCGCAGCATACTTGGGGCGCGCGTGGATTAATCTTGCCGCGGCCACGCCCGAAGAATTTGATGCATTTATACGGCAGTGCGTGGACGCGAATCCGCAAGCCGCCATCATCGTCAAACCTATTGATTCACTGGGCGGCCACGGCATCGAAAAAATTAATATTTCCACCGAAACCGACCCCGTCGCCTTGTACAATCAGTTGGTCGCAAGTTGCGACCGACTGAAATTGGTCGAAGAATGCATCATCCAGCACCCCAGCTTGGCCGCGCTGTACCCCCCGTCGGTTAACACGGTGCGTTTGGTTACGGTACGTGCAGACGACGGCGTGCATTTCATTATCCGCATCCTGCGCACGGGCGCGGGCGGCAATGTGGTGGATAATTCCGACGTGGGCGGGCTGTATATGTTCTTGGATGCGGACGGCACGGTCGTCACTCCGGCGGTTAATTACAGCGAAGAAACCTTTGAAGCGCATCCCGACACGGGCGCACAATTGCTGGGCTTCACGGTGCCTTTCTTTGCCGAAGCGGTGGACATGGTGACACGCGCGGCACAAGTCGTACCCACCCTGCGTTACATCGGTTGGGATGTGGCCATTACCGTCAACGGCCCGCTGCTTATCGAGGCTAATCACAACCCCGCACACAGCGGTTTCCAAAAAGTCATGTTCATGGGCGAAAGCGAACCCGGAAAGCGTCCGCTGTTCGCCAAAATATTTGAAAACATTCATTAGATGTGTGATAATGGCGGTTACTGGTTATACTGATTAGAAGAAATTTCCAGCACTTCAGATAAGAAAGTAGGCAGCGCATGTTTTCGTACAGTTTGGGTATAGATTTGGGTACGGCAAATACACTGGTTTTCTCCAAGGGTCGGGGCATTATCTTGAACGAACCCAGCGTAGTTGCCATGGATACGATGAATAAAAAGGTCAAGGCCGTGGGAGACGATGCCAAGCAGATGATTGGCCGCACACCGGGCAACATTGTGGCTATCCGCCCCATGAAGGACGGCGTTATCGCAGACTTCGAAACCACCCGTGCCATGTTGCGTTATTTCATCCAAAAGGCACGTGCGCAAAAGTTGTTTTCGCGCCGTCCGCAAGTTGTTATTTGCGTACCGTCCGGCGTCACCGAAGTGGAGAAGCGCGCCGTATGGGAAGCCTGCACCGCCGCCGGAGCCAGTGAGCGCGCGGTTTTTTTGGTGGAAGAACCCATGGCAGCCGCCATCGGCGCAGGCCTGCCGGTAGAAGAACCCACCGGCAGCATGATCGTAGACATCGGTGGCGGTACGTCCGAAGTCGCGGTCATATCGCTGGGCGGCATCGTC
Organism: Defluviitaleaceae bacterium; assembly: GCA_009781755.1. GTDB lineage: Bacteria > Bacillota > Clostridia > Lachnospirales > WQUN01 > WQRX01. The sequence continues at coordinate 57,614 of WQVD01000009.1, read as the reverse complement.
ACCAGCAAATCCCTGCGCGTAGCAGGCGACGAATTTGACAATCACATCATTTCCTATATAAGGCGCGAGTTTGGCCTAGCCATCGGCGACCGCACGGCAGAAAATATCAAGATCAACATCGGCTGCGCATTCAACCCCAACCCCGCATCCACCATGGAAGTCCGCGGGCGCGACTTGGTAAGCGGCTTGCCCCGCACCATTCTGCTCTCCGAGGCCGAAGCACGCATAGCACTGTCCGAACCCGTGGCCTCCGTTATCGACGCCATCCGCTTCACTCTAGAACGCACCCCGCCCGAGCTGGCCAGTGACGTCATGGAATCTGGCATCGTTTTGGCAGGCGGCGGCGCATTGTTGCGTGGGTTGGACGAGCTCATCATGGAAGAAACCGGCATCCCCGTGCGTGTAGCAGACGAGCCACTCAACGCCATCGCCATCGGCACCGGGCTGATACTGGAACACATCAAAGAACTTTCAAGCATCCTCATATCCCCACGAAAATTACGGCTCTAAAGGAGCAATACCTTGGTCGATTATCTGCACAAGCGCAAGCGGATTTTCCTAGCCAGCGGCATGGTTTTGTGTCTGGCGGCTATGTTATTGTCTATTTTTCCTGGGGTACGCCCCACTGTGCTGGAGCGTACATTGGCGTTCGTTGTTATCCCCTTGCAGCGGGGCGCGCAATCGTCTGTGGCGTGGGTGCAAGGCCGCTTTTCTGCCATAACGGACAACGCCCGATTATTAAATGAAAACGCGGACCTGCGGGAAGAAAACGCCCGTTTATTATTCGAAATCGAGCAATTAATACTGGCAGGCGAGGAAAATTACACGCTCACCGCCCTGTTGGAAATGCGCCAACGCTTCCCAGAATTGCCCACCATAGGCGCACGCGTCATCGCACAAAATCCGGGCGTATTACGTTCACGCTTCACCATAGAAAGCGGCACGCGCGACGGCGTATACGCCCAAATGCCCGTACTCGCAGGCGATGCAGTCAAAGGTGTCGTAAGATACGCCGCCCACCGCCATGCCGAAGTAATCACGATTTTTGACAGCGACTTCTCCGTAGCCGTACACAGTGTACGCGCCGAAGTGAGCGGCATCGTGCGTGGCGACACGCAGCTAGCACGCGACGGGCTGGTGCGCATGGATTTCATCAGCGACACCGCCAATATCATGCCCGGCGATCTTTTGGTTACATCGGTGTACAGTTTAATCTTTCCTCCGGGGCTGCCGGTGGGTACGGTCGTGAGCGTACACCCCAACCCCGACGGACTCACGCGCCACGCGCTCATCGAACCCGCCGCAGGCACCGACCGCCCACAAATGGTATTGGTCGTAGCCGAGCTGCCAATCGCCGAAGATTATCAAGCCCAAGAATCGTGAGCGGCATCAGGTACAGCGCCAATCAATCGATCATAACGGACAGGCTTTAATATGTTGCGTATTTTTCTGCTGGCTATGTTGCTACTGGCCAACTTTATCGCACAAACGACCCTATGGCCGGAATTGGCCATTTTGGGCGTGGTGCCCGACACCGCCGTCATCCTCATCGTGAGCTACGGCATGCTGCGGGGCGAAATCGAAGGCGCAATCTTTGGATTGGCCGTAGGGTTGGTGGCGGATATTTTTACCGGGGTGCATGTGGGTACATACGCGCTGATGGGTTTTGTAATGGGATATGTAAGCGGCAAGCCGTTCAAGGATTATTTCAAGGACAACTTTTTCCTACCGTTTTTTGTGGTTATGGTAATGATGGTGCTGAGTCAACTGCTGGCATACATGGTACACATCGTATTTGTGGGGCGGTTGGAATTTTGGTTTTTTGTCCATGCGGTGGCGTTGCCCACGATGGTATACACAGCCGCACTGGCCATACCGCTGTACAGCTTCCTGCACTATTGCAACAACAAAGTCGAAGCCTACGAAGAAAAACGACGTGCCTTTTTTGAAAATAAATAAGCAGGGGATTTCACATGATGGACGCCGCCAAAACCGCATGCAAGTATGTTTACCGGTTTATCACGCACCGGTTGCTTGTTTTGTTTGGGGTTACGGTGGTGCTTTTTATGTCGTTGTTGACGCAATTGTTCGCGTTGCAATTGGTGGAAACCGACCGCTGGGCGGTAGTCCCCCCTGCTAATGTTTTTATCGAAATGCCCTTGCAACCCACGCGCGGTACGATATACGACCGCTATGGGCGGCCGCTGGCGGTGAACAACCTTGTTTTCGTGGTCAAAATGGATCCCAGCGTGGTCATATCGAATACGGCGCTGCTAGATTTGACGCTCCTGTTCGAGCGCAACGGCGAGCAGTTTGTGGACAACTTCCCCATCGCTTTGCCCGAAACCCCCGACAGCGATTTCGTATTCACCTTCACCGGCGGGGAAGCTACCCGCGCACATTTGGAGTACCGCTGGAAGCATGACATGGCTATCCCCAACCACGCAACTGCCACTGCCGAAGAAAGTTTTTTGCACCTGCGGCAATTTTTCGGCATCGACCCGGACTTATCCGACGAGGATGCGCGGCGCATTTTGAATTTCCGTTGCCAGATTTTTATGCTGCGGTTGCTGGATATCCGCAATTACAACCCCATGCCCATCCTCTTTGCGGTGGACGTAGGGCATCCAACGATGGCCGTGATATCCGAGATGCATACGCATTTTTCGGGGATATTCATTGACACGCAAACACTACGCGAATACCCCGGCGGACGGTATGTATCGCATATCATCGGTTATATGGGGTTGATTACGCAGGGGCAATATCAAGCCAACCGCCACTTGGGCTACACGCAGCAAGATGTCTTTGGCCGTGCGGGGCTGGAAAACGCGTTGGAACTTACTCACTTAAGGGGTACCCCGGGCTTGCAACGCATCGAAGTCAACCGCGCAGGGCGGCGCATCGGCCAACCCGAAATATTGATCGAACCCATCGCGGGCGACCGTGTCTTCCTCTCCATCGATTTGGCATTGCAACGCGAGGTGTATTACATCCTGCGTGATTATTTGGCCGAAGCCATCATCGCAAGGCTCAGCATTGGCCCGCACACCGGCCTGGTACGTGAACACGCCCCACAAAATTTGCCGCTGACCGACGCGTTTGTGTCAATGGTGCACGCGGGAAACCTAGACCTGCGCCGTATCTTGGAAGCCGAACCCGGTAACCCCGCCTACGCCATGCGTTTATACATCTTGGAACGCGAACGCGAGCCCGGCACCCGCGGCGAAGCAGGCGAAATCGTCATCCGTGAAATTATTTATGGCTTGCAAGCAGGCCGCATAAGCAACGCAATGCTGTTGTTAACCCTCATAGGCACCGGGCAAGTCAACGACCCCGACGGCATCATCGCCGCACGGCTCGTTTCCCGCCCGCAAGACGCGCTGGCCGTAACCATCGAACTCCTGCGCAACCGCGAATTATCCCCTAGTCAATTTAATGTTGACCCTTCCACGGGCAGCGTCGTGATATTGGACACGCAGACGGGTGGCATCCTCGCCGCGGTGTCGTACCCGACTTTCGACAACAACCAAATGGTCAACGTGGTCAACGCAGAATACTTCTCGCGTATTAATACCGACCCGACGCGGCCGATGTGGTTCCGCGCGCTCATGGAGGCGCGTGCGCCCGGTTCCACGATTAAAATGGTATCTGGTATTGCCGCAATAGAATTCGGAACCATTGGCTTAAACACCACCATCCACAGCCGCGGCACGTTCCAAATCGGCGACGAAACCAACCCATTGCGCTGTTGGGCAACGTGGGGACACGGGTCGCTCAATGTGGTACAAGCCATCGCCGTGAGTTGCAATGTGTTCTTTGCAGAATCTGTTTTCCGCATGGGCAACAACATGGGGCTCAGCCACGGCGCACGCAATTCCGTGGATGCAATCAATATTTTGAACGATTACATGGCCTTTTTTGGACTCAACGATGAAACGGGTGTGGAACTTTGGGAGCACGCCAATCAAATGCGCCGCGGCGGATACGAAGGCCTGCTGCTGGCTTCGCCCGAATTTTATACCCACTTGCGCGGTGGCGCGTATACCCCATGGCACGATGTATACAATGCGCAGATTTCCATCGGCCAGCACATCGCCAACTATACACCCGCGCAAATGGCACGCGTCATGTTGGGGCTGGCCAACCGCGCCGAACCCTACCCCCTGCACTTCGTCCGCCTAGCAGAAAGCCGCTACGGCCAACCCCTAGTAGACCGCCGCACCGCCCCTGAAATGCCCGAACCCACACTAACCATTTCCAACACCACGTGGAACGCCGTGCATGAGGGCATGCGTCTAACCGTTTCGCCGGGCGTCAACGGCACAGCTGTACCTATTTTCCAAGGCTTCCCCATACAAGTGGCAGGCAAGACCGGCACGGCAGAGCAATACCTGAACCGCTTTTCCCACACGGCATTTGGGGCATTTGCGCCATTGCACGACCCGCAAATCGCCATTTATGTAAACGTACCGCATTCCAGTATGAACCGCGCGATGACGCAGATTTCTACCCGCGTTGCCCGCCAAGCGATTTACGCAGCATTGGGCGACAACGGCAGCTACGCCCCCCCGCAATTAATCAATACAGTCCGTCCCTAAGGAGCGTTAACCATGATTACCATTGAAACCACGGCACCCAACCCGCAATACGTACTATTAAAAGGCCAGCGCGACGGCATTGCCGTCCTACTGGACGCCAACGCCCCGTTGGAAGAAATTAAAATTGTCTTGCAAAACAAAGTCGCCGGAGCCAAGCGCTTCTTTGAAGGTGCCAACGCCACGGTGTCCTTTAAAGGCCGCACACTTACCGAAGATGAAGAGCAAGAACTGCTGGATATCATCATGCGGGAAACTACGCTTGACGTTGCCTTCGTCGAGAGTGAAGGCTTCACGATGGCAGCACCCAAAACCATTCCCAAATCGGCCCCCGCCGCAACCGTATCATCCACTTTTGCCCCCGCCATGGAAGGGGAAACGGCTTTTTACGCCACAAACTTGCGCGCAGGGCAGCAAGTGCGGTATAAAGGTTCTGTCGTGGTCGTAGGCGACGTTAACCCCGGTAGCGAAATCATCGCCGACGGCAATGTGATTGTACTAGGTGCAATACGCGGGATGGTGCATGCGGGTGCAATAGGCGACGACACCTGCTTCATTTCTGCATTGGAATTGCGCCCCACGCAATTGCGCATTGCCAACACCATCACCGTCATCCCGGAAGAAGAACGCAGCAAAGACAACGGCCCCGCACGCGCTTATATCAAAGAAGGACAAGTCTTTGTTGAACAATTATAAACCGGTTTGTGGTACAATTTTGCATATAAATCAACATTAGGAGTGGAAATATGAGCGAAGTATACGTAATCACCTCCGGCAAGGGGGGCGTTGGTAAAACCACCACGACCGCCAACATCGGCGCGGGGCTGGCCTTGCAAGGCAAAAAGGTAGCCTTGGTAGATGCGGACATCGGCCTGCGCAACTTGGACGTGGTCATGGGGTTAGAAAACCGCATCGTCTACGACTTGGTGGATGTTATCGAGGGCAACTGCCGTTTGAAGCAAGCCTTGATTAAGGACAAGCGTTATCCCAGTTTGTTCTTGTTGCCCGCGGCACAAACCAAAGACAAAAATGCCGTCACCACCGGGCAAATGAAAAAATTGTGCGACCAGCTGCGCGAGGAATTCGACTACATAATCCTCGACTGCCCCGCCGGTATCGAACAAGGATTTAAAAATGCCATCGCTGGTGCGGACAAGGCCATTGTTGTCACCACGCCCGAAGTCAGTGCCGTGCGCGACGCCGACCGCATCATAGGATTGGTGGAAGCAAACGACATCCGATCACCGCTGCTGGTACTCAACCGTGTCAAAGTAAATATGGTCAAAAGAGGCGAAATGATGAGCTTGGAAGACGTGACCGATATCTTGGCCATAGATGTGTTGGGTGTGATTCCCGATGATGAGCATATCGTCATATCTACCAACCAGGGCGAACCAGCCGTTTCCAAGGATTCATCCATGGCGGGCCAAGCCTACCGCGATGTCGTGCGCCGCATCCTGGGCGAGACTGTGCCCTTGATGGACTTAGAACAGGGCGGTTTTGGCAATTGGTTAAAAAAATTATTCGGTCCGAAGAAATAAGGAGGAGGTGCGCATGATGGAATGGTTAAGCAATTTATTCGGGCGCAAACCCGCCCCTGCGAGTATCGCCCGTGACCGTTTGAAATTGGTACTCATGCATGACCGCGTCAATTGCCGACCCGATTTGTTGGACATGATGAAAAATGACATCATGAAAGTGCTGCTCAAGTACATGGACATTGACGAAGAAGAGTTGGACATCCAAGTCAGCCAAACCACATCGGAGACGAACGAAATCGTGCCGGTGTTGTTTGCCAATATCCCGATTAAAAATATGCGCAAGCAAAATTGACCGTGACGTGCGTTAAATGACTTGGCGCGAATATTTTCGTTCCCTTGATTATGTATTAATTTTGGCGGTGCTGGCACTGTCGGCCTTTGGCGTTGTGATGATTTATTCTGCCACGCATGCGGTGAACACGCCTTTGTTTGTGACCCGCAGGGATGGCGGATTGTGGATTAACCAATTAATGTTTTTGGCCACGGGCACGGTCATGATGTTGTTTGTATCGCGCGTTGATTACCGTTGGATATCGAAATTTTATTTGTACACTTATGCATTGATGATTATCTTGCTGGTGCTGGTGCTGATTGTGGGGGGCGATGACGGCACGGGTACCGCGCGTTGGTTCCGCATTGACTTGCCGGGCATCGGCTCCGTGGGCATACAACCGTCGGAATTTGCCAAGATATTCATCATGATTTTTTTGGCGAAATTATTAGACGTGAAGCAAGAGCGGTTTAATTTTATTGGCTGGCTGGCTGTGATTGGTGCTGCTGTGGCGTTGCCATTATTTTTGGTTATGCAGCAAAATGCGCTTTCTGCCACGCTGGTTATTACGGTGATATCGCTGGTGATTATTTTTGTGGGGGGGTTATATTACCGCACGATCATCATTGGCGTGGGGGCGGCGGTGCCGATTGGGTTGGCCATTTGGTTTGATTTGCAACGTACTGCGCCTTTGTTTATGCATCGTATTTTGCAACCTTATCAGTTGCTTCGCATCCGCACGGCATTGGATCCTTACGCTGCACATCCGGATGATTTGTGGCAGTTGGAGGGTTCGCTGTATGCCATTGGCACGGCGGGGTTGACCGGGCATGGGTTTATGCAGCATCCACACGTGGCGTTGGGGCATAATGATTTCATCTTTTCGATCATTGCCGCGCAGTTTGGATTTGTGGGTGCGGCGGTATTGCTGGGCGTGCTGGTTGTTGTTATCGTCAAGTGTATATTGATTGCCTTGCGTGCCGAAGATAGAACCGGGCGGCTCATTGCCGCGGGCACGGCGGGGATGTTAATGTTTGAGACGTTTGTGCATGTGGGCGTGGGCACGGGGTTGTTGCCTGTTACCGGCATGCCATTGCCGTTTATATCGTCGGGTGGGTCGATGATTTGGGGGCATATGATTGCCATGGGGCTGGTGTTGAATATTGCGCTGCCGCGGAAGAAGGGGATGTTTGGCGGCAGTGGCTAAAGGTCGCGGTTAAAGATTAAAGTCAAAAGAATAAGGTCAAGAGATTAAGATACTGGGCGCTGCCCAGACCCGCGAGGGACACGCCCCTCGACCCCCATGAAATTAATATGGATTTGTAAATAGTGCGGATTTAGATGGAGGCGTTTCGTTATGAACATTGCATTGATCGCGCATGATAATAAGAAGAAGTTGATGGAGAATCTTTGTGTGGCTTATCGGCATATTTTGATTAAGCATCAGCTTTATGCCACGGGTACTACGGGCAAGATGGTGGAGGATGCTACCAGCTTGCCGGTTAGCAAGTATTTGGCGGGGCATTTGGGCGGCGAGCATCAGATGAGTGCGCAGGCTGCGCTCAATGATTTGGATTTAGTGATTTTTCTGCGTGATCCGCAGACGCCCAAGCATTATGAGCCGGACATTGGCTCGTTGTTGCGGTTGTGTGATGTGCATAATATTCCGATGGCCAGCAATTTGGCTACGGCGGAGGCATTACTTTTGGCGCTGGATCGGGGCGATTTGGACTGGCGGCATAACATGCGATAGTTTTTTAACCCATGGCGACTTAAAATTGATTATAATTAACCCGCGTAACAATTGGGGCAAGGTGCCCCATGCTGCGCGGGTTTTTTATTGTGAACATATAAAGAGAGGAGTGGCGAAAGTGAGCCGATTAAAGAATGTTGCGCATTTGCCGCCCAAGGGGTGGAATAGTTGGGATTGCTACGGCGCATCCGTGACCGAGGACGAGGTGCTGGGCAATGCGGAGTACATGGCCAAGCACTTACTGCCGCATGGGTGGGAGTATGTGGTTGTGGACATCCAATGGTATGAGCCTACTGCGCGGTCATCGATTTACAACGCGTTTGCGCCGTTGGAGATGGATGGGCATGCGCGGTTGATGCCTGCGGTTAACCGATTCCCCTCGGCGGCGGGGGGTAAGGGCTTTGCGCCGCTGGGGGAGAAGATCCATGCGATGGGGCTCAAGTTTGGCATTCATATGATGCGGGGCATTCCGCGGCAGGCGGTGCATGCGAACACGCCTATCTTGGGCACAAACCGCACCGCACGGGATATCGCGGCCAATAATATTTGTCCTTGGAATTCGGATATGTATGGGGTGAATCCTGCCGCTGACGGTGCGCAGGCTTATTATGACTCACTCTTTGCGCTGTATGCGTCGTGGGGGGTGGATTTTGTGAAGGTGGACGATATTGCCACATCACGCTTATATCCCTTCTTCCGCGAGGAAATTGAGATGCTGCGTTTGGCCATTGACCGTTGCGGGCGCGATATGGTGTTGAGCCTTTCTCCCGGGCCGGCGCCGTTGGAGCACGCCGCCGCGCTCAAGCAAAACGCCAACATGTGGCGCATGACCGATGATTATTGGGATAAGTGGCATTACCTGAAGGGCATGTTTGAACGCTGCGCAAAGTGGTGGCCGCTAGTAGGCGACCATGGCTGGCCGGATTGCGACATGCTGCCGCTGGGGCACATTGGCATCCGCTCGGTAGATGGCAATTGGCCGCATCCGTGGGAGCCGCTCGGTGCCAACAACCGGCAAACGCGCTTCACCCGTGACGAGCAACGCACCATGATGGTGCTGTGGACGATTTTCCGCTCGCCGATGTTCTTTGGTGGTGAATTGCGCGACAATGATGACTGGACGTTGGCATTGCTGACCGACCCGCTGTTGGTAGAAATGCACCGCGAAATCCGCAAATCATGGCCGGAGGGATCGGGGAACAAGGATGTTGTCATTTGGCGTGCGGAGGGTGTAAGCGCAGATTATGTGGCACGGTTTAATATTGGAGAAGTACCGGTGGAGGGGATACCGCCGCACGGGGTTATATTGGAACGGGTGGTTAAATAAATGGCATAAAAGATTAAAACCCTGGGCGTTACTCCTTCTTAATTATAATTAATGTTTATTTTAAATCGCGTTAATGTAGGCGCGTGCGTATGTTACAATTGTATAATAATTTTTGATACGTGAGGAGTTTTAAGCATGAATTCATGTATTTGTCCAAATGTTGAATGTGCGCGGCATGGTGATTGCGATGCTTGCATGGCCAACCATGACGGCAATGGCTATTGCAAGCGCGAAATTAAGATCATTGCTCTGCGCGATCATCCGGAGTATTTGGAAGCTGCTGCGGATTATTTTGCGGCGTGCTGGGGTGTGCCGCGCGTGATTTATGAAGATAGCATCAAGCACAGTTTGACCACGGCTAGTCCATTGCCGCGTTGGTATGTGATGTTGCGTGGCGAGCGTATTATTGGTAGTTATGGGCTGATTGTGAATGACTTTAACAGCCGCCACGATATCTGGCCGTGGTTGGCGGCGTTGTATGTGAATGAAAACGAGCGCGGTCAAGCTTTGGGTGCGCGGTTGTTGGCGCACGGTGTGGAGGAAGCCGCGAAGTTGGGATTTGGTACGCTGTACCTCTTCACCGACCACGAGGATTATTATGAAAAGTATGGCTGGGTATACACGACCGACGCGTATGGCGTGGACGGCGAAAAAAGCCGTGTGTATTCTTGTGCAACCAAGTAAGTATAATAATTGGATCAACGATAAAATGCGTGCCTATAAACGGCACGCTTTTTTATATCCGTTTTCCAACGCAGCCGATTTTGTTTTGGGGTTGATAGGGTGTAAATTGCGCAAGATATATCAAGCCGAGGTGCGCGGTGCTTTGGTATGATTTATTTGAAAGGAGGGAGACGGAATGAATCAATGGCATTTTTCTGTGCAGGAGATGTTGGATTGGATCGAGGATAATATCGAAGACAACCCGACGTTGTTGGCGATGTCGGCGGCGGTGGGGTATTCGCCTTATTATTGTTCGATGCTGTTCCACAAGATGTGCGGGATGACGTTGAAGCGTTATTTGGCCGGGCGCAGGTTGACTTATATTGCGTTGGCGCTGCGCGATACCGACGCGCGGATTATTGATATTGCGCTGCGGTATGGTTTCTCGTCCCAAGAGGCCCTGACGAGGGCTTTTGTGAAGGCATTTGGCCGTACACCACATGCTTATCGGACGCAACCCGGGCCCATCAAACTTGCCATCAAGCAGGCCGTCCTCTTTCCCGACAAAAATTTATTTGGAGGTATGGACATGAGCAGTGTAAAGGAAGCCAACGTGCGGTTCGAGCACATCCCCGCGCACAAATACATCGGTATTTGGGATGCGCGAGCAAAGAATTACGGTGAGTTTTGGAATTATCATGATTGCGATGCGGTGTGTGGGGTCATCGACAGCATGCGTCACGTAGCATTGGAAAGTGTCGGTTGCCATCAAGCGGGCTGGTTTTATGAAAATGATCAAAAAGGTTATTTTTACGGCTTTGGCGTGCCGTTGGATTACGCGGGTGAAGTGCCCGCGGGTTTCGAAATGCGCGAAATCCCGGCTTCGAATTACCTTGTTTTCTTTCATCCACCGTTTGATTTCTTGGCCGACAATGGCGAGGTCATGAACAAAGTAGAAAAGTTGGCATGGAATTATCAACCCGGCGAGTCAAGCAAGTGGTGGATACCCGGCGGCTACGCATGGAACGAAGAAGCGTGTCCGTGCTATCAACGCCACTTCCCCGAGGTGTTGGGGTACGAGGTGCTGCGCCCGGTGAAAAAAATCGCGCAGTAATTGTGTGTTGAACAAATGATATGATATAGTCGAGCCGATATCGGCTCGACTATTTTTTTAGTTATGCAGATGGCATGGAATGTTGCTAACATGTGTGAAAAAATCGGGGGCGTTGATGATGACAAAAACAGAACACCTCTTAACTTGCTTAATCGAAGAATGCGCGGAAATACAAAAAGCGGCGGCCAAGGCGTTGCGTTTTGGGTTGGATGACCACCATCCCGACATACCCGGCACCACTAACGCCGATGAGATCGCGCAGGAGTACATAGACTTGCTGGCCATTGTCGAAATGCTGCGGGAGGATGGAATCATTCCTATGTTGGAATCGCGGGATCGAGCGCAGGCGAAAAAAGATAAAGTGACGAAATATATGGCATATGCGCAGGCGCGGGGGGTGTTGGTGTAATGAAATTGCTGATAGGCATTAGTTATAACTTGGATGTGCTTTGTTTGCTTAATATTTTTACGGCAGACGATTTTTATACCGAAAACCATCAAGAAGTTTTTGATGCATGGTATCCGCGGTTGAGTGATGAAATTAAAGATAAAATGCGTGCATTGGTGGACGAGCAAGGTAATGCGATGCTTTCGCCCACCGTCACGCTTTTTGTGTCTTCGTTGGTTGATTTTAACACCCGAAATCTTGTGGAAATGTTGGGTAGTTTTAACGAAATGGAAGCGTCTATGAACCGAACGCAATATACCTTCAGTAAGGATGCGTTTGATGAGCAATTCTCGCGGTTCAAAGACATTTACATTCCGCTTATTATTGAGCTTGAGGAAAATGGGTTTCGGGCGTATTGGCAAGAACGTTGGCTGCCTAAGATTCAACAGAAGTGTGTTGAAATTGAGAGTCGGTTAACGGATTTTGATATGGATGAAGTGTTACAGCCTTTCGGTGATATAGATAACGCCGATTGCACCATATACCTTTGTGCGTTTACAGACCCGCTGGGGATAAAATTATGTGGCAATAATCTGATTACGGACATTCGGTATTCATTGGATATTATTTTGTCCAATGCCACGCATGAGTTGTTTCATCCGCCGTACAAATATGAAATAGTGCAAGACGCAGTGCAGACGTTGTTTAACAAACCGTGGGTAAAAGAAGCCTTTGATGGCCAATCACCCAATTCGGGCTACAACACGATGAAGGGCTTTATTGAAGAAAACATCGTCGAGGCCTTGGGGATTTATCTGGCGGTTAAACTGGGTGCAGCCATTGAACCGTATGCATATTTCAAAAATCATGACGGCGGGTCGCATGTGGTTTCGCCGCATTTTTATAAATACTTGTGCGAAAGTGAAAAATTGCGGACGCAGTCTTTTGAAGATTATTTTATTGGCTTTGTTGCATCGTTGGCATAAACGATTACGGAAATGGGGCAAAACATGAACGGATTATTACGGGCGATTCCCGGTGTGGATGAAATGCTTGCAAACCCTGTGTTGCGTGGGGTGGGTGGGCATTTTTTGTTGGTTGAAGCGGTGCGTGGGGTGTTGGCGGACTTGCGCGGAGCGATACTTTCCGGGGCGGTGACGGCGGTGCCTGCGTTGGACGAATTGGCGGCGCAAGTGTTGGCGCGGCTGGCACGTGACGGTCAAAGCGGCTTGCGGCGGGTCATCAACGGCACGGGCGTGGTGTTGCACACCAACTTGGGGCGCGCGCCGCTGGCACAAGAGGCATTGGATGCCATCAACGAAGCCGCGCGGGGGTATTCCAACTTGGAATATGACCTCGAAGCGGGCGTGCGGGGGTCGCGTTTTGTATTCGTAGAGGATTTGCTGGTGCGGTTGACGGGGGCGGAGGCCGCCATGGTTGTGAACAATAACGCGGCAGCGGTGATGCTGGCTTTGGCCGCGGTTGCGGGTGGGCGCGGTGTAATCACCTCGCGCGGGGAGCTGGTGGAAATCGGCGGCAGCTTCCGCATCCCCGATGTATGCGAGCAATCGGGCTGCCGTTTGGTGGAAGTGGGAACGACCAATAAGACACATTTGCGCGATTATGAAGCGGCGTTGGAGACGCGAAATGTCGTTGCCGAATTACCGGAAGTGGAGGATGATTTCGCCGGCGCGATTCATTCAAGCGCATCCGCTTGCGAATGTGTGAGCGGCGCGATTTTGCGCGTGCACGCCAGCAATTTCAAAATGACGGGTTTCGTATCGCGGCCTGCGCTAGCGGACTTGGCAGCGTTGGCGCGGGCACACGGCGTGCCGTTAATCGAAGATTTGGGAAGCGGACAGTTGGCTCCAATTTGGTGCCAACTGAAAAACGAAGTGCAACAATCGCAAAACAATCATGACGACACCACCGTAGCCAACAGCATCTGCAACGGCGCCGACATCGTAACCTTCAGCGGAGACAAGCTACTGGGCGGCCCCCAAGCAGGCATCCTGGTAGGTCGCGCAGACCTAATCGCCAAAATGAAAAAGCACCCCCTAGCGCGTGCGCTCCGCATCGACAAACTAAGCCTAGCCGCACTGGAAGCAACGCTTCGGTTATATCTAGACGCAGACAAAGCGCGCCAGCGCATACCCACACTACAAATGATGACCGCATCGCAACCGGAACTGCATGACAAAGCGGCACACCTAGTAGATCTACTACTACGCGGCACGGATGCCGAGGGCGCGGGGGAAGTTCCAAAAGGAGCGATTCGCGGAATAGAATGCGCAGCATTATCTTCCGCACAAGCGACGTTGGAACCTTCCCCCGCGCCCGTAACCATCCGCTCCGTTTCCTCGCAAACAGGCGGCGGTGCCATGCCGGGCGAGGATTTGCCGTCGTATGCGGTGGCTATTTCCCATGCGGAAAAAAGCGCGGCGGAAATCGAGCGGTTCTTCCGCAGCGGATCACCGCCGATTATCGGACGCATTGCGCGGGATGAATATTTGCTGGATGTGCGCACGCTGGACGCGGCGGATTTTGCCATCATCGCAACGCGGTATGCGCAGTTATGTGGGGTTAATCCAAGCCAATTGACCTGCGCCGCAATCGATGGGGGGTATTTGTTGTGAAAATAGGCGTGGCTGTGTTCGAGGTCAAGGCGCGAAATATTGCAGCCAATACGAACGCCGTGTTGGCATGTATGCGTGAAGCCGCCGCCGCGGGCGTAGATTTGTTGCTATTACCGGAAGTGGTGTTGACGGGTTTCGTTTTTGATGACGTGTATGCGAAGGATTTGCCTTATGCGCTGGAATTAAAAAATCCGTTGATCTCACGCATTTGCGAAGACGCGAAAAGGCATGGTATAGGCGTGGCGTTCGGCTTCATTGAAAATGGCGCGGGTACGTTGTACGACAGTGCGATATTGGTTAACAGCGATGGGGAAATTGTGCTGCAACAACGCCGTCTAACCCGCGGATGGTGCGCGCCCAACGCCAACCCCGCCGAATATGGCACCGGCACGGAATTGTGCACGGCGATGACCCCATGGGGCAACGTGGGTTTCATGATTTGCGGGGATTTGTTTGATGCGGTGCAGCATGCGGCAGACGCGGCGTTGGATATTTTGCTGTTTCCGTATGCGCGGTGCTTTGCCGGCGGCGTTACCGACGCGCAGGCAGAATGGGATAACGTGGAATGGCCGGAACATGCGGCACAAATAAAAAAAGCTAACGCGGGCATCACGCTGGGTGCAAATTATATTTCTACCGGGGAAAGTGACGAATATTTTGGCGGCGGATTTGTGGCCGCGCGGGATGGAGCGCGGTTGGCGGCGTTGCCGCTGTACACGCCGGGTTTGTTGGTGTATGAGGTGCCGACATGCAAATAAAGCGGCACATACTCATCGGTACCGCCGGGCACGTAGACCACGGCAAGACGACGTTGATTTCCGCGCTTACGGGTGGGTCGCAAGCGGTTCTTCATGCACTCGACCGCCTGGCCGAAGAAAAAAAGCGCGGCATCACCATTGATTTGGGGTACGCGTTTTTGCCGTTGCCGGACGGTGGGGTTGCGTCCATGATTGACGTGCCCGGCCATGAGAAATTTGTCAAAAACATGCTGGCGGGCGCGGGTGGTATTGACTTGGTGCTGCTGGTGATTGCATCGGACGATGGCGTCATGCCGCAGACGCGCGAGCATTTGCATATCTTGCACTTGTTAAACGCCCGCGGCGGCATCATTGTTTTAACCAAATGCGATGCCACCGACAAAGACTGGCGCGAAATGGTGCGTGACGACATTCGCGAAGCGGTAGCGGACACTTTTTTGGCCGATGCGCCTATTATCGAAGTATCCGCCGTGCAGGGTATCGGCATCGACACCCTGCGCGAAGCGATTTTCGCCAAAATTGCCGATGCACAAGAAAATAAAACGCCGGACGAAGCAACCGCGCGTTTTTTCCGTGTGCCGATTGACCGTGTTTTTTCTGTCGATGGATTTGGCACGGTGGTGACGGGTACGCTGGCGGAGGGTACCTTGCGCGTGGGTGATGCCGTGGAAATTATGCCCGCAGGCAAAGCGGCAAAGGTACGCACGTTGCAAGTCCACGGCGGCGAGGCGCAGGAGGCTTTTGCCGGGCAGCGCGTGGCGGTGAATGTGTCGGGGGTGGCGCGCGATGATGCGGCGCGGGGGGCCGTCTTGTCTGCGCCCGGCACGATCATGCCCACACGTATGCTGGATGTGCGTTTGCAAGTACTGGCAGATGCAAAATGGCCGGTGCGCAACGGATCGCGGGTGCATTTTCATTACGGTACAGCCAGTGCGTTGTGCAAAGTTGTGCTCATCGGCCGTGCAGAGCTGGCACCGGGCGAAGCCGCTTTCGCGCAGTTACGCTTCGCCGAAGACGTGGCGGTCAAGGAAAACGACCGCTTTGTCATCCGTTTTTATTCCCCCATGGAGACGGTGGGCGGCGGCACCGTCCTACACATCGCCCCCAAAAAGCACCGCCAAGGCCGTGCCGAAGCTACCGCGCAAGCCCTGACCGCCCGCGCACAAGTGGGCGAAAGCGGCGACATGCATGATCGCATTCACCAAGCCATTGCCGATGCATCACCGCACCCACCATTAGCAGAAATTGCAAAACGGTTGGCTTATACGCAAGTGGACTTTGATGCGGCGGTGTTAGCACTGGTGGGCAACGGGAAACTGGTTTCTATTGGCAGCACGCATGCCATCGACGCGGCATCGCATGCACAACTATTAAAACGAATCAACAAACTGCTGACTGATTTCCACGAAGCAAAACCCTTGCAACCCGGCATGCGGCAAGAAGAATTACGCAGCCGCATACTACCTGACAGCAAACCCGCGTACTTTGATGCGTTGCTTGACACCTACAACGATGCATTGCGCTTGGCCAACGGATACGTGGCGCTGCCGCAGTTTTCTATCCAATACAACCCCACACAGGAAGCCATTCGCGCGGATATATTACAACGGCTGGCGGCAGACCTCTTCTCCCCGCCTGCACCCGAAGCGTTGGCCGCGCCGCACGCAAAAAAAGCCGCCGATTTCCAAGCCGTGCTGGACGCGATGCAAACCGAAGGCACGCTAGTCACCACCGAAGCGGGCATCCTCTTCCTCGCCACCACAGTCCAAACAGCAAAAGACACCTTCGCCCAATTGGCGCAAGCGGACAATGCCGTCACGCTGGCCGCCTTCCGCGATGCGTTGCAAACCAGCCGCAAATATGCGCTGTCGCTGCTGGAATATTTCGACCGCATCAACTACACGCGCAAGAACGGTGATGCGCGGAGTTTGCGATGAGCATAACGATGAACGCGCCATCCTTTAACCAACGGGTATACGCCTTGGTCGCTGCCATTCCGCGCGGGAAAGTTACTTCTTATGGCGAAATTGCCCGCGCGCTGGGCAATCCGCGTGGCGCGCGGACGGTGGGTTGGGCCATGCGCAACTGCCCGGAGGGGTTGCCTTGGCATCGCGTGGTGATGGCGGATGGAACGGTTACGGGTGGGGATTTTGCGGCGCAGCGGCGGGCAATGTTGGAGGAAGAGAACATACAATTTACGGATGATGAGCGAGTGGATATGAAGCGACATTTTTTTGCGTTGGATGTGGAGGCTGTACGGCTTGACATGGAATTGTAATGTTTTGTATATTTGGTGATGAGAAAAAGATTAAGCTAGTCTTGGTTGAGAAAAATTCCGCTAAAGCGGAATTGCCCCGCGAAAAATTATGATGAGTAAAATTTTGCTTCGCAAAATTGCCCCGCGAAAATTTGCAGGTGGAACGTTTTGCAAATTTTCGCTAGTAACGGGTGAAGCGTTTCACAAATTTTCGCCAGTAACGGGATCACATGCGTGCCGGTGTGCGCCCCGGTCTTCAAAACCGTTGGCAGGTGGTGAATAGCCGCCTAGGTGGGTTCGACTCCCACGTGTTCCCGCCACAAATTATCGCCCCGTGCTTTTTGCAAGCCGGGGCGTTCTTTTTCCGCTTGTTGCATGATATTGCATCGCATCCATTGTAAAAGGAGTCGAGTTTATGGCCCAACCCACGCGTCCGCGCCTATCCCACATGTCCGCCAAAGCAGGCTGAGCAGCCAAATTGGGGCCGGGTGCCCTATCCGAAATGCTCAAAGCCCTGCCGGCCAACATCGACCCCGCCCTACTGGTGGGTTACGACACGTCCGATGATGCCTGCGTTTACGCCGTGCGCGACGACCTCGCATTTATACAAACGCTCGATTTCTTTCCACCCATCGTGGACGATCCCTTCCAATACGGCCAAATCGCCGCCGCCAACGCCCTTAGCGACGTGTACGCCATGGGTGCCACGCCCACGCTGGCGCTTAATATTTTGTGCGTACCATCCTGCCTAACCCCCGCCGAAGTCGCCGCCATCCTGGCCGGTGGTGCGCAAAAAGTACGCGAAGCAGGCGCGGTCATTGCAGGCGGCCACTCTGTAGAAGACGCAGAGCCCAAGTACGGCCTGTGCGTAACCGCCTTCGCCCATCCCAACAAAATCTGGTCCAACGCAGGCGCACAACTGGGCGATGTACTCATCCTAACCAAACCGTTGGGCAACGGCATCTTCGCTACAGCGGCTAAACAGGACAAAATCACACAAGCCCAATTCGCCCCCGCCATCGACGCCATGGCCACTATAAATAAATACGCCCGTGATGCGGCCGCACGCTTCACCGTCCACGCCTGCACAGACATCACCGGCTTCGGCTTCTTGGGTCACGCCAGTGAAATGGCCATCGCAAGCGGTGTAACACTGCGTATAAACGCCGATGCACTACCCATCTTCGAAGGTGTGCGCGAACTGGCACAAGCAGGCATAGTCCCCGGCGGTGCCAAGCGTAACGCCGACTACCTCGCTGATAAAGTTCACTTCGTTCCAAATGTATCGCAAGCCATGAAAAGCATTCTGTATGACCCGCAAACCTCCGGCGGCCTGCTTCTGTCCGTACCCGCGCATGAAAAAAACGCGCTAATGAGCGCGCTTACGGCGGATGGGGTCGTGGCTTGTGTGGTGGGGGCGGTTCTTTGTAAAAAGAATTATACGATTGAAGTTAAATAGCTTAGTCCAATAATAGCTTCATCCAATTTTGAGGAAAACCGATGTAAGCTAATTTAATATTTGGATATTTTTCAATCAAGGCATATATGTTTTCAACAAGGACTTTCCATTGGTGATCATTGGGAAGCAGATGCTTGATGCATAACAATGTTGCAAATATGCGATCATTGGGAATTTCGGCATTCGTATATATTTTATACAAACATGGCTTTTTGGTCATTTTTGCATTATAAAGTCTACCATAATGCGCACATATATTACGCACATAGGATAAGTTTTCGAACCAACTTTGCAAGTATGTAAAGCTTGTTTCATACAAAGCGGATATTTCTTTTTTATCTTCGTTTTTCATATTTTTATAGAATTTTGATAGCATCCCAAAACTCATCACTTCTACAAGCGCATACATGGGTATTGCTGCATCTTCATAATTTTGTTGAAAGTTTTTTATAAACGGCTTTCTGTTGTTCCGTTTTATTTCATTTTCAATTTCTTCAAAAAAAGCGGGATGCAGGTCTTTCGACGTAGACTTAGAAAAGTTGTTTTTTTCGTTGTATCCAATTACGCCATATTTATCGGAAAAACAATTGGATATGCGACAACGAAGATTTATTTCAATTTTTTCGATTTGCGGAAAAAGTAAATATCTAAATTGGGAATCAAATAAATATAGGCCAACAATATCCTTAAATCGTACATGGTTGTAATAATTACCATTATACTCCTTTAAACCCAAACTGTAAGCTTTAATCAAACGAAAATAAGAAATATCGCTAAGTATAGATTTGGCATAATCCAAGTCGTCAATTATTAAACCTTTGGACTGTAAGTTTTCAATTTGTTCATCAACGGTTAAAGAGGGTTGATGTGTTTTCATATGTAATACCTCATAAAGAAAATGACCCAGCGTGGTTCGCATTGTTAAGAGGCGTGCTGGGTACTGTCATCGGTAGTATATGCTACTCAATAGGCTTTGTAAACAAAAATGTCGAAATTTGCTAATTATTTCATTGTTATACAAAAAACCCCACACAAATAAGTGCGGGGCAATTGCGATGCAAGCGAACAGCACGGGCTGTGCTGTGTCGCGGGCGTTTCATTTGTTTGTTTATTCGTTTGTAGTTATGTGGATAAGATAGGCGGGCGCCCATTATAGTACTTCCTGAGTTGACTCGTCGCAAATCCAAAGGATTTGCTAGGACTGGCCAGTCTTTTTGTTGAGTCGATAGTCCGGTGGTAACGATTCGGTCTTTATCATGTGTTGTACGGGATGCATGCAGAGGCTTTTGCATAAGCTTGCCACGAGAGCCGTGTAAACATGTACGGACGTCAAGGATACGCCGATGACTGACAGCAGTATACGGGATGATTCTGCAAGCGTTTGCATTGACTTGTCACGCTATTTATGCTAATGGCATTTGCTCGGGTTTCATATTATAATGCGGTTATTCTAGTGTGCGAGGTGTTTTGTATGAATTTCCCGGTATTAAAGAGTGCGGCGTATGCGCTTCTGCAGGCCAATGACATGGTGTTGCACCAAGGCTCGACGCAAACCAGCGAGCGTTTGCTGGCGGCGGACAGCGATTATTTGACGCAGTTGCCTAACTTTTTCCGTTCGTTTGAGGCAGCGGTGAATTATCCGCCCAATCAGGTGTACATTGGCAACTTGTCGCCCGCAGCGCTGGATACGTTGCCGCGCCCGTGGTACGAAAACGCCGCGCCCGCATCGAGGCAGGGCAAACACGGCGAAATCATGCCGCAAGATGAGTTGCTGGGTCTGGTCAAAGTCGTGGATGTGTTTGACTTGGTGCTGTTGGAAGCGGGCTTCGCCGCCGGGGTCGCGGAAAAACTGCGTGCGCATCCGATTGTGAGCGGTTGGAAATTCTTAGATAAAATTGAAAAGAATCCTGCGGATATTACCGCAATACAAGAGCAAGTGGAGGCGCACCACGCCGAACCCATGTACCATGAAGGCGTATTGGTGGGTTGCGTGAAAAAAGCGCATGCTTTTGACCCGGCATTGACTTCGCATGTCATGTTTGAGAACTTGGTAAGCAAGGCGAGTGCGGCGTTGGCCATGGGGTTGTTGCTGGACAAGAACGGCATCAACCCCTTGGATGTGGACTATGTAATTGAATGTTCCGAGGAAGCTTGCGGCGACATGAACCAACGCGGCGGCGGCAACTTTGCCAAGGCGATTGGCGAGGTGTGCGGGTTGGTGAACGCAACGGGATCGGACACGCGGGGTTTTTGTGCGGCGCCGGTGCATGCGCTGGTGGAAGCTGCCGCGCTGGTGCAAAGCGGCGTGTACAAGAATGTCATCGTGGTGGCTGGCGGTGCCGTGGCCAAGCTGGGCATGAACGCGAAGGATCATATTAAAAAGGGCTTGCCCGTATTGGAAGACGTGCTGGGCGCGTTCGCTGCGCACGTTGGGGAAAACGACGGCGTATCGCCCGTGATCCGTACCGATATTGTCGGGCGGCATACCATCGGTTCGGGTGCATCACCGCAGGCGGTGACACAAGCCATCGTAGCCGACCCGTTGGATAGGGTAGGGTTAAAGCTGGCCGATGTAGATACCTTTTCGGTCGAAATGCAAAATCCCGAAGTCACTGAAAGCGCGGGCGCGGGTGATGTACCCAAGGCCAATTACAAAATGATTGCCGCGTTGGGGGTCATGCGCAAGGAATTTGAACGCACGCAATTAAATGAAGTAGTGGAAAAAATATCCGTGCCGGGCTTCGCGCCCACGCAGGGGCATATTCCTTCGGGCGTGCCTATGCTGGGTCACTTTGGCGACAAAATGCGCGCGGGTGAATTGAACCGCGCCATGGTCATCGGTAAGGGAAGCTTGTTCTTGGGTCGCCTTACCAATTTATTCGATGGCGTGTCATTTGTGTTGGAAGCGAATCGTGGGTTGGCTGCGGTAACCGGTGCATTGGGTGCTGCGTCTGCGCGTGATGTAATCCGCGTGGGATTAACTTTCATGGACAGCGAGCACGGCATTGAAGAAATATTAAACGGCGCGAAATTGGTAGACGACCCCGGCATCGAAGTAGTGCATATCACGAACACGATGCATATTACGCGAGATACTGTATTAGCTGATATGCCACTTGAAGAATTGGATATTAAAAATCCGAAATACGAAAAAGCCGTACACGCCAAAATGGATGCCATGTTGGCCAGCGGCGAAATCGACGCGGCCGTTACCATGCATTACAACTTTCCCATTGGCGTGGCTACCGTGGGGCGTGTCATTACCCCCGCACGCGGACGTAAGTCCTACCTCGCCACCACGACGGGCACGTCCGACACTCGGCGCGATGCGGCGTTAATTAAAAATACCCTGGGCGCTATCGCCGTGGCCAAAGCTTGCGGCAACCCCAACCCTACTGTAGGCATCGTCAACATCGAGGGTGCCAATACACTGGCGCGTAACTTGCAAACCCTGCGCGACGGCGGGTACGCATTAAATTTGGGCGAGAGTACCCGCGCCGACGGCGGCAACCTGCTGCGCGGTAATGACTTGCTGGGCGGCACCACCGACATCGCCGTCACCGACAGCTTAACCGGCAATATTGCCATGAAAATGCTCTCCGCATTCACCACAGGCGGTTCTTACGAATCCATCGGCGATGGCTACGGCCCCGGTGTGGGCGAGGGCTTCAATAAAATCATCTGCATCCTATCCCGCGCATCGGGCGCGCCTGTTATTGCCGGGGCAATTTCTTATGCCGCAGCCTGTGCACGAGGCAACCTACCGCAAAAACTACGCGACGAATACACCGCAGCCCGCAAAGCCGGGTTGGATGCGTTGCTGGAAAAACTAGCAAAACCTGCCGCTACCCCTAGCGAAGTATCAGAAGCAACGCCCACCCCCCCACCCGAAAAAATCGCCACCACCGAAATCCCTGGCATCGAAATCTTGGAACTGGAAGATGCCGTGCACACGTTGTGGCGCGCGGGTATCTTCGCGTCCAGCGGCATGGGTTGTACCGGGCCGATTGTGCTGGTAGCGGGCGAGGATGAAGCAAAAGCGCGGGAAGTGTTGGGTGCTGCAGGGTATTTATAAAAACAAAGGTCAAAAGATTAAGACCTTGGGGACGCTGCCCCAAACCCCGCGAGGGGGAAGCGTTCCCCCTCGACCCTGCGCTGTGCTTCTGCAACGCGTGAATATAAGTACAATAAACCTAAAAACCCGCCATGGCGGGTTTTTGGGTTTATATTAAAATAGCACGTAACAGTAACGTCGTTGCGATAGCTCTGCGCGGATGACCCAGGGTCTTTACTCGTCAAACAACGTAATTAAAGTCGGCAAACTTCGATTCGCATCACTGCCGCTGTAGCCTAGCTGCTCCACCATATTGCCGCCCCATGCCCACAATTGACCATCGCTGGTGATTGCCAGTGTATGAAAAATAGAAGCGGCTACATAGGATACGCCATCCATGATAGCAATGGGTTGGTGCTGGTTATCGGTACCACCATTGCCTAATTGGCCGTTGGAGTTTATACCCCAGCCCCAAAGCGTGCCGTCATTTGTTATAGCCATGGTATGGCTGCGGGCAGCAGAAACGGCGGTTACGTTATTTAATATCTGTACAGGATCAGGGCGGTGATGGGTGGTACCGTCACCGATGAAACCAAAACTATTGGCACCCCAGCCCCACAAGCCACCGTCAGCAGTAATCGCAAAGGTAAAACCACCCCCGGCAGATACGGCGACGACATTTTCTTTGATTCGTACAGGGGTTCGATGGTATCGGGTGTTGGAATCGTTGTTAACTTGATTGTATTGGTTGGCACCCCAACCCCACAGGACACCGTCAATATCAATGGCCATCGAATGTGCAAATCCGCCGGAGGCCGTTGTTATATTTTCCATTATCTGCACGGGTTGCCGGTGGAATATATTATCCATGAGCGTACTGCCCGGTGGCAGGGGGTTACCCAACTGCCCATACATGTTGCTGCCCCAACCCCATAAAACGCCTTCATCGGTAATGGCAAGGGTGTGTTGGTCGCCTGCAGTGGCAAAGGCAATATTGCGCATGACGCGGTACGGCCTTGTACGATGTGTCCATGTGCCGTCTCCTACTTGTCCGTCGGCGTTAAACCCCCATGTGCTTAAGTCGCCATTTGCATTTAATGCGACGGTGTGCCCAAATCCGCCGGATGCCATGACCGCATTGTCCATGAGCCGCACGGGGGATGTTTGAATCACCCCCACTTGTGCACCGCCAATGACTTGGCCAAAATCATTCCAGCCCCATGCCCACAAGCTGTTGTCGTTCATGATGACGAAGGAATGACCATCGCCAGCACTTATTGCAATCGGGTAAAATGCGCTGTCGGCAAGGATGATATTGTCGGGTGCATCGGTTTCAAAGTCCTCGTCGGCACAGCCCGTAAATAATGCGAAAATGGCAATCAACAACGCGCATGAGATGAATATCTTTTTCATAAACAAACCCCCTGTATGGATTGTTTGCAAATAATATCTGATACACCGTCACAAAACCACCCCCCTCCCGCGTTTACATAGTGTACGTACAAAAGGCGGTGATAAAACCGAATGAAAAACATGATGGGCCTCGAAGCGGCCGTGGCGCGGTATGGCGATGGGTTGTTTCGGTACTGTGCGGGTATTTTGTGCGATTGGCATGAGGCACAGGATGCAGTGCAGGAGACTTTTATTAAGGCGTATTCACGGCAGGTTGTGTATCGTGAGGACGGTAATTTTGGCGGGTGGTTGTATCGGATTGCTTATAACACTTGCGTGAGTATGCTGCGCAAGAAGCGGTTTCGGCCTGCGGCGGCGCGGGATGGCGCGAATAACGGCAGCGTGTATGCAGATGGTCGTGTACCACAACCGGATATGCGGTACGACGACCCGGTGGCGACGCGGTTCTTGAGCGATGAATTGATGCAAGCGTTGCGGATATTGTCGCCGCAGGAGCGGGCGTTAATGCTGGCGCGTGCAGTGGATGACATGGACTTTCGGCAGATGGCGGCAGTCTTTGGCGCAAGCGAAGCCACCTTGCGCAAGCGGTACGAACGCGCCCGCAAAAAGATGCAACAGTGTATTGGTGAAATGAGAAATGAAAGGAGCGAAATGTTATGTCAAACCATGGAATAAATTGCCCGGTAGAGGCACGGTTAAAGAGCGAAACGGCACAGCTCGTGCCCCCCTCCAAGCTCGTGATGCTGGCAGGCATCAACGCCGGTATGGCCGACGGGCGCAAAAAAGCACGCATCCAACGTGCCGTGCGTGCGGTAATGGCTTGCGCGGCGGCCGTGTTGGTGCTGAGCTTGGGTGTGATGTATGTAATGGAAGCAGGCTGGATGGGCGAACGTGGTGATATCGGCATCTTGTCGCCGGGTGAAGTTGTGCCGCCGGATTTGCCCGACAGCGGGCAACCCGCGCCGATGGGCGACGCAAGTGATGCCTTTGTGCCATCGCGTGATTTTGCAGTGTGGCGTGCGCAGTATGCACCCAGCATTGTGGCGTGGATACACTTGGATGGTACGGACATTGACTTTCCCATCGTGCAGGGCGTGGACAATGATTTTTATTTATATCACACGCCCGACGGGCGGGAAGCTCCTTACGGCTCGATTTTTATGGACTTTCGCAACAGCCCCGATTTTAGCGACCAAAACACGTTTATTTATGGCCATCACATGATTACAGGCGGGCGGTTTACAACGTTGATGCAATATCAATACCAGTGGTTCTACGAAATGAATCCAACGGTGTCCATCTACACGCCCTATGCGAATTACGCGCTACACATTTTCGCAGTGTATATCCTCGACAACAATGTCGAATCACCGTATTTGCATTTTTTCAGCACCGAATATTTTTATAAAGAGATGGATCAAATCATCGCGCGGTCTCTCATCACCAGCGCGGTGCGCCCCACTTTCGATGATCGCATCGTGTATTTAGTAACATGCCCACATACCCGTCCGCAGGATCGTTTGCTGGTGGTGGGGATATTGGTGGACGCCGAAACGCCATGCTACATTCAAGATGAAGTAAATGAATTGGGGGAATGGTGGAACGACTTAGATTATCAAGAAATATGGGGAAATGAGTTGTTTGAAATATTCCGACGATATACTGTTTTGAATGAAGAGCTTGATTCGCAAATAGCCATACATCGGCAAAATGTCGGGCAAGTGGTGCTGCGTGAACATGAAACGCACGAGCGGCGATTCGAGCTCATATCTTCCGGTGGTCGTTTGGACGAACCCATGCCCCCACCCATGCGCATCGTAGACGGCCAAGTCATTTATTTTTACGAACCGTGGCGGCATTTTCAACTAACCATGCGTGAATATACATGGGCGCGTGTAATCAGCGGCCAAGACCCATCTGGTCGTATAAACACGATTACTTGCGGTGATTTTCTCCAAGAGGATTGTGGCGGGTATTTGTTTATTGAGCGGAACATGCACGGCATACACGGGCAGGATACTGCGTTGGACGGTTGGTTTTTCCATTATCCATTCCAAAGCTACATCGCCGAAGATGGTACGTTATATGAAGAAATGGCGCGGCGATTCACGATTTCAATCTTCTGTTCGGTATGCGATTTTTTACAACAGCCTTTCGACACTGGACGACTTAGCCATTTTTACGAAGAATACGCATGGTTTCATCGGATGATTCCGTAATAGCACAAACACCGGCATTAAAAAAGCTGTATCGCAAATTTTGCAATACAGCTTTTTTGATGTTTTTAATTTTGTTTACGCTTCTTCTGCCCA
This sequence comes from Defluviitaleaceae bacterium, assembly GCA_009781755.1. GTDB lineage: Bacteria > Bacillota > Clostridia > Lachnospirales > WQUN01 > WQRX01. The sequence goes on along the minus strand of WQVD01000009.1, from coordinate 31,070 downwards.
GCGCAGCAGCAGCATGCCCGGCAGCGATGCAATCCATACGAACGGCACCGACCGGAACGGGGTAAAGATGATTTCCAGCAGCAAGTTTTCTACGCGGGTTAGGAAAAAGTACATCGCAGTGCCCAATATGCCGCCGATGAGTAGGAACAGCGCGGCCTTGCCGAATTGGGTCAAGCGTTCGTGGTCGTAGATGCGCACGGTGACAAACATGATGAGCCCCAGTGCGAACGAAGTCATGACCGCCGTGCCTACGGCACTCAGGAGGATTTCCCACATTTCGCGGGTGAGGGCTACGGTGAGCTGTTCGGAAATGGTGTTGATCATGGCGCTGTACAGCCCGCCCATGGCCACCAAGATGGCAATTCCTTTGCCCGAGCCCATGGCTCCCCAGCGGAAGGCCAAGCTGAACATGGACAGGAGAATGCCGCCCACGCCCAAGATGCCGTAAAGGATCACGCGCATGCGGATGGTGTCGGCCAGCGTTTCTTGGTCGAAGGTGATGAAATCGGTCCACATCAAGCCGCTCATGACGGCTACAAAGGCGATGCAGAACAATAATTGCAATATCAGGCCAAAGCCAGAACGCGGGTCGCGCCGGGTGATGTCGTTGGTGGGGGGAATGTGGCGTGGTGCCGGCCTGCGTCCGCGGTAGTTGGACATGGGCGTATTGGCGGGCAGGATGCGCATATGCGGTTGGCTGGGGTCAATGGTGCGGCTTTGTGCATTAACCACGCGTTTGGGCGGCGTGGTAGAAATTTCTTCTTCCATTTGTGATATGGCGGCGGCGGCGGCTTCGGCCATGGCGTTGTAACCGGGGGGGATGAGCCCGCGCGCCTTGGTTTTGTAGGCGAGTGCCAGCTTGAGTACTTCAATACCCAGCGGGCCAGAGTAAGCGCGCACGACTTCTGCCGCCGCGTCATAATCGTATAGGGTCAAGTCGTTGCTGGTGACTTCGGTTTGTTTAACGCCGTTGATGATAAGGCGCAGGCCTTCTTCTACATTGCGGGCGATGCCGAAGTCGTCGGGGCTGATGGTGCGCTTCCAGACTTGGTGCGTGCCGCCGCACATGATAACGCCCAAGTGCAGCATGCCCCAGCCGTCATTGAAGTCCATGGCCAGTTTTTGCAACCACTTGAGCATCTCGGGCCCGTTGCCATAACCCGAATCCAAACCGGAGTAATGCCGCGCCAAGTTATAGGCCGCACCGCCGCGCCCTGCTTCGGCGGCTTTAATCCACCAAGCGACGGCGTCGTTTTCCTTGCCTTGGGTCATCAAATGATTGCCCAGTTGCAACATGGACAGCGCGTTGCCGTTTTGGGCACCGTATATTAATTCTTGCTCGTTTACGATTTCTTTCATCGTATGTATTCCTCCGCCCATCATTTGCCGATATTGCTGGTTACATTGTAATTCTAAAACACGTGAAGTACAATGCCTAAAGTAGTGTAATTTACTTTATTTTGCACAGAATTTGTGAATAATAGGTATTTTTGGAGGGATGGGTATGAAATTCGGACATTGTACGAAAATCGATTTCGACAAAATCCGCGCGATTGCGGCTGCGGGGTTTGACTACATCGAACTGGAATTTGCCGAGCTGGCACAATATGAATCGGTGCCTGCGTTAAAAAATGTGCTGCGCGAAGCACAAATCCTCTGCTTGTCTTGCAATGTGTTTTTTGTGCCTACGATTAAATTAGTAGGGCGCGACCGCGATGTGACGGGCATTGAGGCCTACCTGTCGCGCATGGTACCGCTGGCGGCGGAGCTGGGCGTGGAAACGCTCGTATTCGGCAACGGCCGCGCACGTTGCGTACCCGAAGGTGAAAGCCCCGGTGAAATCTACAAGCACCTGCGCGATATCGTCGAGCGTATGGAAACATACGCCGCACGAAATGACCTGAAAATCGCCGTCGAACCGCTGAACCATACAGAAACGGACATGATCCTTTCCTATGGCGAAGCGGTGGCCTTGACTGAAGGCCTGACCCACGTGGGCGCGATGGTGGACAGCTACCACGTACTGTGCAACCACCAAGACTACGCCGATGTAGCGACCAACCCGCAGCGGTTATTCCACGTGCACACCGCATATTCATTGGAACGTCTAGCGCCCACACCCGCCGACGACCCCGCAGAATATGTCCCGCTGGTGCAAGTTCTGCACCAAGCCAACTACAACGGTAAAATCAGCCTTGAAGCCAGAGAACACGGCGACTATGCCCAATCCCTGGCCGCAATGCGCGCCATTTTCGCAAATTAATAGAAACGCCAGTCGGTAAGTGACACTAACCGACTGGCGTTTTTTCATGGAGGTTAATCATGTTATACACCACTTTAAACAACGGCATCAAAATGCCCCTGCTGGGCTTCGGCGTGTACAAACTGGCCGAAGGCGAAGCGTGCATGAACGCCGTCAAGTGCGCCATTGAAGCGGGCTACCGTAGTATCGACACCGCCGCCCTTTACGAAAATGAAAAATCCGTAGGTCAAGCCATCCGCACATGCGGCATCCCCCGCGAAGAAATCTTCCTCACCACCAAACTAGGCAACCCCGACCAAATGAACGGCAACATCATGGAAGCCTTCGACGCTTCCCTGTCCAAGCTAGGACTCGACTACGTAGACCTCTACCTCGTACACTGGCCCTGCGCCCCGTACCACATATCTTCCTGGCCCATCATGGAAAAGATTCTGCAATCCGGCAAAGCCCGCGCTATCGGCGTAAGCAACTACCAACCCCACCATCTCGACGACATCGCACAAACTTCCACCGTCACCCCCGCCCTCAATCAAATCGAAATGCATCCCTTCTTCACACAACAATCCCTGCGTGCATACTGCCGCACCCACCACATCGCTCCCCAATCATGGAGCCCCCTAGGCGGCGAACGCCCCGTACAAGAACAACTCTTCGCCGCGCCAGCAATCACCCGACTAGCCGCCAAATACAACAAAACCCCCGCCCAAATCATCCTGCGATGGAACATTGAGCATGGTGTAATCACCATCCCCAAGTCCGCCAACTCTGCCCGTATCGCAGAAAATATCGATATCTTCGACTTTGCGTTGACCGTCGATGAAGTCGCCGCCATCGATGCGTTAAACCGCGACCAGCGCGTGGGGCCTGACCCGGATACGCATCGGTAACACCCTGCCGAGCGTAGCGCAGCCGAACACGAAAACGCGGCGGTGCGATTTTTGCGCGTTTGCGAGGCCTTCTTGCTAAGTGCTTGCGTTAGTCAACATTCTGAATCCCCGCGTTTTGGTTGGCGGGGATTTTTTTGTTGCGTGGGCGGGGAGTCAAAAGATTGCCGAACGCCAAGCACTAAGCGCGAAGGCATCGCAACCACGCAAAAACCGCAAGGTCTAGCAAATTGTGTGAAGAACGGATTCGCCCGAGTTGAAAGCGCGAATGCCTCACCGCGCTTTTGACGACAGGCGAATCTGATTCTGAACCAATTTGTGCCTCGCGTTTTCGTATTCACCTGCGCTCCGCTCGGCTGGCTTGTGCGATTGTGGCCGCGCGCTTGCTGGCGCGCTGGGGTAGGGGTTAGTGGGAGGGGGCGATGCGGCACTGCGTTCAACCGGTGGCATTTTGCCACCAGTTGAAAAAGTTACCCGCACAAATTTTTACATAATGGGTGCAATGCCACCCTACCCACCGGGCGTGATTACAAAAGTACATATATATAGTAGGAGTAATTTTGCTTTGCCTTGGATAAGCATAACCCACGGCGTTTCGCAGACAATATAAATTACCCGTACTAATTTAATCTTTATTCCTTTTTCTTCCTCGCGCCACAAAGTAGGCATGGCAGCATGTGCGCAGGTTTTGGCGTATGCGCGAACTTGCGGTTTTACCGGGTTTGCGATGGTCACGAGTTTAATGGTTGGCGTTCGGCAATCTTTTTGACTCCTCGCAACGCCAATCGCAAATCGGTGCCAACCCTGTGCAAGGATTCAAAAAGTTGACTAACGCAACCACTTAACGAGAGGCCCTCGCAAACCCGATAAAACCGTACTCGCGTATACGCCAAAACCTGCGCACATGCGGTTATGATGCGGCTATGAAATATTTTTTCGCAAAGGGGTTGACATTATATTTGGGAGCCGCTATTATACATACACGGTGCATGTATGTATAATAAAACCCGGAGGTGAGCAATGCCGCGCAACAAATATCCTGAAGAAACACGCAAGCGGATATTAAAGGCCGCAGCGGTGGTTTTTGTAGAGAAGGGTTATGAAGAGAGTACGATATTGGACATCGTAGCGGCGACCGACGGGTTGACGCGGGGGGCTTTCTACCACCACTTCAAATCGAAGGAAGAAGTGCTGAGTGCGATATCGGACATGATATTTGCAGAGAAGAATCCGTTCGAAGCAGCAATGCGCATGGAGGGATTGAACGGGTTTCAAAAATTGCAACTGGCGGTCAAGCTGAATTTGACGGACTTTGAAGATGAATACAAATCGCTACGCCAAGCCACAGCGCACTTATTAAGAAGCCCCTCGTTTTTGGCTGAGCACATCAACTTTAACGCCGATGCGGCGAAGCGGTGGATACAGCCGCTTATCGAAGAAGGGGTGCGCGACGGGTCGCTCAAGGTAGAAAACCCGCGGCTGATCGCAGAATTATTCACCCTGTTGTTCAGCATATGGATACCGCCGACTATGTTCAGCGGAGACGATGCCTACATGTGGGCCAAGGCAGAATTTGCCATCGCGTTGCTGGCCGAAAAAGGCCTACCCATCTTCGACGAAGAACTAGAACAAATTGGCGAGCAGACGCTTGCTGCATTACAAGAACATTCAAATCTAATCGATAAATTAGAAGGGAAAGAATAGCATGGAAAACATCATTGAAGTAAAAGGCCTACGAAAGTCTTTTAAGAAATTGGAGGTACTCAAGGGCGTAGATTTCCAAGTACGGCGGGGCAAGATTTTTGCTTTACTGGGTTCCAACGGCGCGGGCAAGACGACTTGCGTCAAAATTTTGACCACTTTGACCAAAGCCGACGGTGGCGCGGCCACCATATGCGGGTACGACGTGTTCAAGCAGTCCGATGACGTGCGCCGCAGCATCAGCCTAACCGGCCAATACGCCGCCGTGGACGAAGTCATGACCGGGCGCGAAAATTTGCAACTCATAGCCGAGCTGAAAAAAGTCTCCAATTTCGCAGGCGTGGCAAGCGCATTGCTGGAGCAATTTAACCTCACCGACGCCGCCGACCGCTTGGTCAACACGTATTCCGGTGGAATGCGCCGTCGTTTGGACATTGCCATGTCGCTCGTGGGCGATCCGCAGGTTATCTTCTTGGACGAACCCACCACCGGCCTTGACCCGCAAAACCGCCTGGCTATGTGGGACCTCATTGCCAAGCTGGCCGAAGGTGGCACGACCATTTTACTCACCACCCAATACCTCGAAGAAGCCGAATACCTAGCTGACCACATCGCCATCCTGCACAACGGCGTCATCACCGCAGAAGGCTCTCCCGAGGAACTCAAAAAAATCCTGCCCGTCGGCGAAATTCAATTGGAATTCCTGCACACCGAGGAAAAAGACAAAGCCATAGCACTTTTGCAAGCCGCATCCTACACCCTCAAAATCCACCGCAAGTCCATCGAAATCGACAACGACGGCTCCGTCGCGCAAGTCGCCGATGTACTCAACCGCCTAACCGCGGCACAAATACCCGTAGCACGCTTCACCCAACGCCAGCCCTCGCTCGAAGACGCGTTCCTAACCGTCATCGGCGAACGCTAAAATAAGGAGGAAAAAATCATGTTCTACGATTCATATATTATGTTCAAACGCTGCATGCGCAAAACGATGCGCAGCCCCGAAAGCATTATCTTAGCATTGGTCGTACCCGTGGTCATGATGGTCATGTTCGGCTTTGTATTCGGCGGCATTGCCGACTTGGGCGAAATCAGCTACATCAATTTTATTGTACCCGGCATCATCATTCAATGCGTGGTCAACGGATCCCAATCAACTTCCTTCAGTGTGTACAACGACATGTCCACCGGCATCATCGATCGTTTCCGCTCCATGGCCATATCCAAGTCCGCATTCATCACCGGCCACGTAACCATGTCGGTAATACGCTCGGTGGTCATCACCGCTGCCACCATTGGCGGGGCGTTTGTCATCGGCTTCCGTCCGGAGGCTGGCTTGGCAGATTGGCTCATTGCCAGCGGCGTCCTCTTCCTCTTCATCATCGCCGTCACGTGGCTCACCGTCATCATTGGCCTAATATCGCCAGACAATGAAAGTATCAACGGCTTTGCTTTCCTGTTCATGATCTTCACCTTCCTCAGCTCGGCCTTCGCGCCGACCGAGACCTTCCCTACCGTGTTGCGCATTTTCGCCAACAACCAACCCATGACGCCGGTCATCAACACCCTGCGTGGGTTGATGCTAGGCTTCGAATTGGGGAATGACTTATGGATTGCACTGGCGTGGTGTGTAGGGCTGATCGTAGTAGGCTTTTTGCTGGCTGTGAAGATTTATAAGAGTAAGTTGACGCGGTAAGGGGTGCGGCGCGGCTAAGGTCGCTGCCAAGGTCAAAAGATTAAGACCCTGGGCGCCGCCCAGACCCGCGAGGGGAAGCGTTCCCCTCGACCCGCGCTTTGCTTCGCGAGAATCGCCGAATAAAAGTACCAACCCCATATAAAAACGCGCCCACGGGCGCGTTTTTTGGTTTTTAATTTGCACAAGCCATGATTGAGAGGGGGCGACGCCCAATACTGGGGTCGAGGGGGCTGTACGCCCCTCGCGGGTCTGGGTGCCGGCTAAAGCCTTATTTGGCCGCGCCCAGGGTCTTGACCTTGCTTTTGACCTTCAATCTTTTGATCTTAGCCGCGACCTTAACCGCGACCTGTGATTTTGATGTCAAGCTGGCGGGTTCTCGCCCATCCTTGTCATCCCATCAGCGTCAAGTATCCGCCGTATCGACTCCTCGCCGCCCAAGCGGTTCACTAGCGATTCGTCGGCCATGCATATCTCGAATGCCGTTACGCCCTCGCTTAAAGCAATGCGCGCTATCGCGCCTGCGCGTTCGTAACCGATGTAGGGCGTTAACGCCGTGGCAATGATGGGCGACTTTTCTACATAAGCCGCAATTCGCGCCAAGTTGCGTTCGGACAGCGTGATGCGGCTAACGCAGCGTTCAGCAAATACGCGGAAGGCGTTGTTCATCATGCCTACGGACTGGATGAGGTTGTAAATGAGTACGGGCTGCATGACGTTGAGGTCAAGTTGACCGGCCTCGGAGGCGAGCGATACGGTTAGGTCATTGCCTATGACTTGGAAGGCCACTTGGTTGATGAGTTCGGGGATGATGGGATTGACCTTTTCGGGCATGATGGAGGAGCCAGATTGAAGTTTTTCGAGCGTGATTTCGCCGAAGCCGCATTGGGGGCCGGAAGCCATTAGGCGCAGGTCGTTGGCGATTTTGGATAAATTGACTGCGCAAATTTTGAGTGCGCCGGAGACTTCGGTGAAGCAATCGGTGTTTTGGGTGCCGTCTACTAGGGATTCGGCGTGGCGCAAGTCGGACATGTGGGTAATATTGCGCAGGCAATAAATGACCTCGCGGATGTAACGGGGGTTGGCGTTGAGCGCGGTGCCGATGGCGGTCGCGCCCAGGTTCACTTCATATAAGTAGTTGCCCGTGTTGGAAATGCGGGCAATGTCGCGCTCGATGACGCGGCGGTAGGCATCAAATTCCTGTCCTAGGCGAATGGGCACGGCGTCTTGCAAGTGGGTGCGTCCCATCTTCACCACGGTGTCAAATTCAAGCGCCTTGGCGCCAAACACTTTGCTCATTTCGCCCATGGTGGTTAACAGCTCGTCCAACAACTTGCGAATGCATATACGTGCAGCGGTGGGAATGACATCGTTGGTGGATTGCGACATGTTGACATGGTCGTTGGGGTGGATGATGTCGTGGCAGTGCTTGTCCTTGCCCATGGCCACCAGCGCAATGTTGGCGATGACTTCGTTGGCGTTCATGTTCAACGACGTGCCCGCACCGCCCTGTATGGGGTCTACCACAAAATGCTCGTGATAATAACCATCAATAATCGCATCGCAAGCGTTGACAATATGCTTGTACACCCCGGGGGCGTTTTTCTCCAATTCGCGCTCGTTGGCCTGCGCGGCAGATTTTTTAACCATCGCCAAGGATTTAATGAGTTGCGGATGCAATTGGTAGTTGGTGATAGGGAAGTTGTCCAACGCGCGCGCGGTCGATATGCCGTAGTACGCGTCGGCGGGTATGTTCATCGCGCCCAGCGAGTCATTGAGCGTAATGATGGCACGGGGGGGGCGTTTTGCGGGCATGGTATCGGGCTCCTTTTGTGCGGTGAAATGTGGGTTGCGCAAGTGGTTAGTGTGACTAACCACTTGGAGTTTGTGATGCTTGCGGTTGGCCACGTCCCCGTTCTAACAGCACAATCCCCGCCATTATCACAAACAATCCGATGCTTAGCATGTACGGGATGCGGCGGTTGTATTCGGATAGCAGGCCGAAGATATAACCAAACGGGCTGGACAACAATAACATGATGACGATGAGCAACGACATGATGCGCGCGCGTTCGGCCGGGTCTACGTTCAGGATCACCAGCGTGTCGCGCCGGGGCAAGAAAAGCGCGGCGGCACAGGCATCTAACGCCGTGAACACAAACATGGGCAACATCAACCCCTGCCCTTGGGGAATATTCAATAAAAGGACATGCCCGGCGGTGAACGTAACCAACCCACCCAGCATAATCGCATACATAGGAAATCGGTTCAATTTATTCTGCACACCCAAAAAGAAAACGAGCATAACCCCTGTGCGCATGATGGGAAATAACGCCAGCCATTGCTCCTCAATGCCCAATTCATACACCACATACAGCGCAAAGAAATTATTGCTGGCGATTTGCTGGATGTTCAGCACCGTAACCAATGCCAGCACCCGCACCGTAGCGGGCGACTTAAACATCTGCGCCAACACGCCCCAACATTGCCCGCATATTTCCAAGAAAGGGGTATCCTTCGTTTCTGCCATGCGCACGCGGCCTTGGTCGGTTTCGGTGCCGTATTTGTACAAAATAATAAATTTCGCCGTCATGGAAACACAGGTAAACGCCAGTAAAAACCGCATTACCGCCACCAAATCAAACGCGCCAATAAAATAAACCGACAGTGGCGCAAAAAACACCGCCAACAGCCCCGATATGTATACCCAATTGTACAGCTTGGCGATTTTTTCCGCTTCCACGTCCTCTACTAGCAAGCACTGCCAAGACACTTCGCTAACGCGCCAAACCGAGTTAAACACCGCCGCCGCCAAAAACCAGCGGAAGTCCTGCGCCATCGCCCACAACGCCGTCGGCACCGACCACGCCAATATATCCGCAATCAGCGTAGTAAGTCGCCGTCCAAACTTATCCGACGCTACCCCGCCCAAAAAAGCCATGATCATCTGCAAGAAAATCCCCACAGAAATTAGAATGCCAATATCGGCATCCCCCAGCCCCAACGCGTGCATGTAAAGCACAAAAAACGGTATGTACAGCGCGTGTGGAATGCTCCACATGGGTTCTGTCAGGACGCACAACTTGGGGTTGGTGCGCAGCCCCATGACAGAATCCGGCCCGGTAAAATGCCGGGCAAACCATTGCTTCATATATGAAGTGGCCTCATTTCAATTGCATGGCGTTATTAAATACCACGGGTCGTATGCCGCCCGCGTCATTCAATTTATCCTCCCGGATAATAATCCTCATCGCCGTTGCCATAAGGAGGCTCGCCGTAGGGCGGGTAGTCATACGGTGGGTAAGGGTCAGGGTATTCTGGCGGATAAGGGTAGACGGGAGGGTCGGTCGGAGGTTCGGTAGCGGGCTCGACGGGTGGGTCGGGGTCATAAGGGCTGGGTTCGAACGGATCTGTGGGGTCGGGTGGCGGGGGCGGTTCGGTGCCGTTATTTCCATTGTTTTGCGCATTGGGGCTATCGATGCGTACATCCCACGCGGGTTGTGCGCCTACGATGCCCATCCCCGGGGGCAGTTGAATTTGCAACGGCACATTGTGTGTGCCCACAGCGCGGCCGCCTAGGTTTAACGCTACGTTAATATCTGCGCTGGCCATGGCGGTGATACGCGACGCAGGGCCCGCCACCCGCACACTTACATGCGATGGGTCGCCCAAAATCGTATAATTCGCCCCGCCAAACACGCCAACATTGCCGCGCAATATATGGAACGTGCGCTCCTGTATCGGCTCTACAATGACATGCAAATGCGCACCCGCAGGCGTGCCATACAACAGTTGTACCCCATCGGGCAAGCTATCTGTCAAGTCAAAAACAATTTCAAAATCGCGGTTGGCTTGTTCCAAGGCAAAAACGGGGGATAGGTACGGAACTTCAATCAATCGTTCCACTGCGCCCACGATATATACATAGGCCGGGTCGGTGAAATATTCGGACACGGCAAACCCAGCCGCCAGCGTGCCCGTAATCTGCGGGATGATATCCACACGCACCATCGGCAATATTTCAATATTCAAAGTGGTTTCGGAAATGCTCAGTTCTAATAAGTGCGACAAATCATGGGCGTCGGCGTTTACGACCAATATCTCTTGAGTTGACGTGATGCTTTCCGACAAGCCGTTCAATTCGGCCAACACGTACACGCCTGCTATTTCATTGATTACCGACCGCGGTCCGGATATCGTCACGTTGGTGTTGGCCGTCCAAATGCGCTGCACGACCGCGCCGGGTACAACCGCACCCGATTCCAACACCGTCACCGCAAAAGGTGCACGCACAAACGCGTCAAACAAAAGTGTCACCGCGGGCGGCGATATACGATGCACCACAAAACCTTCCGGTACATTCACTCCTACCGGCAGGGTCAATTCGATGGGCGCGTCGGCTTCATGCACCATCTGCCGTGTCACCGCGCGGAAATCAATATGGGTAGTTATTTCTGATTCGGCATCCAACCCATGCAAACTGGCGGGCGCACGTACCCCAACGGTAATTTCGTCCGGCAAGTCTTCGGGGTTTAACAAAACCACCCCTTCGGTAATTAATACCGTTTCATTAAACGGAATAAGCGGGCGCATATATGATTCGTTCTGCTCCGGATCCAGCAACGTCATGCTCACCATCCAAAGAAAAAACGAAAGCCCCACAGCCACCAATATCCACGGCAATTCGGTTCGTATGAAAGTCAATATGCGATTATTCATGGGCTGCCGTCCTTTGGCTTACCGCTTCTTCGCAGAAAGGCTTGATGTATTCACGGGCGAATCTTTCGCGGTCACTGTTGCAAAACATATCCTTGAGCATTTTGTCGCAGATGTAGATATGGTCGGCCACTTCGTTTGCTTCGGGTTCGCTTAGGGCGTATTCTTTGGCTAGGCCGTCGTATACCTGGTTGCAAATCACTAGCATGTCGGTGTTATCGTCTTGCACAAACAAGCCGATGATACGATTGGCAATCGTGCCCAAAACCGCACCCAGTATCCCTGCACCAATCATGCCCGCCAGCAATAGTAAAATCATATTTTCTACCAAAATGGCACCTACACGGCTGCCCAATGCCCAGCCCGCCGTGCCGCCCACCACCAACATCACCGCCAAGGTTACGTCAATGGCATACTGCTTCAATGATATCCGCTTGCGGATGAAGCTAACCGTGTCAATCGACAGCAGCACAATGGCCGACAATACCCGCGTGATGATATTGGCACGCAGTAACTCAAACGCGCTACGCAAAATAAGCCGCGGCCCCACACGCACGACGTTGTACGCCATGGATGCGGTTTTGGGCGCGGCCATCTTGGCGACATCGCGTATGCCGCCCAATTTTTTCTTTTTTGCCGTAAGGCGTAACGTTTGGGATCCGTTCATTTGGGCTTCCGCCTAAAGAGCGTGAATTTTTGTTTTTTAGGCGCACCCCACAGGAGCATGTCGCGTAGTTGGGTTTCGTCCACGTTGCGCGTGATTTCGCCTGCCATGGCAACGGAAATGGTGCCCGTTTCTTCCGATACGATAACGACACGCGCGTCGGACGCTTCGCTCATGCCGATGGCGGCGCGGTGGCGCGTACCCAATTCGCTATCAACGTGCTCCACCGTTAACGGCAAGATGCATGAAGCCGCCGCCACACGTGACCCGCGGATGATGACCGCGCCGTCGTGCAGGGGGGTGTTTTTTTCAAAAATATTAAGCAACAGCTGTGCGCTTACCTGCGCGTCCAAGGTTATGCCTTCACGCTCGTATTCGCTTAAATCAACTTCTTGTTCCAACACCAATAATGCGCCAGTTTGCGCGATGGACATGATGCGCACAGCGTTCACAATTTCTACGATGGTGTCTAGGCCGGTGTGGCTGCGTTGTTCGCTTTCGTTCTTGAAGGATGCCAAGTAACGTCCGCGTCCCAGTTGCTCCAATGCTTTGCGCAGTTCGGGTTGGAAGAGGATGACGATGATAATCGGCAAGACCATCATGACGTGCTGCACCAACCACATGAATGCGTATAGGTTAAACAATTGCGCAATAATCGCTAATACCGCCAGCGCTATGATGCCACGCAAAAGCACCCAAGCATGCGTGCGTCGCACCCACCGCGAAATGACATACAAAACAATAGCCACCAATGAAATATCCAGCACTTCGGACCAGCCGATGGGCGGGATGGTTAGAACGGGCAAATTGGTATGCTCTACGAGCCAACGGGTGATGGCGTCGGACATGTTTATCCTACCCCTTGATAAGAAACTTCGATATTCTTGGAATTATTCCTCGTTTGCGGGGGTGTCTGTTGCTTCTGGCAGGGGTTCTATTTTGCGGGTTTGTGCCAGTAATTCTTCTTGGCCTTTTTCCATTTCGCGGCGCAGCATTTCGATTTCTTCGTCGGTGGGGCGCGGGCGTTTGGGGCGGGTTTCTTTTTTTTCTAATGGGGGCAAAGCGCGTGTTTCGTCGGATACGGGGGAGCGCTTTGTATTTGATAATGGGGGCAAGGCACGGGTTTCATCAGAAACGGGGCGCACCAAGCGCGTGTCGTCAGAGATGGCGCGGGTTTCTTCCGATGCGGTGCGGCGGGGTTCGGTATCACGGTGAGTTTCTGTGTCGCGGGGGCGTGGGGGGCGCGTTTCACTAAGGCGTGGGGGACGTGGACGCGCGGTGGGGGTGGGGTGTGTATCGGTGGATTCGAGTTCTTCGGTTTGTGTTTCGGTTGTGGCGCGTGGGTTGCGGTGCGGCAGGCGTATGGATTTGGTGGTGACCATTTTGGGCACGATGCGCACGTGGTAGTAGTTTTCATCGTCTTCAAACTGCACGGATTCTGCCCGGTTGTAGTCTAGCACCGAGTCGAAGAATCGCACAATTAAGGCGATGATGCCGCACACAATCGTCATAAAAATTACGCGGCCGATGCTGATGGTCGTGTCGTCGGCTACTATAACGGCCAAAATGAAGCCGAAAATGGTCATGAGGCAACCCAGTCCGATGGCGATTTCCTTCGCATAATCAATGGCTTGGCGGCTGGCTACATAAATAAGGATAATCACCAGCGCGAAAACCACCACTGTGATCAACCATTCCTGCGATACGCCGATGCTGGAAAGCAGCGTGGTGTATAAATCTTCGGCGAGCTCGGGCAATAGAGTGGGCAAATCGCCCAGTTCGACGTCTACGAGTGTGGCGGCCGGCGCCATTAATTCGGATATCGTGGGGAGTTGCGCGTACACAAAGGTACCCAGCGTTACAGGTATTATGGCCGATACAGGGAAATACAAACCTACGACCAGCGGCACAAGGTAAGGTACATTAAAATGAAAGGCCATCATGACGAAGATAATCAAGATACTCTCGCGCGGGGCCATGCGGGCATAGAATAAGTACATAAACAATAGGAACAAGAATGCAACAGCGGCCAGCTCTACCGTGGCGGACAATTGCACGACTATGGTCAAGATGATGACCAGCCAGCTCAAACTGGTGGGCATGACCGCAAACAACAGCGCCAACAGCCACACCACCAACGTAGAAGTCATGGTTTCGGCATGGCCGGCAAGGGCGGGGTGTACGTGGTCGAGCCCCATGATGGCGTTGAACACAAACAGCCCCACAATGAATTTGAGGATGGGTTGGATAAATACATCCAGCCTCTTGTAAGTGGTAAGGATAATTTCGCGAACGAATAATATTTGATCGATTATTGGATTCATTGTGGCTCCTTTGCGTCGGACGTAGTGGCGCGTGCGGCGCGTTCATTGATGCGCTCCAATTGGCGCACCAGTGCCATGTAACGCGTCAATCTTTTTTGCACCAGATAATACTCGCGCGTGCCTTGGATGGTGCCAATGAGTGAATACAGTGCCAATATCGCTAGTATAAAGAAAATCGAGTCGCGCATATACCCAGCAAAGTCCAGCTCGAAAACATCCGCACCGTATATCAAAATATCACGCCCAATATATAGCACCAACGCAATTAACCCGCCAAACCCCACGGCTAAGCGGGTTGCTAGGTTCTTGCGGTAGATATAATCGTGGCGGAAGTAATCATTGGCGTTTTGATCGGCAGTGCCTTTGTGCTTGTCGTACAAAGCCAGCTGCGTCATCGTAATAATTTTCTGCTGCATACAACCTCCATGCAGTTTTTTTGTATTATATCAAAGGTGGTGCGTGGGTGCAAAGCCGCCATGCGTTGATATATTACCCCGCACCCGAACAGTGAGAAATATTAAATTTGTGGGAGTAATTGGTGGTGATTCAAGTTATTAGTGTGGCTAATAGGTTGAATGGGTCGCGTGGGGTTGGATTTTTTTGTACAATGCAAGGGTTGCTCCTACTAATTTGATTAACTTTTTATGTGCTTGCTGGCTGTACCCCTAGCGGGGCATGGCTAGTTATCGGAGGAATTGTATGAAATATTTACAGATATTTTTAGCATTTGCGCGTAGTGGGTTGTTGTGTTGGGGAGGGGGGCCCGCTTCAATTCCTTTTGTGCGGCGCGAAGTGGTGGCGCGGTATGGATGGATGGACGATGAGGCTTTTGCCGAAGTGGTAGCGGTGGGTAATGCGTTGCCGGGTCCTATTAATACGAAGATGGCGGGATATATTGGGTACAAGGTGGGGGGCGTGGGCGGCTGCTTGATGGGGTTGGCGGGGATGGTTCTGCCTACGGCTGTGTTGATGGTGGTGCTTTTGACTACGTTGTCGCACTTTGCGGAGGAATCATGGGCGCAGGGGATGACGCGGGCGATGGTGCCTGTGGTGGGCGTGCTGATGGCGATCATGGCTTGGCAGTTTATTGAGATTGCTTTTAAGGGATTGGGGCGGCTGACTACGTTGTTGCATGCGGTGGTAGTTTTCCCGTTGTTTTGGTTTTTGGGCTTGCATCCGGCGGTTGTGCTGGGCGGGCTTTTTTTGTGGGCTTTTGTGGGGGATAAAATTTGGGGGTTGTTTAAGAAGCCGCCCGTGGATGAGGAGGGTGCGGCGTGATTTATTTGGAAATATTTTGGGTGTTTTTTATTGCCAACTTTATGGGATATGGGGGTGGGCCTTCGATTATCCCGCTGATTGAGCATGAAGTGGTGACTTCGTTTGAGTGGCTGACGGGGTATGAATTTGCCGAGGTGTTGGCGATGGGCAACGCCTTGCCGGGGCCGATTGCGGTCAAGATGGCGGCTTTTATTGGGTCTTCACAGGCGGGATTCTTAGGGGCGAGTGTGGCGATTTTTGCTACGGTTGCGCCATCATTGGTGATGATGCTGGCGTTGATGGGGTTGCTGACGCGCTACAAGGACGCGCCGCAGATAAAAAGGCTGACGCAGTATATCCGGCCTACCATAGCGGTGTTGCTGGCGGATATTGCACTGCGCAATTTTATTTCTACTTGGAACGGTGTCGGCTGGGTGCATTTATTGATTTTGGGCGGCGGGGCGTTGGTTTGCTTGACCAAATTGAAGGCGCACCCCGCGCTGGTGGTGCTGGGTGCGTTGATTTATGGCGCGTTATTGCTGGGGTAGAATTCAACCGGTCGCAAGTTGCGACCATTTGGTAACGCACAGTTACCAACTGAAGTCCAAATGCCCGCGTGGCAAATCGCCGCTTTTCCTGTATACTTCAACGCAGTAGCACATTTTTTTCTCGGAAGGAATCGCCCATGACCCATTTGCACACCCCGCACGGCAGCGTCCCGTTGCCTGCGTTTTTCCCGGATGGTACGCGCGGCGTGGTGCGTTGCGTGGATTCTACCGATTTGGTGAACGCGGGCGTGGACGGGCTGATTATGAACACTTATCACCTCATGACCAAACCCGGCGCGGCTACGGTCAAGGCGTTGGGCGGGCTGCATGCATTTGCGAATTGGCAGCGGCCGATTATCACGGATTCGGGTGGGTTTCAAGTGTTCTCGCTGCTGCGTGAAAATGCGAGCATGGGGGAAATACGCCGCGATGGGATTATTTTTCGCCGCGATGGCAAGAAGGTGCTGTTATCGCCCGAGAAGTGCATCCAGTCGCAGTTGGCCTACGGCGCAGACGTGCTGATGGCATTGGATTACTGCACGCATCCCGCTGACCCCTACGAAACGCAGGCAAAGTCCGTAGAAACGACCATCCGCTGGGGCAAGCAGTCCATGGACACATTCAACCGCGCAAGCAAGCAAAAAAAAGATGCGCAACTCTTCGGCATCATCCAAGGCGGCAACGAACCCGCCCTGCGCAAAGAATGCGCCGACGCGCTCATCCAAATGGGTTTCTCCGGCTTCGGCTTCGGCGGGTGGCCGCTGGACCAACAAGGGCGGCTGACCGAAGATATCTTGGCGCATACAGCCGCGCTCATGCCCGACGGCGGCATCAAATATGCCATGGGCGTAGGCCGCCCCGAAAACATCGTGGCCTGCGTGCGCATGAGCTACAACCTATTCGATTGCGTCATCCCGACACGCGAGGCGCGGCACCACCGCTTGTATGTATTTAATGAAGCCTTTGAAACGCGCGACCAAATCGACTTGTCGCGCTCTTTTTATACCTATCACTATATCCTGGACGATGTTCATCGCCGCGATAACCGCCCCGTGTCCACCCTGTGCGATTGTCACACCTGCCAAAATTACTCCCGCGCATACTTGCGCCACTTGGTGAGCATCGGCGACAGCCTAGGCGCACGGCTGGCGACCATCCACAACCTACGTTTCTACACCCTGCTCATGGAATTGTTGCGCGCGGGGAAGTGACGCATAAACAATGTGTTGCGCTATAGATTTCATAAGGGAGGAATCATGAAAGCACAAGATAAGGCTGAAAAATTGCACCAAAAAGTCAATACATTTATTTTATCCTGCATAGGTTCAGACGGTTATCCAATGACAAAGGCGGTTATTCCGGGCAAGTATAGAGAATCATTAAATGAGCTTTATTTTTGCACAAATGCATCTTCTAAGTTCGTTGCCGAAATAACTGTAAATCCAAAAACCAGTGTCTATTTTTACAAGCGAAAACTTATCTGGTTCAAAGGATGTTTGCTAAAGGGTAATATAGAGATTGTGACCGACATGAATATCAAAGAAAGATATTGGCAAGGTATATTCAAAGATGCATACCCTCAAAAATCTTTTACCGACCCTGATTTTTGTGTGCTTAAATTTGTTACAATAGCAGGTAGGTTTTATGCAGATTTTAAACTTGAAGATTTTACAATTATCTGAAAGGAAGATTCTTATGCAACTGGCACCGCAACTGGTATTCAACGGCAACTGCGCCGAGGCCTTGGCCTTCTACGCGAAGGCCTTTGACACCAAGGTCAACATGCAGTCGCGCTACGGCGATGCCCCGGCCGACCACGGCTACGTCACCCCGCCGGAAATTGCCGGCCTCATCCTGCACGCGCAAATCGACATGGGCGAAACCGTCCTCATGCTGTGCGACAACCCACCGAGCATGCCGTATACCGCGGGCAGCAACTTCTCTGTGGCCATTATGTTTGACACGGCGGAAGCCTTGAAGGCTGCCTTCGACCACCTCAAAGACGGCGGTAACGTAGCCATGGAGCCACAAGCCACCTTTTGGAGCGAATGCTACGCCATGGTTACGGATAAATTCGGCTTCACATGGCAGCTCACTTTAAAAGGAAGCGACGAAATCGCCGGCCACAGGTAATCAATGAAAAAATACGAAGCCCTGCACCCGCCCCTCCTCGCGCGTATCACCGCCGAGGAGCGGGCGAAGCACGGCGAAAATCCCAAAGCCGAAAAGTCCGCCAAAACCCGCCTACACCAACTCTACGGCGCGTACAATTCGCCCAATACATATAAAAAAGCGTCCGCTTTATTGGACGCCTGGGAAAAAGAAAACATTGGCATCGAAGCCGACTCCGCGGAATTCCTGCGTCTTCACGCGTCCACCCGCGAGCGGTTGCCATTCTACCCGCAATTCTACCGATTCATCTTAGACCACATGCCGCCCCCCGCGTCCGTCCTCGACCTTGGCTGCGGCTTCAACCCGTTCGCGTTGCCTATTATATTGAAAGAACTCCGCGCGAAGGAACCACATGCCGATGTGCGAAATTACCACGCGCTAGATATCTGCACCCGCCAAGCGACCTTAATTAACCGCTTCTTAAAGCTATGTGGGTTGCCGCAAAGCGCCGACTGCGCCGACCTAATCGCCCACGCACAACCCTCCCCCGCCGATGTAGCTTTCCTCTTCAAATTAATCCCCGTCCTGGAGGCGCAAGCCAACGGCAGCGGCTTCGCCCTAGTCCGCTCCCTAGAAGTAAACCACCTAGTAATCACCTATCCCACAAAATCCCTAACCGGCAAAGAAAAAGGCATGGCGCAACACTACCGCCAAGCCTTCCAAAACGCCTTATCCAATGGCCAGCTCGCTCCCTTCAACCTCCAAGCCGAAGCGCAAATCAACAACGAACAAATCTACATATTAAAGCGGTAACACCCCGCCAAAAACCGCACTCGCACATTCGCCATACCCTCCGCTCATGCGGTTATGAACTTTTTTTCTCAAAAGACTTGCAATTGAATCAAACGACGTGTATACTCTCTCATCGTCGGCCAAATTCTAATATTCTGCCGACGCGCGCGACACACCCGGTCGCGTGTGCAAACAGGAGGTAATCCATGACCGGCCAAAAAATTCGCATTAATTTAAAAGCCTACGACCACAAACTCATTGACCAATCCGTGGCACAAATTATCGAAACTGCCAAGCGTACCGGTGCGGCCATTTCCGGCCCCATCCCCCTGCCTACGCGCAAAGAAGTGGTGACCATCCTGCGCGCGGTGCACAAGTACAAAGACTCCCGCGAGCAATTCGAAATGCGCACCCATAAGCGCCTCATCGACATATTGATGCCTACGCAGAAAACCGTAGACGCGCTAATGCGCCTCGACCTGCCCGACGGCGTTAATATCGCCCTCAAAGTAATGTAGTTATTAATCAACCGATATACAGCAAGTTTTGAGATAGGAGATTCCCGGCCATGAAAAAAGCAATCCTTGCCAAGAAGTTGGGCATGACGCAAATCTTCACCGAAAACGGCACCGTAGTCCCCGTTACCGTATTGGAAGCGGGCCCCTGCTTGGTCGTGCAAAAAAAGACCAAGGAAAAAGACGGTTATGCCGCATTACAAGTCGGTTTCACCGAGCACAAAAAACACTTAGTGACCAAACCTGTGTCCGGTCACTTTAAAGCGCACGTAGGCGATGCAACCGTGCGACGCGTACTGCGCGAATTTAAATTGGAAGACTGCGATGCATTTGAAGTAGGTGCAGAAATCAAGGCTGACTTCTTCGCCGCCGGTGACCAAGTAGATATTTCTGCAGTTTCCAAGGGTAAGGGCTTCCAAGGCGCTATCAAGCGTCACGGCCAAACCCGCGGCCCCATGACCCACGGTTCTAAGTATCACCGCGGCTTGGGCTCCATGGGCCCCGGCACCACCCCCGGTAAGGTTCGCAAGGGTAAAAAAATGGCCGGTCACATGGGTGCCAAAAAAATCACCGTCCAAAACCTTGAAATCGTCCGCGTAGACGGCGAAAAGAACCTTATGCTCGTCAAAGGTGCCATCCCCGGCATCAAAGGCGCGCTCGTAACGGTAAAAAGCACGGTAAAGGAGTAACCCCTCATGGCGACAGTTCCTGTAAAAAATATTAAAGGCGAAACCGTGGGTTCCATTGAGCTCAACGACGCTATTTTCGGCATTGAAGTAAGTGAGCATGCCGTTCATATGGCCGTGGTGCAATTCCTGGCCAACCAACGCCAAGGCACCAAATCCACCAAGACCCGCGCAGAAGTACGCGGCGGTGGCCGCAAGCCATGGAGACAAAAAGGTACGGGTCGCGCCCGTCAAGGCTCTATCCGTTCTCCTCAATGGCGCGGTGGTGGCGTCATCTTCGCGCCCAAGCCTCGCGATTTCTCCATCAAACTAAATAAGAAGCAAAAGCGTCTTGCGCTCAAATCCGCTTTGACCGACAAGGTGAATCGGGACAAGCTGGTGGTGCTGGACACTTTCGAATTGCCCGAAATCAAAACAAAGGCCATGGTAGGCGCATGCGAAGCGCTTAACGCGCAAAGCGCACTTATCGTAACCGCAGGCTCCAACACCAACGTCATGCTTTCCGCCCGCAACGTTCCCGGCATCAAAACCGCCGGTGTCAATACCATCAACGTCTACGACATCCTCAAATACGACAGCTTTGTCGTCACCAAGGAAGCCGTAGAGCAAATGCAGGAGGTGTACGCATAATGGCTAACCTACAATATTACGACATCCTGCTCAAACCGCTCATGACCGAAAAGAGCATGAAATTCATGGAGCACGGCCTGGACGACGAACAACAAAAGAAACTCGACGCAGGCCGCGACCCCGGCACCGACAAGAACATCCGCCCCGCTTATTCCTTCTACGTACACGTCAATGCCACCAAGACCCAAGTCAAAGACGCGGTGGAAAAACTCTTCCCCGGTACCAAAGTCGACAAAGTAAACACCATGAACTGCCACCCCAAAAAACGTCAGCGCCGTGGGTTCGCTCCCGGTTCAACGGTTAAGCGCAAGAAGGCCATCGTAACGCTGGCCCCCGGCTCCAAAGAGATCGAAGTATTCCAAGGCATGTAAGGAGAATGAATTATGGGCATTAAGCGATACAGACCCATCACGCCATCACTGCGTCAGATGACCGTGTCCGACTTCGCCGAAGTCACCAAAAAGACACCGGAAAAATCCTTGACCGTGCACCTCAAGACCAACTCGGGGCGCAACAACCAAGGTAAAATCACTGTGCGCCATCGTGGCGGCGGGGCAAAAATTAAGTACCGCATCATCGACTTCAAGCGCAACAAAGACGGCATCCCCGCACGCGTGGCTGCTATCGAATATGATCCCAATCGTTCCGCTTATATCGCACTCCTGTTCTATGTTGACGGCGAAAAGCGCTACATCCTTTCTCCGCACGGCGTCAAAGTAGGCGATACCCTCATGAGCGGCGAAGAAGCGGAAGTCCGCGCCGGAAACGCACTCCCCATGCGCGTCATCCCCGTCGGCACCGAAATCCACAACATCGAAATGAAGTTGGGACGCGGCGGGCAGCTTGTTCGCTCCGCAGGCAATGTGGCACAGCTCATGGCAAAAGACGAAAAGTACGCCACCGTGCGTCTCCCCTCCGGAGAGATGCGTTTGGTGCCCGTCAACTGCCGCGCCACCATCGGCCAAATCGGCAATCTTGACTACGAGCTCATCAACGTCGGTAAAGCAGGTAAAAAGCGCCACATGGGCATTCGCCCCACCGTTCGTGGTTCGGTTATGAACCCGAACGATCACCCCCACGGTGGTGGTGAAGGACGCGCACCCATCGGTCGCCCCTCGCCCTCAACTCCTTGGGGCAAGCCCGCACTGGGCTACAAAACCCGTAAAAAGAACAAGCAAACCAACAAATATATCGTCCGCAAGCGCGGCAAGAAATAGGAGGGCTTCATGGGTCGTTCATTAAAGAAAGGGCCGTTCGCAGACGCCCACCTGCTTAAAAAAGTGGATGCCATGGCCGACGTTTCCAATAAAACCGTTATTAAGACTTGGTCACGCCGCTCCACCATATTCCCCGAAATGATTGGCCTGACCATCGCAGTGCATGACGGACGCAAGCATGTGCCCGTATACATCACGGAAGATATGGTTGGCCACAAGCTGGGCGAATTCGCAGCCACCCGCACCTATCGCGGTCACGGCAAAGACGCAGAAAAACGCTCCCGCGTAAGATAGGTAGGAGGAACACACAATGGCAAAAGGTTCACGCAGCCAGTACAAGGCTGAACGTAATAAGGAAAACCGCGAAAAGCGCCCTCATGCGCACCACATGTTTGCCCGCATTTCCGACACCAAAGCGCGCATCGTGTTGGAACAAATTAAAGGTAAGCCTGTAAACGTGGCAGAATCCATCCTAAGATATAACCCGCGTTACGGCGCATATTTGGCAGGCAAGGTGCTCAAATCAGCCGTGGCCAACGCGCAAGAAAATCATTCCATGGATCCTGAAGAGCTCTACGTACAAGAAGTCATCGCCAACCAGGGCCCCACAATGAAGCGCATCCAACCCCGTGCGAAAGGCCGCGCCTATCGAATTAACAAGAAATCATGCCACATCACCATTATCTTGAACGAGAAGAAGGAGAGCTAGTATGGGTCAAAAAGTTAATCCCCATGGACTGCGCCTGGGTATCTGTAAAGATTGGGATTCGGTGTGGTACGCAGAAAAAGACTTCGCAAAGTTTTTGTTAGAAGACCATAACCTGCGCAAATTCATCAAAACAAAATTATACGCGGCCAAAATCGCCCGTATCGAAATTAAACGCACCTCCAGCAACGTCAAGGTCATCATCCACACGGCATCCCCCGGCGTTATCATCGGTCGCAATGGTCAAGCTATCGCCGACTTGACAGAAGAGGTGCAAAAGCTCATCGGCAAGGATCCCAAAGATTGCAAAGCCGACGTATCCATCCAAGAAATCAAACGCCCTGAGTTAAACGCACAACTCGTAGCCGAAACGATTGCTAAAGACCTCGAGAACCGCGTAACATTCCGCCGCGCCATGAAGCAAGCCATGCAACGCGCAATGAAAATGGGTGCCAAGGGTATCAAAACCGCAGTAGGCGGTCGTTTGGGCGGCGCAGATATCGCTCGTACTGAGCACTACCACGAAGGCACTATCCCCCTGCAAACACTACGTGCAGATATAGATTACGGCTTTGCCGAAGCCGACACGACTTACGGGAAACTGGGCGTAAAGACGTGGATTTACAAAGGCGAAGTCCTCCCCGGCCAGGCTAGAGGGAGAAGGGAAGGAGCGAGCGAATATGCTGATGCCAAAACGCGTAAAAAGACGCAAGCAGTTCCGCGGTCGAATGACCGGAAAGGCACTGCGCGGTAACACCATCACTTACGGTGACTTCGGTATCGTAGCCACCGAGCCCTGCTGGATCACCGCCAACCAAATCGAGGCTGCGCGTATCGTTATGAACCGGACCATGAAACGCGGCGGTAAAGTATGGATTAAAATTTTCCCCGACAAGCCCGTTACGCAGAAACCTGCAGAAACAAGGATGGGTTCCGGTAAAGGCTCGCCCGAGTACTGGGTAGCCGTAGTAAAACCCGGCCGCGTCATGTTTGAAGTCGCGGGTGTCGAAGAAGAAGTCGCACGCAAAGCATTAAAGCTAGCGACCTACAAGCTGCCGATTAAATGCAAAATTATCTCCAAAGCAGAGCAAAAAGCGGCAATGGAAGCCGAGGCAAAAGCGTTAGAAGCTAAAGCCGCAGCCGCTGTAGCCGGCTCGTAACAAGGAGGGTGAGAGTGTGAAATCAACGAAATATTTAGAAACCTTGAGCGATAAATCCGTAGAAGAGTTGAACGTAGAGTTGGTAAACGCAAAGAAGGAACTGTTTAACCTACGCTTCCAAAACGCCACCAACCAATTGGATAACACCGCACGCATAAACGAAGTACGGAAAAACATCGCCCGCGTTCTCACGGTCATGAGCCAGAGGAAATGGGAAAACGGCGAAAAGCCGCAAGGTAAAAAAACAAAACGCAACCGACTCGCGTCGGAGAAGGCCGGGAGGTAGCAGATGGAAAATCAAGCAAACGTCGAACGCAATCTGCGCAAAACCCGCGTAGGCCGTGTCGTAAGCGACAAAATGGATAAAACAATCGTGGTGGCTGTAGAGAACCGAGTACGCCATCCCTTAATTGGAAAAATCGTAAAGCGCACCTACAAATTAAAAGCCCACGACGAGGAAAATTCGTGCGGTGTTGGCGACAGAGTGCGGGTCATGGAAACGCGTCCCCTCTCTAAAGAAAAACGCTGGCGTCTGGTTACGATTCTTGAAAAGGCGAAGTAAAGGAGAAGTGGCCGCAAATGATTCAACAACAATCACGTTTAAATGCCGCCGATAATTCGGGCGCAAAAGAATTATTCTGCATCCGTGTGCTGGGCGGTAGTAAAAGGCGTTACGGAAACGTAGGCGACATCATCGTTTGCTCCGTAAAAGACGCCAACCCCGGCGGTGTAGTAAAAAAAGGCGAAGTAGTACGCGCAGTTATCGTGCGCACCGTAAAAGGCTTGAGCCGTTCCGATGGTTCTTCTATCCGCTTCGACGAAAACGCCGCTGTTATCATCAAAGAGGACAAAACCCCCAGGGGCACACGTATTTTTGGCCCCGTGGCGCGTGAACTGCGCGAGAAGCAATTCACCCGCATAATCTCTCTTGCGCCGGAGGTGCTGTAGTCATGGCTAAACCTGCAACCCCAAGAATCGATCATAAAATAAAAATCAAGCGTGGCGACACCGTGCAAGTTATTGCCGGCAAAGCCGTTGGCTTGACGGGCAAAGTGTTGAAAGTAGATCGCTCCTACGGCAAAGTCATTGTTGAGGGCGTAAACATGCAAACAAAGCACCAAAAACCCAACCGCGCCAACCAAACCGGCGGTATCACCCGCCGCGAGGCACCGTTGGCCATCTCTAACGTCATGTACCTGCACAAAGGTAAGCCCACCCGCTTGGGTTATAAAGTTGAAGTCACCGAGGAAGACGGCAAGCGTGTTGTAAAAAAACAGCGCATCGCCAAATCCACCGGCGAAGTCGTTGACTAAAAGTAATCTTTTCGCCTTTGGCGAAAAATGTTCACCGAAAACGAATTGATCCATTTCGATTTTCGGTTCACTGATTCGGAGGATTCATATGAGCCGTTTGAAAGAACAATATAACACGGATGTCGTCGATGGCATGATGAAAAAGTTCGGCTATAAGAACAAAATGGCCGTACCCAAAATCGAAAAAGTCGTCGTCAACATGGGCTTGGGCGAAGCGAAGGAAAACGCCAAAGTTATCGAGCACGCAACAGGCGACATGGCCGTAATCACCGGACAAAAACCTATCGTGACCAAGGCCAAAAAGTCTATATCGGCATTTAAACTGCGTGCCGGAATGCCCGTAGGTTGCAAAGTAACCTTGCGCGGCGCGAAGATGTACAGCTTTGTTGATCGTTTGATTAACGTATCAATCCCCCGTGTACGCGACTTCCGCGGCGTAAGCCCCGATGCTTTTGATGGTCGCGGTAACTACACCTTGGGAATCAAGGAACAATTAATTTTCCCGGAGATTTCCTTCGATAAAATTGACAAATTAAGAGGCATGGAAGTGGTGTTCGTTACCACCGCACAAACCGACGAAGAAGCGCGAGAACTGCTGGCACTGTTCGGAATGCCTTTTGTTAGAAGCTAAGCAAAAAGATTGCGGAGGTAATCAGGCATGGCAAAAAAAGCATTGGTATTAAAATGCAAGAAACCACCTAAGTTTTCCACGCGGGCATACAACCGTTGCAACATCTGCGGCCGCCCCCATGCGACTTTACGCAAGTACGGCATCTGTCGTATTTGCTTCCGCGAGCTTGCCTACAAAGGGCAAATTCCCGGTGTGCGCAAAGCAAGCTGGTAAACCAAAAATCGAGACACACAATCACATTCGTGCTATGAATGTGCAAGCTGAGGGCAATGCCCTCATTATAAGGAGGGGCAATTATGTTATCTGACCCTATCGCAGATATGCTCACCAGAATCCGTAATGCAACATCGGCTCGGCACACCACGGTGGAAGTACCTTCGTCCAAAATGAAGGTGGACATCGCCAACATTTTAGTGCGCGAAGGTTACCTTAAGGGTTTTGAAGTTTTGCAAGACGGTGTAAAGAAAACGATGCGCATTACACTAAAATATGGACGTACCAAGCACGACAAAGTAATCGCGGGCATCAAGCGTATTTCCAAACCGGGATTGCGCGTGTATGCCAATTGCGAGGATTTGCCGCGTGTATTGAACGGTTTGGGCTGTGCAATTGTTTCTACAAACAAAGGAATTTTGACCGATAACGAAGCGCGCCAAGCAGGTATTGGTGGAGAAGTTTTGGCATTTGTTTGGTAAGAAAGGCAATTAAGTATTAATTTGTACTCATTTGGAAGGAGCTGCAGACCATGTCACGGATTGGCAAACTACCCGTTGCTTTACCGGCCGGTGTCAAAATTGAGTTAAAACCGGGCAATCATTTAACGGTAACGGGGCCCAAAGGTACGCTTACGCGTAAACTTTCCGAATACATGAACATCGCACAAGAAGACGGGCAATTGACTATCGAACGTCCCAACGACTTGAAGCGCAACAAAGCCCTGCATGGGCTTACTCGCACCTTGATCAACAACATGGTTGTGGGTGTAACGCAAGGTTACGAAAAAAAATTAGAAATCAACGGCACTGGTTACCGCGCGGCAAAAGCCGGCAACAAGTTGACCCTGACGTTGGGCTATTCACATCCCGTCGTGATGGAAGACCCGGATGGTGTGACCTCCGAAGTCGAAGGCAATAACAAGATCACGATTTCCGGCATTGACAAGGAAAAAGTAGGTCAATATGCCGCCAACATTCGATTTAAAAGACCTCCCGAACCGTTCAAAGGCAAAGGGATTAAATATGAAACCGAGCGCATCAGGCGCAAAGCCGGTAAGTCCGGCAAGAAATAGGGAGGCCCGCTATGATAAACAAACCTTCACGCGCGGTTGCGCGGCGTAAGAGGCATTATAAAATGCGCCGGTATGTTACTGGCACAGCGGCTCGCCCTCGCTTGTCCGTATTCAAGTCCAACAAATATATTTATGCGCAAATTATTGACGACGTAGCCGGACATACATTGGCCAGCGCGTCCACCATGGATGCTTCTTTGGTGAAAGCCGACAGCTTAAAATCAACTTCCAACATTGATGCTGCCAAAGCCGTAGGCTTGAGTGTAGCCAAGAAAGCGTTGGATAAAGGCATCGAATCCGTGGTGTTTGATCGCGCAGGTTATTTATACCACGGCAAAGTAAAAGCCCTGGCGGACGCAGCACGCGAAGCCGGATTGAAGTTTTAAAGGAGAAACCAGATGAAAAAGATTAATGCAAACGGTTTGGACCTTAAAGACCGCGTGGTTACCATCAACCGCGTAACCAAAGTGGTAAAAGGCGGACGAATATTCCGCTTTGCGGCGCTTGTGGTGGTGGGCGACGAAAACGGCCACGTGGGCGTGGGCTTGGGCAAGGCAAAAGAAATCCCCGAGGCCATCCGCAAGGGCAAAGAGGACGCAATGAAAAATCTCCTCTTCCTCGAAACCAACGAAAACGCAAGCTTATATCATGAAATCCTCGGGCACTTTGGTGCAGCGAAGGTGCTAATGCGCCCTGCTCCCGAAGGTACGGGTATCATTGCAGGCGGTGCCATGCGCGCTGTGTTGGAATTGGCGGGTATTCGAAATATCGTAACCAAATCCATAGGTTCAAATAATAAGCACAACGTCGTTAAAGCAACAATGGAAGGTTTGCAACGCATGAGAACGCCTTCCGAAGTGGCACGTCTACGCGGCAAATCCGTAGAGGAGGTGCTGGTCAATGGCTGAGTTAAAGATCACATTAGTAAAGTCACCTATCGGGTGCAAACCCAAGCATAGGCTCACAGCAAAAGCACTGGGTCTGCGCAAGCTGGGAGCAAGCGTTACACAAAAAGACAACCCCGCCATCCGCGGAATGATTCATCAAATCGGGTACCTATTGAAAGTCGAGGAGGTACAAGCATGAGACTGGGAGAAACCAAACCGGCCGAAGGTTCAACCACAAAAGGTTGGCGCAGAGGCCGTGGACATGGTTCGGGCAACGGCAAAACCGCTGGCCGCGGGCACAAAGGGCAACGTTCACGCTCGGGTTCGGGCGGCAAGGTAGGATTTGAAGGCGGTCAAATGCCTTTGTACCGCCGTTTACCCAAACGCGGTTTTACTTGCCGCAATTCGAAAGAAATCGTGGCTATCAATGTTGCGTTACTGAATGTATTTGACGATAACGCCGTAGTTGATATTGATGCCTTAAAACAAAAAGGTTTATTGTCCAACCCGCGTGACGGTGTGAAAATCTTGGGTAACGGCGATTTGAAAAAGAAGCTGACCGTTAAAGTCAATCACTTCAGCGAATCTGCGGTGGAAAAAATCAACG
The DNA here is from genome assembly GCA_009781755.1 of Defluviitaleaceae bacterium. Lineage (GTDB taxonomy): Bacteria > Bacillota > Clostridia > Lachnospirales > WQUN01 > WQRX01. Next base: position 2,476 of record WQVD01000009.1, on the reverse strand, counting down.
CCGCCGGTGGCAAAGCCGAAGTAGTTAGCAAGTATTCCAAGTAAGTACGCGTTAACTTCGTTGATCGTGGGATTTAATGCCCGCAGTTGACCCGTAGAGGTGGTAAATTTGTTTAAAATATTTGCTAACGCATGGCGTGTGCAAGATATCCGCAGAAAAATCTTGTTCATCTTGTTGCTGTTGTTTATATACCGTATCGGTTCGGTAGTACCGTTACCGGGTATCGACTTGGAAATGCTCTATCAAGCGCGTTTCGGCTACGGAGATATACAAGCCACATTGGGCGGAACTATTTTCTCGTTGATAATGGGCGGCGGTTTTGCGTCCGTGTTCTTCATGGGTATTGCGCCGTACATTACCGCATCGATTATAATGCAGCTGTTGACCTACGCCATACCCGCATTGCAAAAAATGCAAAAAGAAGACGGCGAAGAAGGTCGCAAAAAAATCGGCCAAATCACGCGTTATTTAGCGGTTATCATGGCTGCTGTACAAGCTGCAGGTATGGTATTTACCTATACCCGTTTCCAAGGCAACCCCGAATGGAACCTCTTCTATCATCAAAATATGCTTGTATACATCGTGGCTGCAGTTGCGATGATGACAGGTACAATTTTTATCATGTGGTTGGCAGAATTATTAACGGAAAAAGGCATCGGTTCCGGTGCATCGTTCTTGATTTTTGCTAACATCTTAGCCGGATTGCCCGCCGGAGCGGTTGCACTTTGGGAATTGGCGCGCGGTGACGCAAGCTTTTTGTCCGGCATCGGTTCGTTGCAAGCGGTTCTCATTTTGACGGTATTCGCGTTTATCATCGCGTTTGTTGTGTTGGTGCATGAGGGCGAACGCCGCATCCCCGTGCAATATGCCAAGAAGGCAGCCGGTGGCCGCACCAATTTTGGTGGTAACCACTCTTCCTTTATTCCGCTTAAAGTTAACATCGCGGGTGTTATGTCCATCATTTTCGCGATGTCGTTGATTCACTTTCCTGCGCAAGTGCATGCCTTTGTGGGCGGCGAAACGCTGGGTACGGTGGTTCGTTGGCTCAACTTTACGAGTCAAGGCGGGGCGATACATCCCTTTGGTGTTTTGATGTATGTCGTGATGATTTTCTTGTTTACGCATTTCTATACATCTTTTGCAGTAAACCCAGTAGAAATGGCAGAGAACATGAAAAAGAATGGCGGATTTATCCCCGGTATTCGCCCCGGCAGGCCTACGAGCGATTATATAGCCGCTACGGTTAAGCGCTTAAGCTGGATTGGCGCAGTGTTCTATAGCTTGATTGCATTGACGCCTATCGTGTTGGATATCTTCGCACCCATCAGTGTAGGCTTTGGCGGTACGACCATCCTGATCGTAATCGGCGTAGCGCTGGAGTTTGTAAAGCAATTGGAAAGCCAACTCGTCATGCGGAATTACAAAGGCTTCATTAACTAGCCGATTGCATGGGGATATTTATAAAAAATGATGACCAAATTGCCGTTATGCGCAAAGCCGGACAGATTTGCCGTGATTTACACGAACTGTTGGCTGGGTACATTAAGCCCGGAATCACAACCGAGGAGCTGAATGAAATTGCACTGGATTATATCCAGTCGCAAGATGCAGCCCCATCCTTTTTGGGGTATCGCGGCTTCCCTGCTGCGATATGCACTAGCGTAAATGAGCAAGTCATTCACGGTGTGCCCGGTATGCGAAAGCTAAAGAACGGCGATATTATAAGCATAGATGCGGGTGTGTGTTGGAAGCGGTTTCACGCAGATGCGGCACGTACACACGCAGTGGGCGATGTTTCGGAAAAGCATAAAAAATTGCTTGATGTAACAGAGCGGTGCTTCTTCGAAGCCATGAAGCATGCAAGCCAAGGAAAGCACCTACATGATATGGGTGCCGCCATTGAGGAATATGTACAATATAATGGCTTCAGCGTTGTAACGGATTGGTGTGGGCACGGCATTGGCCGACAAGTACATGAAGACCCTTCCATACCACACACAGCACAAAAAACACGCGGACCTCGATTAACTAAAGGCATGACCATCGCTGTCGAACCCATGATAAATGTGGGGACGCACGAGTTGGATATACATGAAGACACTTGGACCGTGGTAACACGCGACGGCAAATTTTCTGCCCACTATGAAAATACCGTGCTGATTACCGATGGTTCCCCGGAGATTTTAACCTTATGAGTACCGGGAAAGTGGAAAGACCGAACGGGAATAATAGTTTTTTACCCGGGCGGATTGTATTCGTCAAGAAAGGGCGGGACAAAGGCCGGTTGATGATTGTCTTGGCCGAAGAATCCGAAAACGGCGCGGCATACTTGCGTTTGGTTGACGGAAAAATACGCCCCCTTTCCAAACCCAAGAGGAAAAAAGCGATGCACGTACAGCCCACAAACAAAATCGTGGACTTTGCAAGCGTAGGCCCTCGGGGCTTGCAGGATGCGGATATACGCAAAATGCTTGGA
>WQVD01000008.1 GCA_009781755.1 Defluviitaleaceae bacterium | reverse complement strand
GCCCGCCAAATACGCAAAAATCACGTCCTGCCGCGCCCACCGCGCCATGTGCATAAAAAACGGGCCAAACCGCTCGCGGTGGATTTGTGACCCCACCCCGCGCGACCGCGCCCATAAAAAACCCGTCGGGTAATAAAAAAATATATCCGACCCTTGCAAACCCAAATTAAAAATCCGCTCCGACGCTGCCGGAATGAATGCCTTTACTTCATCGGGCAGTTCGGCCAAAACCGACTGCCCCGCCAAATAATGCGTAAGAAAACCGGGCACAAATTACACCCCCAATTTTTTATTGTCCGTACCACCAAAGATTGCCGCCTTGGGTAGAAACGCTAAAGCGTTCGGTGGCGATATATCGCACGCCGTCACGCAAGGTCAGTACCGCTTCTTCACCACCGGGGAAAAATACCAGCACCGTGCGGCCATCGTCAACAAAGCCGCGCATCATTGCATGGAACAACTCAAACATTTGCCGCGGGAAGGCTTGCGGGTTTACATTCATGCGAATGATGAGATGCGTAGGGTTATAAGCCGCTATGTCGTTGGTTAGCCAATCCCATTGGCTACGTTCGTCCAAGCCGTTGCCGTTGGCAGACAAACGCGCTACTGCCGTGTTGCCGGTGACATCAAAGCGATATTCCCCCGCATTCATAGGTGCCGAGCGCGAAAGATTGAACCCGCCGTTAACGCCCACAAGTGCATTGCTCGACATCATCGGATCAACAAAACGCGTACCCGCAGGAACCACCGGCGCAGGCGGCGGCGCAAACAACGCTTGTATATTGTAGAAGTAGACGCTGTGCGCGCGCGCGGCATCGCTGCTCAATGATGCCATCCACACCCTATCCAAAGTAAGGGGCAGCGGCAAATTGGCGGGCAAAGCCGCGGTAACTACGTTCCATCCAACAAAATCAACATTTTGTGCAAAGTTAATGACGTGCGAAATGCCATCCGCATCGGTAACACGCCCGCGCAGCCAATGGCCGGAGCCGTCGCCATACACCTGCATCCGCAAGTGCGTAGGCGCACCGTTCGCATTGGAAGGAACGGCCAATGGCGGATCAAATACAAGGTGCGCGGCTTGCGTTTCGCTTGTTTCATTCAGGTTGTAATGCAGGCGTGACACCAATTGCCCCGCCAAGGGTACCAACGTAGCAGAACCCGTTACATTCGCCGGATAACCGGAGAACGCCGGCAAGCTCCAGCGCATATCCAACGCATTGGATAACGCACCCACACTAACCGGCACATAAACCACCACACTACCCAAACGCGCGCGGATATAACCCGTGCCCGAACCGGTCGCTACAAAATATCCATCCTCAATGTACCCCAACGAAGTGGGCGATACAGTAAGGTCGGTAACATTAACATGGGGGAAAAAGCTGCCATCCACAGCAATACCGCTAAAACGCGGTGCCGCGCGCCCACCGTGTTGCACCGCAACGGGCACAGCACGCAATTCCGCCATATCCATTACATATATTGTTTGTGGCGCCAATATATCACCGTACTGTGAATGCGCAAACAAAAACTCCGCCATTCCCATTTCATTTATTGTTTGCGCCCATATATTGCGATCCCATGCAAACACTGACAAAATATGTTCACCCGGAACAGAAGGTACATATTGATTATCCCACCATAAACCACCCTGCATCCCTTGCCCTGCCATGAATGCATAATCCATGTCTTCGTGCAACGGGAAGCGTAACCCTGCCGCGTCCACCGCGTACACAGTGGCGGTGATGGGAACACCCACGGCAGTGCGAGTCAAATTGGTTTCCATTGCAATGCCCACCATCGGGCCAGGAATGATATTGTCGAAGATACCCAGCGCGTTAACAATGGTGCGTTGGCTGCCTTCGGAGGGGATATTGACTACGTTGTGACGGTTATTTTCTGCCACGACCATGGTGGACGAGCCGCCGCCGTCAAAGTGCATGGCATTCCACGCGCCGGCTTGGCGCATTAGGGTGGCCATTTCGGTATGGGTCGCGCCCACAGATACGCCGCGGCCGTCTACAACCATGAGAATCAAAGTGGTGCCGTCCACGCTTACACCCACGGCGGTACGTGGATGGCGGCCGGTGGGTACAAATCCGCCATCGTTGGCGGTCTGACCGTTAATCAGGAGCATGCCCGCACCGCCGATGGCACTTTGGATATCTGCAAAGTCCATCGCCAAGCTATTGGTCACGGACAAACGCAACGGCTCCCCTTCCCAGAAACGGAAGCGGCTATTTGCTATATTTGCCGGGAAGACGATGACAAAACCTTCCTCGGGGATGTCCACAATGCTGTCGGCATGCATCAAGGGCGTTACATACGTTACATAGGCACCATCGGAAACTACAAAACCCGCACCGGGGAAGCGTGCAATTAAAGGCGCAGTCGTTTCCATGGCACTGCGGGTAAAGATCGCAGGTTCGGTCAATGTGTTGCCTACATTATTAATGTAGTTGATTTGAATGCTACGCGCATTGAAGTGATACAGATTAATTTCCACGCGCATATAATCAAAAAATGCAAAATTATCCCATCCGACAAAAAACGTGCCCATGCTACGGTTGTATCGATTATTATGCGCATTAGCAACCATCAGCTCGCCGTCTTGAATCGCTGTACCGGTGAGCAAGGCATACGTTGTGGTCATGTTAAAAAAGTCGGCATTAACCCCTGCTACCGCGCCGGCATTGGCCAGCAACGTTTGCGTGGTTTGTCTGCGCCCCAAGCCCAATTGGCTGGCTACAGGTGCAACTTCAATATAAGGGTCATCCAACGGGATGCGCAGGATATGCGCTTCGCGCAGCCCCTGCGTGGTCATTTGCAAGCGCCGTTCGTATTCCACCGCGCGCGAAGCGTTACGGTAGGCCGAAAATTCAAAATAAATTTCCGCCGCACGGGTAGTTTGCACAGACAAAATAAAAAATAGCAATACCGCACCAATGGCTATGTATTGCTTCACAAGCTTCTTCATGGAGACCCCTCCCAAGTATGTATGACATCGGAACGTATCATAGACAAAATTGCCACGGTTGTAAACTTACACCCATGTTACTATAATAACGGGGCTTTGGCGTAAAAAGTTCAATTACATATTCCGAAAGGTGGAAATTTATTGCATGATTCATGAAAGCGTAAACACAATGATTGGTGGTACGCCGCTATTTGCGTTGACCAATTACACACGCAACAACCAACTGCCTGCGTTCGTGGTGGGCAAGATGGAATCCATGAACCCCGGCGGCAGTGTGAAGGATCGTTTGGCATTGGCCTTGCTGGACGACGCAGAGGCGAATGGGAAAATTAATGCCGACACGGTGATTATCGAGCCCACCAGTGGCAACACGGGTGTGGGGCTGGCCATGTTGGCAGCGGCGCGGGGTTATCGCCTCATCCTCACCATGCCCGACACCATGAGCATGGAACGCCGCAATCTACTGAAGGCCTACGGCGCAGAGTTGGTATTAACCGACGGCGCACAGGGTATGGCGGGCGCGGTAACCAAAGCACAAGAACTTACCGAGCGCACGCCCAATGCCTTCATGCCGCAACAATTCATGAACGCCGCCAACGCCCCCATGCACTACCGCACCACCGGGCCGGAAATTTGGCGCGACACGGGCGGCAACGCAGATATATTTGTGGCAGGCATAGGCACGGGCGGCACGATCACCGGTGCGGGGCAGTATCTGCGCGAGAAGAACCCGAACCTGCACATTGTGGCGGTGGAGCCTGCATCGTCACCCGTTTTATCACGCGGCACCAAAGGCCCACATAAAATACAGGGCATAGGCGCGGGTTTTGTCCCGCAGGTGTTAAACACCGAAATATACAACGAAATTATCACGGTAACGAACGAAGACGCTTTTGAAGTCGGACGTACATTGGCACGAACAGAAGGTTTGCTGGTGGGTATTTCCAGCGGCGCGGCTGTTTGGGCGGCTACACAGCTTGCCCGCCGCGCAGAAAACGCCGGCAAGACCATTGTCGTCATCCTGCCCGACACGGGCGAACGTTACCTATCAACGGAGATGTTTAATTATGATTAAGAAAATTGCAAAAATGGTTCGTCGCCGTGACCCCGCGTTACGCAGCGACAAAGAAGTACTCTTGTACCCGGGCATCTGGGCGATTATTTTTCATCGCATTGCCCATTCGCTGTACAAGGGCAAGATGTATTTTTCTGCGCGGTTGGTTTCTACAGTTGCGCGCTTTTTGACGGGGGTGGAAATACACCCGGGAGCGCAGATTGGGCGCGGGGTTTTTATTGACCACGGCATGGGCTCAGTCATTGGCGAAACCAGCGTCGTGGGCGACAACGTGCTGATTTATCACGGCGTAACGCTGGGCGCTACGGGCAAGGAACAAGGCGAAGGCCGCCGCCACCCCGTCGTAGGCGATAACGCCATCATCGGCGCCAACGCAAAAGTACTGGGCCCCATCACCGTGGGCAAAAACGCCAAAATCGGCGCGGGCGCGTTGGTCGTGCAATGCGTACCCGAAGGCGCAACCGCCGTAGGCCACGCTGCACGTATCATCGAACCCAATTCATCACAACCGGTGAAACCCACGGTACCCGCGTACAACTTACCCAAGTCATGAAAATGCCCCGCCCCGTAGCGGCGCTGCCCAATTATACCCGTGGCGAGGAACAATTTAACATGATCACGCACATCGTCGGCGGTGCTATGGGGCTGGTGGCGATGTTGGCGTGCGTCATCGTAGCGGCTTACCACCAAAACGGCTGGGGTATCACCAGCGGCATCATTTATGGATTCACCGTAATCCTACTCTTCACCATGTCCAGCGTGTACCATGGGCTCAAATTGGAAATGCCCAAGCGCGTATTCCGCGTGCTGGATCATTGCACCATCTATATCCTCATCGCAGGCACGTATACCCCCATCGTACTGGGCGCGTTCCGCGTGGCCTACCCCGCCGACGCATGGACCATGTTCGGCTTGATTTGGGGCTTCGCCATCGTCGGGACAACCCTAACCGCCATCAACCGCAAAAAATTTCAAATCTTTGCTCTCATCTGCTACCTGGGCATGGGCTGGATGGCCGTATTCCGCATCAACCGCCTGGCCGAAGTGCTGGGTTGGCCGTTCTTCATCCTCATCTTAATAGGCGGCGGCTTGTACACCTTGGGCGTAGTATTCTATGTAACGGGGCGCAAGGTGAAGTACATGCACTCGGTATTTCACCTGTTTGTCAACGCCGCATCGATTGTGCATTCCGTGGCCATTGCCGCGTTCGTCATGCCCATTTGAGTTGGTCGCAATTTGCGACCAACTGAATTTGCAAGTATTCCAACCGGTCGCAACTTGCGACCGGTTGTTTTTTATGCCGAGATTCAACCGGTTGAAAATTGCAACCGGTTGAAATGAAAATGAACAGGGTTGCTCCGCTTTGTTTTGTCTTCAGATAATTAATCGATTCTGCGCAGGGTCATGTAAAAATACTCGCTGTGACCCCAGACTCGTCCAGGTGGTGCCAGCTCAAACTTTGATAAGGTCGAGCCAGAAATCTCATATCTAAAGGCATGTGTACGATCATTTTCGGTTATATATAAACGACTGTCTTCAGTTGTCCATGTGAAATATGTTCTCCTATACTCAATCTCCCAGTTGTCAACACGGATCCCAGTGCCATCCGCAAAATATTCATAAATAACTGAAATGTTTTCTACTTATCCCTCAATTAATTCTGCCACCCAATTATCTTCTTCATTCATTTCATCTTCATCCCATAAATCATATTCATTCCAAAAATCATGTGCCGCGTCCCATTCCCAGCGCCCCACCAAAGGCGAACGGCCACAAGCCGTGAACAATACCAAAGCTCCGGCCAAAAACGCACCCGTGAAAAACAAAACAACACCCCGCTTGATAAATAAAAACATGTTCATATTCTCCACAATAATGCACCTCCAGTTGTAATACGCGGAATTATATTGTGGTGCCCTTATTTTGTCATTGTCATTATTAAAGCCGCTTCGTAAAATACGCACAAGCCCGGGTGGGTGCGCGGGCGATTGCGCAAACGCACGCATTGCGGTTTTTCCGATTTACGTTGCCTCCGAGCTTAGTGGTTGGCGTTCGGCATTTTTTTGAATACCTGCTCCTTTCATTCACAATTATGGTATTATTGCGCGCAGGGGTTCAAAAACATGACTAACGCAACCACTTGGCGAGAAGACCGCGCAAATCGAGAAAAACCGCACAGCGCGCGTTTGCGCAATCGCCCGCGCACCCACCCGAATTATGTACAAAATTTATTTGACGAAGTGCCATTCACGTTGTATAATCCGTCTTCGCAAATGATTTTAGAGGAGATGACCCGCATGCACAGCATGATAAAGCAACTTGAGGGCGAACAACTCAAAGCCGAGGTACCGCAATTTAACATCGGCGACACCGTAAAAGTGTACGCAAAAATTGTCGAAGGACAAAAAGAACGCGTACAAATATTTGAAGGGGTAGTGCTCAAGCGTCGCCATGGCGGCCTGCGCGAAACCTTCACCGTGCGCCGTGTTTCCTACGGTGTGGGCGTGGAGAAAACTTGGCCCCTGCATTCCCCCCGTGTAGAAAAAGTGGAAGTCGTGCGCCGTGGTATCGTGCGCCGCGCCAAGCTTTTCTACCTACGTGACAGAATCGGTAAAGCCGCCAAGGTAAAAGAAGCCATCTATCAGAAGCCCAAAAAATCTGCAAATGCTTAAAGAACGCGTCGCCAACCCCGTGGCGAGAACCCTCATTGAATGGTTCATCGCCGCTGCGTTGGCGATTTTATTTTTCTTGATCATGCGCAACTTTGTGTTTCGCGTGGCGCACGTGACGGGCTCGTCCATGGAACCCACGTTGGAACACGGCGACATGGTCGTACTTAACCGCGTGGGCTGGCTTGTATTTGGGCCGCGCGTGGGCGATATCGTAGCCTTCCCCTACCGGCTCGACCCTACGGAAAACTACATCAAGCGTGTGATTGCACTCGCGGGTGATGTGGTGGATTTGCGTGATGGTGTATTTTATGTCAACGATGCGCGGCTGGAAGATGATTTCTCCTTCGAGCGCATCATACAACGCGGGGATGAAACCTTCCCGTTTACCGTGCCTGAAGGCACGCTTTTTGTATTGGGTGATAACCGCAACGGTTCCAAAGACAGCCGATTTACGGCGGTAGGTGCTGTGCCTGTGTCCGATGTGGTCGGGCGTGTGGCAGTGCGCGTATGGCCATGGCGCTCTATTGGCGGCGTGTAAGGAATCGCCATGAGCATGCACATCCAATGGTACCCCGGCCACATGACCAAAACCCGCCGCATGATGGAAGCTCACATGAAATTGGTGGACATGGTCATCGAATTAATGGACGCGCGGGTGCCGCTTTCCAGTAAAAACCCCGACATTGACCGCTTGGCCGCGGGCAAACCGCGCTTGATTATTCTTACAAAATCGGACATTGCCGACACAAACATGACAGCCCGCTGGGCGGAATATTTCCGTCGGTCGGGCTTTTTTACTTTGCCCATGGATTTGAAAGCCGGCAAGAAGAAGGCGAACACCACCCTACTGGCCAACGCCGTATCCACCATGATGAAGGAAAAACTCGCACGGCAGGCAAAAAAAGGTCGCCTGGCTGTGCCCATCCGCGCCATGGTGGCGGGCATCCCCAACGTGGGCAAGTCCACGTTCATCAATATGCTGGCGGGGCGTGCTGTGGCCAGCGTGGCCGACCGCCCCGGCGTAACCCGCGGACGGCAATGGATTACGGTGCGCCCCGAAGGTAAAACGCCCCGCGCGGGCGAATATGGCGGCTTCGATTTGATGGACACACCGGGCGTACTGTGGCCTAAGTTCGAGGACGCAGATGTCGGCTTGCGGTTGGCAGTCACAGGCGCGGTGTCGGACACCATTTTGGACAAAATCACGCTGGCGGAACATCTCATTACCATGCTGGGGGAAACCGCACCCGCCGCATTGTCCACGCGTTTCAAGCTCTCGCTGAGTACCGAAACCGTTGAATCCGCCCCGCGTAATGCCCTCACCGCGATTGGCGCGGCACGCGGCTTCAAGATGAAGGGCGACACGATCGATTTGGAACGCACCGCCATCATGTTGCTGGATGAATTCCGCGGTGGCAAGTTGGGGCGTATTACGTTGGAGTCTCCGGGCACCGTCAACAAACCCAAACCCGAATCTATCGAACCGGTTGCAAGTTGCGACCGGTTGATTTCCAACGTACCCGCCGAGTTGCCGCCTTATGGCGAATAAAAAAATATCCCTCATCGACCGCCTACTGCACGAAGGTTGGTTCACCAACCCGCAAGAAGCCACGCCATGGCTGCTAGCGGGAAAAGTCCTCGTCAACACACGCCAAACCTTCAACGCCAACGAAAAAATCCCAGCCGATGCCTCCATCCGTGTCAAAGAATATTACAAACGCTGCTTCGTCAACAAAGGCGGACTCAAACTACATAAAGCACTCACCCATTTCAACATAACCGTCAGCGGCCATACCGCGCTGGACTGCGGCGCAAGCACCGGCGGTTTCACCGACTGCTTGATCCAACACGGCGCAACCCGTGTATATGCCGTAGATGCTGGCCATGGCGAATTGTCCGCCAAATTGCGCAACCACGACCGCGTCATCAACTTGGAGCGCACCAACATTTCCGACGCCATCTTGCACACGCTCGACCCGCGCCCCACGCTCATCTCGCTCGACCTCTCCTACCTGTCGCTCAAAAAAGCGCTGCCATCGTGCACAAAAATCCTACAAAACACGGGCGAAATTGTCGCGTTAATCAAGCCCATCGTCGAGGTCGAATCCGTCGCCATCCGCCAAAGCGGCGACATCAACCAACGCGCCGTCCTCATCGGCGTATTAAAAGATATGTATCAATTCTTTGAAGAAAGCGGCTTCACCTTGCGGGGAATGACGCACAGCCCCATCCGCGGCAACCGCGATGCGTTGGAGTATTTCGCACATTTATCCTTTGCCGCGCCCGGCACAAACAGCGAAGATAACCAACGCGCGCCCCTCAACTTCGCCGCAATCGTAGACGATTCCTTCGCATTGGAGAAGTTCGACCGAAACGGATTCGACCCTACCCATCTTCCCATGCACACACAAGACACAATGTAATAATGCATCGTTCACAATTTTATGCAACCGTTCTTGCGCCTTCAAATCGGGGCGTTTTTTATTTTCGCCACCACTTGTAAAAAATGGTATAATCCACGCATGTCAAACTATTGTATTCAAAATTGCAGCCTATGCGGCAAATGCAATCACCCCCAAAAGTGGGAAATCACCCAACAGTACCCCAGCGCGCCGCACCACCCAAGCGCGCCGTGCACCCTCGCACCGGGCGAATACGGCATCGCGCTGGACATCGGCACCACAACGCTGGCGTTCGAGTTGTTCGGCACGCGCGATAATTCGCCACGCAAAAACGCCGACGGCGCCGAGCCCTATGATGGCGCACCCGTGCGGCTGGCCTCATACGCCTGCGTCAACGCGCAACGCACGCTGGGTGCAGATGTCATCACCCGCATCCAACGCGCCACCCAAGGCGACGCTGCACAGCTGCACGAATTAATCCATCAAGACATCCGCAACGGCGTGGCACATATATTAGAAGAAACAGGCATCGCAGCGGAAAAAGTGCGCCGCATGGCCATTGCAGGTAACACGACCATACTGCACCTCTTACACAACTTGCCCTGCGATACGCTGGGCGTACATCCCTTTGCGCCCGTGGACATCTCACAGCGGGCGATAAAATTCGACTTCCTGCCGCACTGCGAAGCCTTCACCCTACCGGGCATTTCCACGTTTGTGGGTGCAGATGTCGTGGCAGGGTTGGCGCTCTTAAACAGCACACCCGCAAACAACGACGCAACCTTCCTATTAATCGACCTTGGCACCAACGGCGAAATCGCGCTGGCACACAACGGGCGCATCTACGCATCGGCAACCGCCGCAGGCCCCGCCTTCGAAGCCGCCAATATTTCTTGCGGCGTAGGCTCAGTCACAGGTGCCATTTACACCGCCACTTACGACCCCGCACAAGAAAAATTCCTGTATAAAACCATCGGTTCTACCGATGCAACCACCGACCCCAACAACATCGGCCAAACCAGCGACATCGCCCCCGCCACCAAGCGCATCCATTCCCCCCCGCCCATCGGCATCTGCGGCACAGGCGTATTGGAAATCACGGCGGAATTACTACGCCACCAATTAATCACTCCCAGCGGGCGACTAATAGACCCTTGGCGCGAAAGCGGCATCCCCTTAACCGACCGCATCCACCTAACCCAAGCCGACCTGCGCGAGGTACAAACCGCCAAATCCGCCATCCGTACCGGCATCGAAATCCTATTACAAACCGCCCATTGCACCCCGCACGAAATTGCGCACGTATATATTGCCGGGGGCTTCGGTGCGCGTCTGCGCCCGCAAACAGCGACAGCGTTGGGCTTTCTGCCCGAAGCACTCGCGCACAAGGTGCAATCAGTAGGCAACACCGCGCTGGGCGGCGCTGCGCACGCGCTCTTATCCCCCAACGCCACGGACCAAATACAAACCCTCATCAACTGCGCCACCGAAGTCAACCTAGCCGCCCACCCGCAGTTCAATTATCTCTTCATGGAATACATATCTTATTGACAACGGAGGTACAATATGGCAGAAATCACTAGTAAACTCGCCAGTATGACCAAATCTGCATCCAAAGTCACTGGCGATCTCTTCAAAACCACCAAATTGAATCTATCGCTGTCCACCGAGCAAGCCGCACTCAACAAGCTCTACGCCGAAATCGGCAAAAAAGTACACGAAATCTACCAATACGGCGGCACATTGGGCGAATTGTTCGACAAATACTACGCCAACATCCAAGCACACGAGGCCAAAATGGAGGACATCAAAGCGCAAATCGCCGTGATACGCGGCGTGCGTGAATGCCCCCATTGCAACAAACCCGTAGATCGCACGTCGGATTTTTGCTCCAAATGCGGCACATCATTAGTTCCCATCATCACTGCACACGATGCGCCCACCACCACGCCCCCGCACGAAGCCGCATCATACGATGCACCGCCTATCCCGCAAGTGCACGCATCGCAATCGCCGCCATCGCCTCAACCTGCGTCAACCGCTACGCCATCCCCCGCGTTTAAAACCGCCGCGCCCATTCCCACGCCACCACCAACGCCCTCCACGTCGCCTCTTTCCGCACCCACCGCAACCCGCACTTGCCGTGTATGCGGCACAGCCAACGAACCCACCGCCAAATTTTGCCTTTCCTGCGGAAGAATAGTAGACTAGACGCATCCATATCAAGGGGCTGTTTAAATTGTGTGAAAAATGCAAAAAAAATCCCGCCACCGTACACATGCAACAATTCATCGGCGGCAAGAAAAAAGAAATTCATCTCTGTCAAGATTGCTCCATTAAAATCGAAATGCCCATTTCCTTTGAGAATATTTTCCAAGGCTTCTTAAACAGTATCCAATCAATGCAAACCAACCGTCCCGCCAAGCCGCCCGCCGCCCCCTGTGCGCGTTGCGGCATGACGCACGAGCAATTCAAGTCCAAAGGCAAGCTGGGTTGCGAGGATTGCTATCAAGCTTTTGCCAAAGAAGTGGAGGCGTTGTTCAAAAACGTGCAGGGCTCGACCCACCACACGGGCAAATTTCCGCGGCGCATGGGCGTAGACATCCGTACCCGACGCGAAGCGGACGACCTGCGCCGCCAATTAAAAGAAGCCGTAGAAGCCGAAAACTACGAAGAAGCCGCCCGCCTGCGTGACACCCTACGTATATTGGAAACCCCCCGCAGTAAAACCGGAACAAACGAAGAAATGCAACGGACTTTTCCCGACGAACAACAAGGGTTTGAAGGCAACACCTCCATGAACCGGGAGGTGCCTCATGAATAACCCGTGGTTCACACAGCCCGGCACCGACGAAGGACCCGTGTTGTCATCGCGCATTCGATTGGCGCGCAACTTGCGTAAATATCCCTTCCACCAAAAATTAAACGCGTCCGCCGCTGCCGGCATGGTGGCCGAAATTTCCGGCGCGGTACCCTCCGACTTTTACAAATTGGATATGCAAAGCCTAAGCGAGGCCGAGCAAAAAGTATTTCTGGAGAAGCATATCGTTTCTCCGGAATTTTTGCGTTGGGATTTGCCGCGCGGCTTGATGATCAGCAACGACCAAAATGTAAGCGTCATGCTCAACGAGGAAGACCACGTGCGCATCCAATCCGTAAGGCCCGGCGATGCACTGGCCGATGCGCTGGCCACTGCCAACGCCGTAGACGATGCCATTGAAGCCACTTTGGAATATGCATTCCACACTGAATACGGTTTCCTGACCGCTTGCCCCACCAACACGGGCACCGGCCTGCGCGCATCTTACATGATCCACCTACCCTGCCTTGAACGCACCGATAAATTCAAAACTTTATTGCCCGCCATAAGCAAGTTCGGCATCACTTTGCGCGGTATTTATGGCGAAGGAACCGAATCCATGGGCGGCATCTATCAAATATCCAACCAAACCACTTTGGGCAAAACCGAAGAAGAAATCATACAAGTCTTGCAAAACATGACACGCAAAGTCATCGAACACGAAGGTCACGCCCGCGAAAAAATGCTGACCACGCATAGGGCCGACCAAGAAAATATCATCTATCGCGCTTACGGCGTACTCGCTTACAGCCGCAAAATCACCACTAAAGAAGCCATGGATCTCCTGTCCGAAGTGCGTTTGGGCTACCTTTACGGCCTGCTCGACCGCCCCAGACCCACCAAAACGATTTACCAAATTATGATGGAAATCCAACCCGGACATTTGCAACGTACCGCCGGACGCGAAATGGATGAAACAGAACGTGATTATGCCCGAGCACAGTACCTGCGGGAGATATTTGTTTAACGCGAATTGATTCTTATCGGGAGGCCCGTATGAAGACATTTTTTTGTTTGTCGATGATTTTGTTGACATTGATGTTTTTGGCTGCTTGCGGAACGCAAACTGCCCCTGATGACATAACACCCCATATCACCGAACCCTTTGTCGATGATCCCGAACCCATTGCACTTCCTCCATCCACCGGGCGTATCTTCATGTTTGGCGAAACCCATGGCGATGGCGCAATATTGGAACGCGTATTGGAAATATGGAGCGAGTTTTATCATGACTACGGGATGCGCCACTTTTTTCTCGAAAATTCATATTTCGGCGCGCAATGGCTGAACTTGTGGATGCATGCCGATGATGACACGATTTTGTACGCTCTTTTCGCAGATTGGCATGATACGTCGAAGAACAATCCTTATCAATTGGATTTCTACCGGGCATTTAAACGCGACTTTCCGGAAACTATATTCCACGGCGTTGACATAGGACATCAAAGCAACACTTCGGGGCAACGTTTCATACAATATTTAATCACGAATAATTTAACAAACACAACGTCGTATGCACTAACGCGCGAAAACATGCAACAATTCAATCATTTTCAATCCACGCAAAATCACGGATTACGTTCGTCCGTGTACATGCCAAAAAACTTCATCCGCGAATTTGACCGCTTGGGGAATCAAGACATCATGATCGTCAATGGCGGAGCACATACGCACATCGGTTATTTTCAAGGCCAACCGGGCGTACCGACATTGGCAAGTGTTTTGTATGAACGCTACGGTAATGCGTTGCACCTCTTCGATTTAACACATTATGCATCACCGGTAATGGAACCTTTACGGACGGATATAATAAATGTAGCCGGTATCGATTTTGAAGCGTCCTATTTCGGCTTGGATGATACGGCGTTCGGCAATATTACAGGTCGCGAATTTTGGCGATTGGAAAATGCTTACGATGCCTTTTATGACCGACCGTTAACCGGCGATGTATTGCCGTTTAGGAATATTCCTACGCGGGTACAAATCGGACAAGTTTTTATCATGGACGTACACCGCACGGATGGTAGCGTCACACGCATGCATTTCCGCGCAAGCGGTTACATTTGGCAAAATATGCAGTCTCTGCAAGAATTTATACCGTAAACAAGGAGGCACAAATGCAAGGACCAATGAAAGGACCCTTCACCGAAAAAGCACGCCGCGCGATCCAAAACTCGCAAGAATCAGCTACCGCTATGGGGCAATCATATGTAGGCACGGAGCATATTTTGCTGGGGCTGGCACAAACGCACGACGGCATCGCCGCCAAGGCATTGCAAAATCAAGGCGTGAGCGCCGATGACATAAAGAAGCGCATCGAAAGTGCAACGCCACAAAAAGGCACACCCAATACCATGATGCAAGGCTTCACCCCACGGGCAAAGCGTATTTTTGAATTGAGCCATGCCGAAGCAGCCAAAATGCATAATGGTTACATCGGCACGGAGCATCTGCTGATTGCGTTGTTGAAGGAACATGAAGGTGCGGCATTGCGCATTTTGGCGGATTTGTCGTGCAATGTGCAAAAGTTGTATGACGACATGATGGCCATGTTGGGCGGCGGCATGCAGAGCGGGCAGCCCATGCAACCGGGGCAACCCTTCCCCATGAACATGGGCAAGAATATGTACCAACAATCCAACTCCGCCACGCCCACGCTGGATCGATTCAGCCGTGACTTTACGAAAATGGCGCAAGAAAATAAATTTGACCCCATCGTGGGGCGTAATAAAGAAACCGAACGCGTCATCCAAATATTAACGCGCCGCACCAAGAATAACCCTTGTTTGGTGGGTGACCCCGGCGTGGGCAAGACCGCCATCGCCGAAGGGCTGGCGCAACGCATTGTATCCGGCGACGTGCCCGAACCGGTGAAGGACAAGCGCGTAGTAGCCCTCGACTTGCCCGGCATGGTAGCAGGCACCAAATACCGCGGCGAATTCGAAGAGCGTATTAAGCGCGTGGTGCAGGAAGTCACCACCAACCCCAACGTGATTTTATTCATCGACGAGCTACACACGCTCATCGGCGCGGGGGGCGCGGAGGGCGCATTGGACGCAGCCAATATCCTCAAGCCATCCTTGGCACGCGGCGAGATGCAAGTCATTGGCGCAACCACCATGGACGAATACCGCAAGCACATCGAGAAGGACGCGGCTTTGGAGCGCCGCTTCCAGCCCGTCATGGTGGACGAACCCACCGAAGAAGAAGCAATCGAAATCATGCGCGGCATCCGCGACAAATACGAAGCACACCACAGCGTCAAGATTGGTGATGACGCGCTGGTGGCATCCGTTCGCCTTTCCGCACGGTATATTTCCGATCGATTCTTGCCCGACAAGGCCATCGATTTATTGGACGAAACTTGTTCAAAAGTCCGCTTGCGTTCCTACACCGCGCCCCCCGATGTGAAAGCGCTCAAGGAACAAATTGCCGAATTGGAAGCGGAAAAAGAGTCCGCCATCAAAACCGAGGAATTTGAAAAAGCCGGACAACTCAAGCAAAAACAAAATGCGGTGCGTCGTCAATTGGAAACCACCGAAGCCGAATGGAAAGCCGCCAATACCAAATCCCACCATGAAGTAAATGAAGACGAAATCGCCGATGTACTGGCCGCCACCACCGGCTTGCCCGTCAAACGCTTGCAAAGCGAAGAAGGCAAACGCCTGATGGAAATGGAAGCCACCCTGCATAAACGCGTCGTAGGGCAAAATGCCGCCGTTACCACCATCTCGAAGGCCATCCGCCGTGGGCGCGTGGGGCTCAAAAACCCCGCCAAACCCATCGGTTCATTTCTGTTCCTGGGCCCTACCGGCGTAGGAAAGACACACCTTTGCCGCGCCCTGGCCGAAATCCTCTTCGGCGATGAAAACGCCATCATCCGCGTAGACATGTCTGAATTTATGGAGAAGCACAACGTGTCACGCCTTATCGGATCGCCGCCGGGTTATGTCGGCTACGACGAGGGTGGCCAATTCACCGACAAGGTGCGCCGCAAGCCCTATTCCGTCATCCTCTTCGATGAAGTAGAAAAAGCCCACCCCGACGTGTTTAACGTCCTGCTTCAAGTTCTGGACGAAGGTCATATCACCGACGCACAAGGCCGCAAAATCAACTTCAAAAATACCGTCATCATCATGACTTCCAACGCCGGCGCGCGCCAAATCGTCAATCCCAAGACCGTAGGTTTCGTACAAGAAAACGACACCGAACGCAGTTACAACGACATGAAAAAGCGCGTCATGGATGAAGTCAAGAACCTTTTCCGCCCCGAATTCATCAACCGCATCGACGATATCATCGTTTTCCATCCCTTGGCCAACGACGACATACAAAAAATCACCCGCATCATGCTGGACGAGACCATTACCCGCGTGCGCGAGAATATGGGCATCGAATTAACCGCATCCGATGCGTTGGTGGAATTGATTGCGTCCGAAGGGTACGATCAATCCTACGGCGCGCGCCCGCTACGCCGCGCGATACAGACGAAAGTCGAAGATGAATTGGCGGAGGATATTTTGTTGGGCAAGTTTAAAGAGGGGGATGCTATTTTAGCGGATGTTGTGGATAGGAACGTTGTGTTTCGCATCACACAAGGCTTGCAAGAGTAAAGATCAAGACCCCGGGCGCTGCCCGGACCCGCGAGGGAGAAGCGTTCCCCCTCGACCCCGCGCTGTGCTTCGCTGATACCGCCGAATAATAGAATGTTGCTTAAAAATAAAAACCGCGCCATAAAATCGGCGCGGTTTTTATTTGGAATTTAACTTATGCTTTATTCGTGTGAAATCATGGCATCCAATACATCTTCTGCGCAGTCTATCATTACTTTGTAACTTTCGCAGGATACGGGGTGCGAATGGGGTTGTAGATTGTCCAGCAGGACGTTACCTTTGGCTGAGGGGCAGATGTCAAAAATGTCGCATCCTTCGCATTCGGGTACTTTGGGCAGGGTGGTTAGGTGTTGCATCATGGCGGGGTCGAAGCCGTTGAATACATCGCCTACGCGCAGCACTTCGTTGCCTACTGCGCCGGGGTATGGGTAGATATCGCCTGTTACCGATATACCCATCAGAGGCCGGAACGCGGGCATGTCGTCCAGTATAAAACGCCGCGCGTACAGGCGCATCATGGCATCCAATCTTGCAAGCACAAAGTCGTCTCCTGCGTTGCGCCATTGGATGTAGTCGGCGGTGATTTTATTCCATTGGTCGCGCAGGATGTTTAATGTTTCCGCATCCCAATCCGCGTCGTAGTTGGTTACATGTTGCACCCGCGCCGGCTATCGCATAAGCCATGATGCGCTTGCGTTTGGCTTTGCGCTCTTCGGTCATTTCACGGTGACGGGGATTTTTGTTGTTTTCCATAACAACCATCCGCTCTTATTTATTCTTTTTTGTTTTCCGCAATCATATCATCACGTAGTTGTGAAAACCACTTGTGATTAAACTTGGCTTCATCCAAGCCATGCCGCAGAACTGTTAGCGAAAATTTAGAAATGTCTGCAAGCAGGATTTCAAGATCCTTGACTTCAACACTCTCTATTAATTCATCCATGTAAGCAGGGTGTTGTGCGATGTGGTGTGATTGCATTTCATCCATAGAGCCGTCGAAGTTTTCTAGCTGCGCTTTTACGGTTTCTTCAATCGCAGTTAGATATGCGAGGTCTGCTTGCAAGCTTTCGATAAGATCGTTAAGCCGTTCGATGCGTTTGTCCGGCGGCAAAAAGCCCATAAGCAATAACTTGCCAAGTTCGATGTTGTTTGCTTTGTTTAATAGCATAGGGGAATTGAGCCATTGCAAAAACTGCTTGCGCCCGGCACTAGTGATTTCGTAAACTTTTTTAACTACTTTGCCGTTTAAGACTTCGTTCATAATAACGAAGCCTTTTTTGTGCAGGATTTTAAGTGCGCGCTGTACGTTGCCTATGCTGTGGCTGCATACATCATTATAGTTTTCTTTAATAGTTTTGTGGATTTCGTAGGCAGTTAACTTGTGGATCATTAATAAGCCTAGGATAAAATCTTCCATAATCGCTCCTTATTGAGGGCGTGTACTCCCGTATGCGGGCACACCTTTATGCGGTAAGTTTTTTACGGTATACAGCTACAGACATTGCAAAAGTGACTACCAAGATGCCGCCCCACCATATAAGGGTTAGAAGCAGGTCATTGCCTTGGGTGCTGTAACCATTTGTGAGGGCGCGGATACTGTTAACAAACGGGCCCATGGGTTGGTTTTCTGCAAAGATGCGCAAGAAGCGGGGCATGTTTTCTGTGGGTGCCATTCCTGGGGACAAAAATGCCATTAATGATGCCATGGTTAATATTCCGCTAACGTCTTCTGGGCTGGCCATGGTTACGCCCATCATTACAGCCAACCAAGTAACCGCCAAGATAAACAGCGCTATTAATGCCGCAATCAACAGCCACTGGGTTAGGCTGGCAACGGGGCGAAAGCCCGCAATATACGCTACACCTAGCGCAACAGATGTTGTTAGAATTGCTTTAAGAAAAGCCACCAGAACATGTCCGGTCAAAAATGCCGATGAAGCGATATCCATACTGCGAAAGCGGTTAATAACGCCTGTGTTCATGTCTTGGTTAACACCAATGCCTGTGGAAATGGAGCTTTGTATTAATACATTAACCAATATACCCGGCACGATGAAATTGGCAAAGTTCATACCGCCTACATCCATAGAACCACCAAATACATTTACAAATACAAGCATCAATATAGCGGGTACGACAAGGCTCATGATTACGGTGGTTGGGTTGCGCAAAGTGGTGAGCGCACTGCGCCAGAACATTGTCTTTGTATCATCAATTAAGTTAGTCATTATTGATTACCTCCGTTTTGTTGTGCCCGATTACGGCAAAGAATACATCTTCTAGTGATGGGGTTTCTTGCTCTACATTGATGACGGGAATTTCGGCAGCTTTTATCCGCGTTAAGATATCGGTGAGTTCTTCTACTGTACCTTCGGTTAGCACTGATAGGGAGCTGTCGGTTTTATGTGCTACGCGGTACTTAGATAAAACCGTTTCGGCTTTGGTAATGGTTTCACCATTTTTTAATAGGGTGAGTTTTATCATGCCGCCCGGTAGCATACTCTTTAATTCAGCAGGTGTGCCTTCGGCGGCAATTATGCCCTCGTGTAGTACTGCGATGTAATTTGCCAAGGCTTCTGCTTCCTCTAGATACTGCGTTGTTAAGAAGATCGTTGTGCCGGTGGCAGCCATTTCTTTTACCATTTCCCACATGGCCAAGCGGTTTTGTGGGTCAAGGCCTGTGGTGGGTTCGTCTAAAAATATGACTTGCGGGTCGCCTATTAGGCTCATGGCAATGTCTAGCCGCCGCTTCATACCACCTGAATATGTACCCGCTGGTTTTTTACCGGCTTCGGTTAGATTGAATTTTTGTAAAAGTTCATCGGCTTTGGCGGATGGGTTTTTGATATGTCTTAGTTTGCCTACTAGCAGCAGGTTTTCGCGCCCGCTTAGCAACCCGTCCACAGTGGCGTACTGCCCTGTTAGACTGATCGCCCGTTTTACTTGGCGTTGTTGGCTAAAACAGTCGAAGCCGTTAATTTCGGCCTTGCCGCTGTCGGCACTTAATAATGTAGTTAAAATGTTAATGATTGTGGTTTTGCCTGCGCCGTTTGAGCCTAGTAGTGCGAATATGCCACCACGTTTAACCTTAAAACTAGCCCCTTTTAGCACTTGGTGCGACTTAAACGACTTGCGTAAGTCTGTTACGGTAATGATTGATTGCATAATATCCTCCAGCAATAAATGATTTATACCTGTTAGGTATGATTGGATTATATTCTGCTTAATAGGTAGTGTCAAGCATTTTAAAAGAAATTTTAAAATTTTTTTGAGCAAATAAAAAATGCCGGATAATTTTGCGAATTATCCGGCATTTGACCCTTTTTACATAACCACCGGCAGCAACGTTCCTACTGTCAGCAACACCAACCCCGCCACACTCCTGCGCGAGAACCGCTCGCCCAAGACCAACCGCGCGAAAAGCATCGTTAACAAGACGCTCAATCGGTCAATGGGCACTACGCGGCTGGCATCGCCGTGTTGCAAGGCATGGTAGAAGAACAGCCAGCTAACGCCCGTTGCCACGCCGGATAAGATCAAGAACGTCCAACTTTTGCGTGTTACTTGTTTGATGGTTTTGTGGCTACCTACTTTGGCTACCATCAACCAGCTAAGGGGTACGACGATGACGGTACGGGCGGCTGTCCACAGACTGGCATCCATATCGGCCACGCCCACTTTGCCGATGATGGCAACCATACTGGCCAACACCGCTGCCGCAATGGCGAAAAATAACCAACCGAATTTGCGCGGCTTGAAAAGATTGAACTTGCTCAATCGAGGCGCGGGTTGGGATGCCGCAGGCGAGTTCGCTTCATCTTTGTTTTTCTCATCGCCCTTCCCCAGCTCCAGCATCAGCCACGTACCCATGCCCATCAGTATCATGCCCCCTACTGTTACGACGCGCATTGCTTCGCCCAGGATGATGAATGCCAATAGCATGGTTAGCATGGTACTGCTTTTGTCGATGGGCACGACTTTGTTTATGCTGCCCAGCTTGAGCGCGCGGAAGAAGCACAACCACGACCCACCCGTCGCCAACCCGGACAGAATTAAGAAAACCCATGTCCATCCTTGTATGTAAAAAATACCGCCGTGTGCACCGGTGACAAACACCATCAACCAAGCAAAGGCCAACACCACCACTGTGCGGATGGCCGTGGCCAAGTGCGAATCTACATCTTTGATGCCGATCTTCGCCAACACGGTCGTTAACGCGGCGAACACTGCCGCTCCGGCAGCATATAATAACCACAATTCCATGTATGTAATGCCTCATTTCTCAAAATGTATCTGATGACATAAATATAACACGAAACGTTGACACACCCCTAATCCTGCGTTATATTGCGGATATATAACTTGTTAGGTGAGGCTCCTGGAAGAACACAGGCTGCTGCCCCCCAATATCGAGAGATGCCACGGGGTATAACAGGCATAGTCGGATTAAGGCTTGCTTAATGTAGCTGGATATTTTATATCCTACGTCTTCCAGTGCTAAAACTCATACGAGGGGTTAGTTTGAATGTGCCTGTGTTTAAGCACCGCTTTATTTTGCGTGTTGCGTAAATAAGCTTGCGGCATGAATCGACAACGACCCTTCGCGGTCGTTTTTTATTACGCGCCAAACAAGGCAAAACTATATTAAACGGATAAAAAAGGGGGGAGACAGGATGGACCCGGACGGTAGTAGATACCGAAGTATACGCACATACTATACCCAATCGGAGGTGCAATGCCATGATAGACTTAATCCAACAACATATCCAAAACAAGGATATGGGAAGCATCAAATCCATCCTCTCCGCCGCAGAGGAAATGGAAATCCTGTTCGCATTTAACGACTTGACCGCGGAAGAACAAGTCATCGTCTTCCGCTTGCTAACCAAGAACCAAGCCTTGCTTATTTTCGAAGAATTGGATACCGACTTGCAACACAATTTATTGCGTTCCTTCACCGACGAACGCGCCATCGAATTGGTGAACGAATTGGCACCGGACGACCGCGTCCGCCTGCTGGACGAGCTACCCGCAGGTGTGGCGAAGAAACTCATTGCCGCCCTTTCCCCGGAAGAACGGGCAATGACCAACGTACTGATGGGCTACAAAGCCGAAACTGCCGGTCGCATCATGACCACCGAATTCATTTCATTGACAAAAAATATGACCGTTACCCAAGCCTCAGAAAAAGTGCGCAAACAAGCCGAGGGCAAAGAAACCATATACACCCTATTCGTCACCGACACCGCCAAAAAGCTTGAAGGCGTATTAACGTTGAAGGAACTTTTCTTGGCCGATCCCAACGCCACCATTGAAGAGGTAATGACCAAGCATACCATTTATGTAACCACCGATACCGACCAAGAAGAAGTAGCCAAAACCTTGCAAGAACTGGACTTATTGGCCATCCCCGTCGTGGATATGGAAGCACGACTGGTGGGCATCGTCACCATCGACGATGCCATCGATATCTTAGTAGAAGAAGCTACGGAAGACATCTACGACCAAGCGGGCCTAGCCGATGTCACCGACAACGAATCCGGCCGCAGCGAAGTCCTCATCCACGGTAACTTGTGGAAGATATGGAAAGTGCGCCTACCTTATTTGTTGGCAACCTTGGCATTGGGTATGCTGTCCGGGTTGGTTATCGACGGCTTTGAAGAAACATTGGAAGCCGTCATCGGCGTGGCGGTATTCATTCCCGTCATCATGGGCATGGGCGGCAACATCGGCACCCAATCCTCCACGGTATTCACCCGCGGCGTGGTATTGGGGCACATCCAATTAAAAAACTTCTTCCGACATTTTCTTAAGGAAATAGGCATTGGGTTAAGCATCGGTGTGCTTGTTGGTGTGCTGGCCGGTACGGTTGCCACGGTGTGGTTGAATATGCCCATGTTAGGCTTGGCCGTTGGTATTGCCATGGTGTTTACGATGACCATTGCCGCCTTGTTGGGCTTCTTGGTGCCTTATATACTAATCAAACTCAATGCCGACCAAGCTGCAGGTTCTGCCCCGATTATCACCACATTAAAAGACTTGGTAGCGTTGATTATTTATTTTGTGTGCGTATCATTATTGTTGGGGCACATGTTGTAATTTAACGCGCTACCATTTCCAAGACATTGACGCGCAGAAAAATAATTACTGATGTCGAAAACGATTGTTAAACACAAAAACACCCCGCCCGTAGATTTTCGTCCATTGGCGGGGTGTTTTGTGTCTAGCCTTACAATATTACAGATGTCTGTATGTAGTCATTTCCATACGGTTCAAGCTATCCAGCATGCCGCGTGATGGTTCATACACGTTGTTGGCCAGCAGCTTGTCCACCGCAGCGGCGATGTCTTGTGTCGGCAGGTTGGGATTGGGGTTACTGATGCGCAACGTGCGGTGCACGCGCCGTTGTTGTACAGGGTTTCGATGGCATCGACAAAGTTGCCCACGGTGGCGGCTTCTACATCGTGCGCCATGCCAAGGACGGAGCAAATACGCTTCTTGTCATCATTCATGACGCGCATGCTGGCGGAGATACGGTTAAGTGTTGTCATTTCTTCACCTCCTTTCTATTTTATTGTATCTGTGACGTTACGGTGGGGGGGCCCCATTACTATATAAACCTGTCGTTGACTCTTGATCGGCCGATCTTTTTGTTGAGTCGTAAGTCCGGTGGTAACGATTCGATCCTTAAGCATGTGTTGTACGGGATGCACGCAGGGACGTTTGCATACGTTTGTCATGAGAGCCGTGTTACATGTGCGGATGTCTAGGATACGCCGATGACTTGGCGGCAGTATAACGCGGAGCGCCTGCCAAGTTCTAAGAAAAAGGCTAAGCATTTTGCCACCCATATATTGGTAATAATAAATCATGATTATAATCTATCTATCCACTCGCAAGCGCGGTACAATATCCGCGTTTTTTATTCTAACTTCTCCTAGAAAGGAGCGTGTTACATGTTTAACACTAATTACGCAGCAAGTGTAGCGAACCGGGAGGTTTGCACAAACTAAAACTGCATAACCTCCCGAATCGTTTACACAAACATTCTAGGAGGAATTTTTCTGAACCGCGAAAACAAACGCAAACAATTTGTAAAAAATTATTACAAGCACCATCCATGCAACGAAGGTTTCAAGTGTAAAGTCTGTAAACACGACGTACTGCCCGACAACGCAGGCACCCACCACCGCAACCATTGCCCCCACTGCCTGTCAAGCCAACACTTAGACATCACCCCCGGCGACCGCAAGGCCGACTGCGGCGGTGCCATGGAGGCCATCGGTGTGTGGGTACGCAAAAACGGCGAATGGGCGGTGCTTCATCGCTGCACCATTTGCGGCCACATATCATCCAACCGCATCGCCGCAGATGACAGCCCGTTAAAATTGATGTCGCTGGCAGTCAAGCCGCTGGGCAACCCGCCGTTTCCGTTGGCAGGGTTGGTGTAGGGCGGGGGGTTAATATCAAAAGATTAAGATCAAAAGATCAAAACCTTGGGCGCGGCCCAAACCCGCGAGGGAACGCATCCCCTCGACCCCGCTCTGGCGTCGCCGATGCCGCCGATTAACAATGCAAAATCTAAGTAAAAATCGCGCCCTAGTGGCGCGATTTTTTAGTATTGGTACTTATATGATTGAATAGAGGCGAAGCCATAGCGCGGGGTCGAGGGGGAACGCTTCTCCCTCGCGGGTTTGGGCAGCGCCCAAGGTCTTAAATCTTTTGACCTTCATCTTTTGATCTTATCAGTAACCCGCGGCATCTTCCATGCCTTGCACAATCTTCACAATCCGACTCGTGCCCAGCCGCGTCGCACCCAATGCGATAAACTGCTCCGCATCGTCTAACGTCGCAATACCCCCGGCGGCTTTTACATGTACATGCGCGGGCGAATGTTGACGAAGCAGCGCTACATCTTCGAACGTCGCTCCGGTGGGCGCGAAGCCTGTGGAGGTCTTGATGAAGTCTGCGCCGGATTCGCCTACGACTTTGCATAGGGCGATTTTCTCGTCTTGATCCAGCAGCGCAGTTTCTATGATTACTTTTAAGATATAACCTTGCGTGGCGGCGCGCACGGCGCGGATGTCTTCTAGGATGGCTTCCCACGCGTGTTCTTTGGCTTTGCCGATATCGATGACCATGTCAATTTCTGTGGCGCCATCTTGGATGGCTTGGGCAGCTTCATTGGCCTTGGCGGCAGAAGAAGCGTACCCATTGGGGAAGCCCGCTACGGTACATACAGCTACTTTACCCGCCAAGTATCCGGCGCACAATGCCACGCGAGACGGCGGCACACATACGGATGCCACGCCGTAAGTTAATGCCTCATCGCACAGGCGGATGTAATCGGTTGCGGTGGCCGTCACACCCAAAAGAGTGTGGTCTACATAAGTTAAGATTTTTTCCGGGGTCATGAAGATGCTCCTTTATGATTCGATTTCTTTAAGCCGTGTAGCAATTTTTTCAAATTCCGGGTGGATCTGCATGAAGAGATTGGTTAGGGCGGGGTCAAAATGCGAGCCATGCTCGTCAGATATGACTTTGACGGCGTATTCATGCGGGAAAGCACTCTTGTACGGCCGCTTTGTTACCAGCGCGTCGTATACATCGGCAATGGCCATAATGCGCCTCAGTAATGGAATGTTGCTCTCTTTCAAACCAACGGGATAACCGCTGCCATTCCACCGTTCGTGGTGCGTCACGGCAAAAATACGCGCGTATTCAAGGAAATCACTTTCATGTGTGGTGGCCTTCATTTTATTGATAATTTTTTCGCCCACGGTGGTATGTAGTTTCATTTCCTCAAATTCATCGGGAGTCAGGCGTTCGGGTTTAAATAAGATTGCATCGCGCACCGATATTTTGCCCACATCATGCAATTGTGAAGATTGTAACACCAATTCCATGTTAAAGCTCTGCGCTTCATCTGCGTATACATTGTGTTCTATCATGGCATTGATAAACAATTCCAAATATTTTTGTGTGCGTTCAATGTGATTGCCGGTGTTTTCGTCTCTGTATTCTACCAATTCTGCCGTGGTGCGCAATAACGAGTTTTTTAATGATTCTACATGGTTGGATTTTGTGGCCAATTCTTTAATTTTGTCTTGTACCATGCGCTCCAAGTTGTTGCTGTAGTCGAAGAGCTTTAAATGCAATTCCACACGCTTGCGCAGCAACACGGCAGAAAACGGCTTGATTATGTAGTCCAGCGCACCCATTTCCAACCCCTTGACCTCGTCAACGGTGCTGTCCATGGCAGTCAAAAATATAACCGGCACCTTTTTGAACCGATCGTCCGCTTTCAGGCGTTGCATGACTTGGTAGCCGTTCATTTCCGGCATTTGTACGTCCAACAGGATTAAATCCGGCATCTTCTTTTCCATGGTGTTGAGCAAACGTACACCCGCGTCAAACGTTAATACCGTGTAATAACTGCTTAACGCATCCAGCGCGGTCACTAAATTGCTTTTGTTGTCGTCCACCACAAATATGGTTCTTGTAGTGTTTTCCATTTTATATTACCTCCTTTTTGCAGCTTCTTTGGCTAGTATGCCCGCTTTTTCAAAATCACCGCTAAGCGTCAAATCAAACAATTCGTCAATTAACATCCGCGTTTTTTTCGAGAAATCAATCAGGTGCAACTGTCTGAAGGATTCATTGGTCACGTCAATTTCATATGATTCAAGCGCATCTGCCAATTTTTGCATGTATTCGAAGAAAATGGCTTGGTTTGCTTCCGTGTCGGTGCCGTCATAGGCACTTTTTTGTTTGCGTTCAAATTCTTCGGTGATGGCCTTTAATTCGCTTACGAAGGGCGGCGTTTCGGTCATGATTTTGTCCAAATCGTTCTTTCGGCCGGCGCGTTCCAATTTGGCTGCGGTAGATGACAATTCTTTGTACCCGACGTTAAACAACGCGCTCTTCATGGCGTGCACTTGTATGATGTAGCTTTTGAGGTCGTCTTGGCTGCCGCTTTGCATATAAGCTTCAATGCTATCCAATGCTTTGCATGCATCTCGGATAAATGATGCCGCCAAGGTATCGGATATTTCGGTACCCGTATGATCCGTTAGGGTGCCGAAGCGCTTGCGACGTGCACGGTTGATGACTTCGACCGGTTGTTTTCTATAAATAAATTCCATAAGGTGCTTGTCCAATTGATTTACATCAATCGGCTTGGACGCGTATCCAGAAAATCCATTGTCCATAAACACTTGCGCCATTTCGGAAAATGCGTTGGCCGTCAACGCCACGATCGGTTCGTTGTATCCCATGCCGCGTATGATTTGAGTGGCTGCGATACCATCCAAGTCGGGCATCATATGGTCCATGAAAATGATGTCGTACCGTTCCCCGGCTTTAATTTTTTCAATGGCGGCGATGCCGCTTTCTACCGAATCGATAAATAATTTGTACGGCATCAAGAAACCCTTGGCCACGAATATATTTGACTCTACGTCGTCTACAATCAATACGCGCCCGTAGGGCATGGGCTCGCGCCGCAACTTGAGCGACCGGGCCAATGATATTTGTGTGTCTTCCAAGCGTTCCAAGCGTTCGGCAACTTCCGCGCCGATGACGGTATTGTCGCGTTGTTGCTGCGGCAAGCGCACGGTAAAACTCGACCCCTTACCCAACTCGCTCTTGATGCTGACCGACCCATTCATCATTTCAATTAATTGGAACGCGATGGACAAGCCCAATCCCGTACCTTCTACATTTTGGTTTTTGTTTAAGTTAAAGCGTGAATATTCGCATTCTGCAGACAACCCGGCGACTTGCTCGTCACTCATGCCTTGGCCGGTGTCGGTAACATTGGCAATTAAATGTACTTCGCCGGTGCCGGGCATATTTTCCGCTTCAAAAGATAATCGCACATACCCTTCATCGGTATATTTGAAGGCGTTGGAAATAATATTGGTAAGGATTTGCTTTACACGCAGTTCATCCCCGATCAAGAACTTGGGAATATTTTCGTCCACATGCAGCGTGAATTCAATTTGCTTGCTGCCCAAATACATCAAGTTTAATTGTACGGTGTCTACAATCAAGCTGGCGGTTTCATACACACCGGGTACGATTTCCATTTTGCCCGCTTCTACTTTGGATAAATCCAAAATATCGTTAATAATCGTCAACAGCATATGCGACGAGTTGTAGATGCGGTTAAAGGCTTCTTCCGTTTCGGGCGGGTGTGTGTTCTTTTGCAATTCGATTTCGGTAATGCCCAGCACGGAATTCATAGGTGTACGGATTTCATGGCTCATGCGCGCCAAAAAGCGCGTTTTTGCTTGGTTGGCTAATTGCTCGCGCGTGACGGTATCTTCCAATGTGGTCATCAATCGGTTATGTTCGCGCATGTCGATGATATAAGCCACTACCACTTTGCGCTCGCCCAAGTCCAGTCGGCGCAAAAATACTTCACATGGGTACAGCGTCTGCTTGTCCAACGAACAATGCATCCACACAAAATTGGCTTGCCCTGTCGTAAATGCGGTGCGCAGCATTTCGTCCCATTTGGTACGCGAATGGGTGCCATCGGGTTGGAACTCGGGCGTCAGATCATGTAAATGATCGATGTAGACCTGTTCATTTTCCAAGTCCAAAACTTGTGCCGCCGCATGATTGGCATCAATGATTTTGTGCTCGTCATTAAAAATTGAGCAGATAATGGGCGATGCATTAATAATCGTACTCAGGCGTTGTTCCGCTTCGCGCGTTGCCTCGTCTTTTTTGCGTTGGGCGCGCAAGTCGTTTATGTATGCAGCGGCCATGACTTCGCCTTTGAAGGTAAAACGGTTCCAAGTGATTTCGGTGGGTATTTCTTCGCCGTCGGCACTTAGGAATGTCCATTCGAATTGCGTGGAGCCTTCGGTAAATGTTTTCGCCAGCAATGTGTGGGCATGTTCCTTAACGGGTTTGTCCCCTTCCTGGAAGGGGGCGGTGTATGTATTGAAATAATTGCCGATCATATCGCCTTCGCTACCTGCGCCCACCAATGCAACGAGCCGTTCATTTACGCTCACCAATTCGCCTTGTTTGTTCCACACTTCCATGCCAAAGGGCGCCGTCGCCAACAAAGTCGAAAACATTTCATCAGCGCGGCGGGCTTCTTCCAAGCGGGCTTGCAATTGATCCTTGGTGGCATTTAAGTATTGGCGCTGCTCCCAATTGCGCACCAGTGTACGGTAGTTGCCATGCGACAAAAATAAGGTTATCACCGAAATAATTAATATTGCACTTACCGCATGCTGTGTAGCGGATTGGGACAAATCAATACCAAAAACCGCCGCCAACATAGCCAGCACACCCAACCCCAACGCAATCGCCCCCCAACGGAACAACGGAGGCAACACAATAAAAGTCGGTGCCAAAAAAACAAGCGAACCAGTACTAATGAACGCGTTCGCATAATCGCCCGATGTGCCCATGATGATGGCCATACACAAAAACAACGTAATAATCATCACCCGCAGCAAAACAGCAGGGCGGTATCGGAAACGCTTGGTAAAACGCAAACCGGCCAACAACATACAAACCGCAAACAACGCTGCTTTCAACCAAAGCAACAGCCACGGATACGGATGCATCATAAAATCCATGGGGATAAACGGCAGCAGCATCACCGACGCAATAAATACCAAATAAAACACTTTGCCGTTTTCGTAATTGATTTCACCGGCAATAGTGGCGCGTTGGTTTTCGTCGGGGGGTACTTCAAATCGGTTCTTATATGTACGTAGCAGGGTTTTGATCATAATAAAAACCCCTTATATGTAATTTCAATGATTATAAAGGAATATTTCTGTCGACGCAATGCTTTTGTAATAAATTTTAAATATATCCCCGTTCGCGGGCAATGCCGTATTTGGACATTTCGGTATGTACCAATTCCAACCCACCCAACAGCCGCTGGATAATTTCCGGCAAAAAACCTGTGTACTTCACCTCCAATAATAATTGGTACGGCGGCAACCCAAACGACGATACCAACGGATCGTACCGAAGCGGGAAGTTATGCGCCCCGTGCGTAAATAACGGGCTGTCAAACGCCAAGCGCACATTTCCCGCGGCATAGGTCAATGTTTCGCGCCGATAGGAAAACGACGCCGTGGGATGTAACCCGCGCAACCGATGCACCACGGCCAGTTTTTGCCACAGAGGTGCTTCTTCTTGCAACACAAAGTCTAAGTCACCTTTATTGATTTGTGCAAATTGCTCCAGCGTGATGGGCAGCGTTTCTTTGTAATTTTGGATGCCGTCCTTGTGCTTGCGCTCCAATCGGATAAAGGACAAATCATCGTTGTAATAACGGATGCGATATTTGTCGCGTTTGGATTGGCCCACCAATTTGGCATAATAAAAATTATTTTTTCGGTCGTCCAAATAAATATTGTTAACGACGTAGCCGCCGTTTGCGTCGCCGTAGCTGTCGGGGCGCATGATACCCGCTGCGCGGTTGCGCAACGCCGTGGCTGTGGCCGGATTAATCAGATACTTATGCTCGAAACGGTAACGCATGGGCACTTCCCTCAATTAATACACTGCGCGATAAAATAACCCTTGCGCTTGTACAATATTTTTATTTCACGAAATGTTTTTGATAAAAAAGTCAGCGTGGATTCTGCGCCGTGTTTTTTTTGGATGACGATGTATAGTGCGCCGCCGGGGTGTAGGTGTGCGGCAGATGCTTCGTACAAGCGGTTTACCGCTTCCTTGCCCGCATGGATGGGCGGGTTGAGCGTGATGTGGTGAAAGCGCTGCGCGATGTTGACAAAGCCGTCGGAATGCACAACCGATGTACATATGCCGTTGGTTGCAGCATTTTTTTGTGCGTAGGTACAAGCGATTTCGTTAATGTCGCTTTGGGTGATGGTGGCGGCCTGCGCGTGGGTTTTGCCCAGTACGATGCCAATCAGACCGTATCCGCAACCCAAGTCCAGCAAATCTCCTTGCAAGGGCGGCTGCGTATTGCACATCACTTGCATCAGCAATACGGACGCGGCGTCGGGTTTTTCGTAGGAGAATAAACCGCTGCAAGTATTAAACCGGAAATCCTGCCCGAATAACGTTGAGTTGAATGTGTGCGTTTTCTCCGCTGCGGTTGCGTCTGCGATGAAATAATGCCGCTGTGTTGCTATATCTTGCTTCATACGTAAATATCCAACGCGCTCGGACGCAACGTGAAGTGTATGGATTGACCTTTTTGCTGCGGGTACAAGTTGCCGTCCAAGCACAAGACTTCGATATTGCCGTGCAGCGTAAATGTTACTTCGTTGCATTCGATGAAACTGACGGTCTTGAGCCGGTGGTGCTGTGCAATCATCAACGACGGAAAAATTAACATCGTCTTGGGGCGTGACATTCCGCGCACCAAGCACAGCGTAAACTTACCGTCGTCAACACGTGCTTTGGGCGCGATGTGCAGCCCGCCGCCGTAATATTGCCCGTTGCATATCGCCACCAGCGTGAAGCCATCGTCAATGACTTCGCCGTTTACCTCCACGGTCAACGGCACGTTGCTATGTTGCGCGATGCTTTTGTATACCGCCGCCACGTAGGCATACCGTCCCCAACGCTCCTTAAATTTCAACGCGTTGTGTACGATGCGCGCGTCCAGCCCCATGTTGCCGATGTTCATGTACGCCGTGCCATTGGCGATGGGCAAATCAATACTGCGTATGCGGCCTTCCTTCACAGTTTGTGCGAAAAGCCGCGCGGCTTGCGGCAAATTTTTCTTTTTGTACCGCGTTAATGCATTTTTTTTGCCGTCCAATTGTGTCATGACAAAGTCGTTGCCGCTGCCCGCCGGGAAGATGCCCAATGGCACACCGATTTTTCCTTGCGGGAATGCCGCGTGCATCCCGTCGGCAATTTCTTGTATCGTGCCGTCGCCGCCCATGCCGATGATGCCCGCGCAATCAGGGTTGCGTTCGCAGAGTTCGCGGGCTTTGTCGCGGCCATCCAAAGGTGCGCGTGTGTGGTAAACATCGTGCGGCAAACCTAGCCGTTCGAATTCCTTGACCAGCAACGCCAAGCGCGCGGGCATTTGCCCGCGCCCTGCAATTGGATTGACGATGAAGTGGTACATACCGCGTACTAGCGCGTGCCGAAGATGCGGTCGCCCGCGTCGCCCAATCCGGGCACGATGTAGCCATGCTCGTTGAGTGGCGCATCGTCGTAGGCGGCGGCGTAGATGTCTACTTCGGGATGTGCGCTAAGAATCACTTCTACGCCTTGCGGTGCGGCTACCAGGCTCAGCAACTTTATATTTTTTGCGCCGGCTTTTTTTAAGTAATCGATGCTTCGGGCGGCGGTGTAGCCTGTGGCCACCATGGGATCCACCAGCAGAATTTCACGCTCTTCGATTTCGGGCGGCAACTTGCAATAGTAATCAACCGGTTGCAACGTGTCGGGGTTGCGGTACATGCCGATGTGGCCAATCTTGGCCGTAGGCAACAAGCGCGAGATACTCTCCACCATGCCCAAACCCGCACGCAATATCGGTACAATGCCAAATTTTTGGTCGCATTGGCTGCCTTCATACGTACCCACGGGGGTTTCCACAGTCATGGGCCGCAAGGATACGTCGCGCGTTGCGATGTAAGCGATGAGCGAAGTGATTTCATTCACCAGATCGCGGAATTCGCGGTTGCCGGTGTTCTTGTCGCGCAGCATGGTCATTTTGCTTTTTACCAGCGGATGCCTTGCTACGTGCAAGCGTTGCGCGATTACTGCTTGTAAATCCGTCATTCAAGTCACGCCTCTCTTATATGTTGGATTATTTTGCCTAAGGAAGATTTGATGAGCTGCTTGATTTGCGCGGCGCATTGTTGGTAGGTCAACAAGTCGCCGCCGAAGGGGTCGACTACGTCAGCATCTGCTTGTATTGTGTCGTTTTCGTGCGGGTAGCCGCAAAGGGTGAACACTTTGTGCGCCGATTTTGGCGCAATCGATAACACGGCAGCACGATGCGCCGCGGTCATAGTCAAGATCAATTTCGCATCGGCAACTAATTGCGCAGTGGCGCGTTGCGAACGGTGCGGCAATAAATCGCACCCTGCGCCACGCATGGCGGTGATTGCGTGGGCACTGGCGGCACATGCCGGCGATGCATGCACCCCCGCCGACTGCACAGCATATTCCGTGCCCGCTTCGCGCAGCAATTTTTGTGCCAGCACGGCGGCCATGGGGCTGCGGCAGGTGTTGCCCGTACACACAAACAAAATCATACCGGGCTGCCCACTTGAATGATGCGGCCTTCGGCGGCTTTAGTCATGCGGTCAATAATAGCCGCGCCCAACCCTTCAGCGGGTACGGCTTCTGCTAGAATAATATCCACGCCCAGCGCATCAAACTTGCGCAAGTTGGCGAACAAATCACGCGCGGTATCATGCGGCGCGTCGCTGCTGCCCATCAAAATCGTGGATACCAGCGGCACATAACTTCCATCGGTCTGCACCGCCATCATCGGCCAATTTTTATCCATACAAGCCTTGACCTGCGGCGACACCATCACGCCGATGTATGCGTCCAGCTCGGATATAATTTGCGTGGTGATATAAGAAGCAACCGCTTCGGGTGTACCCGAAAGCAGCGTCATGGGTGCGTTGGGCGCGTAGTGGCGGTATTTCATGCCGGGGGAACGTGGAACGGCAGCTGCATCCGTCGGTGCGTTGACCAATGCATCAGCTTGTCCACCGTTTGCCGTTTGTGTTTTTTCATTTAGTATGCCCAGCATTTCTGCTGTGACGGCTCCGTGGCGCAAGATCACCGGCGTATCGCCCGTGATGTCCACCACGGTCGACTCCACACCCACATCCACCGCGCCGCCGTCCAATAATAAATCCGGCGTCAGCGCTGCGCTTTCGTAGTCTGTCAAAATATGCGCCGCGCAAGTGGGGCTGGGTTTGCCCGCGATGTTGGCACTGGGCGCCGCAATGACGCAGCCCGCGGCCTCGATTACAGCACGCATGACCGGGTGCGCAGGCACACGAATGCCCACTGTATCCGGCGCATTATCAGGATGGCCGCCCAACCATGCGGGCAGACCTTCTTTTTTGCGCACCACCAGCGTCAGCGGCCCCGGCCAAAATTGCGTCATCCAACCACGTGCATAATCCGGCATATCCGCCGCGATTTTGTCGGTGTCTGCCGCATTGGCAATATGCAAAATCAACGGGTTGTCTCCGGGGCGGCCTTTGGTGGCGTAGATTTTTGCCACCGCTTCGGCGTTAAATGCGTCTGCGCCTAGGCCGTAGACCGTTTCGGTCGGTAACGCAACCAAGCCGCCCGAGCGTATCACTTCGGCGGCTTGTAGGACTCCGTTATTGTCTGTTGTGATGACGCGCATTAAGCCGCGCCGCAACATTTTTTGTGTTTTTTACCGCTACCGCATGCGCAGGGGTCGTTGCGGCCCAACTTGGGTTCGTTGCGCACTACGGTGTGCGATTTTTTTTGCTCGGTGTATAAGGCTTTTTGCTCGTCGGGGGTGAAGATGTTCTCCCATTCGGGCAGGGTGTAGAGTTCTTCTGCTTTGTACGCCACCATTTGCTTGTACAAACGTGCAAAGTCAATATCGAAGGCGATTTCCGTTTCTTCGGTGATGCCTTCCAACGGTTGCGGCACGCCATCCACGGCTTCGTGTATGCCGTCCAAGAATGCCGTAATGAGCATCGGCGACAGGCGCAGTTCTTCTGCCAGTTGGGCCACCGTGCCTTCGATGCGGGTGGTTTTATTGTTTAAGATTTGGGCGTACACGGCTCTTTCTTTGATCATGTATTCTTCCCATACGTGCTTCATCGGTTGTCCTTGCGCGTCCATCGACACACGTTTCCATGCTTCGTACAGTGCCATATGATTCCCTCATTTCCTATATTCAATTATTTATCTTTGCGCAAAAAAAGGATGGGTCACCCCATCCTGTGTTGCATTGGTTACGCTTTGTACATTTCAATTAATGGCAAAACTCTTTCCGCGCTTGCGGCATTATGCATATCCAACCGCAACGGCTTTGAAATATCCAGGCTGAAAATACCCAGTATGGACTTGGCATCCACCACATAACGGTCAGAAACAAGGTCAAAATCGCCTTCAATGGGTGAAAGGATGCCAACCAATGTCTTCACCTTGTCAACCGTGTCCAACAGCACATGAATGCTTTGCATGCAAATCTCTCCTTCCGAATTAAGAGGAATGTTGCTACCATTCTAATAGCCCCTTTTACTACTGTCAATCAAGGAACGTGCGTTCGCTGCAGTGCAGACGGCAAAGTTATTCGCTACGTGTTTATTGCACTTCCGGCCCGTAGCGTACTTCCTCGTATTGGGTGGTTAAGTCGTCGATATTTTCGGTGGGGCGGATTTTGTTGGCGATGATATCGGGCGTGTCTGATTGGAAAATGGGCACGCCTTTTTTGATGTGGCGGTTTACTTTTTTGGCGAAGGCACGGCGCACTTTGTGGCGCGACAGTGACGCGAAGCGCGGCAAGAAAGCTGCCAAATCGCCGAAGAAGAATTTGAGCCGCCCGGTGGCATCATCGGGGATGAGGGATTCGTCCTCGTCGATTTTGTTTTTCTTGTGGAAGCGTTTGAGCAAGTTGTTGATGAAGAGGTATATGCCCACGGTTAGTACAAATAACAATAAAATTCCAAAAAGGATGTGGGTAGCGACCATCAGCCGGTTGTATGCAATGGATATTGATTCTGCCACTTCTTCGGGGAGGTCATCGCGCCCGCCCCAATCTTGCCAGTACTGCCCTATTGGGATATCGCCATGATAAGGTTCAACGCCTTCGCGGACAAAAATACTGATGACCGTGCCGGGCAAGCCAAAAAGGAATAACACAATTGCACTTATCCCATGCCCACCCCAGCGTACAAATCGCCATATTCCATGCGAGAAAAGCGACAGTGCACCCAATAACATGAGCGACCCCAAAAAAATGCTGATGAGCCGATTATTAAATGAAAGGATGCCGCGCAGCGAAGTGGTGCTTCGGAGTTTTTCGGGCAGGTTGGCGATGCGATGGTCTATGTTGTCCATTTGCAACACCAGCACCGTGGCCGACATCACAACCATGGCTGTAGCGAAGAAAAAACGCTCTAAGTCCTCGAAATTTGCCCCAAACACGAAGGAAACAAGAAAATATACTACACCCAAGATGCCTAACATCATGAATACGGATTTTTCACCGGGGCGCCATTCCTTGTAAGTGCGGGCGCGGATGGAATAAATGGCGCACAACAGCGCGAAAGCCCCCACCAATAACCGCAGCGGCCATGCATTGAATAGGATAAACGGCAATATCAACACACCGCCGTGGATACCCAAGAACACGTCCTTGCGCTTGGCCCAACTACGCACACCGTACAACCCCGCGAAGGGTATTGCCAGCAACAAATAAACCCACGGCACGCCATCGCCCAGCATTACATAAACGCCTACAAACAGACTAAATAGCACCAAAAACACGACTGCGTTGGCGAAGAAGTTTTTGATGCGCTCGCGTTTGATTTTGCTGGTTAACATGGCAGCGCCTCCCATAGGGTGGCTTCGATGGGGGTTGCGGCGGGGATGGTCATGCCCTGCGATATGGGCATGATGGTGTGTACGCGGAGGTTACGCGCCTTTAACGCCACCAGCGACGCAGCGATTTCTTCGTTTTGGCAGGTGGAAATGAGGACGTAGATGCTGCCGGCGTCGGTTAATTCATCCAAATACCGCGTGATGGAATTGGGGCGAAATGCTAGGCCCAACCGCCCCAGCGCGTGGTACACGGCATAAAGCTGCGCCGCGCTGGCGCCCGACGGCAACCGCACCGACTCCGCCGTGAACGAATCGCAGCCGTTCGTGTAGAAACCCAACATCACATCTTGCGAAATGTAATGCTGCGCCAGCGTAGCCGCCAACCGTATGGCTTGCTCGTACAGTTCCGGCTCGGTCGTGGGTGCGTATTGTTCCAAGTTTAAGATGATTTCCAACCGCTTGGCAGATGTGGGTTGGTGGATGTTGACCATTAATTGCCCGGCGACGGCGGTGGCCTTGAAGTTGACGTTGCGCAGCGGATCGGTGGGGATGTATTCGCGCAGGCCGCGGAAGGTGAACGGGTCGGGGTTGATAAGCGAATGCGACAACAGCATCGTGTCGATGGTATTGGTTGCGATTTCGATTTCGTCGATGTGCTCCAGCAAGCGCGGGAAAACGGTAAGCTCGCCGTAACATGCCAATTCTTTGCGGAAGGTATTGGAGTGCAGCAGATTGGCGGCGGTGATTTGCACGTGCCGCAGCCGATAAAATCCACGTTTGCTGCACGTAAATTCCACTTTGCGCCGCACCCGCCGATACGCCATGACGCTGAATAGCCCCGTCTTGACCGACTCGCCCATCTCCACTTGGCTGCCCTCAGGGAAGATGAGCGCGTTGGAAAGTGAATATTTCAACATCAGCCACGGCAGGGGCAGGATTTTTTTGTTGGTGATTTCCGTGTGGAAGTACAGCGTATCGCCCTCGAAGGCAT
Source organism: Defluviitaleaceae bacterium (assembly GCA_009781755.1). Lineage (GTDB taxonomy): Bacteria > Bacillota > Clostridia > Lachnospirales > WQUN01 > WQRX01. Next base: position 46,777 of record WQVD01000008.1, on the reverse strand, counting down.
CGCGTGCGCTGAAGCGGAAGTCTAACGTAAGCGCATGCGCCCAAAATTTGCGGTACACGTAGGCTTGCAACAACACAAGCCCCAGTACAATTGCACCCAGGATTAGGATAAACATATTATTGGCGTGCCCAACGCGAATTATCTTTCCAGTTTTCTACGGGGGCGGTGACGCTGCCGCGTACCGCTTCCAGCACGGTTTGCATGATGGCTGCCGCGCGCCCTACCCCGCCCTTGACGGCCAAGCGATGCGCGAATACGCACGGCATCAATGCCAGCACGTCTTTGGGCGTGACTTGCTCTGTGCCGTTGATGGCGCAATAAGCCTGTGCCATCCGCGCCAACGCCAACGCGCCGCGGGTAGAAATACCCAGCACGACGGATTCGTGGTTGCGGGTGGCTTCGGCCAAGTCGGTGATGTAGCGCAGGATGTCTGCGTGGATGAACACGTCCTTGACGGCGGCTTGCATGGCCAACAAATCTTCTGTGCTGCACACGGCTTGCATGCTTTCCATCGGACCTTGCGGGGCGATGAAGCGCGCCAAAATATCCGTGCTTTGTTCGGTAGTGGGGTAACCTAATTTCAGTTGGGCCATAAAACGGTCCAACTGCGCTTCGGGCAGCGGAAAGGTGCCTTGCGTTTCGATCGGGTTTTGTGTGGCGATGACGAAGTAGGGTGCTGGCAGCGGGTGGGTCACGCCGTCTACGGTGATTTGCCGTTCTTCCATAGACTCGAGCAGGCCGGATTGCGTGCGCGGCGTGGCGCGGTTGATTTCGTCGCCCAATACGATATTGGCGAACAATGAACCGCGGCGGAAGGTAAATTCCCCTGTTTTGGGGCTGTAGAAATTGATGCCCGTTAATTCGCCCGGCAGCAAGTCCGGCGTAAATTGCACGCGCGAGAATTCGCAGTCGAAGGATTTGGCCAACGCCTTGGCCAGCAGGGTCTTGCCCGTGCCGGGTACGTCCTCCAATAATACGTGCCCGCCCGCCAGCAATACCGCCAGCACGCGCTTGATTTCTTCCGTTTTGCCTACAATAACGCGCTCGATGTTGTTAATAATATCGGCGGTTAGGGTTTGTATGCGCGCGGCGTTCATTTCTGCACCGTTAATACGCCGTCTTTCATGCGCAGGATTTGATCGGCGGTTTCGGCGATTTCGGGGTTGTGGGTAACGATGACTACGCAATACCCCTGCTTGTGTGCCAAATGACGCAAGATGTCCATGACCGCGTCGGAGTTGGCACCGTCCAAGTTGCCGGTGGGTTCGTCTGCCAAGATGACTTTGGCACCCGATGACAACGCCCGGGCGATGGCCACGCGCTGCTGTTCGCCGCCGGACAAGTTGGCGGGGTAGCGGCGGTGCTTGTCTTCGCTGATACCGACGGATTCGAGCAGGGGCTTGGCGCGCTTGACAGCTTCATCACGCGATGCACCTACGGCTTCCATGGGGAAGCATACATTTTCCATAGCCGTCAACAGCGGGAACAATTGAAACGCTTGGAACACCATGGACACTTGTTCGCGCCGATATTTGTCCAAGTCCAACTTCGCCAGCGATGTATCGTCAATGTACACCGCGCCCGCCGTGGGTTTGTCCATGCCCGCCATGATGGACAGCAGCGTTGTTTTGCCACTGCCCGACGGCCCCACGATGGCGTGCATTTTGCCCGCTTCCATGGTGGCGGATACTTCCTTGAGCACGTCTTGATTGCTCTTTTTGTAGCGATAACATACATTTTCCAGTTTTAACATTCTATTTGCTCCTTTCTCATTCCTTTACTTGTAATAATTCCAACGGTGCTTTTGTGCTGATGACATATGCACCTGCCAACGACCCGATGAACGCACCGGCAAAATAAATCGCCGCCAACATTGCAATACTGCCTGCCGCACCCCACAAAACAATACCCACAACCGCCGCGATAATGCCAACGACACAAACGATTAATTGCTCGCAGATTAATAACCCTTGCGTAGCGGTCTTTGGGCGACCCAACACGCGCAGGAGGGCGGCGTTTTTTGCGTTTTGCAACATCATGAGCAACGACAGCCCCAACGCCAATGCAAATGCCGTTGCCACCGCAATGGGATAAATCAAACGCATTAATGCCAAATTTTGCTCCATGGGTTTGACGACATTTTGGAAGATATCGTCGTCCATACGGAGCTCTAACGGCACTTGCCCCACTTGACCACCCATTTGATTAACTGCTAACGGGGTATCTACAGCGTTGCGCAAATGTTCCAATTCGCGGTTGCGTGCCGGATTGGCGATGAAACGCGCGGTCATGTACGGCGGGCGCAATGTTCCCAACCCCGCTGCGGTGTCGTTTGCAAATAAGACATGCCCGTATACCAGCGATTGCAACGCTTCCAGCGGCATGACATATAACGGTTGTACGCTCAACCCCACACGCCCCACCGCACGTTGCAATCCGCCATCGAACGTACCGATGACGAATAACTCTGCGTTGCGCAAGCCATACACCGTGGAGATTTGCTTGCGGATGGGGGCACCAAAGGTATATCCCATCTCCACAAAATAATCGTTGCGTACCAGCACGGGTATTGTGCGCGCTGTGTCATACACAAAATCCGCCGCACTCCACCCGGTACCAAAAGTAATATGAATATCATCACAAAACACGCCGAGCTGTTCATCCAACGGTGTTTTGGTATTTTCTTCAATAAAGCCCGCCAAGTGGCTCACACCCAGCAAATACGCCGTTTGCGATTGTGCTAGGGCTTCCAAGTATGCATCGGTGACGAAACCCGTGGCGTATACGGCATCCCATGATGCGGGTGCAATGTAGGCAGGCCATCCATGCAATGCGGGCATTGCCGCGTCGGCATGACGCATGATTTGTGCATCAATGCGCGTAGTCATCCACAGCCGTTCGATTTCCGCCTCGGTGGAGCGGATGGTGTTATCCAACCACCCCAACGAAAAGACAAACGCAACCGCCAGCACACATGCCAACGCCGTTTTTACCGGTGCGCGGCGTATGTGCCGCCACATGTAGCGAACGGATGCACGCAACCCACCCAAGCGCGTGCGGGTAATTACCCCGACATCCACATTACGCACGCGGAAATGTTTGGGCACAACACCCGATTCCACTACCTTGGCTGCCGCCGCTTGCGCTTCTCCTTGCAACTGTGCCAACACCGGACGGCGTAATAAACCATACCCCACCAACCACAAAATACCCAATATAAACACACATATCCCTGCGATTAATAACGGTAACCACCAAGACCAAGCCCAAGCCCATGTATTTATCGCCGTGGTTTCATAATCGCCGATGCCCGCAAGTGCATCGTTGGCTTGCGCCATGGCAAATTGCATCCCCGCAAGCGCACCGATTACCACCACGGGCACCCACAAGCAAACCACCGGAACAAACAACCCCTGCATAACCCTCCGCCCGGGTATACCCAACGCCCGCGACACCGCTACGGCCTTGCGCCATTGTCTTACATACAAGTACACCGCCAATACAAACACCAACGCAGCCACAGCGGTAAACACCCACAAATTAACCGTGACGGACGTGCGAATCGGGTCAATCGATGCCACCACATGGTCAAACCGCGTAGGCAAAAACGCCGTTGCAAACCCCAACGCCGCCAAAGCTGCTTGATGGTCGCGCACAAACGCCTCTTCGCTCCGGGGCGAATCCAACACGAAGCTGTACATACCCGTCAACAATGGTGCGCCGTCCCATTCAAACCCTTCAGGGATCAAGCCGGCGGGGATATATATCTCCAAACCCGAAAAGTTGTGCATCGTCACACCGGGCAGGGTCATGCGGTACACACCTACTACTTCTACTTCGATGGTATGGGTTCGTGCGGTTTGCCAACCCGGCTCGCCCGCTTCGGTGAATGCCCACCAGCCGTCGGGGTAGTTGTTCCACCAGCCTTCGATACCCGGTGCCCAAGGTGAAGTGGTTAGTGTGGCTAACCACTTGGGTTGTGTGGTATCACGCAATGTCATGGTAAAGGTCTCGCCCACGGTCAAGCCGCTGCGGATGGCCAATTGCATGGGTACGACCGCAACCGCACGTCCTTCCGTATAATCTTCATACGTGAGCCACCGCCCGCCATAAAAAGTGGACGTATGCAATAACCGCGCATGGTGCGCATTGGTAAAGCGCGGCACGGCGGTCATGTCTCGCGTTTCAATGACCACAACGGAAGAACGGTTCATTTCATGTAAGCGCAAATGATCGCCCAATAAAGCTTCCAACCTATCCGCATCATTTGCCGGCAGGAAGAAGCGCATATCATCCGCGTTGCTGCGCAGTTCGGGTTGAATGCGCATTAATTGGTAGAAACCGAAAAAACCGAACGACAGCGGTCCGTATATCAACCCATCGTTACCCACCAGCGGGCGCAAATTCCAATTTAAACGTCCATACGTAAAATCTTGGTTGGGTGCTGCTTGAAACACGTATTGCTCACCCACGCGTACATCCAACGGATTCCATTCGCCGCGTTGAAAAGCTTCGGCTTCTTCTTCGGTTATGCGCAAACGAAAATCCTGCCGCCCGCTTATCCGTGCGGTTTGCCCGTGTGCGTTGGTAAATTCACGCATACCCACAGGCAAAACGGACGCATCGCCTTGCAACATTTCGTCTACCATGACATTGAGCATCAACACCGGTTGCCCGCCCAACCGCACCAAAGCCGCCGGCGCGCGCACCGTACCTATGAAATAATGCTCCAAACCCGGCATATCCAATCCGCTGAACGCCGGTAAAAAGAACGTTCCCCACGCACCCGCGCCTTGGTACACCGCTACAGGCGTATGCCGATCCAATATCCCCGTGGTAAAACGCCGCGTATCGGATATCACCACGCGCCGGTCGGCAGCAATTAATTGCGCGGCACGTGTGACGTCATGGTCGTTGGTAAAATCGTTAAATTCCAATGGCGTCAATACGCCGATGGCGCGGTACATACCTTCGATACGTTGCAACTCGCCGCGTACCACAATGTATTCCGCCGCACGCGCCACAAACGCGAACGAAGCCAAACCTACCAACGCGCATAACAAAAATGCAAGCAAAGGTCGCCGTGCACAAAATATTAAAAACAACCGGCGCGTCATTCCCGCACCTGCAACAACTCCAGCGGTGTCTTCGCACTAATCACAACCGCACCGATAAACGACCCCACCAACGCTCCCGCCAGGTACAACCCGGCGAACGACACGGCAATGAGCCCCAATGCTACATTTAACAACGGCATAATCAACAATCCCAATGTCACACCCACCAAGCACACAATTAACTGCTCAGCAATCAGCGCGAATTGCGCGTTGGCTCGCGTCTTGCCCAGCACGCGCAGGATGGCGGCATTCTTGGCACTTTGCAACATCGTCAGCAATGATAACCCTAACGACAGCACAAACGCCGCGCCAATGGCAATAGGATACAACACGCGCAGCAGCGACAAGTTGCGCTCCATGGGGATGATAACGTTGTGGATAACGCTGTCATCCAGTACCAATTCCAGTGGTTGTTGGCCAAAGAAACGGCCCAAGAAGTTTTGTGTTAATGCCAACTCCACAAAATCGCGCAGGGTATCCAATTCGCGGTTGCGGGTGGTATCGACGACAAAACGTGTTGTCATGTATGCGGGGCGACCGGTTTGCAAGAACGCCCATTCGGTGTGAAACCATTGGTTCCCATCTGCTATATAATAGAAAGCTTCCATGGGTACAACCGTGGGGAGGCCCGAACGCAGAATCCCGCGTTGCAACCCGCCGTCATACACGCCAATGATTCGCCCCCGCGTTTCAACCATAACGGTGCCGAATGCAAAATGCATGCCCCAATCCACAAAATCGATGACCGAACGGTCAAACGTGAACACCTCGCCCATTTCAAATATATAACCGTCTTCATACACATACAATAAATGACGCGGTACAATCATCGGCACGGGTTGGCCCGATACAAATATGAAGTCCTCCGGGCCGAAACCGGGGGCAAATTCAATTTCTATATCGTCACAAGCCACACCCAAGTGTTCATCCATTGCGGTCTTTGTATTCTCCGCGATAAAACCATCCAAGTGGCTCACACCCACAAAACTATTCAAATAACTGAGCCAATGGCCAAAAACAAATCCTTCCAAGTACGCTTCGGTTACAAAACCCGATGCCAACATCAAATCCCATGATGTCGGCGCAATCATCGACGGCCACCATGCCGTTTCTTCAAAATCTTCCTGCGGTATGGGTACCAGCTCCGCATAAATACGCGTTTCCGTCCACAACCGTTCAATTTCCGCCTCGGTAAAGTGGATCGTGTCGTCCAGCCAGCCCAACGAAAAGACGAACAGCAATGCTAACGCCGCCGCCAGCCCGGTTTTGACGGGCGACCGCAGAATGTGCCGCAACCCATGCCGCAAAGAGGCACGCCATGCCCCCACGCGGGATTTGCGCAGCGGCTCGGTCGACAATGACAATGCCTGCACGGTGAAACCTTCGGGCAATTCGCCCGATTCCACGCGTTGGATATTTAGACGTTTTTGCGTGCCGCCTTGCAATTGTTCCAGCACCGGACGGCGTATCAAATTGTACGCGCCGCCAAACACCCCGGCGCACATGACCAATGCCATACCGCTTGCCATCGCACCCAACCACGCGGCGGATATCAACGCCGCCGCGTCATAATCGTAGGCAAACGTCTCGCGCAGTACGGCTTCCGCTTCGCCCAAGGCAAAGTGCCAACCCAACCAAGCCCCGGCCAGCATCGCGGGTATCCAAATGCACAACACGGGTACAAACAACCAACCCATCACCCGCGTGGATGGCAAACCCAACGCCTTGGTAATCGCCACGCTGCGCCGCCATTGCCGCACATACAGGAATACCACTAACGCCAATATCATTACACTAACCGCGCCGAATATCGCCAAATTGACTGTAATCGATGTGCGAATCGGATCGGTCGCCCGCACCAACACATCAAACCCCGTGGGTACGAAGATAGGCACAAAACCCAATGCGGCCAACGGCTCGCGGTAATCACGCAAGAAGCGTTCTTCGTCACGCGGGGAATTGAGCATGAAGTTGTACATCCCCGTCAATAACGGCATGTCCTCCCAGCCAAAGCCCTCGGGGATGATCCCGGCGGGTACGTATATCTCCGCCGATGTAAAGTTGGTAAACGCACCACCCGGCGGCGTATACCAATAAATGCCCACCACTTCCAACGCAGCTTCATGGGTGGGGAAGCTTCGCCAATCCGTATGACCGGTATAAGTCATACCCCACCAGCCTGCAGGATAGTTGTCCCACCAACCCTCGACCCCACGGCTAAACCAAACCGATGTATCACGCGGATTGTGGTCTATCCACGGCGGGCGGGGTTGGTTGCGCAAGGTAAGCGTAATGGTATCGCCCACTTGTATGCCGCGCCGTATTGCCAACTGCGCGGGTATCACTGCCACATGGCGGTTGTATAAATAATCTTCATAAGTAAGCCAACGTCCTCCGGGGAAACGCGGCGTATCCAGCAACCGCGCCTGTGTTATGCGCATAAAACGCGGAATGGCCGTCATATCTTGCGTACCAATGACCGTCATCATGGACAAATTATTGTCATGCAACGCCAGCGTCCGGTCGTTGTACGCCATCGCCGCTTCCATCGCAGTTTCATCTTCCGCATTTACGAAGAACGTCAATGCATCATGCGTATCGCGCTGTGCTGCATCCGTAACAAACCGTTGCAAATAATGCCCATCTTCATACACGAAGCCAAAACCCAGCGCATCCACACCCATCACCGCACGCAAGTACCAAATCATGCGCCCCTCATTGTCCATATATGCGGGTGTAACGCGGAATAAAAATTGCCCGTCTACATAAAGGTCATCCAACGGATTCCATTCCCCGGCGTTCATCAGCGCCAATTCTTCCTCCGTTAGTATCAAGCGGAAATCGCGGAAGCCGCGTATCACCGCCACTTGTCCTTGTGCGTTTGTAAATTCGCGGTCGCCCACACGCAGCGCGGTGGGGTCGCCCTGTATCATTTCGTCCACTTGCAAATTGAGTACCGCTGCAGGCCGTCCTTGCAACTGCGTCCTAATGGGCATACGCCGCAATGTACCGATAAAATAATGGTCGACGGCATACAAATCCAACCCATGCATCTCTGGATTTAAAAAACCCCACGTACTCTGCGCAATCAAATTGCGGTGGTCATGCATGACCCCCTGCGCAAACACACGCGCATCTGCACGCCCCACCAGCGGACTGTCCGCCAACAAAGCCGCCACCCGCGTCACATCATGGTCATATGTAAAATCATTAAAATGCAGCGGCTGCAGCACCCCAATAGCGCGATATAACTGTTCAATCCGCGTGATTTCATCGCTGATGACCCGATACTCCGTAGCACGCGCCACAAATGCAAACGCCGCCGCCGCAATAAGCACAGCCAATAAAAAAGCCCGAATCGGCTGACGCAACACGGACTTCAAAAATACATTTTTACGCATAAGTAGCCTCCCGATGGAATCTAATCGGATAAACCGATTATTATTTCCCCAACCGGTTACGCCGGGGCTTCTCCTGCCGAGCGGGCTTCGGTATCAATTGCCGCACGTTGCCAACAACGTCGACAATCAATGGTTCCTTTCTGCATATAAGGTAATTTCGCTTAGGGATAGCGAAGCCCACTCGGCGGGCAGCCAAATCAATTATTTGGCGCTTAACAGCTATAATAATTGATTTGCCGATTGTAAAACGGATTTTCAATCCGCAACAATCGGCATCCCTGTTTTGTTGCATTTGCTGCTATATTTAACGGGTTGTTATCACACGCAAGGCATCATCCATCCCAGCCACACGCGCGTGATAAAACGCACTCATTTCTTCAAACGCCCGCCCATACACATCGGTAAAATACAGCGGGTTAAACCGCAAGTTAAATCGGCTGTGCGGCAACGGAATATAGGAGTTCCCCCACCCTGCCGCTGTGGCATCTTCTTGATACAAAATACGCCACCCCACATCCTGCGCCATTTGTAAGTACATAAAGTTAGGCCCGCTGAACGACCCGCTGTCTACCAAGACATAAATTTGTCCGTCAAACAACGGTGCATTCCTGGTCGGTGTCGCAATGATATCCATCACAATATAGTAATCCAAAAATTCGGCATCGCTTGCGTTTAAATACGGCAAACTCGGCACACCCGGCCGATACGCGCCAAAGTCATACCACTCACGGAAAGCCGCACTCACACGCATGGCCATATCCCCTGCGCTGTGCATGCCATAAAAACGACCGCTCGCCGGTTCATCCATGTTGGGCTCCAACAAAAACGGCACAAAATAATCGCCAAACCCGGAATGCACCCCGCGTATGTCAATCACCAACGCATCCGCGTCCAACCCGGCAAAAAATGCTTCTAAGGCAGCCCGTTCTTCCTCTGCATAAAAATGCCGGAACGACACCCAGCGCGGCCGGTCAAACCCTTCGGCAATAAACGAAGCAATCTGCATGTACGCAACGTCGTCATGTAACCAACCCGTGGCAAAGTTGCTTTCAACCCTATCCATTTCCCAATGGTCAGAATCAAAACGCCAATCCCTGTAACCAAAAAAATACGGCTCCATCATCCACGGTTCCGTATAACCCCGTGGCTCTGATATGAGCCGTACATTACCTAATCGATTAAACTCGTTAAAAAAACGTTCATTAGCGAACGATACCAAGTCAAATGCCCAATAATACGCTTCTTCTTCCATATCGGCCAAACGCGCTTCCGTCAATGCCAACAAATCCGCGCCGCCGCGTTCCGCCATATCCAAAAAAGGATAATTTTCATTCAATAACCACAACATGACCGAAAAATCCTGTATCCGCTGATTGCTGCGGGCCGTTTGCCGCGCGTCGGTAAAAACATCGCGAAACTCCGTAAACACACGACTATGATCGCCACCAAAGATTTCAACATCCGGATTGCGGAACGCCAAAGTCAATGGCACCGCAATCAGCAGCACAAACAGCGAAATGACCAGCGGCCAGTAAATACGGCGAAAGGTACGCGCCCTTTCGGCAAAAAATATTTGTACCCGCATCCACTGTAACCGCATTCAATTCACTCCATCAGCCAAATATCCAATGCATACCCAATCCAAATAATAATAACGCGCCGGCCAATATTAAAACAAACGGCACAAATACAATAATTGCGGCCAAGATAATGGCCTTCAAGTCGCCTTTTTCCAGCTCCAGCGGTTCTTCTTCCTTAGACCGCTCGATGATTTCGTTGGCCTCCTCGCGCGTCATGCGTTTTTTCATGTTGCGCGGCAACAAAAACATTATTCGGCCCTCGTGTATTTATGGCATGCCACAAAGTGACCGGGTTTATGCTCGATCCATTCAGGCACAACACTTAGGCAAATATCCATACAATCGCGGCAGCGGGTGTTAAATTTGCAACCCGGCGGCGGATTGACAGGGCTGGGAATATCACCCTCAAGGATAATCATTTCTTTGTCCTTGGAGTCGGGGTCGGTGGTGGGTATCGCCGACAGCAACGCTTCGGTATACGGATGCAACGGACTGTCAAATAACTCCGCCGAGCCGCACAACTCCACGATGACACCCAAGTACATAACCGCAATGCGGTCACTAATATTTTTGACCACGCTCAAGTCATGCGAAATGAACATGTAGGTAAGATTTTCTTTTTCCTTCAATTCTTGCAGCAGGTTAATGATTTGCGATTGAATACTTACGTCCAACGCAGATACGGCCTCGTCGCACACCACAAATTTCGGCTTCATTGCCAATGCGCGCGCAATGCCAATACGCTGGCGCTGCCCACCACTAAACATGTGCGGATAACGGTGGATCATATACCCCGCCAGCCCGCATTCCTCCAACACTTTCATCGTATACTCCTGCATACGCTCGTTGTTGGCGGCAAAGTCGTGGTGGATTATCGGCCCTTCGCTAATGATCTGACCCACGGACAAGCGCGGATTTAACGACGAGTACGGGTCTTGGAAAATCAATTGCTAGTCTTTACGCAACAGGCGCATTTCGCTGTACGTAAGGCGCGCCAAGTCAATGCCCGCGTCGCGGTAGGAATCATACTTTTGATATTCGGGAATGTCTTCGTACCTAGCGCGGAATTCGTTTATTATTTCTTGTTTTTCCAAGCGCAAGTCATCCGCTTTTTTCAAATCACCGTTGACGATGCCGTCCAGCTTTTTTTTCAAGGCATCCAATTTGGCTTTGTTGGCAGTAGTGGGGTTTTTGTCCACTTTGTATTGCGTTTCTGCAATTTGCAAACGCAATTTACTCAAGCCCAATGTAATGCTGCGCTCGGCCAATGCTGCCTTGAAAAAGTCCATCAAGATACGTGATGCCTCGGCATAATCATCCAAACCGTACATGCCGCCCACTAAACGCACAATGGACAAGAATTCACTGTATACTTTGCGGCGGTACAGGATTTTTTCGTTAAGTTTTTCAAACATAAGCTTGCGCTTTGCCGGGTCTTTATCGCCGCCGATTTCTTTTTCTAATGCATCGTAAGCGGCTTCCATTTCTTCCAGCTTTTTCATGTTGATTTTGGACTGAGTGCATTTGCGATCCAGGTTTTTGAAGATATCCAGCGCGTACATGGGCACGACTTCATCAATGGTGCGGCCGTAGTACACGGTTTCGCCTTCGGTTTGTACCAACAATTGCAAGATAACGCGCCCCAACGTGGACTTACCGCAGCCGGACTCGCCCACGATGCCCATCGTTTCGCCTTCATAAATATCCAGCGTTACGCCGTCGTTGGCTTTTACAAACATGCCGCGCCTGCCGCGCACGGGGAAGTATTCTTTCAGTTCCCTTACGGAAATTAACGGTTTTTTATTTTCCACGACGTATACCCTCCTCCGGATAGAAGCATCTGATGGATTGAACATCGGATACGTGAACCAACTCAGGTTCTTCGTTACGGCATTTCTCAGTTGCGTATTTGCAACGTGGGGCAAATTTGCAACCCACGGGCAAATCCAGCGGATGCGGTACCGCACCTTCAATGGGTTCCAACTTCGTACCCACCGGCGTATCCAAACGCGGGATGCTCGTCAGCAACGCTTCCGTATACGGATGCGACAAGCCGGACGAAGCAAAAATTTCGCGCACGGGGGCTTGTTCTACTACCTGCCCGCAATACATGACGGCCACTTCATCGGCCATTTCATTGATTACGCCCAAGTCATGCGTAATAAACATGATGGCGGTGCCTTTTTCGCGCTTGAGTTCATTCATCAGGCGCAAGATTTGTGCCTGAATGGTTACATCCAGCGCCGTGGTCGGCTCGTCCGCTATCAGCAAATCGGGCTTACATGCCAGTGCCATAGCTATCATGACACGTTGGCGCATACCGCCGGATAACATAAACGGGTACTTCACCGCCACTTGCTCCGGGTCGGGGATGCGCACGTCGTCCAACATGCGTATTGCTTCGCGGTATGATTCGCGCTTGCTCATGCCTTGGTGTACGCGGAACGCCTCGCCAATTTGTTTGCGCACAGTAAATATCGGATTCAAGCTGGTCATCGGTTCTTGGAAAATGACTGAAATTTCATTACCGCGGATTTTTCGCATTTCTCTGCCGGATAGGTTGGTGAGTTCGCGGTCTTTGAATTGGATGCTGCCTTTTACGATTTTGCCATTTTCGTCCAGCAGTTGTAACACGCTCATGGCGGATACACTCTTGCCGCAACCGGATTCGCCCACGATACCCAAGGTCTTACCGGCTTCTACGGTATAGGACACGCCGTTAACGGCTTTAATAATTCCGTTTCGCGTTTGGAAGAACGTATGCAGGTCATTCAATTGAAGTAATGCCATCTTGACTACCTCCCTTGGGTTTTGGGATCGGTTGCTTCACGCAAGCCGTCGCCGACTAAGTTAATGCTCAGTGCTACCGATACCAACGCTACAGCAGGGAATACCCAACGCCACCATTGTGCACGTAATACGACCGAGTCATTTGCCGCGTTAAGCATATTACCCCAAGTGGGTGTCGGTTCTTGTACGCCAAATCCGATGAAGGACAAGCCCGTTTCAATCAACATGGCGCCTGCCAGGTTCAACGTCAACCATACGATAACCGGCGACAGTATATTGGGCAGGATATGCCGGAAGATAATGCTAAACTCACGCGCACCCAATGCCTTGGCGGCGGTTACATATTCCGACTCACGTGCTTGCAAGATCAAGCCGCGCACAATGCGCATCAAGCCCGGCCAGGAAAGTATCCCCAGCACAAACATCAACAGCACCATGCCGCCTATCTGGCCAAAATTATCACGGAAGCGGAATTGCAATATTAACGCAATCGGCAAGAACGGAATCGAGCCTACTACTTCCGCAAAGCGCATAATAAACATATCCAACGCACCGCCAAAGTAACCACCAAAGCCACCCAGCAACACGCCAATTAAAAACGCAACAATGGATGAAATCGCACCAATCATCAAGGTGTAACGCCCCGCCAGCCACAAGCGCGAGAAGATGCAACGCCCCATGCCGTCGGTACCAAAGATAAAGCCGCGCATACCCCAAGTGGTTACAGAACCATCGGCTTGCAATACATAGTTATGGTCCCAACCCACGGCAATCATTACACCATCGGACACACGCGTCGGGTATGCGGTACGCCCATGGCGGTCTTCGCCCCATGAAACTACCGAACCGTCACGCAATAATACCGTGGCATGGTTTGTGCCAGAATCAATCGCAACCGCTTGGCCTTGTATGTGTTCGGGGATTTCATTGATTAAACCGGTTGCACCCCAGATGTACACCGTATAATCGTCCAAGATAGCCAAGCCATTATGATCGGTTAAGGTAAAGTCGGTGATGCGCCCTTGGATATGTTCGGGTACGTCGCGCCATTCGCGGCCTTCGCTGATTAAGATGAATACATAACCACATTCGGTAAGTACGCCCCCGGACATGGTATTAACCTCGATTTGTACGCCCACGCGGCCGGCAGGCAAGCGCCCCGGCGACACATGGCGCAAGTCGGGCATGTTGCCCCAGGTATGCAAGCGCCCATCGTCGGTGAGTGCCAAGCTAAAACGACGCGCTGCTTGTACTTGAATGGTGCGCCCTTGAATACCCGACGGCACATCGGCCAACCGGAACACCACGTTTTCGTCGCCCCATATATACACATACCCATCTTCGGTTAATGCGGCGGCATGGCCCTGTCCGGCAGATATTTGTACGATGCGACCTTCCGGTTGTGGCGGATTTTGGAGTGGCTCGCTGTGGTGCGACATTACCCCCCATGTGTGCAGGGAGTTGTCGTTGCCCACACCCACGCCAAAACCCGCACCTGCGGCCAGTAATGCCACATCTCCCCGGATTTCACGAGACACACGCATCATGCTACGCGACGGCGGTTGGTTAAATTGCGCCATATCAAAGTCGCGGACATCTACAGGAAAGAAGAAAGGAATAATTACGCTGGCCAAAAACATGCCAAAGAAGCCAATTAAACCAATGATGGTCATCTTCCTTTTAAAGAACATTTTCATTGCAGTCATGAACGGGGTTTGAACTTGTTCTTCATGCATGACATTCGATTTGGGATTGTCTGTATTCATTATCGGCTTGCCTCCTTTGGTTTTATCTAAAGCGGATACGCGGGTCTACGATTACATACAAGATTTCCATAATCAAGATGGACAAGAAGCCCATCAATATAAAGAACATGTTCATGGTCATCATAACGCCTATGTCGCGCTGGTTAAGTGCCGTAAGCATGACACGCCCCATACCATTCCAGCCAAATGTCTGCTCGATAACAACCGAACCGCCAAAAACAGCCAAAAACGCACCGATGGTAACTGTAATAATCGGCACCAAAGCGTTGCGGAAGGCATGCACAAAAATAACCGTTTTTTCCGCTACACCCTTGGCGCGGGCGGTGCGGATACAGTCCATGTTTAATGCATCAATCATAGATGAACGGGTAAATCGGATGATTCCTGCCAAAGAAGTTAACACCATTGTAGCCAACGGCAACGCCATGTGGCGCATACGGTCACCTAACCAAGCCAAAGTCCACGGTTCAGGTGGCATAGCCGATTGAATGCCGAAGATTGGGAACCACCCCAACGTAATGGCAAATATAAAGATTAAAATAAGTGCGAACAAGAAGTTGGGTACACTCAGCCCAAACATAGAAAATAGCAACGCCCCATTATCGAATGTCTTGCCCCGTCGTATGGCACTGTACACGCCAATGGGTATCGTAATGGAAAAAACAAGGATCAAGTTAATAATGTTAATAAAAAGCGTGTTGGCCATCGGTGAACGGATATGATCCCAAACCGGCTGGCGCGAACTGATTGAGTAGCCAAAGTTACCTTGGAGCATGTTTCCTAGCCATATAAAATATTGCACAACATGCGGTTGGTCCAAGCCCAATTCTTCGGTGATTTGCGCACGCAACACTTCCAATTCATGGGGCAATAACCCGGCGGCTACCTCGGGGGGTACATGGATATCAACAGGGTCACCCGGCATTGTCCTAAACAGTGCGAACATGATCGCCGATACGATAAGCAACACAAAGACCATGTAAAAAAGCCTTTTTACAATAAAGATTGCCATACCCTGCCTCCTAGGTGCGATAAACGCGTTTTTATGTATAAGTCGTTATATTTATATGCCCTGCGACAATAAATGCCGCAGGGCTATAAATATAATCAGTTTACTTGTTATTTACAAGTGCACCATCTTTTATGCTACTGTGTGTTACGGGTATTAATTAATACTAGCGTACCGCGTACTGGTCTACATAAGCACGTTGGATAGCGGCTGCGAAGCCCCAAAGTGCGTTGTTGTTCCAATCACCCAGCCAATAAGGTACAAAGTCAAACCAAATGTCTACATACAAGGGAATCATGGTAACTTCGTAGTTCATGACAACCATGAATTCGATGAAGGCTTCGATAAAGTCTGCACGGCCATCGCCTGTGGGGTCGTTGATGTTACGGATGCGGTATGCAGCTTCCATAACATGTGGCATATCCACTTGACCCCAGTTGCCGGCGGGGATGCTATCCGGAGAGAAGGTAAGCCATGGTGCCCATGCGCCTGTAAAGGTTAGACCCAAGTTGAACATGTTGTAACGCACACCTTCGGCTTCTCCTTGGCGCATCATCAAAGCAGTCGGTGCGGCATAACGCACTTCATTCAAGTAGAAACCTGCTTCTTCCATGGGGCCGGGCAACAAGACGTTGATGATATCGGTGATGCGGTTGGGTGAGGTAAAGGTTGCCCAGTCGATGCGCAGGGGCATGAGTTCGCCGTCTACCCATTTGTGGCGGATGTGCATATCACTCCAACGGCCGGGGCCTACGAAGGGCTCGCCATCTGCGGTGTAGTTCCAACCATCGGCTTCCAACAAGGAAATCGCCATCGGTACGTTCAAGGTGTACATAATCAAGCGGTCATACATGCCTGCGTCACGTGCTTCTTGCGTCCACCACCAAGAGTTGGCGTAGGGGCCGTGCGCGGTAGAGCCATGACCTTCGGTAAACATTTCGCCGAATACATCGCGGTCGATGAGCCATTTGAAAGCTTGGCGTACAGCGGTGAATTGGGTCGGGCCTGTGTCGGTGTGGAACTGGATCAAGCCGTAACCGGGGCGATCATAATTGGTGAAGTTGTGGGTGCCGCCGGCAACCAGCATATCCAATGCATTGTTGATAATTTGGCCTTGGCCTTGGCCTACAGTCATGTGTACTTCGCCTGCTGCCAGTGCATCAACCAATGTGGGGTCGGGCACTTCGCGCCAGATGATGTATTCGATACGGGGGGAGAAATTATCCCATGTGTAACCAAAACGCGGGTTGCGTTGTACTTGCAAATGGCCTGCGCCTGTATCCACAGAGTGGAATACGTAGGGGCCTACAAATACGGTAGGTGCAAAGCGGAAGCCGTCGCCGCCTACGGGAGGCAGGTCGTCGCGTACCCAGTCTTCGGTTACGCGCACCATTACGCGCTCATATTCGCCGGTGGGTTCGCCATCTTCGTCATTGATTGCGCGGTACAAGGGTTCTCCGTCTGCGTCGTATGCTTCTTCCATCAGAGGCTCGTCATTTTCGTCATACAGACCGCGTTGGTCTACGCGATAGCTGATTTCGCCGCCGTGTACAGCAATATTAAGCATTTCATTGGTAAGCGTAACGCCGCCGGGGCCGGTCAAGAACACACCTTCGCCATCGTCATGCGCTTCAACACCAAATGCAAACAACGGGAATGGGGCATAGCTGGCGAACGCCGCGTCTTCCCATATCATCGGGAAACCTTCTGCGCGGATGGTTACAGAGAAGTTAGCGTCGTCATACAAGCGCACGCCTGTAAGCACATTTGCTTCACCTTCCAGCCATGCAAGGCGGCCAGAGATATCCATGAAGGCAGTATTTCCGCCGGGGGTAGCGGCATTCCATTGCGGGCTGATAAGGAACGCAATGTTGCCGGCATAATGTTCTGCGGTGATGGGTGTGCCATCGGAGAACACGTTGGTGGTATAAATATGGAAGTGGAATCTTACGTCGCCATTGTCCAGCACAGTACGGGTCGGCATTTGACCGCCTACCATAACAGAGGGGTTGGCAAAAAGTTCGTCATACATGTTGGCTACGAGGGTACCGCGGCCGCCCCAAATGAGGTCACGCATTTGGCCGTTGACAGCAGGATTACCCCAGTTTGCCCAAGCGATGTTGTTGTCCGGCAAAATGGTGGCGCGTACTACAACGTAGTTGCCACGCACTTGGTCACCTGCAGGTGCATCCGGGGAGTCGATGGGCGCCATGGTTGCGTCAGGTACATTGGCAACCGGAGCCGTCGTTGCTGCTGTTCCGGGGCCGGGGTCATACCCGTTGTCGTCGTTGTCTCTGTTACATGCCGCCATGAAGAACAAGGAAGCAGCAAGCAATGCGACTAAAAACAATAGCTTTTTCATACGTTTCCTCCTCTTAACTTGTCTGCCGCTTTTAGTTACAAAACGGCACTGTCCTTAAGTTCCGCGCACTATAGCACAAGCGTGGGCAATTTGTCTAATTGAAAATGCTGGTACAAGCCCAATTATACCTGTATTTTTGCACAATTAATGCGACATTTCAAGACTTTACGCTGTGCATACTTACAGTGCCCGGACAAGTAAAGCCTGTCCTGCATTACAATCCTGTTACATGCGCGGTGTGCAGGCTGCAGGTTGCCAACCCTTTTACTTTATGCAACCATGCGACTTTTATATGCATAACCACGTATATAGTACCCATTGGAAATTGTCACAAAAAAACCGCGCCTACGCGCGGTTTCAATATTTTAACATTTATTTGGCTTTCACTTACATAAAATAGGATTTCACTTTGTCAAACCACCGTTTCTTGTGGTTCTTGTAATCGTCGCCCATCGCATCGCTGAAGGTCATGAGCAGTTCTTTCTGCCGTTCGTTCATTACCGTGGGCACGGTCACGATAAAGCGGATGATCAAATCGCCAAAGTTGCGGCTGTTGCGCACGCTGGGTACGCCTTTGTTGCGCAGGTTTACCACCGTGCCGGGCTGCGTGCCTGCCTTGAGGTTGTGCTTCTCGACAGAGCCGTCCAGCATGGGCACGGATATTTCATCACCCATGGCTGCTTGCACGAAGGTGATGGGAATGTCTATATGCAGATTATTCCCTTCGCGCGTGAATACTTTGTGCGGATTAACTTGCACGATGATGTAAAGATCACCGGCAGGGCCGCCTTTTTCTCCGAATTCGCCTTTGCCTTGCAAGCGTACTTGCTGGCCGTTGTCGATGCCCTTGGGAATGTTGACGTTCAGTTTGACGTTGGCACGGGTACGACCTGCTCCGCGGCAAGAAGTACAGGGGTCTTTTATTATTTTGCCTTCGCCACGGCAAGCGTTGCAGGTGACGACGCTGGTCATGTAACCCAGCATGGTCTGCTGGACAACCCGTTCCGACCCGCTTCCGCCGCACTTTGTGCAATTATCCGCGAAGGTGCCCGGCTTGGCACCGCTGCCTTTGCACGACAGGCATGTTTCGTAAGTGTTGATCGTGACTTCGCGCATCGTGCCAAATACCGCTTCTTCAAATTTTATATTCAAGCGCATTTGCAAATCCGAGCCACGCTTTGGCCCGGCTTTACGCTTTCCGCCCATACCAAAAAAATCCGCCCCGCCAAATATATCGCCAAATCGGCTGAAAATTTCATTCAAGTCCATGGAGCCGCCGCCATAACCACCTTGCTGGTTAAAGGCTGCGTGGCCCACGGCATCGTATTGACGGCGCTTGTCCGAATCGCTCAATACACCGTAGGCTTCGCTCACTTCTTTAAACTTTTCTTCGGCAGCGTCGTTGCCGGGGTTGGCGTCGGGATGGTACTGCTTCGCCAACTTGCGATACGCCTTTTTTATCTCGTCATCGCTTGCGCCTTTGCTTACATTTAATGTTTCATAAAAATCACGCTTGCCAGCCATTTATTCCCCCAAATACTGCGATTAACATTCGTTCGCTAATTTGTATTGCTCAAAAACTCGCCTAATATACGCGAAAAAAAACGATACCACAACTAAAATGTGCGGTACACGTTCAAATCTTCTCCGTTTAAACGCTTCTTGCGCCGCGCAACCGTAAACAAAATGATGGCAACCACCCATGCCACAACGCCAATACCACCAAAGGTAAAGAGAAACACGTTGCCCAATGTGGACAAAACCGTGCGTTCAAAGTTAGCGGGCACGGCGCGCCCTTCATGGTTGACGCGTATCATTAAATTTGTACCCACCAATGCTTGCGCTTGCCGTTGGGTATAACGCGCACCTGTTTGCGCGGTCAAGCCATCCCATGCAAAGGTCACCCGGTACATGCGTTCGTTATTAACAGTGGTATTCGTTTGCGCATAATTTGTGACGATGGCAGTATGCATGGGATAATTTTCATTTTGTGCGATGCGCAAGTCGCGCGTTTCGGGCCGGTGCAGGCCAATATAAATACCCACGCCTGTAGCCACGAAAATTAAACCGAAAATACCAACGCATAACGCGGCGATGCGGAGTGCTTTCACAACATTCATAAATTCCTCCTAAATAAATATGTATTCGTGCCGTGCACACCCGCCGAAAAGTGTACCAAGGTTATGGTACACTTTTCGATGTGGGGTATTTTTACATAACGTTTTTAATTTTCTGTAAAGTCGCCGTCAAATACGTTGCTGTCTGCGTCGTGGTTGTGGTCGGGGCCGTAATCGCCGGGTTCGGGCGCGGCGCCCATGTCTTGACTGGCCGAGGCGTATAGTTTTTGCGAGAAATCGTTTAATGCCTTGGTGTATTCCTGACATGCGGCGTTGAGTGCGGCGGTTTCGTCTTCGTTCATTGTTTCGTGGTGCAACGGTTCGGACACGGCTTTGAGTTTATCCATTTCTGCGGTGAGTTGGGCTTTGTCTTCTTCGGTGATTTTTTCGGCCAAGTCGGTGAAGAGGCGCTCGGTTTGATTGACGAGGGATTCGGCTTCGTTTTTCGCGTCTACGGCTTCTTTGCGGACGCGATCGGTTTCGGCGTATTGCTCGGCTTCCTTGATGGCGCGGTCGATGTCGTCGTCGGACAAATTGGAAGATGCGGTGATGACGATTTTCTGCTCTTTGCCCGTGCCCAAGTCTTTGGCGGATACGTTAACGATGCCGTTGGCGTCGATGTCGAAGGCCACTTCAATTTGCGGTACGCCGCGGGGTGCGGGGGGAATGCCATCCAAACGGAAGCGCCCCAGCTCTTTGTTGTCGCGGGCAAATTGACGCTCGCCTTGCACGATGACGATATCTACAGCGGTTTGGTTGTGCGCCGCGGTCGAGAATGTTTGCTTTTTATTAGTAGGAATGGTCGTGTTGCGCTCGATCAAGCGCGTGGCCACGCCGCCTTCGGTTTCGATAGACAGCGACAACGGAGAAACATCGAGGAGCAAGATGCCGCCCGCGCCTGCATCGCCCGCCAGCTTGCCGCCTTGGATGGACGCACCCAGTGCTACGCATTCGTCGGGGTTGATGCCCTTGAAGGGGTCTTTGCCGGTAAGGCGCTTAACGGCTTCTTGCACCGCGGGGATACGCGTGGAACCGCCCACCAACAGCACTTTATCCAATTCGCCGGGGGAGACATCCGCATCTTTGAGCGCGGTTTGTACGGGGCCTAAGGTTTTTTCTACCAAATCGTGGGTCAACTCGTCGAATTTGGCACGGGTTAGGTTAATGTCCATATGCTTGGGGCCATCTTGGTTCATGGTGATGAAGGGCAGGTTGATGTTGGTGGTGATAACGGTTGAGAGTTCTTTTTTCGCTTTTTCGGCGGCTTCTTTCAGGCGTTGCATGGCCATTTTGTCTTGGCCTAAGTCCATATTTTCCATTTTCTTGAATTCTTCGACCAAGAATTTGATTACACGATCGTCAAAGTCGTCGCCACCCAAACGGTTGTTACCGCTGGTTGCCAATACTTCGATAACGCCGTCGCCGATGTCGATGATGGACACGTCAAATGTACCGCCGCCCAAGTCATATACCATGATTTTTTGCTCTTTTTCATTGTCCAATCCGTAGGAAAGCGCGGCAGCGGTGGGCTCGTTGATGATACGTTCCACTTCCAACCCGGCGATTTTGCCCGCGTCTTTGGTTGCTTGGCGTTGGCTGTCGGTGAAATAGGCAGGTACGGTAATGACGGCTTTGGTGATGGTTTCGCCCAAATAACTTTCTGCGTCGGTTTTGAGTTTTTGCAAAATCATGGCGGAAACTTCTTGCGGGGAATATGGCTTGTCGTTGATGTTGACTTTAAAATCCGTACCCATCTGCCGCTTGATGGACATGACGGTGTTGTCGGGGTTGGTAATGGCTTGGCGTTTGGCGGTTTCGCCCACCAGACGGTCGCCGGTTTTGGTGAATGCAGCTACGGATGGCGTGGTGCGCAAGCCCTCGCTGTTGGCGATGACTACGGGCTGTCCGCCTTCCATCACGGCTACGCATGAGTTGGTGGTGCCTAAGTCGATTCCTATAATTTTTGACATTTTTTTGTCCTCCTTATGATTAACAATAGAATTTAATTTCGTCCAAGATGAAGTGTTGTTTCCATGCGGCGCATATGGTTGTTGACTGCGCAGCGATAATTTCGAGCAGTTCATGCAAATCGGATGCAGGAATTTTACTGCTGTTATTTGCTACGATGCATCCGCCTTTGATGGTCAACCATACTTTGGTTGCACCGGGCGACGGTTTGCCTTTGTTGATATGCACATGGATGGATTCGTTATTTTCGTTCGACCAAAAATATATCTTGTACCCACCGATGTTGAACAAGCTAGGCAATTTTTAATCCGCCCGTTTCGGCATACTTGAATAGCAAGTGCGCGTTGTTGTGTAAAAATTGCGTGAATGATGCGACTTCGTCGTTCGTATACCCTATTTGGGAAATCCATTTGTACGAAGGCAATATACATCGCGCTTCGTTGAATCCGTCGTCGGTGGGGCGTTCGAAGTGGACTTCTATTTCTTGCTGATTGTTGCGCGATAATAATTGCGAGTGGGTGACTTCGGTTTCTTCGGCGAGGGTGATGTAGGGGAACATCATATTTATGCGCCTCCTTTAATTTGCCACGCGTACCATACTGTGTCGCAAGACTTTTTCCTTGTGGATATAACCTTTTTGCAAGACATCAGAAATTTGATTGGAGCCGAAGTTATCGTCTTGGGTGTGGGCGACGGCGTTGTGTAAGTTGGGATCAAAGTCAATGCCGGGGTCGGCGGGGATTTCGGTGATGCCTTGATCGGTGAGGTAGGCAGTGAATTGGCGCGCGATGAGCGAGATGCCTTGGTAGAAGCTATCTTCGGCGTGGGTCTTTTCGCCGGAAGCCATGGCGCGCTCGAAGTTGTCGATGAGGGGTAGGAGCTTTTCTGCGGATGCGCGCACGCCGTCATCGTATTGGGCGGCTTTTTCCTTGATGCTGCGCTTGCGGAAGTTATCGAATTCGGCCAAATTGCGGGTGTAACGGTCGAGGGTTTCCTTGTAGAGGGTTTCGAAATTGTTGGAAATATCCTCCAGCGCTTCGGCAGCCTCTTGCTCGATGGTTGGCAGAATTTCGGGCGTTGTTTCTTGCGCTTTGTTTTTCTTCTTTTTTCTCATGGTGTTCCTCCGAGGGTTTAATGTGCAAGGGCGGTGATGACCCGTTGTATATTTTGTGACACACCGGTAAGCACGGACACGGCTTTGGCGTAGTCGAGCCGCGTGGGGCCGATGATGGCAATGGTGCCGATGCTCTGATTGTCAATGCTGTATCCGGCGCGGACGAGGGAGCAGTCCTTGAGCCAATCGTTGTCGTTTTCATCGCCGATGATGATTTGTATGCCTGTGAGTGGTGCCAATAAGGTCATGAGCGATTCGCGCTCTTCCAAGGCTTGGAAAATGGCGTTGGCTTTTTCGCGGTCGGCGAATTCCGGGAAAGCGAGGATGTTTTTGGCACCGCTGGTAAAAACACGCACATCGTCTTCGGCTTGTATCATGGATGCTATGATGCCCAAAATCGGCATGAGGATGTGTGCTTGCCCGCCGAAAAATTCCAATAACTTCTCAATGCAGGGGCGGTCGATTTCGCGGACAGTTTTGCCGTGGAGTTGGGCGTTGAGGATGATGGTCAGGCGGTTGAGCGCTTCATAACCGGGTGCTTCCGGTAGCGTGACGACTTGATTTTTGACCGCTTTTGTGTCGGTGATGAGCACCAGCAGCAGGGCGCGTTCGTCCACGGGTACGAGTTGCAAGTGCTTGATGCGCGTTTTTTTTAAATAGGGTTCGCTGACGATAGCCGGGCAGCGCGTGAGACGCGACAGCGCCTTGGCTGTTTCTTGCATCATAAATTCAATTTGGTTGATGTTTTGGCGGATCATGCCTTGCAAGAAGAGCGCTTCTTCGCCCGCCAGGGGCTGCTCGTGCATCATCCGGTCTACATAAAAACGATAGCCTTTTTGCGAAGGGATGCGTCCGCTGGAAGTATGCAGCTGGGCGATAAGCCCCAAATCTTCCAAGTCGCTCATCTCATTGCGAATCGTAGCGGAGCTGATGCCCATGCCGTACTTCTTGGCAATCGTGCGCGAGCCGATGGGTTCGGCCGTGTGGATATAGTCGTTGACGATGGCTTCGAGGATTTTTAACTTGCGTTCGGTTAAGTCCATGGCGCGTTCCCCCTTTGCGCGGTGTTGGTGGCTGTGGTGTTGGCGGCTTTGATGTTGGCGTCCGTCTTGTTAGCACTCATTCGCTTCGAGTGCTAACGGTGGAGAGAATAGCATCGTGGGTGGGTGTTGTCAATAGGTTTTAGAAATTTTATTGCGTGGTGGCGGTTATAATCGCGGCTAAGAGCAAGATCAAGGTCGCAGCCAAGATCAAGACCCTGGGCGCTGCCCAGACCCGCAAGGGGCGACTCGCCCCTTGACCCCTGTTTTGCTACCGCAACGCAGTTATTGGCAAGGATAATTTTGAATAAAAACAACCGGTGGCAAATTGCCACCGGTTGGAATTTAAACAAATTCGCTTTTTGAGTTGGCCCCAAATTGGAACCAACTGGATTTTTACCCTAGCCATGATTGAGTAGGAGCGACGCCCAAAGCGGGGTCGAGGGGCGCTGCCTGCCAGTGGCAGGCGTTTAGCGCGGGCGCGAATGCGCCCTGGGTCCGAAGGACGCGTTCCCTCGCGGGTTTGGGCAGCGCCCAGGGTCTTAATCATTTGATCTTAATCTTTTATTCTCGGCCACCATCAACCCTCACCCTTCATCGCCCGTCGATGGTACGTCCGCAGTTTCCGATAGACCTTCCCGTGCACCGTCTCGTGGGTATGCTGCGCCGCCGTGCCCGCTTCGGTTTGCAACAATATCTCCAGCCCCTCGTCTACGTGGGCGATGGGATATATATGAAACAACCCATCGCGCACGGCTTCGACGACCTCATCCTTGAGCACCAAATCGCGAATATTCCTTGACGGCATGATGACGCCTTGCTGACCGGTAAGGCCGCGCTTTTTGCATAGGTCGAAGAAACCCTCGATTTTGAGCGTCGCGCCGCCTATGGGTTGGATTTCGCCGTGTTGGTTGATGGAACCAGTTACGGCAATGTCTTGGCGCACGGGCAAGCCGGACAGGGCGGAGATAATGGCGTACAGCTCAGTGGAGGAAGCGCTGTCGCCGTCTACGCCGCCATAATTTTGCTCGAAAGCGATGCGGCAGGACAGGGAGAGTGGGAAATCCTGGGCGTAAGTCTGGCCGAGATAACCGCAAAGTACCTGCACGCCCTTGTCATGAATTTCGCCGGAGAGATTGGCCTCTTTTTCGATGTTGACGACGCCGGACTTGCCCATGTAGGCGGTGGCGGTGATGCGCGATGCCACGGCGAAAGCATGCTCGCCGGTGTCTAGGACGGCCAGGCCGTTGATTTGCCCAACTTTGGTGCCTTCGGTAGACAGGAGGATGGCATCCTCGGCGTAGCGTTCGGCAATTTTTTCTTCATACATATTGACGCGGTACTCGCGTGCGGTGATGGCATCGCGGATGTGGACTTGCGTTATTTCGAATGCGCTGACTTCGGCGGCAGCCAATGCAGTGGCTTCGGCCAGTAGGTCGGTTAGGCGGTTGAAGCGCGTGGTGAGTTTGTCTTGCCGCTCGGCCAAGCGGGTGGCGTATTCAATGACTGCGGCGATGGCATCGTCGTTAAAGGGAAAGCGCAGCCCTTCGTCTTTCTGCGCGGCAAACCGGTGGACAAACTTTGCGATTTCCGTCCGATTTTCGTCGTTCAGCTTCATTTCATAATCAAAATCCACGCGGACTTTGAAGAGTTTTTCAAAGTAATCGTCGTAGGCGTGCAGGATGTGATAGTAGTAACTGCCGCCGATGAGAATGACCTTCACGTTCAAGTCAATAGGTTCGGGCTTGATGCCGGACATGGCCACGCCGGTGTTGTATTCGCGCAGGGGTTCGGTAACGATTTTTTGTGTGACGAGCGCACGGCGCAGCGACTCCCACGCGTGCGGGCCGGACAATACATCTTGTGCTTGCAATATAAGATAGCCGCCGTTGGCACGGTGCAATAAACCGGGCTTGATTTTCATAAAATCGGTGGAGAAATTACCGAATTCGTTGTCGTATTCCACTTCGCCCACGAGGTGCGTGTAGCCGGGATTGTAATCCACAATAACGGGCGCGCCGCGCTGGTCGGTGTTATCGGTCAGCAGATTAATGCGGTACTTGGTCATGAAATCCTCGCCCGTTTTTTTGCTGTACCACGGGAGAAATGCCTGCATGGCCTCGGCGTCCTCTTCAGACTCCTCGTTCACAAAGTCGGCCAAATTTTCAAGAATGTCCTCTTTTACGGCCTTCAAATACTCCAACACGGCGGGTTCGTCGCCGAAGGATTCGATAAGCGCGTTCATGTAACGCCCCACGGTGAACAAACCCAGCGCATATTCCAACTCTTCCACGTCTTTTTTCGTGATTTTTTCGTGGTCTTTGATCAGGCGCATGACTTCGGCGGCGCGTTTTTGAATGACTTCGGAATTTTTGGATATCGCATCGCGCTGCTCCTGCGTCAAAGCGTCGAATTGCTCTTCATTTATCACTTCGCCGTCCACGATGGGCAAAAAATAAATGCCGCTGTTCGTGTTTTTGACGCCAAAGTTTTGCTGGTGCGCTTCCGCAGTCATGTGCTTGATCATTTCTTCGCGCTTGGTGTGTAGGACGCGCACGATTTCATTTTTCTTGTGTTCGTGCTCCTTGCCGGAGAAGGTCTTGGGGATTTCGATGGCCAAGCGCGCCATGAGTTCGCTCAACTCGTCACGCAGTTTGCGCCCCATGCCGGCGGGTAAGCGCAACAGCTTGGGGCACTTGGGATTTTCGAAATTGTAAACGTAGCATAAATCCGGCGGAGTGGGTTCTGTAGTCGCTTTCTCCAACGCGAAATCGCGGGCAAAAGTCGTGCGCCCCGTGCCCGTCAAACCACTGATGTAGATGTGATACCCAGCGGCTTTCATTTGCAAGCCGAAATGTAACGCCTTGGCCGCGCGGTCCTGCCCAATTAATGCACGCGGTGATTCGCCGTCGGCAGGCGCAGCAAAGTCCGCCTCGCAAAAATATTTACATTCTTGCCAAGTTAGTTCGCGGTGCTTATTCATATGATTCCTCCAAATAATTGCGCATTAAAACGGCGTCTTCGGGCGGGTCGGTGTAGTATGCCCGGCGGTAGCCTTCGATTTTGAAGCCGTATTTGTGGTACAACGCCATGGCGGCGCGGTTGCCTTGACGCACTTCCAGCATGATGGATGTGAGTGCGTTTTCCCGCGCCCATGTCAGCAGCGCCTCTATTAAATAGGAAGCGATTCCGCAGCGTTGTGCGGCAGGAGAAACGGCGATGTTCTCAATATGCCCTTCACTGAAGCCGTGGCGCATGAAGGTGTAGCCCAAAACTTCCTGCGAATCTGCTAAACCTCGCGCCACAAAACCAACGATGTTTGCGTCCGACAATTCAATTGCCAGCGTCTCACGCGACCATGGCGTAGAAAAACAATCTTGCTCAATGGCTTCGATGGCATCTAAGTCGCCCAATGTAGCGGGCAAGACCACGATTTGTTTCGGCGTGGTGATCATGCGTTGCGTTCGCGCACGGCTTGCGGCGCACGGACGTACAACAACGCTGCAGCATTTGCGGCTTCGCGTGCCAAATGAAAATTTGCCGCCGCCCACAAACCTACCGCTGCGGGGTCTATTTCATCACGGATCACTAACGCTTCGCCCGCGATGTCTAACACGGCGGTTTCTGCATCGGCCAAATAATCAGTAACACGTGCGGGCAAACCGTTGGCGTCAGATTCGTACACTGCGGCATACACCTGCCCGCGCCGTGCGTCCAGCATTGTAACGACGCGTGGTGCGCCGTTTGTAATTATTCCAGTATATGCCATCGCATCCAAGGTCGGAACCGCCACCACGGGCAACCCCGCCGCACGCGCCAACCCCAACGCCGTAGCCGCGCCAATGCGCAACCCTGTAAATGACCCCGGCCCGTTGGTGTATGCCACCGCGCCCAAATCACCCACGCCAAGCGCCGCCTCCGTCAACATCTGTTGCACCGCAGGCAGCAACCGCTGCGAATGCTTCCAATTTGCAGGCAACGCCGCGCCGTCGGCCGCGTCATTCGCATTCACTACCCGCACGCACAGCGCGTTCCCGTTCTCCACCACGGCAACGCCCGCACTGCGCCCGGATGTATCAACGGCCAGTATTTTCACGAATTGTTATCTCCCTCGCATTTTCATTTTCCGCGCAAGTGGTTAGTGTCACTAACCACTTGAAAAATGCCGACGCTTTCATGGCACGCTCCGGCCACTCCACTACGCACACCCCGCCCGCGTCAAAATATTCGTCGTACCCTATGCTCTCTAAGTCCGCCGCGCCACCCAACCGGTACAAATCAAAATGAAACACCGGCAGCCGCCCGCCCTCATATACATTCACCAACGTAAAAGTGGGCGAAGTCACCCCCCCGGCAAACCCCAGCCCACGGCACAATCCCCGTGCAAAAACCGTCTTGCCCGCGCCCAACTCCCCGGACAAATAAATAACATCGCCCGCGCGCAATTCCCGGGCGAAGTTTTGGGCAAATTCCATCGTTTCTTCGGCACTAAGCAATGTTTGTGTAATCATCCGCCAAACTGTACCATAACTACACGAAAATCACAAAACTACGACTTGTTAAGATGATTGACCGCAATGGTAATTGCTCTGCTTGACAGCCGCGCATGCTTATATTAGAATTCGTCTCGCGTCTTTTCCTGCGGCTGTGGCGGAATGGCAGACGCGCATGGTTCAGGTCCATGTGCCCGAAAGGGTGTGGAGGTTCAAGTCCTCTCAGCCGCATACATAAAAAGCCCGTGAACATTGTGTTCACGGGCTTTTTTTAGTTGGTAAAGAACCATTCTAACCAAATTTGGCATTGCGGCCACAACGCAGCCACGTTATCCTGCACACAAGCGCTTAGCAAAGTACCCAAATATAACCGAATAAATAAGGATGATAAATATGAAAACCCCTGCACAAAAACTAACCGATTGGGCCATCAACAAAATCGAAACGGAATACCCCAACGACATATGCCTGCTCATCGGGCACAACACCCTCAACTTAGACAAGGACATCAACGACGCACCCTTTGGCTTCTACATCCCCGCTACGCACCGCGCCAATGGGTTGGCGCGCACATTCATCATCGGCGGCATCGGCCACGACCTCTTCCCCATGTCGTGGGACACGATCGAAACCATGGCCGATATGAAGCATTACAATTCCACTTGCCTACACGACGGCCAAATTTTGTGGGCACGCAACGACGCCGACCGCCAACGCTTCACCGCATTACAAGCCCGGCAAACCGCCAACCTCCATAATCCACAATACATGCTAGCGCGCGCCCAAAAATGGCTCAACACCGCCAAAGAAGTCTTCGCCGATACCCTGTTCGAAGAACGCCTATCCAAAATCCGCGAAAACGCCGGACACATTTGCGACCTATTGGCCATCGCCGTGGCATTCGCCAATCAGCACTACTTCAAGCACGGGCAAAAGGACCAACTAACAGAACTAACCGAAATGAAACAACGCCCCACCGATTTCATCCAACTCTACACCCACATCATCCACCAATCCAACCGCGACACCCAAAAACGCCTCTGCCACCAATTAATCGCCAACACCCAATCCTTCTTGCAATGTTTAAATCCATCCAACGTACCTCAAACCACCCCCGACTTCACCGAGCTCGCCAACTGGTACCAAGAGTTATCCTACACCTGGCGGCGCGTCTACCACTGGTGCGACGCCAACGACCCCATCAACGCCTACCTCTGGTGCTGCTTCCTACAGAACGAAGTCGAAGAATGGGGCAGCAAATTTAACATCCAAATCCGCGGCATCCTAGATGCCTTCGACGCCAACAACCTACTCGCCTTTCGCCAACGCGCCCAACAAGTAGAAACCGCTTTCACCCAAGCCATCGCCGCCAATCAAGTAATCCTAGACACCTACCCCACCATCGACGACTTCCTCTCATCCAACTAACACCCCCGGAGGCAACCATGCGATACAAAAACGCCAGCGACATCCTCCCCGATGACCTCCTAAAACAAGTCCAAAAATACGCCGCCGGAGAAACCCTCTACTTCCCCAAAGACGCCGAACGCCAAAAATGGGGCGCCAACTCCGGCGCCCGCGATTATTACACCCAACGCAACCAAGAAATCCGCCATCAACCACCTAGCCCAAGAATACAACCTATCCCCCGAATCCATCCGCAAAATCGTCTTCCACAAAGACTAACCCCCCTCCCACTAATCTATTCTTTTCCCTAGAGGTTCGCCGTAGCATGGCAGCAGGCGGGCGGGTTAATGCGAATGCGCCGCTTTGCGGATTTTGCGGGTTTGTGATGCCCTCGATCTTAGCGGTTGGCGTTCGGCATTTTTTTGGACACCTGCTCTCCCAACAAAAAAACCTGCATTTATAAAACGCAGGTTTCCAAAAACATGACTAACGCAACCGCTTAGAGAGAGGGTATCGCAAACCCGCAAAATCCGCACAGTGGCAGCATTCGCATTAACCCGCCCGCCTGCGGCTATGCCCCACTAGAACCGGTCAAATTGCATGGGCAGCAATGTTACCTCCAACACCAACACTTCGCCATCGCGTAATATCCGCATTTCCACTGTATCGCCCGGGCGCAGCGTGGCAACTTCCATGCGCATCTGATTAAAATCCAGCACCGGTAGTTCATTAAAACCGGTGATGATATCTCCCGGTTGCACCCCGGCCCGTTGCGCCGCGCCGTTTTGCGTAACATGACTTACCAGCGCGCCCATTTGGGGGATACCCAGCGCTTCAGCGAGCATAGCGGGCACATCGCCGCCTTGGATACCAATGGCCGGACGCATCCGGTTAACAATTTCATACAAGGCAGGTTGCACGGTGTTGGACGCAATACTGTGCCCAATCCCCTCGGCCTGCGCACCCATGTCAAAAATCATAATCGACGCATCAATAATGCCAATTACTTCGCCCCGCGCATTCAAGAGCGGCCCGCCGGAATCGCCATAATTAATAGAAGCATCGGTTTGCAAAGTATAAATATCAATATAACGCCCAAGGTTGCGCCCCCATACCGTAATCACATGCTCCTCGGTACTAATCACCCCGCGCGTAGCAGAAATCCCCTCGCCGCGCGCATTTCCCAGCGCAATCACCGTATCCCCCATACGCATCTCGGACGAATCGCCGAAAGTCGCCAGCGCAATATCCGCTACCCCCGCATCCGCCATCGCAGCGCGGCCCACCGTTATCACCGATATATTAATGTCCTGATCCTGCGCGAAAGGCTGCGCGAAAACCAACGCCCCGCAAGCAAAACGCACCTGCACATGCGTGCCAAGCTGCACCACATAATGGCTCGTAGCAATATAAATCTGATCTTCACCCTCGGCAAAAATCACACCCGATCCATTCCGCCGCGCCGGCATCCGCTGGAATCCATCCTCTTCCGCATCTGTAAACGTCGTCAAACTCACCACGCCGGGTACAATCAAATCAATCATATCCGCAATCGTCGCCACAAATGAAGGGTCTTGCAATTGCTCAAATACATAACTCGGCGCAGCACCTGCATCTGCCGGAACCTCCTGCACCACCGGTGCCCCCACGTCTTCCACCCCACGGCCGCGCATCCATTCCCCCGCCGCCCCCGCCGCAAAACCAAAAGAAGCCGTACCCAACGTGCAAACAATGCACACCAAAGCCAGCTTCCGCAACCAAGAACCCCGCGCCTGCGGTACCACTACCGGCCGCGGCGCAAAATGCGGCATCATAACCGGTTGCGCCCCATACGCCGCACTCGGTGGCATCAGAGCACTTGACAACACCGGCGGCACAGACAACTCCAAAGCATCCGCTATTTCCAAATCACGCGCAATGTCGGCTTGTATACGTTCTATTTCATTCATGTCATTGAAAATATTATTTTCGTTCATTGTAATTACTCCTCTGCGCTTGCGATACTTTTATTATATTTCTTTTTCAAACAATTTCAAATCAATTCACGTGCCATTCCGGATAAATACAAGGGTAAATTAGTTATCGCACCGTCTATACTATACCCTCGTTTAGAAAAACGAAGTGCTGTTTGGGGTGTACGGCTTTTTATATAAGGGTCTTCCCCAAATTAGAGTGTTGATGATATACTCAAAAGCGAGGTATATCATCAACACTCTAATTTGGGGAAGACCCAATTTTAATATGGCGTAAATATACCCATGTCATCGCAGCTTTTTCTGCACAACAAAACATTGCTTGACACAAGCAATGGATATATTTTACAAAAAATACACCTACCGAGAAATGCGCGAAGGCATTTCCAACATGCACTGCCGTGGCGATGCGTATCTTGCAGAAGAAATTGCACGGGAACTTATTCATTAAAATACTTTTATATCGACTCCACAATCCGCTCCAACGCATTGCCATCCCTAAAGGGATTGGAATGCACCGACCACGCCAACAACGCATTTAAATACTGGTTCGTTCTTATGCTCACCAAATCGAAAATGATTCCGGCAATTTTTTTGTTTTTAAGAACTGTTCATATTGGTCAATAACTTCGTTTGATTCACCGAAAGCAATTTGTTTACCTTTGTCCAGCCACAACACTTTATTACATAACTTGCGGATTTGAGGTAGCGAATGAGACACAAAAAGAGTTATAGCTCCCCCTCCGATGATGGATTTCATTCGCTCTTCACTTTTTTGCTTGAAGCTACCATCACCAACACTCAAAACCTCGTCTAATATTAAAATGTCTGGTTTTACCAAACAG
This sequence comes from Defluviitaleaceae bacterium, assembly GCA_009781755.1. Classification (GTDB taxonomy): domain Bacteria; phylum Bacillota; class Clostridia; order Lachnospirales; family WQUN01; genus WQRX01. The sequence goes on along the minus strand of WQVD01000008.1, from coordinate 13,795 downwards.
GCGATTGAAAATGCCAGCCGCGACTTCATTCCACTGGATAATTGACGAAACGGTCGGTCTTGAAAATTTTCCAATTCGGCAAAGGCGATAATATCCGGGTAGGTTTCGTGCATAAACTCGCGGGTATAGCCCATTAATGCGCCCCGCAGAAAAGTGTTCTCGCGCACGGTCATTTCACCGTCAAATCCGGTGCCTAATTCCAACAAAGCAGCTATTTTGCCCTCTGTTTCAATATTTCCACGACTGGGCTGCATGATGCCAGCAATGGTTTTAAGCAAAGTAGATTTGCCTGCGCCGTTTTTACCTGCGATGCCGAGAAAATCACCTTTTTGAAGTTCAAAAGACATGCCATCTACTGCCCAAAACTCCTTTGCTATATGTTGTTTTTTTATTTTTTGCATTACATAATCTTTAAATCCGATATTCTTAAAATCGCCTATCATATATTTAATACCAAGATTGTCCAATTTAATTTTCATTCAATCACCCCTACATATAATAAATAAAACGATAATTGTATCGTTTGTAGAACCATGCACCCACTGTCAACGCACCTAAAGCATACAAACCGCATATCAAATGTATATGCCATGCAGGGATATAACCGTGCAAAATCACTAGCCGTACATAATGGATATGAACAAAAATTGGATTCAATAAAAATAATTGCTGTGTGGTTTCAGAGAAAGTATCTATGCTATAGAAAATTGCAGACATCCACATAAGCAACATGGTGAAAATATCATACAAATATTGTATGTCTTTAAAAAACACATACAACGCAGAAAGCACAAGCCCCACGCCAATATTAAAAACCAAAAGCGTCAGCATTGGATATATAACCATTACAAAACGAAGGTGTAATGGCACTCCATCAATTAACACGAAAATAAAGAAAATAACAAGCATTAATCCAAAATTAAGTAATGCCGCTACATTCTTGGATAGTAAAAATAAATACTTTGGCACTTTTATTTTCGTTAATATTCCACTGTTAACGGCTAAAGACTGCATACCTTGACTAGTAGATTCTTTGAAAAATGTAAATATTTTGAGTCCGGCAAACACATAAATAATAAAATGAGGAATATCTCTGCCAAAAAAATGTGTAAAAACAAGATACATTACTACAAGTTGACATAAAGGCCCCAGCATACTCCATGCAATACCCAGCGCGGTGCGTTTATAACGTTTTTTAAAGTCGCGCTTAACAAGCTCCTCGAAGAGAAAATTATATTTTCCCCATCTTTCATATATCGTTTTTATCATTTTTTTGTCTTTACGCCCCTTTTGTTAAGCACATTCAGTTATCCATTTGTCTAACGCACAAAGTTAACTTCATACCCATTATTAATAAATATCCCTTGGCGTATTAATTTTAATATCGCACCTGTACCATCCGTAATAGCTATATAAAAAACATACTCATCATCATCAAGGGTAGAAAAATCAATACTAAGCTGGAAATATTGTTCGCTAATGCGAAGCCGTTCCCGTCTATCATTAATATTGAGAACTCGCGGGTGTACATGATAAAAGATAGCGAGGTTGTCGTTGCTTTGAACTAAAACTGCCATAATTCGGTTATGGGTAGTTATCGCTCCATTATAGTGAGGTAATTCTGATATAATTTCAGCCATCTGATAGCGTAAAAACCATACAGTATCATTAAGCATTTGTTCATAACGGGTATAAGGGAGTGAATAAAGATTGATATGAGGGGTTGCGATAACACGGAATACCCTACTCCCTAAATCACTAGCAGTTCTTACAGATGTTTTATTAAATAACCTGTCGAATGCTACATTGTGCCAATTGGGGCTTTGAGTAAATGGTATATCTTGTGAATTATGAGCAACCATGCTAGGAAAGCGCGGGGTAGTAAACTCTATTATATCGGCTGTGCTTTCTTCTAATATTGATTGCCGCCAATTCATAACCCATAAATATTGAGATATTTCCCCACTTCTAAAATGATATATTCCAGTCATAATGTTTCCGTTAAGTATGAGTTGAAGATGATTGCCGCTTACCATCAAAATACACGCCATTATAACCACATAACCTTTATCAACTTTGCTTTTTTGCGCAGACAATATCCCTCTATTTATTAAATAACCTGTAATATAACAGAGCCACAAAAACAGAATAACAAAGCTAGCCGAAAAAATAAAATTGCTTACTCTTGCCCGAAGTTCACCCATTCCAAAAAAGGCAGGTGCATACATAGATGCCAGTAAAATGAATAGCACCCCCGACATAATAATCGGATGCTTGAACTCTATTTTGCTACGCTTAGAAATACAAGAAGCGATTGCAGGCGAGATCATAACAAAAAACAATATCGTTAATCCATGATGCCAACGTATAATATCGGACGCCGCTCGCTTGACGGAAGTAAATATAGTACCGGTAAAGCTCATACCATTATATAGCCCCCCTCCCTCGGCGCGCACTACCGCTCCAGATACATTTTGCATAAGCAAAACAACAGAAAGCGCAAAATAAATATATAAATAGATTTTTTGGAAAAAAATCTTTTGTTTTATAGATGCAACAAAATGAAACAAGCAGAACATAAAAAATATACACGTAAGTAATAATGCGCCGGATTGTTGACTCAGCGCAACAAATGGTATAAGCAACGTCAACGCAAAATGATATACTGTTTTACGAAACAAACTTACATTTGAATAGTACAAATCAACGATAATACCGCATATATACAATATACATGCAAGAACTAGACTATAATTGACAACGCCAGACCACCAAAAGAAATTTTCTGCAAACCCCCAACCCATATTATTGATAGTAAAGAACACAATGCTTAGTGATATTGCCAATACCATTCTTAAATCAAAGCCAAATATATGTTTTGACAATCTTCCTACGAAAAAGTACACAGAAAGTACATATATCCAAAACATAGCAAATAATATCATGCGATGCAAAATTAAAGAGAAATGCGCAGGAACGATAGTAGCAACAAAAAGATGCGAAAATGTTCCCACGCTTTCGTGATTAACTAGAGCCAAACGCCAAGATGCCGAAACGGCTTGAAAAAAATTTTCTACCCCACTTTCATTTAACGCCGCCATGCGTGAAATATCATCTGCAGCCGGAAAGGCCACAAATGAAAAAAATGAAAAAAATACAATGGGAATAAAGAGAATAATTGAATAAACAATCCAACTGTTAAAATGTTTAAATGAAAACCTCAAATGAATTCCCCCAACTATAGATTCAATGTGATTCCATTTGATGCACAGAATTCTTTAAAATTATTTAATATATTTCCGTAGTTTTTGTTAAATTCTGTATAGTCAGCAAGTTCAGCGTAATATTGTATATCCTTGTTCGGGTCAAAATCGGAAGGACTCATAAGGGGCAAGTTGAAAAATTCGCACATTTCCGTTACACGAGAATCGACTGAAAAAAACAAAGACGGAATACCCGCATGAAGTGCGGCAACATTTGCGTGAAATCTGTATCCTATATTGAAGTCAAATGAACGCATGCAATTAACCCATTCTTCGGCGGAAAAGAAAATTTCTGATTTTTTGTCAAGCCACTTTTTTAACAGTTGATAATCGTCAGCATTACTCATTCCGGCTTCAAGGGTTTGTTGATTTTGCTCCACAAAAGTAAAATCCTTACTCGCACAATATTTCAAAAATTTCTTTTCGTGATCTTTCAACTTACCATGAAAAGCCCTAAAGTTGGAACAACATATTTTTGGTTGTGCAATGTTTTTGATTCCCAATCCTGCGTCCAAGCCAAAATACACGGAAGGACAACCGATAACTTTTATGTTTTTAATACCGTGTTTGTTTAAAATATTTGCGGCATAATATCCTCTAACGCCAAGCACGCATCGCTCTGCCATAGCAGAAAGCACATTTACTGTGTCCTCGTGTATCTTAAAATCAGGGCTGAAGACATGTGCCTGCAAGCCCACGCTTATTGGTATTAGGGGCTTGTCTTTGGCATAATTAAGTAAATGTTTATGCCACGCGGTAGCTTTTGGGTCGTTTGGTAATATCCAAATAAAGCCTGTTGTAATTATCGCCTTGCAATCATCAATAATATAATCGCTGCGTTTATTCATAGGTATCAATTCTGCGTTGATTATTTTTTTAATTGAATGGTCAAATATTAAGTTGCCTGAGTTGTTTCCTGCCCACACAAATTTATCATTAAGGTCGGCCGGGGGTTCTGTTGAAAACCCTAAATAGGCCATGCCATCTTGCAATTTTATTTTTTCCACAGCTGCTTGTTGCGTTATCGGATGCACAAACGTGGTTACAAGTTTGCCGGTCAATTTGTCTATCATTTCTTTAACAAGCGGGTGCTGCCCTTGCGAAAGTTCTGGGTTGGCTTTGAAATTTGCAATTGTCGCGTCCCAAAATTTAGTAATTTTAATTGCGTTGCTTAGCAAAGCCTCGTGCGCTTTTTTCACTTTATCCTGTGTTAAATCAAAGCCGTACTTTGCAAGGTCTGCCCCTTCCGACAAAATAGACACCCATGTTCTTACGCATTTTTCGCATACGCAACAATTTTGCCCGCCATTGCTTTGCCAACATACACGCAGCACGGGCGATTGTTTGTTTTTTTCTGCCCACGAAATAATATTGCGGATTTTTTCGTTTCTGCTTTTTTGAAACGACTTGTGTACGGTAAAAGTGTTAGAAAATTTCACATTCTCATCGGTTAGCGGATTTGAGCCTGAAAATGAATTTATGCCGTCTTCAAGCGAATACGATGAGCCTATAAATACTATGCGGATATCCTTTGCATACGAAAAAGGCGCGGCCATACCAAGACAAGACACTCTAGATTGTATATTGTACCAGTAGTTATCAAAACCAGGATGCAGATATTTCATATGGGCATTGATAACACCGTAATTAATAATACTGCGGAAATTTGATTTTATATGAAAAAAATTAAGCCCCAAGCTGTCAGCGACTTCTTTATTTGCGGCGCTGGCAACTTCCCATCCCTTGATGTTATTAGGATAAATATCACAACCCCATATTGTAAGCAAATCAGGCTTCAAGTGAATTGTGTCTATCAACGTATCCCATGCATCGACGCCGCCGCTAAACATCACTAATGCATTTGTTTTTTTTAAAGATTTTTTTGCGCGAAAAATATTAAAAAACGAAACTGTTTGAACGCTGTTTTGATTTTGGATTATATTTTTTGTATAAATACACGAATTCCCTCTATTTGTATGTTCAAACCATTTGGGTTTATATTTTTTGAAGCCATTCAATAAACTGTCTAACGCATGGTAAAAGGTGTCGTCGACTTCATCTACGTGGATTTTTGCATCAAATAACCATGCCATCGGAACGATATTTGACAATAGCGGCAAAATAGCGATTGAATACGGCACGTTGCCAATGTCAACCGAATATTCATAATACATCCATTCAAAGGAAGGAAACACCTTGCCCCAAAAAGGAGAAAGCTCTGTATTGTTCCAATTTTCCTCTGTGCGGAAATATTTAATCCAATCGCCCTCTATGCGATACCTATAAGATATGCGATGGGTGTTTTGTACAATTGCTTCCACGGTAAATTTGTTTTCCATTTTTTCAAATCCTTTCATTTCCGTTTTAATTGTCGATATATTCGCCAACAAAAATGAAGCAACGCCGGACGTTTTTGCAAATGAAGCTTAACGCGCTCTTTAAATACCTTCCCGCCTATAAGGAAGTAAATCAATCCTTTTGTTACTTTACCCTTACCCGATTTGTATAAATAGTCATCCAAGATTGATTCCAAACTTTGCGACACAAAGCTGTTTCCTTGCGGCATGGGTAATTGTGAAAGTTGCCGTAAGATATGTTCTTTTATATTTATACGTTCCACCGCCCCGTATACGGTGTCTTCAAAATAGGAGGAGGAAAATATTGAAAGGTCGGCATCTATCATGTTTCGTACAAAACCTTCAAATGGCAAAGATGCAACTTGCGGATTAAAATCCATTGCTTCGGGAAAACGGCTGTAGATTTTGAAAAATTCGTCGCAAAAGTCCAACGCGCCCTGATGGATTTTTTGCACCATGTGAATATCGGCCGGATTTTTTCTTTTTTCTTCAATAATTGGTGTGCCATCAATTTCGTAACCCGTGCAAGACCCCAAAGCATCGGAAAATAAATGTTCCCGAATCAATCCCGAAATCATTGGAGTATAATTATAAAAAGAATGCACTGCAAACCCATGGAGATTACGCAATTTGAAAGAACGGTCCTCATCGCCATGCACGAAAAAAACAGGAATCTTATTTTCACACGCTCTATTTATAGCAGCTTGTATGCGTCCGCTATACCCAAGGTCAAATGTCACTGTTTCATTGTCATCAATTGCGGAAAAATATTTTTTACAGCCTTGTATTTTTTGCATGTGTTTTTCTTTATCATAAAAATTGTTAAAAAATATTTCCACAAATGTTTTATATTCTTTTTGTGATGAAAAACGTCTTGCCGATAAAAATTTGCAAGTCTTAAAAACCTCTGCAATTTCATCTTCCGATATATTTTTCATGCAAAATGACAAATTATCAAGGAGAGTTTCAGCTGTGTGGTTCGTTATTTCAATCGGCATGTCATAAAAATCAATCTGTTCCTGCATCATAAGTGGCATTACGGACTTGCGCGAAGCAACGTAATACTCCGCCTTAGGCAGATTGTTCATATACTTTGCCGCTGTTTTATGTGCCAAGATTGGCAAATGTCCATCCCTTGCTAAATAGGCTATCCTTGAATACCCGTGTTCAGCAGCTTGCGAAAACATCCATTTGCACAAGCCCGCAAGGTGCATACCAACAGGAAAATATCCCGTCAAGTATGGATCTGCATTGTATTTTGAACCGATATATGTAGTTCTGTACGGGTTGTCGAAATAGGAATTGCATACAATACCAAGCATTATTCTCATACATACTGAATCAAGAGTTTTGCCATAATTTACCGACATGCCACAAGCAAGCTCCATATCGTATAAATAATTGTATCCATTATCAATTTTGCCCTCAAAAATATCTTTCGCCTTTGGGAAAAATATTGCCTGCATTCCATGTGCTTGCGCATTTGTAATATCTGATTGCCATGTATCACCGATATGCAAAACTTCTGCGGCGGAAATTTTCAATTCCTTCAAAACATGTGCAAACAGCTCACCCGAATGATGTTTTGTCACCCGCGCTTCTGAAGATACAAACAAATGCTCGTACTCCTTGTAGTTGCATTTGTTTAATATTTCCACCATTGTTCGCTTATTTAAGTACATGTCCGAAATTATAAGAATTTTTTTGCTGCAAGCTTTTGCTACTTCGTATAATTCTCTTGCCGCATTTCTTGGCGTTATAAACTCAAGCTCTAATCGAATTTCTTCTTCCATTAAAGTTTTCGCAGCTTCGGCAGAAATGCCGTATTCCTCTTGCATAGCCGCATAAATTTCGCTTAAGTTACAGTCTTGATAATTCGTACCCGATTTGTACAAGTTAAACCGCGCCGCATCCTCCGAAGCACGGCGAATTTTATGAAACGAAATGTTTCCGCATACAAGCGTTTGAAAAGTTTTATCCATTAAATAAAATATATCGTCCGGGTTGTAAAAAGGACGTTTTACCAATGTATCAAAAACGTCGAAGCTTATATATTTGCAAGGAGAAGTAGCAATTTGTGTTTTCAAGTATTCAAGCCCACCATTCCAAGGAATCCTTACCCTGCCGTAAAAATCATCTTCTTGCAAGATGGTTTCAGCATAACCCGGAAGCAGACGTTCAAGCACTTCGTTGGCTTCTTTTTTGTTGTTACCCAAAAAACGATTGGATGCAAAGTTTTGCCACAAACGAGCGTAATGTTTTCTGAACGCTCCGAAGTCATCTTTATAACGATTTTCTGCCTCCACTTTATCAAGAAACCATTCAACGAAATCAAAAACCAACTTCATGTCTTCAATATTTTTTGTAAAACGTTGCATGGACACGCTTGCGACGTTTGTTGACGCACCTTCATTTTCGCAATAAAAATAAGCCTCGCTTTGGACAGATGAAAGACTTTTTGCAAAATATAAAAGTGGTACAGAAAACGCAACATCTTCCGTGAGTATTAAATGCTGTTGTATATAATGATAATATGGCTCGCACTTGTCCCAAAGCGTCTTTTTATATGTTTTATTCCAAATGGTATGCCATCCGTAACAATGTCCCTGTTGGTTAAAAAATCTTTTCTTTATGTCATCTGCGCATAATACGCCTATACTTTCAAAATGATGGTCGTGAAACGGCAGTATGTACTTGTTTCCGTCCATATCTAAATGCACTGTTCTACCTACCACAACATCTGAATTATCTGCATCCCTTGACCTTTGTATCAAAGTACGAAAATAATCCATCGAAAGGAAATCGTCGCTGTCAACGAAAGAGATGTACTCGCCTTGAGCCAGTGCGGCACCCGTTAGTCGTGCTTGAAACAATCCCCTGTTTTGCTCGTGCGCTACATATCTTACGCGCCCGTCTTTGTTTGAATATTCTTCAATTATTTCACTGACGTTTCCTAGAGAAGCATCGTTCACGATAATTACTTCTATGCTTGTTAAGGTTTGGCACAGGATGCTGTCTATACACCGTTTAAGGAATTTTTCTGTATTGTATACAGGCACAACAATTGACAATGTTAGCATTAAAACTTCTCCTTTGCGATTTTTACCCTAAGAGAAAAATCGCTTTTTTTTGCGTTTAAGAACGTTTTCCAGTTGGTTCTCTAAATCTTTTACGCGATTACGCAATCCTTCATCCTTGCAGGTGTTGCGCAAAACCATTCGTTCAAAATTTTCGATTTCACCTTGTAATTGTACAATGGAAGCATCTTTACCGAATATGATTTTTTCGCAATCTGTTTTTATGTTGCTAGCTTCTTCTTGCAATTGAGCAATAAAAGCATCTTTACCGTATATGGTTTTTTCATAATTTGTTTTTATGCGGCCATTTTCTTCTTGCAATAATGCAATGATTTCATCTTTACCGAATATGGTTTTTTCGTAATTTACTTTTATACGGCTGTTTTCTTCTTGTAGTTGTGCAACAATTTCATCTTTACCGAATATAGTTTTTTCGTAGTCCGTTTTTATGCGGCTGGCTTGATTTTCTAAATCTTTAACATACGAATCCTTTGATTCTATCGTTTCTTGGTACTTTCTAATTTCACTTTTTTTAATATCAATTTGTTCCTTTAAAAAGTTAATATGAGTGTTGTCATCTTTTATTTTAAAGTGGTTTTGGCGCAATCTATCGAACCCCTGCATGCAAAGCCTATTACTTGTACGTTGATACCGCCCTAATTCCACAAATTTTAATTTTTCGTATACAACAGAGCTTAAACAAAGTATACCCAACCCATAACTATGGTCAAATTCTAATGTATAATCATTTTTAACTTTAATTTCTTGCCATGCATGTGTGGAAGACTTACTCCCCACATACGGGCTATCATAAGAGGTTTCACTCGTGTCATGAAACAAAATAACACCGTCCGGTTTTAACTTGCAAAGCCAAGTTTCATAATCATGTAAAACCGCTTCATAACTGTGTGTTCCATCAATATGAAGCAAATCAATACTATTATCCGCAAAATCGCTAAGAGCATCGTCAAAGATTTTTCTATGCAGCACCACAGCTGATTTTTTATTATATCCTTCAAGGGTTTCAAGAAAGGCTTCGTGAATATCCACATTGTAATCGCTTGCCGTATCGCAGTCACCAACTATATTTGCCCAAACATCTATGCCGTGAAGCTCGATTGGCAAATTCCCATCTTCTATTGCTTGCAAAAATGCAAAAAAGGATGCTCCGTAATGAACACCGAGCTCAACAACACAAGATGGTTTAATATTCATAATATAATCATAAGCAAAATTACGATGCCCAAACCAAGGTGAATAGCACAGCAAATCGTGATTCACTTTGTCGCAGCTGTAAACAGGATTGAAGTGTTCCCAGTGCACACAATGCACCCCCTTAGCTTAACGCAATGATTTTAACCAAACTTTAAGTCGATAAGCGAACAACAATAATTTCATGTCTAATTTTCGCAATACAGAGGCGTTCGATAATACGGCAGAACCCTGATGCCAAAAAACAGGAGCGCAATTCATTTTTGGCTGTCGTATAATTTTTGTTTTTATCCTATGGGTGAACGTATAAGTTTTCAATTCGTCATCAGACAACGTTCGTGCCAATGTTCCTACGTTATTTTCAATAACACTTCGCGAAAAGGGGATTGCCCCATAAACAACGGCTTCTTCTCTAGAGGGCGAGTTCATAAATATTTTAAAGAGTTTGTCTATAATTTGTGTGTTAGGTAAAGTTGTTGTCTTGCAATTTTGCGATGCAAAAATCTTTGTATAAGCTATACACAGTTCTATTTGCTTGCCCGCATCCCAAGATGACGAACATTCGAGCATTTCCTCCGCAAAAACGGGAACCATTCGAATGCCATCTTTTTCTTGAGTATAGCCCACGACTCTGCCATGGTTTGCCGCACAAAGGCATTCAAATAAATCAATGCAAAACCCTTTGAGCCTATAAAAATTCACATCCGGTGAAAAATAATAACTGAAGTATTTGCCTGTGCTTCGGAATGGAGTTCTTAACATTCCAAAGTAAAATCCAGTTACATCGCTAGGGCTTCGGTTAAAAAAATGCTTATATAACTTACCAAAAGCTTCTTGAATCGAACCGCGCCAACCACTATCTACTATTGCAAATTTTGACTCCGGCATATATTCAATGAAGTATTTTCTTGTGTTTTCCAGCTCGACTTCGGATACTTGAAGTGCATATTTTTGAAATTCATGATCATGGAGTAATTTCTCTTTCGTTTTTTTGTTTACAAGTTCATTTAAATTTGCGCGAAACTCGGTTATTCCTGCGGCTTTATATAAATCGCGCAATGTCTTGTTGCCGGAATCAAGTGAACAAAGTTTTTCCAACGCATAATTTTTATCAATGGCAAACATTGGCAAACCAAGGGAACTGCGGCTTGCGTGAAAATATTTACACTCTATCATTATACCCCATTTTTTACAAAGTATATCTGCAATTTCATACATGACCAAACCATCACGCGAAATAAACAACAGATTACGGATGTTTTGCTTCTCTGCGTTGTATAAAACCCAAATAACAAAAGATACTAGAACAGGCGCAGTGATTTGGGATGTTACGGATAAAAAAGTTTTATTTATTGTATTTTCGTACGTTTTCATTAAATTCTTTGCAGGCGTTCCGAAGTCCCAATGAGGGATGCTATTCAGTATTTGCTGGTATTTTAAAGATTTCTCATCCGAAAGCATACTTCCATACCCCTCTCGCACATTTTGCCGAAAACAAGCTTATTGAGAGAATATGAAATAAAAATTTATTGTTGCATATGGCAGCAATTTTATGAAGCTTGGATGGAGAGTTTTTATATATTGGCAACACAGATTTGTAACTTTTCCAAATACGCTTACGGTCTTTTTGATTGAATGTGCAATATTCGTTTATATACAAAAAAGATTGAGTTATTAGTTTCTTATATATGCCAGGGCGTTCTAAATATTGCGTTGCAAGCTTGACAACTATGCTATTAAGGTCAATTAAACGCTTAGGGGTTCGGGTATTCATAATTGAGCCTGTTCTCCGCAAATAATATGCATAAAAAGGTTGGGGTAAAAATGACATTGTTTTTGCTGTATCAAGTAGTTTCAACGTCCACGGAACATCTTCGCAAAGCAATCCATTTTCGAAAAACAACGCGTGTTTTAAAATCACTTCACGACGGCAGACATACCTCCATGCATTCCATGAAGGTTCGGGTAGGCCGTTTATGATGTATTCCGTACGTCGTTGCAGGTCTGCGGGCGGATTCCATTTATAAGATTTGCATTGAGAAAATCCCACCGAAGGCGACCAATTAAGGTAACGTCCAAACAAAACATCAGGTTGCTCACGTTCCAAGGTAGACAAAATTTTTTCAAGCGCGTTGAAAAGTAGAAAGTCGTCCGAATCCAGAAATAAAAGATATTCGCCCGTTGCGGCAAGGATGCCCGCATTTCGGGCACTACTTAGTCCGCCGTTTTCTTTTTTTACAACGAGAGTATCTATGTCAGACAAATATTTTAAACATATCTCTAAGGAATTGTCTAAGCTGCCGTCATCGACCACGACAACTTCAAGTCCCTCAAAAGCTTGACATGCTATACTTTGAGCGGCTTTTTGTACGTATTCCGATACATTATACAAAGGGATTATTATACTTAACTTTTTCATTTGTTGGTATTTTCTCTTTTCGTAGAAAAATTTGTCACAACTTGTGAAAGTCTACCAGTGTATTCGGAACGTGTCAATAATTCGAACGCACGCACTGTCCGCAACTACGCACAAAGCCGTGATTGCATATAATCAATTATAAGGAGTTTATTTTATTAAATTTTGTTTTTTGTTACCAACCTTGTTACGCTGTACATTTAAAGCTACGTGCATGGGCGGAGTGTTGCTTAGAGCTTATCCCTTTAATGAAGAGGTGCATGATGGCACACACCACCCGGCCGGGGTTGTGTTACGGGGTGTGCTTTACGTTAATCATTTCGGGGCGTCAGGGACGTATGTTTCCGGCAAGGATGGGGCTACCCTTTGGCGCGGGGCAGGAACGCATGACAGTTGGGGTCGGGTGTGAGCCGGTTGACGTGGGTACATCTTAACATGAATGCGGCGGCAGCTTCTTAGAGTCTGTCCGGTTAATTATTTTACAAGTTTATAAACGATAAGCTGATTTAAGCTTACACCGTTGTCTTTGGCACTTGCCAACAACTTATAATGGAGTTCTTTCGGCACCCTTAATGAAATTTTTCCGCTACATTCACGATACGCTTGCACTGCTTCCAACGAAAATGTTTCATCGTCATTTTCTGCGTCGATTTCCGCCAACATTTTTTATCCCAATCGTCCGGTTCAATTTCCGGTAAGCTTGCAAGATTTTTTGCAAAATCATCAAATGTTACATTTTTCATCGATATCATCCTTTCTTGTATACATTGCCACGCGTTTCAATTTTCATTACAATTATATTATCATAATCACGTTGACTGCATGTGCTTAAGTATTTTATATTTATGTCCAATCGTCAAGCAATTTATATCGTTTGCAAATAAAAAAGCTGCCTTGTCTTGAATAACAAAGCAGCTTGGTTGTTACAGTGCTACGGTAGTTTGTATGGTGGTTAATTCCATACGGTTCAAGCTGTGCAGCGCACCGCGTGATGGTTCGTATACATCGTTGGCCAGCAGTTTGTCCACCGCGGCGGCTATGTCTTGTGTCGGCAGGTTAGGATTGGGGTTGCTGATGCGCACCGTGCGCCGCATGCCCTTGTCCGTGTTCATTACGATTGAATAATGGGTTATGGTTTCACCTCCTTTCTTTTTAAAATGGTATTTGATTTGTTCTTGTTTATCGCACGACTTCCAATGCAATATTCATGCGTGCGGTGCACGCGCCGTTGTTGTACAGGGTCTCGATGGCATCGATAAAGTTGCCCACGGTGGCGGCTTCTACATCGTGCGCCATGCCAAGGACGGAGCAAATACGCTTCTTGTCATCATTCATGACGCGCATACTTGCGGAGATGCGGTTCAGTGTTGTCATTTCTTCACCTCCTTTCTATTTAATTGTATTTATGGCGTTGCGGTGGGGGGGCCCCATTACTATATAAACCTTGTGTTGACTCTTGATCGGCCGATC
>WQVD01000007.1 GCA_009781755.1 Defluviitaleaceae bacterium | reverse complement strand
AATTTGTGCCCGCGGAAGTCGAAATTCCAATTGGTTACGCCGTACAGTTCGCTCAGCACGCCTTCGCGGCCAAATTGGTGCGCCGCGCTTTGCGCTTGTTTGGCGGTGGCGTATTCGCGCCGGTCGCACAGCATGTCGATGCCCGGCAAGCCGAATCCGCGGTAAGCCCGCATGCAATCACCAATGGCACGTGTTTGCGAAGTCAGTGTCGCTTCCTCCATCATGTGGCCGGTCAAGACGATGTCGTTGGCTTGGCACCACGCACCTACTTGGTCGGCAAAGGCCTGTGTGAAACGCTCGCACACGTGGTCGTGGTAACGGTAGCGCGCGGCGGAATACCGCCCGTCTTGCCATTCCCAAAACAGCTCCGGCAGATAATCCAACAAGCCTACGCCATAAGTCTGCGTGTACGTATCCTCGAAATCATGCGTGAAGGGCAGCGTCACAGCTTGTTTAACCGCACCGCGCTCCAGCGTTTGTTTGAAAGAAAACTGCGGCTCGTCCGTAAAAATCGCAGGGATGGACTTGCCGAAGTATGAGCCCATTTTTGCCTTGTATTTTTCGTGGGTCAATTCGATGAATCGGGCTACGGCGTTTTTGTCCAGCGTGTTCACGTAGGCTTCATTGTTAAACCATGGATCATCGCCCGCCACGGCCAAGTAAGCCTCGTAATACCACACGTTTTCATCGCCGTTACTGTGTGCCGCGTTTTGATTCCACCCGTCGGGGAAGGATTCTACGCGTTCGTACCCCACCATGTTACCGTTATGCAACTGGATTTTGTACCGCGCAATCAACTTGCGTGATACCGTGGTGTCCACTTGATTGCGGCGGTAGGGCAGGGGGGTGCCTGCCCCAAAGTCATCCTCTGCCGGGCAAAAGACGAGCAATTGCAACCGGTGCGCGTGGTCTTTCGTCACCAACCCGCCCGCTGCGCCAGACGGCCAGCGGTCCTCGTCGTATAGGTAGCAAATCATGTCGTTGTCGATTGCCAACTGGTTGCAATTTGCAACCAGTTGAAAAAATTCATCGCCCAAATACTCCGTGGCCAGCCCGCTACGGCTGTGCATAAAAAAGCCCCCCAAACCCATCTCTTTGAAGATATGGATTTGGCGGGTCAGTTCATCCGCTTCCAATTTACAATTCCACGCCCAAAAAGGCGCACCGCGGTACTTGGCTGGGGGGTTCAAAAAAGTTTCATGATTCATACGAACGCTCCTTCTTGCAAGGCTACGCGGCATAGTATATACTCGCCGTGCTAAAAATTCTAGGAGGTGGATTCGTATGGCCTACAAAATTACGGACGCTTGCATCGCTTGTGGCGCATGCATCGACGAATGCCCCGTATCATGCATTACCGAGGGCGATATCTACGTAATTGACGAAGGTACATGCATCGACTGCGATGCTTGTGCGGGCGTATGCCCCGTAGATGCTTGCGTTAGCGCGTAAGTAAAATTAAATTTAAATCAAAAAACACCCCGCCGTTGCGTAACGGTGGGGTGTTTTGCTTTTTTTTAACGTTATTCCGTAACAATGCCGGACATCATCGTGGTTTCGACGCCTTTTTCGGCCCACTTTTTCGCGATGGCATTGAGCCCCAGCGAGTCGCTGGACATGTGCCCGGCGATAATGACATTGCCGATGCTTTGCTCTTTAATTGCTTTGGCATCCTTCTCAGGGATATGCATCATAATTAATGTGCCCACCCCTGCATCAAAGTATGCCTTTAAAATCTTGGCACCGGGGCCGGTGAGCCCCGACATTAATACATATATCTTGCCCGCATAGCTATCCTTCGCACCCGCACGGATAACAGGCTTGCGCGCAGAATTTTTATATTCTGGGATTTCATCCAACGCCGCTACAATATCTTGTACGGTAGTTTCCGGTTTGCCGCCAAATTTGTCATCCAAGAATTGCTGCACGATGCGCTCGCTGATAATATCCGCCGGGGTATGCAAGGACAAAAAGGGCATGTTCAGCAATTTTGCCGCGCTTTCCGACCTTCGTGAGTTGGAAACGTGCAGGTTGTAATCCAATTCGGTGATCCGCTCGGCCAGCAGCTTTTGGCTGTGGTTGCGGGGTATGCCCAACGCTTCCAATTTATAGATATGGTCTTTCATCACGTCCAGCTTATTAACGCTGGTATTGCGAGGGTGGTGGCTCACAACGCAATCGTAACCCAGTTGCTTGGCTAGCATCAATTCTGCCGTGTCCATGTCTACGCCCATCAGCACCTTTTTGATGCCCTCGCCCGGTACAACAATGCCGCAATCCTCAGGCATCTTGTCCAACCCAGCAGCCGCCAAGGCCATGTTCATCATTTCTTGCGTGTTCATTTGATCCCATCCTCACAATTTTTTATTAGCGATTATACTTCAAAACTAAAAAGAATGCATAATTTGTGGCATATAACGGTCCGTGGAAGACGCGAAATAAATACATATTTGCAAAACAGAAAACCCCGCGGCTTAGCGGGGTTTCATACGGGGCGGATTTGGTTGGAGAATGCTATTGCTGCGGGTTAATTTGAGCGGCGAATTTTTGCAATGCGGCGGGGATGTCTATATTTTGCGGGCAATAGGGTACGCATGCGCCGCAGGTTGAGCAAGCGGTAGGTTTTTCTGCGTCGGCTAGATTGCGAAGAGCGGCTTGCAGGAACCATCCCATCTCGAAACCCGCCTCGTTGTACATGGTTAGCAGCATGGGGATGTTGAGTTTTTGCGGGCATTCGTCCAGGCAATAGCGGCAGTCGGTGCAGGGGATTAAATCGACTAAGTTTGCGAGGACTTCTTGCAGCACGGCGTTTTCTTCGAGGGTGGTGGGGTGGTGCTGGCTGAAGATTTCAAGATTCTCGCGCAGTTGATCCATGTTGGACATGCCGCTGATGACCACGGCGATATTCTCGAATTGTTGGAGGTAGCGGAATGCCCATGAAGCGGGGGTGGCTTCGGGTGCGGCGGCACGCAGAGGAGCGGTGGCTTTTTCGCTAAGGCGCGTTAGGCCGCCGCCGCGCAGGGGTTCCATGACCATGACGGGAATGTTATTGCGCGTAAGCACATCATATTTGCCACCGGCATTTTGTAATGTCCAGTCCAAATAGTTGAGTTGAATCATGGCGAAGTCGAAAATATCGCCGTAGCGAGTTTTCGTTTCGCCCAAGAATTTTTCAATCGTGTCGGCGCGCCCGTGTGATGAGAAGCCCAAGTGTGTGATGCGTCCGTTTTCCTGCTCGCGCAGCAGGGTCTCGATGATAGCCAACTCCGTGTCCGTATACGTACCATACGAACCCTCGGAGACATTGTGCAGCATGAAAAAGTCAAAATAATCCACGCCGCAACGGTTCAATTGGTATTCAAAAATTTCTTTGGGGTCGTAAAACGTGCGGTTGTCCTTGTTGGAGCCGGACAACTGCCAGCGGCCATTTTCCTTGCGCATCATCATACCCGCAATCTTGGAAGCCAAATACCAAGTATCGCGCGGATACTTCTTCAACGCTTCGCCAATAAAGCGCTCCGAATCCCCGCCATGATAAAACCACGACGTGTCAAAATAATTAACCCCATTTTGAACGGCGTGGTCGATGAGTTCTTGTGCTTTTTTGTCGTCAATGGGCGCGCCCCATTCGGATGAAACCGCAGGCAGGCGCATGCAACCCATACCCAAAGTTGATAGCTTCTTGTCGTGGAATGGTTTGAATAGCATAAAGCAATCCTCCTCATAAACAAATAATTCGTACTGTGTACCAGTTTATAGGAAGGATTGCGCCGTTGCAAATATATAATTATCCCCCGAAAAGATATTTATCCGACTTCGGGGGATGGCTGTGAATGTGTTGGATATGTTTGCGTTTACCGGTTCGCGTGATGCAAATTTTGCGGTTGTGCGGCGGGGGCGCGGCGGTTTTGCCACCATTCAACTACACGGAAGCGCACGGCCACCGCTGTACCCGCATCGTCTTCGCGGTGGGTCAACAGCGCAAAGCCCTGGCCGGGAACGACTTCTTCTAGTACATCGCGGGTATGCTCGGTGCCTGTCATGTCCACATAGCACAACGGCGGGAACATTAAACACCACCAATTCATCCCGCGGCCATCGCCGATGGAAATGGAAAGCGTTTCATACATACCGGGTGGGAACATTAAATCGCCATACATTGTGGTGGGGAAGAATCGGTGCGTAATTTCCGCCGTTACATCATGTTCCAAGCCTGCATTGCGGAGGACTTGCATCGCAGCTACTTCAATATCCGCCAACTGCGTCACCAAATACACCCGCGTGGTGTACAGCGTGGACTCATCCGTGTGCATGCCTCCCAATATTTCCAAAACTACGTTGCGCACTTCGTACTTGATTGCTTGATCGTGCGCCGCATCGGAATGTGCGTTCACGTGGAAACGCAGCACATTGTCCGCAATGGTACGCTGCGCAGTGTCCGAATACGCGAACGTCCAAGCACCCGCCAACAAAGCCAGCGCAACCCCCGCCACCGCCGAAACTGCCAAAACCTTTGCTTCTTTCCTTAACCATCTAACCATTTGTGACAACATAAAAACCGCCCTTTCGTGTGAGAATGGTTAGATTCTCGCCATGATTAGGCGGTTGTATACGTTAACAAATATTTAGTTCGAGCTTACGGCTATACCTATAGCTACTGTGTTGCCTTCGCCATCTTCGCCTAGGTCTATGATGCGGAAGCCCCAATCGCCTTCGGCAGCGTTTCTTACGATTACGCCGTGGCGGTTGGTTACGGGTTCAAATTCAGGTGCGTTGGGTACGTTGATTAACAATTCTCCGCGTGCGTTTAGATAAAAATATCTTCCCGCGGGGCACTTCATTTCTATGATGAAATGCGTGAGCGAGGTGTCAATCATTAACATAAAACTTTCGCCGGGGTTGGATGTGTGGATGAAATGTTCTTGTTCTATGGGTGGTTGGGTGCTTCCGGCAGATTGGTTAAATACACTGTCAAACCCCTCACTGGCTTCCATGGATATCATATCGCTGTCTGAAGCGGCGGGGGCGTTCATTACCGCTTCTCCGAAAACGCCGGAGCGAAGCTGACCTGCTGCAATTTCATAACCCGCAAAATCGCCAAGCTCTGTATATTGCCTTTGTTGCATAAAGAAGCCGAATACGGAACTCTCATGACTAAAACCATATTCCTCTGCAATCCGGCGCATATCTTCTTCCGCTTCAACAAACAAAGTCCGAAAAACAAGATAACCAATAAAATCAATCATGCTGCCCGACGCTTGTGCGCTATTGTGGAACGAGGTGAAAAATACCGTACCCTCGCCATAATTGAAAGATATCGCCAAAGGCGTTACACCGCGGCGCGGAATATACCCTTCAATATAAATCGTAGCATCATCGGGCAGCTGCGTAATAATGTACCAACTACCTAGGTCGAATATAATATCAAAGTATACCAGCCCCATATGCGCCGCCAACCCGCCGTGAACGACCCCCGCATTCCTTACCGTCAATGATTCCGAAACAACCCCGTAATCAAACAATCCCGGAAAAGCCGCTTTAATAACCGCACCCGCATGATCCGAAGCATACACAACGCCGCCGCCATATACATATTCCCGCAAAACACGCGCATTGATTTCGTGGTGGCTACCGCAATTAATAAATATTCCGTTAAAATACGTCAACTGCGTTGCGCTATTTACCCGATCCAAAACACGGATTTCAGCACCCCGGCTAAACACACGCAATATCTGCCCCACATTGTCCGTAGCACCACGCGTCACGCCAATCAGCGGTCTATCCGTGGGTTCATTTATCACGTCTTCATCCGGTTCAATTTCTTCAAATACCAACCGTTCATCAATTTCCCCAGCCGCTATCAGGGATTGTATATCATTGATAGACAAGGGCTCGGTGCCATATATATCCGAAACCAAAATAAGCCCGACGTCCCGTTCAACATCTTGCAAGCCTTTGTCCGAACCCGCGGCAAAACTGTCATTGCGGCCATCGCACCCGGTCATAAGCGCGGTTAATGCCAATAATAAAACCCCCACCGTAATGGCTGCCAACTTGTTCATTGCCAATCCTCCTTCTCGCGAAAATTGCTTGTTGTTTTATGTAACGTAAAAGAAATATTTTTGTTGCGTTGGGGTGGGGGGAGAGGCTAAGATCAAAAGATGAAGTTCAAAAGCTTAAAAACCCTGGGGACGCTGCCCCAGACCCCGCAAGGGGCACTCGCGCCCCTTGACCCCTAATTTGGGCGTTGCCCCCTCTCAATCATGGCTGGAATAAGAATCAGTTGGTCGCAAATTGCGACCAACTGAAAATTTGCACCAGCCAACAATCCGAGCCTCGCGAAGCACAGCGCGGGTCGAGGGGAACGCTTCCCCTCGCGGGTTTGGGCCGCGCCCAAGGTCTTATCATCGTTCATGCCAACTAATTATAAAGCACCCAAAACCTCCATAAACAACTGTTCACGCCCCTTGTATAAACCAACATTCGCCAAGAGTACAACTGCATTGCTCTTACGTTTGTCAAAAGCAAGCATATTCGCAAATCCATCCACATTTCCTTCGTGATAATAAATGTTTGGATTTTTATAATCTATCCACCAACCAAGCCCCATGTCACTGTGTTTCGATTTCATATCATACCGTGTGTGGCATAATTTTAGGTATTGTGGATTGTCTTCAATGTTCATTTTTGCAAATGCAAGCAAGTCTTCAGCGTTGGAGCAAATGTTTCCTGAGGGTGTCAAAAAATCTTCTGCACCCAATCCCCAATTACCAACATTTTGGTTGAGGCGGTTATATCAGGCTAAAATATTTGGCGCATTTGTACCCATGCGTGTGTTCTTCAACTGCAACGTTTCGTTCAAAAAAGCGTTCATTGCATCCCAAAACGGTTGTTTGACGGCACAACTTATTGCATGACCCAGTAGGCCATACCCATAATTGGAATAGCTCCATGCATAATTTTTATGCTTCAGTTTTGCTTCTTTGGCCAATAGAATCATGCGATCATAATCCATATGCAAAAATTCTTGCATCTTCATGGGTGATTTTTTAATCAGTCCGCGTATTTGCTTTATGGCAAGCCCGAAAATTTCGCTTTTTTTGATGGGATATGACATGGGATAACCTGCAGTATGTGTCGCCAGTTTCAATAATGTTGGCGGTAAATTTACATCCGCAAGGTCCGTGATGTATTTGTTTACAGGGTCATCCAAATGCATCGTACCCTCATTCACCAACTTTGCCAGTAGGGAGGTGGTAAATAGTTTGCCTATCGAGCCGGTTTCATAGGTGCGGCTTTCGTATGGGAGCTCTTTTGTATTGCAAAATAACATGCAATCTGTTTTGCCGTTATTAAGAACCCCTACAGTAAACTTGAGGTGCGGCTTGTCTTTGGTGGCATTTTTAATGATTTTGATGGCGTTTTCGTTTAATTTCATATTGATTCCCCTTTATTTATTGTCGGTATTATTGGCGATGGTTTCAACGCAATATCCAGTATGTTCGCATTTTGTGCAAGTCAACCATCGTGCTTTGGTTGTACCGCTGGTAAGCATGACGTTTTTGAACGGCGGCGTGAAAACCGTAATGCATTCGGCGCAAATAAATGCCGTGTTTTTATAAAAATGCTTGGAAAGAAGCACCGCAAAGAGTTGGGAAAGAGGGAATAAAATAACAAGTGGCATCCACATACCGTTAATTATCCACAATGCAATTGCACCGAAGGGCGGCAAGCTTATTACACAAGCAATCGCAGCCATCGTCCAAAACTTTGAGCGTACTTTTTTGTTTTTCTCCACCATGCGCGCTATGTCAGTGATGGTATTTATTGGGATTGTGGTTTTGTTGTGGATGCTATCTTTGACAACATCAATCGTTGCGAGCTGTTTTTTCCGTTCGTTAATTTCATTGTCCAGCCGTTTTATTTGCTCGTCAAGCAGCAGCGTCAGCATTTTTATCGGTGATTCGCTATCCACGATGTTTTTGATTAACTCAAGCGAAAGGCCAATCGTTTTTAATGTGCAAATAAGCCGAAGCTTAGTTAAATCATCATCAGTATACAGCCGTCTGCCGCCTTCGGTTAGATCGCTGGGTTTGAGCAAGTCTTTGGTGTCATAAAACTGAACTGTTCGAACGGTGATATTGCACAATTTTGCCGTTTCTCCGGTTGTGTATTTTGACACAGATGTCACTTCCTCATCTTTATAATGACTCATTACCTTGCGTCACAAGCAATAGGTTACGCTAGGTGATTTTACGCCGTTTGAATATAAAATAACCCATGAATAAGAAATATTGCTCCTAATCATGGGTGTTGCGGTTCAAAAATGCATTGCAATATTTTTTTGTGTTTTTACGCGTTATCCTGGTTTAGATGCGCGCGGCGTAGGCGCAAGGCTTCAAACACGCTTTTAATATCGCGCTTGGGGTAGGGCATTATTACGTTGATGGCGATTTCTTCTGCTAGGTAGATGTAGCAGTATGCGCCTAGGAAAATAAATACAGTATTTACATTCAATGGAGTGAAGAAGTACACGATGGGTAGGAGCCATGCGGCGAATGCGGCAGCCTTGGACAGGCGCGTGTGCATCATCATGAGTTGGCGGTAGTGGAGGTAACCGACGACCATGCCTAGGATTTTCAACACAACGAAGCCGATTACGATGCCGATGGTCACGGCGTTGATACCTTCGAATGCAGGTAGGATAGTGATCAAGCACACGGCGATGAAGATGTAATCTGCCGTGCCGTCTAGGTTGGCACCCATTTTGCTGCCCGGGTTGTACCGGCGGGCTAGGGGGCCGTCGAAGAGGTCGGTTAGGCCGGCGGTAATGTAGAGCACCATAAAAAACGTCTCCAGTGCGGGAATGAAACCGAACAGTGCGCCGGGGAGCAAGATTGCGGCAATAACGATGCGCGCAATGGACAGGGCGTTGGGTATGTATTTCAATTAAATCGCCACCTTTTGGCATAGTATGTGATTAACAGAAGCAACCGCCATACAAGAATTTGATTGTATGGCGGTTACATTTGTTGCTTAAAATGCGCTTGCTACTTCTTTCAAGCCTGCGATGATATCCACTTTTTGCGGGCAGTAGGGTTGACATGCGCCGCATTCGATGCAGTGCTCGGCGCGTTTTGCAAGCGTGCGGTACATGTTGGCGCGGTTCCAGTGGGCGTCGCCCATTTTTACGCCGTTGTACAGGCCGAAGCACGAAGCGATGTCGATATTTTCCGGGCAATGTGCGTGACAGTACTTGCATGCGGTGCAGGGGATGGCGGCTACCTTCGAAATTTCGCCCATGACTTGTGACAGGAGGTTGTGTTCGTCGGGGGTAAGGGGCTTCAAGTCTTTGAAGGTTTTGAGGTTGTCTTGCAACTGCGCCATGTTGGACATGCCGGACAGCATGACGGTAGCGCCTTCCAGCGTGGCGGCGTATTGGATGGCCCATGAGGCAATGGAGCGGTTGGGCGCGTGAGCTTTGAGCAACGCCTCTGCCGGGGCAGGGAGTTTGGCTAGGCCGCCGCCTTTGACGGGTTCCATGACGATGAAGGGCTTGTTGTACTTGCGTGCCAAAGCTTGCCATTCGCCTGCGGGGCCGGCGAGGATGTCGGCGTAGTTGAGTTGCAACATGATGAATTCGACTTCGGGATGGCGCTGTAGGAGGCGTTCGAGGTAGGCAGACGTGCCGTGGAACGAGAAGCCCATATGCTTGATGTAACCCGCGTCCTTTTTCTTCTTGACGAAGCCGAATAAATCTTTGGCTTCCACGGCTTCTTCGCCGCCGTCGTCCAACGAATGCACCAAGTAAAAGTCGATATAGTCAACACCCAAACGCTTGAGTTGCGTGTCAAAGATGCGCTCGCAGTCGCGAGTGTTTTTTACTTCCCACGGCGGCAGCTTGTCCGCCAGCAGGAACGAATCCCGTGCGTGGCGTGACACTAGGGTCTTGTTTAACTTCTCTTCCGAATCGCCGTAGATCCACGCGGTATCGAAATAATTGTATCCGGCTTGCAAGTATGCATCCACCATTTGTGCGGTTTGGTCGGCATCGGGTAGACGCATGGCGCCGAAGCCTAACGCTACGGGGTTGCCGACGGTCAATACCTCTTTGTGCGTCATGATAATAATCCTTTGGCTTGTGCGACCACGTTGTCCACGGTGAAGCCTTTTTCTTCGAATACCTTGCCCGCAGGTGCGCTGGCACCGAAGGTGCTGATGCCCACAACCGCGCCGTCCAGCCCTACATATTTGTGCCAGCCGAAGGGCGATGCGGCTTCCACGGCCAATCGGGCGCGTACCGCTTTGGGCAGGATTTCTTCCTTATATGCGTTGGGTTGCGCGTCGAAGAGTTCCATCGACGGCATGGAGATGACGCGTGCGTGGATGGCGCCATCCAACAATTTTGCTTGTGCGGCGAGGATTAATTCCACTTCCGAGCCGCTGGCGATGAGTAATACATCGGGTTGGCCGGTGGCAGGGTTGGTGGCTTCCTTCAATATATAGGCACCTTTGTACAAGCCTTCACCCGTGCCTGCGAGTTGCGGCAGGGGTTGGCGGCACAATACCAGCGCGGAGGGCTTCTCTTGCGTGAGCGCCATGACCCAAGCGGCGGCGGTTTCTGCCGTGTCGCAGGGGCGTAGGGTCAGGAAGCCGGGGATGGAGCGCAACGCGGCTAATTGTTCGACGGGTTGATGGGTGGGGCCATCCTCGCCTACGCCGATGGAGTCGTGCGTCATGATGTGCACCACGGGTAATTCCATGAGCGCAGAAAGGCGCATGGCGGGCTTCATATAATCGCTGAACACGAAGAACCCGGCTACGTAGGGGCGCAAACCGCCGTGTGCGTACATGGCATTTGCAATGGCCGTCATGGCGTGTTCGCGGATGCCGAAGTGCAGGTTGGAACCGGTTGGGTTGGTTTTGGAATAACCTTCGCCACGTGCTTTCATCCACGAGTTGGTGGAGGGGGCGAGGTCGGCAGAACCACCGATGAGTTGCGGTACGGTTGCGGCTAGTTTTTGTAAGATGCGCTCGCTGGATACGCGCGTGGCCAAGGGTTTGTCGTCGGCCAATTCCTCCGCGAAAAATTTCGTGATATCCGCGAGGCCGGCGGGCAAGGAATCGTTTTGCCAGGCATGCCATTGGGCATAGTCGGCGGGGTATTTGGATTGGTAAGCGGTGATTGTGGCTAACCAATTGGTTTCATTTTCGGCGGCGACTTTTTGCCATTCGGTAGATGCGGCGGTGACTTCGGCGGGTACGGTAAATTCGCCGTGTGCCCAGCCCAATTTTTCCTTGGTAGCGGCGATGCCGTCAGCACCCAGTGGGGAACCATGTACGCCTGCGGTGCCCGCCTTGGGCGAGCCGTAGCCGATGGTGGTTTTGATTTCAATTAAAGTGGGTTTGTCGGTAGATTTGGCTTTTTCGATGGCGGATAAGATGCCGTCCAAGTCGGTGTCGCCGTTGGCTACTTCCAATACATCCCAGCCCGAAGCGACAAAGCGTGCTTGTACGTTTTCCGTGAATGCCAAGTCGGTAGAGCCTTCGATGGTGATTTTGTTGGAGTCGTACAGCACGATTAATTTGCCCAAGCCCAACGTACCCGCCAGCGATACGGCCTCAGCGGCTACGCCTTCTTGCAGACAGCCGTCGCCGCACAGCACGTAGGTGTAGTGGTCTACAATTTTAATGTCCGCTTTATTAAATTTGGCGGCCAAGTAATTTTCCGCCCAAGCGAAACCTACGCCGTTAGCGATGCCTTGCCCCAGCGGGCCGGTGGTAATTTCGATACCGGGTATGTGGCCGTATTCCGGGTGGCCTGCGGTTTTGGCGTTGTGCTGGCGGAAGTTTTTCAAATCTGCCAACGACACGTCGTAGCCGAACACGTGCAACAAGCTATACAGCAGTGCCGAGCCGTGCCCCGCACTCATGACAAAACGGTCGCGGTCTGGCCAATTGGGGTTGGCGGGGTTGTGTTTCATGTTGCTCCACAGCGCGGTGGCCATGGGTGCGGCACCCATGGGCAAGCCGGGGTGGCCGCTGTTGGCGGCTTGTACGGCTTCTACAGCCAAAAAGCGCAGGGTGTTGACGGTAGTGGGGTTTAAGAGGCTCATTTTGCCACCCCTTCCCAGTCCTTGAGGAAGCGCTCAATGCCGGAATCGGTCAGTGGGTGCGCCAGCATTTGGTGGAAGCATGCATACGGAATGGTGGCAATGTGTGCGCCCAAGCGTGCGGCTTGAATCGCATGGATGGGATGACGGATGCTGGCGGCAATGATTTCTGTTTCGATGCCGTGCGTGTCAAAAATATCGGTGATTTCTTCAATCAAGTTCATGCCGTCCATGCCGATATCGTCCAAGCGACCCAAGAAGGGGCTCACATACGTAGCACCCGCGCGCGCGGCCAACAATGCTTGCGTAGCGTTAAAAATAAGCGTTACATTGGTTTTGATGCCTTCGGCGGTTAATTGTTTGGTTGCTTTCAGACCTTCGGCGGTCATGGGGATTTTGATGACGATGTTTTTGTGGATTTTGACAAGCTCGCGGGCTTCGGTAAGCATACCGTCGGCTTGTGTGTCGATGACTTCGGCACTGATGGGCCCGTCAACCAGCGTGGTAATTTCGCGCACGACTTCGGCAAAGTCGCGGCCTTCTTTGGCGATGAGCGAAGGGTTGGTGGTTACGCCACAAATAACCCCCCAATCGTTAATTTCCTTAATGTGCGCCACATTGGCGGTGTCGATGAAGAGTTTCATGCGGATGCTCCTTCTCAAATTTGAATTTTTTGCGATTATAACATGGGGTGTACATTGTTACAATTTCATTGCAATTCAATGTTGCAAAAATTAATTGGGCAAAAAAATCCAGTTGGTGGCAATTTGCCACCAGCTGGATTTTGGCTTGTTGCAAACGATAAAGCCGCGTGTTAAATGTTTTTCTTGCGGCGTTTGGTGATGAGGACGGTTGCGGTGATTGCAATAGCCGCACCCATGATGTGTAGCCATGCTATAAAAGTGGATGCAAACGTTACATTGCCGGTTTGTGGCATTAATCCAATCGGTTGCGCAAATTCAAGCGCAAATCCTTGCGGAATGGATACGTCGAATATCCATGTACCCGCTTCATCGTCAAACCGCCAAACACCCTGCGGAATGTTATTGGCATCGACTACGATGTAATAACCGTTCCAGTAAACCAATTCACTACCTGCTGGAGGATTGGGGGGCGCGGGGGTTGAAGATGGGGTGGAGTCAACAACGGGTGGAGAAGTGGAGCCGTTTTCGGCGGGTGGTGCAGTGGAGCCGTTCTCCGACGGTGGTGCATTGGAGCCGTTCTCCGATGGTGGTGCAGTGGAGCCGTTCTCCGACGGTGGTGCATTGGAGCCGTTCTCCGATGGTGGTGTAGTGGAGCCGTTCTCCGACGGTGGTGCAGTGGAGCCGTTATAAGCGGGTGGAGCAGTGGAGCCGTTTTCGGCCGTTGGAGCAGTGGAGCCGTTCTCTGACGGCGGTGCAGTGGAGCCGTTTTCGGCCGTTGGAGCAGTGGAGCCGTTCTCTGACGGCGGTGCAGTGGAGCCGTTCTCTGACGGCGGTGCAGTGGAGCCGTTTTCGGCCGGCGGTGCAGTGGAGCCGTTTTCGACCGGTGGAGCCGTGGAGCCATTCTCCGATGGTGGAGCAGTAGAGCCATTCTCGGCCGGTGGAGCAGTGGAGCCGTTTTCCGATGGTGGAGCAGTAGAGCCGTTTTCGACCGGTGGAGCAGTGGAGCTGTTCTCCGATGGTGGAGCAGTGGAGCTGTTTTCAGCCGGCGGTGCAGTGGAGCCGTTGGGTATCGCCGTGCTGGTTATAGTGATGTTTTGCACGCCGCTTACGATTCTGTCGTAGTACGTGGAAGTGAAGCCTGATACGGGTGTCATCGTAATGGTATACACGTTGCTGCTAAGCGAAACGAATCTTTCATTGCTCGAACCGGTAATATACAAATCGGCAAATTCGAATCGCCAGTTGTTGGCTGCGTTCAAAATGACCGGGTCGCGGTAGGCTGTGCCGTTTTTATGAAGTTGTACAAAAACTTGCGAGGGTATTTCCGTACTGTTTTCCACATCCCACACTTTATTTACGATGATAGACTTTGTTTGTGGGGCGGTGGTGGTGGGCGGGGTGATGATTACGACTACATATTCGCCATCGCCAACGGGGGGTATGGTGTATTGCCAATTATTGTTGGGCAAGTTTACGACAATATCTTCGGGGTTGGTGCCAGGCGGGAAGGTAACGTAAATATTGCCTTCATCTGTTGGTTCGTCGCCCGTAATTTCGTAATCTACTTCTCCGTTTTCCGGGAAGCTTACGGTTGTGTTGCGGTCGTTTTCAACATCGATGATGATGTGTGTTTGTACAAAGTGGACAACCACATGGCTATCGCTCATCGTGCCTTCGGGGAAAATAATTAACAGGTAGCCGACGTTCATGGGCATGATGAGCCCCATATCAATTAACTCCATAAAGCTAAAGAACTCATCAAAGTCGTCGCCAAACATCGAGAAAGCAATGCGTGCTCCTTCAAATTCAAAACCTTCTTGCGGATGTGCCAGGAAGATAATGAAGGATCGTTCCGTTACATCAGTGCCTGTTGCGTCATGTTCAATGGAATAGAACATGCATAAACAGAAGTAAGCACCGAGAATATAGTACGGGCAATCCTGCAAGTTATCGCATGCATCCGAATTTAAATAATCGGGATCTAGCAATTCAACAATACTTATGCGGCCGCCGTTGCGCGGTACAACATCCGTGCTTACATGGAAAATTGAAGGTACACGCCACAAGGCTGTAAATGTGTGTCCTGCATGCTCTTGGCTGATCATGCTGTTGCTCAATGCACCATCTTGTCCGGTGCTGCGCCGCCATTCTATGCCGTTTTCATCTCGCCAGCCATCAAATAAATAGCCTGCGCGTTGTGGTTCACTCCAATTATATACACAGCAGAACCATGTATACGTACCGCTGGCCAAACCGCGTACAAGTGGGCCTGTGTCTTGGCCAATTACTTCCCATGTCATATTGTCGTGTACGGGGATATGACCGCCGTCAAGGTCAAAATAGACGTTAAAACCCGGTGCAATGCGCACAGACAGTGGGAGTCGCTCGTTTTGATTCCCATGATGTTGTACGTAACTGCTAACAATTACATAACCGGGTGGCGGATTGATGATTGGTACTTGTCCTTGGCTAAAATACGTGCCGGGCGGAGGCGTTATGATAAATTGACGTGTGCCTTCGGGAAACCAAGTAGGGGCATCGCGGTTAACAATGTGCCAGTCTTCGAAGAATAGATCTTCATCACTTTGGTTGGGGTCTTCGGCGGTTAAATCTAACGGATAACTGTTGGTTGATGGATTAAAGATATCCACCACGGTTATCGGCCTGTAGGGGCGCCAAATGGCGTATACGATAATGTCATTGTCGGGCATGCGTGCGTTTTCCGACATAAGCGTGCCGGTAGATTCGTTCGCATCCCAATCAAGCGAAAATCCAACAAATTCATAGGGGGTAGGATGGAACCAATTATGATAATGCGGTGGCAAACGTCGGGCTGTACCTGCATCTAACACCGAGGTAAGCAACGTGCCAACAGGTACGGGCAATAACATGCCTGAGGCCGGATTTTGGTCGAAATGAGATAAGCCGCCCGGTACGTTAACGATTTGCACGTTGTAAGTGTTGGGTATGCCGATGATGCCGGTTTGGCTACCCCACACTGCCGTAACCGTAAGGTCATTGTCCGGCATAAGGTTGGGGGGCGGAGCCAAGGTAACGCTGTCGATATGGATACCTATTTCCAGCATATACGTTTCGGTTGTCCAGCCCAAGAATGTCCAATTTTCTGCTTGGCCGGATGCAAGGTTTAATGCATCACCGGAATAAAGTATGCCGCCCGGTGATTGGCCTTGTGGTAGCGTGGATTTAAATACGAAGTTTTCGATGGACAACAGCCATGGCGATGGCACGACAAAGTCTGCATAAATGGTGATGTCGCCGTCATGTAGCAAGGTAAATAAGGTGCTAAGCTGGCCGTCGTTGGCAAATGCGCCATACAAGTGATGCACCGACCAACCAATAAACACATGGTTGGCGCTTGAAGGTGCATGCGTGCTTGATACGGGCGAGCCTTCGCCAAACACGACTTGAATGGTGCGTGGGGTGCCTACGGGTTGTCCGTTTTCGCGGTATTGGATGGTTACGTTGAAGGTGAGTGGCGTATACCGAGCTACCAACACAATGGGGCCGCTGTCGGTGTTGGGTTGATTAATATCAAAATATACATATTGGCCTGAAGATTCGTCCCAGATTTCCCAATGGCTGAATTCATGTCCCTTGGGTGGGGTGGGCGTGGGGGTATGGTTCGAAATGGTAGCGCTTTCGGGAATTAAAACCGTTACTTCGTCATCGCTGCCATTCATTGTGCCGCCATTTAAGTCGAAAACAAAACGGGAAACCCATTGTGCGTAAATGGAGCTTTGGCTTTGTATGATTCCCATTAAGTCGGTATTGCGCGAGGTCGTAACGACGGTTTGCGCATTATATGATGAACCAGTACCGTTAAGCAGGCCTTGCCTATCGGTGTTCCAACCATGGAATTCCCAGCCTGTGCGTTGCGGGTTAAGGGGCATACTTGCTTGCCCCAGCATGCCGCCTGCGCGTGTTTCAATGCTGGTTTGAGTTACCCATTGGCCTTGCGCAGGCATCCATACGGTGCCGCCGTTGGCATCAAACAATAGATTTACATCCCATACCGCAAAAATTTGTCGGGGTAGGGTGTCTGTAGAACCTAGGTCAATCCATCGGCCGGTGCCTTGTGGGTTCAAATTCCAACCCACAAATTTGAGTCCGGGGGAAGAAGGATCCGGTGGTAAATCACTCGATTCGAAGGGTTCGCCGGGTCTAAGCGGCAAACCGGGTATGGCATAAGGCTCGATGGGTACTGCACCCACCGGTGCTGCGCCAGAGAGGAAAACATTGTTGCCACCCCAAATGGCGTAGAAAGTCATCGGTTCGGTAATCGTAGTCGTTTCGTGAAGCCAAATACCGGGCTGGTCTACCGTGCGTGCGCTGTACCAACCGATAAGTTGAAGCGGTGGGTCAACATGTGCAGGCATACGCAAATCCCACCATTGACTTTCATTCATGGGCAATACAGAACGTCCTAAGGTCGTCATTCCCAACGCTGCCGCTTGTTGCTGGTTGGGGTGCAAGTGGTGGGTGTTAAAAGAAAAACCCTCTGAAACGGAGTGCCGTTGCGTGCTGTTTGTCAAATCGCCTACAAAAGTGCTACGGTTGCTGTCCAGCGTTATATTCACTGTCCAATGGGCATACACGTCAATGACGCCATTGCCGGGGTCACTAATAATGGTTTGATGTGTGAATAATGAGCCGCTTGCATCGGGTTGGGTATTCCAAGCGATGAGCCCCCAGTCTCCTGATGACATGCTGCTATTGAGTGTGGAGCCCATATGTTGCAAGCTGAAGCCGGGGCGTTGGAACTCCGGCGTGTGGCCTATGCCCGTTAAGTTAAAATACCATGAATGGGTAATCCGGAAATCGGGGGGTAGCACCCTATTGTTCCAAATGCTTCCAGCGGCCGAACTCCAAATATTAGCAATATTTTGCATGCTAAGCCCAAGGGGTACACGGCGGGTTAGGATGGTGTTGTTGCCGCTGTAGTTGGCATGAAAACGCATTTGTATATAGGGTACATACCTTGCATATGCCGTGATAGGTTCATTAATCACTGTACTTACAGTAATGTTTACGCCGGTGCCTTCCGGTGTGGTAAACCATCCGGCAAAAAGATGTCCGGGTTTTGTTGGTATGGGGGCAATGCGGTTATCATTCAATTGCTGGCCTTCTAATACAATAGGGGAAACCCAGCGTTCGGTGGGGTTGTCCACACCATGGAATACGCCGCCTTGCGGATAAAATGTAACACGCAATGGTTCATTGGGTATCCAACGTGCAAAATAAGTGGCGTTAACTTCGTGCTGCGTAGTGGGGTCAAAAGGCCAAACGCCATCCGGCACTTGCCCTGGCGGATAATTGTCATTAATACGTGCACTGTACCAACCGGCAAACGTAAAGCCTACACGCGTGGGGTTGTTGGCGGGTGCATTATTGAATGGGATCGCCATGGTTCTTGGCCCATCGCTTGCAAAAGAAGACCGCCAAGCCATGCGCATGCCATCTTCGGCAATGGTGCCCCCACTCGACGGTAGGTCGCGGATGGCAGCAAAAGAGGACGATTCGCCGGAAAAACCTGCCGGAAACGTATCTTGACCTCCCACAGACCCCGGGCCTCTGTCAAATGAAATCCTGACTACCCAATGCGCAAATACTTCCATGTCTTCCAATACATGATAATGGTGCGCGTCGGAACTGTTGTGATTGGACCAACCTGATGGGCCAAACCAACGCACATTACCAGGTGTGTTCCAGCCGCCGGGCATAATCCACCAACCTTCAAATGTAAGGCCGGCTTGTGGCGGGGTTAATTGCGGCACTAACTGCCAATTGTTCACGATAGAATGGTTAAGTTCTAAGTTGCTGCCGTGCCACAAGGTGGTACCGTGATAAGCAAAACGGTATAGCATGTCTTCCGGACTATGCGGATTCAATGTTCCGCCTTCCGGGTGGAAGGTTATGGTGTGATAGGGTAATTCTGTCCACTGAGCAAATAAGTTGATTGACCGGGTGATGGGGCTGTCAATGGTATATTCGTCTCCAATATCGCCACCCACAATTTCAGCCCAATAAGCAAATGCATACCCGGGGCGTTCCGGGTTTGTTGGCCAGTTTATGTTGCCCCGGATGGTGCGCATTTGTTGTACCGACCATCCATCAATAACGACCAAGCGCTCAACAAATGCGCTGAGGCTACTGGGTGGGTTTAATTGATTGCAACGAAATTCTAAATTGTGTCCCCATATCGCGTACAAGGTAAGGGCGCCGGACACAGCTTCGTCACCGGCAAAAAAGGTATGCGGTGTGCCGGGTGCAAGTACCGGTTCGGTATACCAACCCATAAATACTGCGTTGTGGTGCGAGGGTGGGTTGGGCATGTTGTTTCGACCCAATCGAAACGTACCATCCCAAACAGGGATTTCTGCCAATCGCTCCCCATGCCCTTCAGGCGTGGTTCCTCCGTTGGGATCAAAAATAATGACCCAACCGGCGTCGTCCAATTGAACGATGGGGATTTCTGTATTCACTTCTTCAATGATGTAATCATCACTTGTCTGGGAATCATCATCGTATTCATCATAGATGTCATCTTCTGGGTAGGATACGTCGTAATCTTCGTAGGTATCGTCTTCCGGGTATGTTACGCCGTTTTCGTCGTAGACATCATCGTTGTCGACATAAGGATATTCGGCTTCGTTGGTGTCGTCGTTGTTGTCATACGAATCATTGTCTTCGTCGTAAGTGTCGTTTTCTTCTAAGTAAGATGCCTCATAATACGCGTCGTAGATACCGTCGTCCTCTACGATATTGTCAATTTCATCCTCTTGCGGATAATCATTTGATTCGTTTTCATCTTCCGTATCATAATAAGATTCGTCCACATATTCGACGTAATACGGTTCGTCCGCTGCATAATCCGCTTCATAAATAGGACTAGCAAGCGCGATACTGCTGGATAGCATTGTAAATGCCACAAACAGTGCCAAAATACGCCGGATTAATTGCATAGGCGCATGTTTCAACCAATTTTTGTTCATCTGTAACCTCCTTGGTGATTTTGTATAAAATTGGCTGCACAAGGGTGTGCAAGCGCAGAATAGCACATAAAATCGTTTAAACTTTTGAATGTTTCCTATTGTTAACCTTTATTGAAATGTTATCCCCGGGAAATTATCCAATTAAAAACGGCCCGAAGGCCGTATTGGATCGTTATACCATATAATGGTATTTTTGTGCCAAATTCTAAGAAAATGCCGAAGGTTTTGGCAAAATCCACGAGCTAAACTGCACCCGCAATCAACGAAAGGCACTTCGCGCCGAATGGCCGGATAAGAAGATGTACTTCGGTATGTCCACTCCGCCGCGCCACTGCGCTCATCCAATTGAATGGTGCGTGTCGCTTGCGACACAAAGCACTCGATAGTCCCCTGCGTGGGTTGTATGCACCAAGCGCATCACCTGCACCACTCGTACCACCCGTGCCTCTTAGTATGAAGGGGGGACAACGCATTGCTGTATATTCACGCGCGTAGCAATGCCGCATCCCTACTAGGCCTAGCCCTTCATAACAGCGGCACAAAACCGGGACAGGCCTGTCCGATTTTTACCCATAGAACACACCAACAACAATTACAACAAAATAAAACGAAAGGAGGAAAAGCATGGCAAACATTGTCCACGCCTCTTCATCATTGCGTATTGTCGGCACCGACGGCCGCAGTGTATGCAGCTTATTGGGCGTTGATCCGTCGATGTCACCTGCGGATGCGGTTGGCTTTATTGAAGGTATCGAAGCCTTGTATAACGGCAGCACCGTAACGGCACGCATCAGCACCTTGTCCGAAATCGAACGAAATTAAGGATGTATTAATTATGAAAGGAAATCTTAACGAAAGGAGGAAATGGAATGACCTATTACACCTTGGCATTTGCCACTGACACCGGCGGACGCAGGCAGTTCCGCATCAAGAACGTTACACCCGGCTTGTCGCCGGCAGATGTGACCGCAGCGGTTAACAAATTAATCGCACACAACATCATGCACCCTGACCGTGGCGCGTTGGAGTCGTTGCTTCATATGGATGCGACGACTACCACCATAACACGGATTAAATAAATGCAAATACAAATTGATTGACAAAATCCCGACAGATTGGCAAACACGCCAAATGTCGGGATTTTTGTTGTCGTCATGCGTTGCACCTGTATCCCCATTGCAATACAATGAAAAATCAATATCAGGAGCTTTAATCGGCATTGAAGAATGTGCCGTTTATGAAAAATTGATGTAAGGCTTGTGGGCATTACCAAAAGATTTGGTTGATGTTGTATTTGCCAATTCTAAGTCCAAAGTCTCCCGTGCCGAAGTTTTTGGTTGTATGCGCGGGCAATTTGAAATGGCAGATGATTTTGATGCATCGTTGGATGATTTTAAGGAGTATATGTAATGAAGATATTGTCTTAACAAAATGACGGGACTGTCCGGAGGAGTAGGGGCGTTAATTGCCAAGCTAAATACATTTCCGATTCAATTAATTTCGCTCAAACTCGCGCATGCCACTGCGGTTGAAAGTTTGTCTTATATACACCGTGATCCGTTTGATCGTATGATAATAGCAACGGCATTGGTTGAAGACATGGTAGTTTTAACATCGGATGATAATATTCATAAATACGATGTGCCGACGCGTTGGTGAATATATCCTGTTGCAAGAGATTTCCATTTGACGATAAATGTCATATGGAGTAAAATAAACGATGTTATTATACAAATATAGAGACTGGTGTAAGAATATGACGAACGCACCGCAGGCAGGCAGGCAGGCAGGCAGGCAGGGTCATGTAATGTATTAACAATGCAATACAGTGAGTGGCGTCTCTTTACGTTAAAGAGACACCACTCTTTTTGTTTGTTTTAATAAATTAAAGCTGTGGATAGTTATGGCTTTATGCACAAAGTGTGGTTCATAACTATACAAACAATGCATCTACATGGAAGTATGTAAAAATGGAGGAAATTGTATGATTAAACTTGTTTATTTATTTTTAGCAAGCGCACTTTTGTTAATCGTTGTAACAGGGTGTTCTAACTCACCGCAAAACGAAAGGGATATCATGCGAGATATTGAAGCGCATCCGGTTTTCTTTGCTGATGAAATTACCGGCATAGAAATACTCCGACGCCAAACAATGGCAAATGAAAATCAAGATACTGTGTGGGTTACTGTACAAGCTCGTCAAGGTAATGTTGAATACAGATTAAGTTATACCGTGTATTATGTGCTGTACAATGATGGTTGGCGCATAAGAAATTTAAATAGGTATCGGGGTATGGATGCTCAATGGAGCAAAACAGTGCCAAGTCGAGATCAGGTACTGCACGCTGCATTAAACGCATTGGAATATGATGGATTTATTTTAAACAGAAATTTGAACATAGAAAGTGTTGTGTTGCCGGAAACATTTTCTGACGAAATATTTCAATATGCAGAACACGCAATTTTTACCACTCATGTTGAAGTTGAGGCATTAAATGATGATGTTTTATTTTCGATCAATTATAGCGTTTCATTTCGCGTAGGTGTAGATGGGTGGGAGTTCCATAATGCAAATATTGTTGATAGGCATGCCGTTCCACTTTCGTATATGCCATTAGATGATGTTAATCATTACGTATTTTCATTAATTCCTCATACCGGATTTTCATCAACAATTAATTTTATTTCACGTGATATTGATTTAAATCGTGATTTTGATTCGGATCGGTTAGTTTATCAACATAGAACAACGTATCATTTTTTAACTGAATATAATTATATTTCGGTATTTCCATTCTTTGACTCATGGGATGGACAATGGAGGATAAGAAGAAGCGATATATATACCTATTATACTTCACAGTATTGGCATATAAACGGCAGGTGGGAATATGAAAGACGATTACCACCAAGTATGTTCGGCGGACCTCCTAGGTACATGCGTCTTATACTTGATATCGAACATTTTGACGGCGTAGCAATAGAAGGGTCATATTATTTTCGTTATAATACACGTTTAAATGAAGGTGTTGGAAGAATCTATGTAAACAGAGGATTTGTTGAAACCGCTCATTTTAGAGATAGAATAGAAAGAGAATTTTATTATGCGTTTTGGGGTAGGGCTTGGACTAATTACCCATCCCTAACTATTGGCAGAAATAGCGGGGTTCAAATACGAATGAATGCGAATTGGTCCAATCCCACATTTAACCATTTTAATAGAACCACTGTCGAATATAATACACCCGAAGATGTGTTACGCAATTATTTGAATGCACGCGAAGAAATTGATCTTATTACATTAAATAGACATCGTATGCTTTCATATGATGTCGCTTTCAATGCTTGGATTCGTCATGAAGGGTTTCGGGAAGAATTTATTGGCGATTTTCTTTATACTCATTATAATGTTAGAACTATTGCAAACATGTTGCAAATGCACAGAAGAGAATATGAAGCATTTCAAGAGTCTGTTAGCGAGCGGACTTTTTATACAATAACATATTCAAGAGATTTTTCATTAACTTCCCTTTATAATCGGTTGCGACAAAATATACCTTATTATTTTTTAGATTATGCTGGCTGGAATTATGTTTCAAGAGCTATTTTATTTTATGTTGATAGCACTGTGTTTAATCCCTTCGGTGTGTTTACGGTAGAAAATAACATTGTTTATTTGGTAGAATTGAATGGAAAATGGATGATTGCAGACAGTACATTTTGTATGTCGCATTCTACCGTCGGGACTTTCTCGCGAATCATATTTGACATGCCTTTCAACTAATACTGTCTAGTTAATCAAGTTGGCGATCGGTCGTAAGCCGCAATACATCACCAAAGGCAAATATAACTTGCTCATTCCACTGTGTACAAGCCGCATCCAACGCCGCGGACAGTTGCGTGTATTTTTCCAACGGCAAGCCCTCGCCATCCATGTATGGTTGCAGGGCTTTTTTGATGGACGGTATGTCGTAGATGCGTTTGAGCCGATGGATCAGTACCAAGGCGGCTAGGTGTTTGTGCGTGTAGAAGCGCCCGTCGGGGGAGGGAAGTAAACCCTCACGTATGTAATTTTGCACCATGGCGCGGGTAATGGGTAACGATTTGCGCTCGCAAAAAGTGAGCAATTGTTTGATGGTGAAGGTGGGGCTGTAATGGTGGATGTCGTGTAGCGGGTCATGTGCGGGCACGGTGGTTCCTCCTATCTTTCTTTTTGAAAGAGATGTATGGCACTGACTGCCAGCATCGCCTGCGCGGGTAGGTAGAAAATCCAAATGAAGGGATAAACATGTTCCAGTGCGGGCATCACACCCAAGTAATTCGGCACATTAAACAACATGACCGCCATATCGCACAAGGCGAATAGCACCAGCGCGACAAAAATAAAAGTGCCGTTCTTATTGGTGCGGCGGTACCTGAAATTTACGTACAGGTTAACCATAAACAGCGCGGCATACATACCCACCAGCGCGAAGATGCTGTCCAACACTAGCAACACCGCTACTGTCACCGTCGCAACGGTAAATACAAATAAATAAAACCGGCGTGTAAATTTTCCGTCATTGCGTTGCGCCCGCAATGCGTAGCACACATGCGTGAAGCAAAAAACCGCAACCCCCGGTACATGCGCATTTTGCAAAACCAAAAAGAAATCTGCCGCCACAGTAAAGGCCATACCCCCCACCAGCCAAGCCCAACTGCGCTTGTCTCGGCTCAAGAAATACGACCCCAAAGCAACAAAAAAACAAACGACAACAAAAATAAATTTTATGTCATAAAAAGTGTTTTGTGTCGGTTGTACAAAGTCCATGTTTTATGTGCTACATGAAAAACAAGGCAATCGGCCCGGCAATCATGGCCAGCACGATGATAATTACGATAATTAACGCCAGTTTTTGTTTGTGCTTGCGAAAGAACTTTCTCATGTGAATCACTCCCGGAAGTTTTTGATGAATCTTGATGGCTCGGTGATTTTATCATAACGCGTCTTGGGCACGGACAGGAATAATTCGTGCTTGGCGCGGGTGATGCCTACATATAAGAGGCGACGTTCTTCTTCAATTTCTGCGGGGGTCTTGGAGCGGATGTGCGGCAGGATATCTTCCACCACGCCCGCGATAAACACATGCCTGAATTCTAACCCCTTGGCGGAATGCAAAGTGGTGAGGGTCACGCATGGCCCCGTGGGTGCGTCTTGTGATTTGGCGGCGATGGCAGCGTCCGCAAAAGCCAAAAAGTCGGCGGGGTCGGGGTGGGCTTTGGCAGCTTCTTGTAATTCATTGGCCAGTTCGTGTAGCCCGGTGGGGTCTAGTTTTCGGTAGTTACAATGATCGTTGATGTGTTCATTATAACCGATAAACCGGCGGATGTAGCGGATTGCGTCAACGGAATTTTTGCCCCGCAGTTGCTTGATGTGGGTTTGTAATTCTTCCAACCGTGTTTTTTGCGAAATATGCAGCGATTTGTCGTAGGGGTAGGCCTCCAACGGGTCGCGCTCGTGTTTGCGGCAAGCTTCGAGGAAGGCCTTGGAAATGAAGCGGTAGGGTTTGTTGGCGATGCGCGCGGCGTCGGGGTTAAAACCGTCATATTGTACGCGCAAGCCCAGCCGCAGGTAAGCAAAGATGTCCTCGGCCAGCCAATGTTCGTACAGGATGGGCATTTCGTCCCGCGTGCGGTAGGGGATGTTTTGATGCAGGAACGCGTCAGCAAATGCACGGGCTTGCATGTTTAATCGGAATGCGATGCAAATTTCGTCCGGGTTGGTGCCGCTGCGTATCAACTTGCGGATGCGCTCGCCGATTTTTGTGGCTTCCTCGTTTTGGTCTTGTGCGGTTAGTACGGTGGGGGTGGGGCCGTTGCGGTCGGTACCGATGATGTCCTTGGGGTAGCGGTGTTCATTTTCGGCTACGACGGCATTGGCGAAGCGGATGATGGGGTCGGTGGAGCGGTAATTGACGGCCAGCGTCACTTGTTGCGTCCCCGGGAAATCCTGCGGAAAGTGCAGTAAAAATTCCGGCCGTGACCCGCGGAATCGGTATATGCTTTGGTCGTCGTCACCCACGATGAATAAATTATTCAACGGCGCTGCCAGCAGGCGCACGTTTTCATACTGCACGCGGTTAATGTCTTGGAACTCGTCAATCATGATATGGGTATAGCGATTGCGCCAACGTTGTAAAAACTTCGCATCGGTTTTAAACAGCGTGTGGGTGCGGCACAGCATATCGTCAAAGTCGATAAATCGCTTGCTGACTTTGTATGCTTCGTACTGTTCGCAAATGACATGAAAATCTGTGTTGCCGATGGATGTGGCGTGGTAGTACGCCGGTTCAAATAATTCGTTGCGGATCAATGACATTTCATTTAATACAGCGGATAGTAAATCATTGTCGGCTTCATATTCGCGCTTTTCCAAACATAACCGCACGAAGTTGCGGCGTTCGCCCTCGGGGATGATTTGCTCATTATCTGCGTTATGCTCGCGCAGCATCCGATAAAAGACCGAATGGAACGTGCCAAACGTAACCGACGGCACGTCCAAACCTTCTGTTGTAAACCGCGAGGCGAAACGCCCCTTCATTTCCGTAGCCGCCGCGCGGGAATACGCAATAACTAAAATGTCGGACGGCGGTATCCCCGCTTGCACCAAATGCACCGCCCGCGCTACCAGCGTAGCGGTTTTGCCGCTGCCGGGGCCGGCCAGTACCATCATGGGGCCATTAATATGTAATGCGGCGGTTTGCTGCGCCGCGTTTAGATTCGTTTTTTGCATGGTGCATTATATCATCCGTTATACCAAGCCACAAACGCATCCGGATTTAACCAACCCAGTATCACAAACCATACCAACAAAATTAACGCACCTATGGCAAGTACGGGAAGGTTCCTTTTTGAAAGTAAACGCACGGCGCACAACCCGATGACCGTTGCAACATATACCATAAACCATGCGGATAACAAACGTAACCAAGTTAAACCGTAAGTGGCAATGTACAAATGCAACCGCGTTGCACCCGAAATCAGCATGATGGCCGTAAGCGTCAGCAATCCCAAAAGCAGTACTTTTAACGTGCGCCCTTTTTCGCCCAGGCGAAGAAAGATAGCGAATATAATTAAATTGATGGCGCATACGGCCACTGTTTGAGCGAAGCCCTGCCGAGCGTATTCGGCATAGGTCATACCTTGCGGCAATCCCGCACGCGCAAACAAGAACGTAAATTGCACGATACAAAACGCCACATACACCATCGAAATACTGCCCAGCACCACATAAGACACGACACGGTCAACACGCGCTTGTGCGGGTAAGGCAAAAGTACGGTGCCCGCCGTATCCCACATTCCACAAAAATGAAAAGAACAACGCGGAAACAACCGCAATCAATATCACGCGGAAGATAAATAACCCCACGCTGAAATTGCTAAACACACTGCGTACAAAATGGGCAAAGACCTGATCCGCTCCCATCAATAACGGCACAATGACCAACAACATCGGCACTGCGATAACCACACCCAACATCGCCTTCTTCACCGTAGGAGTCGAGCGTTGCGAAAATAACGTGCCGATGCTGTAAAAGAATACCGTTAATTTAGAAAACGGCAGCACAAACCAACCCGCCAACCACGATACGGCCATGCCCTCTGCCGATTTTAAGGTGTATCCGGCCGCCATCCACACTGCATGCGCCATCAACACACCGGGGATGACCAATGCCGAAATGATGCGGTAGTTTTCATTAACGTGCAGGGTCGGATGCGCAAAGTTCCATACCACCAACGCAACCACACATGCCGATACAATCCAAAGCAACCAATCACGCTTGAGCCGCTGCCAAAAATACGCATAAAGAGCGGCCAAATAACACAGCCAAAACACACCGTGTGCCATATACACATGAAACGCCGACCCATAACGAAATATAGCGCCAAATAAAAGCCGTTCAAATAAAAACGCGATAAGCAATACAGTGGGTAACAAAATTTTCTCTGCTGTGCCAAGGGGTGCACGAGCAGCGGGCACATGTGGCTCGCTTGTATTTATAGGTTGTGGCTGCAAGGGGTAGCCGCCGTTTGCGTTGCCGTTCATATCGCGCCCTCCCCTGTATTTGCATATTCCAAAATATCGCCCGGTTGGCAATCCAACGCGCGGCACAATCGGTCCAATGTAGCAAAGCGGATGGCCTTGCCTTTCCCATTCTTCAAAATCGATAAGTTCGCTTGGGTTAAGTCGATGCGTTCGGCCAATTCTGCCAACCCGATTTTACGCTTGGCCATCATGACATCCAAATTAATAATAATCATGGCAGCCTCCCTAAATCGTCAAATCGTTTTCTTCACGGAAAACGATGGATTGGCGTATCAACGCGGCAAACGTGAAGGCAAACAAACCACTGCCGATAAAAAACAACATGCCCAAAAGCGTCAGAAACGTCATAAAGAAGAAGCATTTAAACAAAAATGCCGCCGCCAGCAAAAACAACAACCCGCCAATGCGGTACAACGCACGTACATTGCGCGCTACAAAAGGCCCGGCTGCGCCATTAATGGAGCGCAGCATACATATCATTTCAACCAATATCCACAAGCCCGGTACCGCCACCGCCATCAAAAACGGTTGGATAAACGCCCGATACGCCGGCACCAAAGCCGCCGCCCCGCGAAATATACGCGCATAAAAATCCAACCCCCAAGGTAATGTAAGCGCGATAACCGCACCCCCCACAAACGCCAAATACAATGCATACAACAAAATACGGCTATAAACAGGTGTTTTCATATAACCCTCCTCAATATATCCGGAATCAAGCCCTGCGCATGGCTGACCCTGTGATTAAGGGTATTGTATATTCATGCAAAACGAA
This sequence comes from Defluviitaleaceae bacterium, assembly GCA_009781755.1. Taxonomy (GTDB): domain Bacteria; phylum Bacillota; class Clostridia; order Lachnospirales; family WQUN01; genus WQRX01. The sequence goes on along the minus strand of WQVD01000007.1, from coordinate 56,547 downwards.
TGTCAATAATAATATATCGTTAAACGATAAATAATTATTCTGTGACGATATATGTAAAATCTTAAAAAATGCCATGAGTTTTGTCCAAAAACCCGTTGTACAATGCAATAGCAATCAACGAAAGGCACTCAGCGTCGATTAGCCGGAAAGAAGATGCATTTCTTCGGTAGTGTGTTCACTCCGCCGCGCCACTACGCTCATCAGTTCCCTGCGTGGGTTGTATGCAACACCTGCACCACCCAAGTACCACCCGCACCACTCCGTGCCCTGTTACGAAGGGGGGATGCCCGTACTGTTATATATTCACGCGCGAGACAGTGTTGCAACCCGATTAGCTAGTTTTCGAAAATTTGTGACAGTTAAAAAGGTCGTTTGATTTACAAAACGACCTTTTTGATCTTTATATTTTATTCAATGGTAAGTTACCTTACCGGCAGCAACTCCCGCAGGCGTTGAATAATAACTTGTACATCCAACGGTTTACTAATATGCGCATTCATGTTGGCTTGCATGCAGGATTCTACGTCTTCGCGGAAGGCGTTGGCGGTCATGGCGATGATGGGGATAGATTGCGCATTGGGGGCGGGTAAGCTGCGGATCAAACGGGTGGCTTCGTAGCCATCCATGACAGGCATTTGTAAGTCCATGAAGATGATGTCGTACTTGTCGGGGTTGGCGGTGAACATTTGCACCGCTTCCTCGCCGTTGTATGCACAATCGATGGCAATGCCGGTGGGTTCCAGTAGAGACATGACAATTTCGCAATTAATCTCCACGTCTTCGGCCATGAGTACGGCGTAACCCTTAAATATATCGTGGATGTCGTCGGTTAGGGCGGTGTCCTCGTTGTTTTTATCGCTGTGGTGCGAGTCGTTCGCTACGCGTTTTGCTTGCACCGTGAAGGTGAATGTAGAGCCGATGCCGGGCGTGGATGTGAACGAGATGTCGCCGCCCATCATAGTGATGATGTTTTTGGATATGGCCAGCCCCAACCCTGTGCCGCCGTATTTGCGCATGGTGCTGCTTTCGGCCTGTTGGAAGGGTTGGAAGAGGCGTTCTTGATGCTCTGGGTCAATGCCAATGCCGGTGTCGGTGATGTCGAATTGTAAGGTGCAAAGGTCATCGTCTTCTTTTTGGAGGGTTACGTCCATATTGATGGTGCCGTTGGCAGGGGTAAATTTGACGGCATTGCTAAGTAAGTTGGCCACAACCTGCGCCAGTCGTTGGTCGTCTCCATACAAAATCGATGGTATCGCAGGGTCAATATTGACGGAAAAGTTTAAGTGTTTTTCACCGGCGCGCATATTGATGACATCGCATGCCCTGTGCAGCATGGTTTTAAAATGGAAATCGATCAACGATAACTCCAACTTGTTGGCCTCGATTTTGGACATGTCCAAAACTTCATTGATGACACCCAAGAGATGCTTGGATGCGTCATCCACTTTGTCGAATGCGTAATTCTTGCGCTTCAAATCCTTAGAAGCGCGGCCGATGGCGGTCATGCCTATAATTGCATTTAGCGGGGTGCGCATTTCGTGACTCATGTTGGACAGGAAGATACTTTTGGCGCGGTTGGCTTGCTCGGCCTTCAAGCGTGCCAATTCCAACTCTGTCACATCGTGGAAATATAACATCATGCCTTCGTATTCATTTTGGTTATTAATCATGGGGGTAAAACTAAGTAGCAATTTGGTCATGTTGCCGAAGCCGTCACTTTCAATGGACAGCGGCAACCCCGACTCCTTGGAATTAAAAAGGGCGACATTAAAAGTGTCCACCCAGGTTTGTGGTTTTAATAAGCCCATCAATTCTTGAATCAGGCGCCCGCTAACCGCATCATTGTTGCCAAATCCGGCATTCTTGAGGAAAATGTCCGAGCAATAAGCGATGCGGTTGTTTTTGTCCAAAAAAATAATAATGCTGTTGGTGCCGGCCAATAACAGGCGCATGTACCGATCCCGCTCTTGATACGAAATCATGCGTGCCGTGGCTACGTCCAATGTGGCTTTTGCAAGCAGTTTTTCGCGTTCCGTGGCTTCTTGTAAGCGCGTAAATTCGCGCGTTCGCTTGCGTTCGCTTTTTTCCAATTCAACAATCCGCGCTTGCTGCTGCGCGGTTTGCTGTTCCAATAAGGCTAGTTTTTCATGCAGTGCGTGGTTGTCCACAGGGGATGCCTACAGCAAGCAGGACGTGTACGTAAAGTTATGGAAGCGGTTACGCAGTACGCCGTTCTTATCGGCCACGGGGCACAACTCCCCGCCGGTATAACCCATGATATAGGGGATTTTTAATGCGTCGGCGGTCAGCTGCATTTCCTCATCCGACTCCGGATACAACGCGAAATAACGGACAGAGCAAGGCACGATGATGGCGGCGTTCTTGCCTTGTGCCTCGGTGATGTATTTGATGGATTCGTTGGAAGTTTCCAACACGACTTCGCGGCTGATGTCGCCCAAGGCGATGGCTGCACCCACGGGGCACTCGCCGCCGCACAAAATGCTGCCGTCCTCGAAAGTCATGTAGATGGAGAGTGCGATGGGTTTGTCGTTGCCCTCGTAGTACACCATGATGGGTGCGCCCGTTTGTACGGTGTAGCCGACGCTTGATAAGTAGTCCAACATGGGCATGTCGTTAACTTTGCGCAGGATGGGGCCTTCCGATTCGGTGATGACGGCGCGGTCGTGGCGGGTGTAGCGGTCGGGCAGCGCCATGGCTTTAAATTCGGGTTGTACATTGCCGTTGACCAAAATCATGCCGATAGCGTTGGGGCTAGATTGGTTATTAAACAGCGTGCAGCTCTTCTCGTTGCCAAAGTTGATGCCGTAGCATACGCCGCCATATATCGGCAACCCGGCGCAAGACTTGTCCATCGCGTCCAACATCCGATACCCCATCAATTCGTTCATCATGGGGAAGCACGAAATAATAAACGCCGGGTCTTGGGCCATCGACGCGCGTGCTTGTTGGTACGCGGTGTCAATTTTTGCCTCAAAGTCCTCGGCGGTGAATGGATCGGTATAAATGGATTTGAATGAAATGTCATTGCCGGTCAGTACGCATAGGCTTAGCCCATATGTACCTAGCGATCCGTTACCGGCGACCGCGGCAACCGTCATGCCAATTACATCAAACGGCAAGCGGTCGCAAATGGCCGTAGCCACGCCGCTTTCTGCAAATTCGGGATGGCAATACAGGATGCCAACGCTGTGCGTGTCTAAATTATTTAAGTCGATTTGTTTGATGATCTCGTCGTAGGCGTCATTAATTTCGTCAATTTCTGTCGTGTATGCCGATAACATTCTAATCATCGTGTTCATCCCTTCAATGCCGTTTCATCATTGTAAATTTGGAAAAGTATAACATTGTGCATTAAAAAATCAAGAATTTTAGAAGAAATTTCAAAAAAACACGCCGGATTTTATTATCCGGCGTGTTGATGAGGGTTGCATTTATAAGATTATGCGTATAACTCGTCTACCGATAGCTCCGTTACTGCGCCGTCGGTACTAAGGCTGCGGGCGGTTACTTTAAGCATATTGTCTTGGCCGACGTGGAAGACGACTTTTACTTTTTCTTGCCCGGCGGGGCCTTGAGGGATGCCGCGCAGGGAGGTGCCTGCTAGGCGTTTCATGCCGTCTTGGTTGACGGAAGGCTTATCGCTGCTAACCGGCGTGGTAGATTCGTATACCACGATGGCCACAGAAGAAATATTGTCGTGGTTAGTCATAAGCGGTTCGGCGCAATCAATCGTTAGACCTTCCTTGGGTATATCTTGCCCGGCAGGTACGATTTGCAAGAAGCGGCGGCCGCTGATTTCCAGCCCCAAGGGGTGAATGGTGCGTTCGTGTACCACGGGGCCACGCACGGTGGGCATCATAATCATGTTGCAATAGTGCGCCGCGCCTTGCGAAATAGACAGCGCGGGGCTGATGCGCGACTTGAACGGCTCCTTGCCGAAGCGTTCGGAAATTTTTTCCCCTACATATAGTATCGAGGATGAGCCGCCTACGAGGAAGATTTCGTTGATGTCTTTTTCGGTGAGGTTGCCGGCTTCTAGGCAGTGGCTTACGCACTTGAGTGTTTCGTCGATTAAATCCGTTACGGATTTGCCTTGGAATTTTTCGAACAATTCGGGGCTGTCGCCCAGCGGGTTGACGCGGGCGTGGGTCAAGAATTGTTCGCGGGTGATTTCCATATTGATGTTAACGATGCGCGGCTCTTGGATGATGGGCGCAAGGGTAATTTTGGTGGCTTTGGTTTGCGACAGGCGCTCCTTGGCTTGGGTGGCGGCTTGTTGCAAGCGCACGAGGGCGACCTTTTTTTGGCGTTTGGATACGCCGTCGTCGGCGTTTTCGTCGAAGAGGTCAATTTCCTCGTTGGTCAGCTTTTTGAATTCTTCGTACACGATGTCCATGATGATTTTGTCAATGTCGTTGCCGCCTAGGTTGTTGTCGCCATAAGTGGACACGATGGAAATGGTGGGTTCGCCGGTTTCTTCGACCTTGATTTGCAACACACAAGCGTCGAAAGTGCCGCCGCCGAAGTCATATACCAGCACTTTTTTGTCCGAAGTTTCGCTAACGGCGTAGGAAATGGCTGATGCGGCGGGTTCCAAGCGCAGGTAGATGTTTTCTGGGTCGAAACCCGCCAACATGGCCGCGTCCTTGGTCATTTTTTTCTGCTTGTCGGTCGAGTTGGCGGGCACGGTGATGACACAACCCGAAAATTCGCCCGTGATGCCCAATTCTTCTTGTGCGTACTCGTCGGCTTTTTGCTTCAAGTGCGCCAAGATTTCGCCCGCGAGTTGTTCGGGGGTGAAGGGGTATTCCTTTTCGTCAACGGTGACGGTGATTTTTTGGTCGCTGCCCAAGTAGCGTTTAATCGACAGCACGGTAGACAGCGGATAAATAATAGCGGCTTCCTTGGCCTGTACGCCGAAGATGCGCGTCAAGCGGCCTTCATCCTCCGGATCGGATTCGAATTGAATGGCTGTGGGGAAGATGTTGGAACCGTCGATGGGAATCGTCTGCGCCACGCCCTCCTGAAAGTTATAAATGCTGACTACCGAATTGGTCGTACCAAAGTCGATGCCCAAAAATAATCCGCGTTCTGTATCCAAACCAAGTGTGCCCATGTGTTACCTCCTGCGTGAATTTAATTAAAAACATATACGCGTGTGTGAACGCTTTGTATGATTTTAATGCATTTCTTCGCGTTCGGCAATTGCTTTGGTGCGGTGCATTGTGCCGTGGGTGTGTTCCGGCGGGGCATAAATGGAATACAGCTTCATGGGTGTGTGGCCGATGTTGGTAACATTGTGCCACGTACCCGCAGGCACAAAAATAGCGCTGCCTTCGAACGCTGCTTCACGAATGTTTAAATGATTGCGTGTGTGCCCCATTTGTACGATGCCTTGGCCGCTTTCGATACGCAGGAATTGGTCGGTATTGGGGTGCACTTCCAACCCAATGTCCTCTCCGGGTAGCAGACTCATGACCGTTAATTGCATGTGCTGCCCCGTCCACAATGTTGTGCGGTAGTTGTTATTTTGGTTGGTGGCTTGCTCGATGTCGATGACGCACGGTTGGGGGCCGTAGTCCATCAAGCGCACGGGCATGCGTGCAGGGGGTAGGGGTTGCGGGTGCGGCATGGGGGGTACGGGGCGTACTGGCCCGGGCATGGGGCCGGGGTGCGGGCGCGTAGGTCTATGCATGGGGTGCCGGTGGAAAAAATTCCTTCTGGTCATGGGAAGTCCTCCTATATATTGGAATAGGATTTATCTTATGAGACAAGAGCGCGATGTGTTCGTTGCAAGCGGGTGGACACGAAATCCAACTGGTGGCAATTTGCCACCGGTTGATTTTTCGATAATCAAAAAACGAGAGTACGGCACGATGCCGACTCTCGTTTTGGTTTTGTGCAATGTAATAAGTTAATGGTGACGCCTAATGAACAATCTGCGCCGTTGTTTTAATTTGATTTCTGCTGCGTCGTTTACTGCTGGCGTTGTGTTGTTGGTGCCTGTTGGTGTTGGCGCTGCGGAATTTGCGGTGGTGCTCATGTCACCGGTTTGCGGCATTGTACCTATCGGCACATTCGGGTCGAATACCCATATTCCCAGTTCCGGGTCAAACCGCCAAATACCGCGGGGCACATTGTCTTGGTCTATTTCGATAAAGTCACCATCCGAATAAACCAAATCGTTGCCCGGTGCAGGGGTGGGTGGGGGTGGTGTTGCGGCGGGTTGCGATGATGGGTTGCCAGTGGGTGGCGGCGTTGTTGCGGATGATGTAGTTGTGGCTGTGGGTGTTGTAGGGGGTGGTATTTCGCCGTCGCCGGGTGTCGTAAGCGGTGGTGGTGTAGCATTTGGCGTTGTATTGCTGGGTGTTGTCGTGTTTGTTGTACCGGTGCTGGGCGTTGTGTTGCTAGGTGTAGTGCTGTTGGGTGTTGTGTTGCTGGGTGTAGTGCCATTGGGTGTTGTGTTACTGGGTGTAGTTCCGTTGGGTGTTGTGGTGGTGGATGTGGTGCCGTTGGGCGTAGTACCGTTGGAGGTTGTGCCATTGGTTGTCGTGGCGGGCGGCGTCTCTGGCGTGTTAATTATGTTGACTTCGGTTTCACTGATCCAAACGTATTCTGCCGTGAAACCTTCTACGGGCAACTCTCTTACGGTGTACACATGCGTTATATAAGGAAGTGTAATGTCAATTGCGGGCCCGGTAGTGTACAAGTTGGTAAATTCGTAGTGCCATTGGTTGTTGGCGTTTAATACAGCCGGTTGGCGATAATCCTCGCCGTTTCTCACAAGTTGTACTTGGATAAAGCCCGGGCGGTACGCAATGGCGTTGTTATCGTTCCATATCTTGTTGACCGCAATGGATGTGCGTTCCGGATCCGGTGGGGGCGTGGTACCGTTTTGCGTGGGCGTATTGGTGATGGTTATGGTGCGTATACCATCCACCAAGGCCTCGCTGTACGTTACGGTAAAACCTTGCGGCACGATTTCGTGTACGGAATAAATCAGTGTAGCGCCTTCGTTATCATAATTGGGTAATTGCGTAAATGCGCCGCGCCAATTATTGCCTTCATTTAATATAAGGTTTTGGGGTGGATTGAGCGGTTGGCCGTTGGCACGGAGCTCTATCACGATGGAATCGGGGATAACAATTTCTTCATTGCCGGTCATATTCCACACTTTTATAACGTCTATGCGTGTGGTGGTAGGGTCTTCGTCGTTGGGCGTATTAACAATGGTGATAACATAAACGCTGCGGTCTTGGTCATATATCGGGTCGCCAATGATTGCGGTAAAACCAGCCGGCACATTAAGTTCATATGCCGTGTAGTTGATCGGGATCTCATCGTTGTCATACACGGGTAATTGCGTGAACAAATGGCGCCAGTTGTTGCTTGCATCCAGTTCAATGATGCCGGGGGGTACCAATTGCCCGTTGGCGCGTAGTTCTACTTCAACAAAGTCGGGATGCGTGGTTACATCGCTGTTGCTCAAATCCCATTCTTTTACAATTTCGATGCTACGAGTGGGGGGTTCCATACCGATGCGTGTGTTAGTGATGATTACATGGTCGGAGCCTTGTGTATTGCCGTAGTGCGGCGGATGGAAATCGTCGGACCATTCCGCTTGCAATTCAAGTTCGATGACTTGGTATCTGATGCGTTGCCCTGCATCGTTGTGTGTACGCAAACCGGTAAACGGGAGGATAACCCATTCACTGTTATCTCCGGGGTTATATACCCGAACAATCGGGTGGGCATTTACATTTACCCATGGTGTCCACTCGTCATCCTCGTCATCAATGAGATAGGATTGTTGCAATTGGAGATCGATAAAATCAGGGCGATTTTCATAATCGCCGCCGTCCACCCAAATTTTGGTGACTTCAATTTCACGGGTGTCGAAATAATTGACGATGTGTACGATATTATTCTCCGTTACATCAGATAAGGACACAACACGATTGGTGTGTGCGTAGGGTTCAATAATGATGGGGATGAGGACGGGATCGTCCAAATCCGGTTGTTCGAATTGGATGGGTGCGCTTACTTCTACTAAATAGAAGTTACCAGGAGGTAATGCGCCGAGTGATACAGCTACCCGATCTGCTTCATTATTACGCATATTCACGTTGGCTGTTGCGCCGCCAGGGCCCAAGGTTGCCAAGCCCAATGCTTCCACTTGTTGTGATTGCACGGGGTACATGTACGTATCGTATACGGCGGTGCGGGCAATGCCGTCACTATCCGTAATAATGGTCGCAACACGTGTGGTCGAATCATCGCCAAACACAGGTGTACCTTGATGGATTTCGAATACTACGCCTTCGATGGGGTTTTCGTTTTCATCCACTTTTAAGACTTGCAACGTGTTGAGCGATGGTAGAAAATAATAATGGATGCCAATGGTCGTATTGGCGCGGGCACTCGCAATGTGCTGTGTGTTGGAAAAGTTTACATATGCCCATGGTTGGATCATGTTGTTGCTGAATGCGTTGATGAGTGCGCTACCAGCGGCGGGTACTTCGATGTAGTCAAGACGGGTGTGGCTAATAAACCATCCTTCATTAAGAAGGAATTCTTGCCGTTGCGCCCAATTGGCCCATGCACCTGCGCGCGGGGTAGGGGCGAACAAACCTGTTTCTACGCGCCATTCTTCACGGATGGTATAGCTTTCGGTATCCAAGCCTGCGGGGAAAGCGGGGAACAGTGCTGGCAATTGTGCGGCAGTGGCGTCGTTGCTGTCGTCGGTGGCGAAGAAGCCCGTTTCGGGGTGGTAGTTGACTTCAACATCGCCGGTGCGTGCCGCAAATTGAAATTCTCTGAGGCGAAACGCTTGGTTGTTCATCGCCACACCTGTAGAAGCGGAAATTGAAAATGTATAGGATTCGCCGTCTTGCAATAAGTAACCAACGTCTTTGACCCAAATTTGTTGTGCGCCTTCGATACTTGCTACGAGTGTCGGATTGGGCTGGCCAATGTTGGTGCCGGATGTATACAGTGCCAAGCTGTGTGTGTAAATGACCGTCAACATTGTTGTTGCCGCATCAAAGTCAAATGTTACGTGGTGCCAATGGTTGTTGGTAGGGTTGAGCGAACCAACGCGGTGCCCCCAAAAACGGCGAAAATTGTAGCTAGTATAGTGTATGTTGGAATATGGGCTGGGGGTGCCATTGCCCAGTTGTTGTACTCCACCGAGGCCGGAACCCATGTAAACAGTGCGATTGAGTCCAGCGTTATTGGTCATGATAAATCCTGCGAATGGTACCCCTTTGCCGCAGTAAACGCCAAAGCCGCCGCCAAACACAGGGGGGTCAACTACGTATCCCGGAGTGTTAGTGTTATGGTTGTGCCATGTGTCAAAAACGAAGCCAAATGCACTTTGTAAGCCGCCGATGCCATGGGCATTGCCGCTGTAACCGAGCGTGCCAGTTTCGTTGGGATGGAAGCTGAATACGATACCATCGCCGCCTAACCTGCGTTGGCCTCTATGGTTGGCGGCACGGTCCCAACCATCCTGGTTGGCTCCGGGGTGGTAATACGGGTGATTCGGATCGCTGTAAAAACGAATGTGCTCAGTTCTTAAATACCAACCATACCGTGAGTAATCATGCCAGTTGAAATCAAATCCATCTACCGGATTTGTTGGATTTGAAATGGTTCCTTGCTGCGATGCATCACCCAAAAAGATATGTCCTTCTATATGGAAGTCATGTTCCAAATCCATACGCACATTTAATGAGGCGTTGCCTGCTTGGAAGAATGAATCTGTGTTCGTAAGACGCACACCATTAGTCGGTGTATACGAAATGCCGGGAATATTTGCGTTGGCATCACGGAAATCGTCTTGATTGAGCATGAAATAGTCTAAAAAGTTATTAGCATTGATGGTGACTAAGTACGCGTTGGGGTCATTCGCATTCGTATCCGGCGGCGCCGAGAATGACCACCCCACACCCGGTATTTCTGCCAGCACTTGAAGGGGGTTAACCAGCAACAACAGTGCGAACAAGAACACCAATGTTTTGCTTGCCTGCTTGTGCTTGGGTGCATTCGTTTGCTTTTTAATAAACATAATGCCATCTCCTTATTTCTGATTGGATTATTTTGGTTGGAAACGTTAATGCTTGTATCTGCGTATGTATTTTGAATTGTTTGATACTGTATTGTTCGTGTCGCTAGGGTGGTTGATGAAAGTATGGTAGCATGGGATTATTTGGTACGGTTGAAATGTTTCTTATAATTTACTATTCTTTTCTCGCGGTACAAAAATAACGCGCTATATAGGCTTGTCACGGTTGGGAGGATGATTTCATGATGTACCGCGTGGCTGGCACATCGTGTGTTGCATATGTAATGGGTTGTACAAAAAATAAAGGTAGGCATATAAAATGCCGACACCAAAGTTTATGCATTTATAACGTAGGTTTGCACGGCGGCCGTTTACAAGTGGCACGCAATGTATTGCATATGTAGTATGTTACAATTAGGATTATAAAGGATTGTTGAGATATTGTCAATTGGAAAAATTTAATCAAGTGCTTGACTTTTTGCGCGGAGATAGGTAGTATGTGTGCCGTTGCAATGAAGGGCTGTCGCCAAGCGGTAAGGCACAGGACTTTGACTCCTGCATTCGAAGGTTCAAATCCTTCCAGCTCTGCTTTAAAACCCGGCAAATGTTTGTGTTTGCCGGGTTTTTTATTTTCATTCAACTTCTTTTATTCTCGTGGCGGTGTTTGTACTATATAATGGTTAAAAATGTCATTGAACATAGGGAGGAAAAAATGAAAAAATTATTACTGGCGGGAATGTTGATATTGGGAGCTTTGCTGCTTGCGGCTTGTAGCACGCGGGAGGCGATTAGTGCCGAGGAGTTCGCGGTGCGCATGCAGGGTGCGGGGCATTTGGTTGAAGATGTAACGAATGATTATGATATTGCCGGCATGGTGACTTACATGTTGGGGCGTACAGAGCATTTTTATGTGGAGTTTATTATTTGGGATACGGACGAACGGGCGCGCTCGCAATTTCAAAGCGTGCAGCGTGTTTTTGAAAATAACCGGAGCAACACTGTTTCATACAGGAGTACGAATACGCAGCGTGTTGATCGATTAACGCAAACCACCGCTGGGCGATTTGAAGCGGTGGTACGGATCGAAAATACGTTGTTGGTTATGAATGCGGATGCTTCATTGCAATCGGAAGTGCAGGCCATTTTAAATTTGCTGGGGTATTAATTTCATAACGCCACCCGCCGGTTCATATATTGAACAAACATAGTCGGTAGGGGTGGGCGTTGGGGTGTAATAAGATTCTGACGGGGGCGTTGATGTTGACGGCCGCCGGGGTTATCACGCGGATATTGGGTTTTGTGTATCGCATATATATGAGCAACCTGGTGGGTGCCGAGGGCATGGGCTTGTACCAATTGATCATGCCTGTGTATGCGTTGGCATGGAGTATCTCGTGCGCCGGATTTAATACGACGGTGTCTAAGTTGACCGCGCAGGAGCGTGCGCGGGGCGAATATGGCAATATGGGCCGCATGTTAAAGCAAAGCGTGGTGATTACCACGCTGTTGGGTTTTGCTTTGACGGCGGCTCTTTATTTTGGGGCAGAATTGTTGGCGGAATATTTCTTCCGTGATATGCGCGTGGTTTTGCCGTTGCAGATATTGGCGTTTGGCTTCCCGTTTATGGCGGCGGGGACTTGTATGCGTGGGTATTTTATCGGATTGCAAGAGGCCAAGATACCAGCGGTAAATCAGGTGCTGGAGCAAATTGTGCGCATGGTGATTGTGTATGTATTGGCCGCGCAGTTTGTGCCGCGCGGGTTGGAATACGCGGCAGCGGTGGCGGTCATTGCCATCGTGGGCGAGGAAGTCTTCTCGTTCGCGTTTACGTTTGTTTCGTACAAGATATTTAAGAAGCGGCGGCGGTTGGTGAAGAAGCCGACGCTAACATCGCGGCAGACGTTGGGGTTGATCATGTCCATGGCGTTGCCGTTGACGGGCAACCGAGTGGCGGGGTCGTTACTGACCGCGGTGGAAAATGTGATGATACCGGCGCGGTTGCAACAGTATGGCCTGAGCGCGTCGGAGGCGATTAGCGAGTTTGGGCGCATTACGGGGATGGCGGTGCCGTTGATCTTCTTCCCCACGGCGGTGCTGACGGCGTTGAGCGTGACATTGGTGCCTGCGGTGGCAGAGGCGGCTGCTTCGGGCAATTATCGGCGGATATCGCTGGCGACTTCAAAGGGGTTGCTTTTCGCGTCGGTGACGGGGATGGGTGCGGCTGCGTTGTTTGTGTTCTTCTCGCACGAGTTGGGCATGGCGATTTATAACCAACCCATTGGGTTGATGTTGCAATTGTTGGGTGTGATGGCACCCTTCATATATATGTCCATCATCATGTCGGGCGTGTTGAACGGGCTGGGATGCCAGTTGTTTATCTTCCGCAATGCGTTGATATCGTCGAGCATTACGATTGCGTTTACGTTTTTTGCCGTGCCGTATTTTGGTTTGCCTGCGTATATTTTTGGCTGGTTGTTGAGCTTGGTGGTCGTGATTGCGCTGAGCTTGCACAAGATACGGCAGTATGTAGATTATGATTTGCCCCTGGTGGGGTGGTTGGTGAAACCCCTCGCAGGGGCGGCGTTGGCGGGGGTGCTGGCGCGGGTGTTTGCGAACCGTGTGTTCATGGACGCGTTGGGGCTGCGTGTGGGGGTTGCGGTGTCGATTGTGGTGTTATTTGCGGTGTATTTTAGCATGATTTTGCTAACGGGCGTGATATCGAAGCGCGAGGTTATGGGGTTGTTTAAACGGCGGTTATGATCAATGCCGTTATTTTTTTTACGATCAATGACGGGATATAAAATTCAATGCCTGTTATATTAGTGCGGAAAGGGGGAGGGAATGGACACAACCGCAAATTTAAACGCCGCAATGCGATATATTGAAAAGAGGCTGTTTGATGCAATCGATTTCAAAGAATTGGCTCGAATCGCTTGCTGCCCGGAGTATCAATTCCGACGAATGTTCTCTTATCTTGCCGGGATGCCGCTGAATGAATATATCCGCAAACGCAAATTGTCTGTTGCGGCGCAATGGTTACGCACGGATAGCGATAAGATTATCGACATTTCATTTAAATGCGGTTATGAATCGCCGGATGCATTTAGTAAGGCGTTTTATGCGCAGTATGGCGTTACGCCGTCTGCGTTTCGAAAAGATATCGGCGTTTCCAAGACATTTCCGCCTTTATTTTTTCATCTAACATTAAAGGGAGGCATTGCAATGGAATATCGTGTTGTTGAACGCGATGCGTTTTATATCATGGGCAAGACGGGTTACATTCCGCTCATATACCATGGGCCGAATCCGCATACCGCAGACATATGGAAAAAGTTGAAGCAGGAAGATTTGCTGGTGCTGATGGAGTATTCAGCCATTGACCCCAAAGGAGTGTTATGCTTGTATGGTGATGTGCGAAACGATTTAATCGCGCACGAAGGTGATAAAATATTTATGTGCGTGGGCGTCGCGATGGACAAGCCCATGCCCGACCGATTTAAAGGGCGTTTTGATGTTTATATGTATGAGGCATCCACGTGGTTGGTTTTTCCAACGATGGATAATGTGGGTACGGAGAAATCGGCGTTGCCTAATACACAACATGGGTATGCGCTTATTTCGGAATGGCTGCCTTCGTCCGAATACGAGCGCATAGACGCGCCCACCATAGAATGGACGGAATCGTATGACTTCACCAAGCCCGAACGGAAAAACGAAATATGGGTGCCTGTACGCAGGAGAAGTGATTAATTATTAAGACATGTTTTTATGTTGTTAAGCACCGCTTGTGCGTTGCGTCGCAGGATATCCGCGTTGCGCCACATCATGGCGGTGTTTTTGTATTCGCGTTGAAAGTCTTCATCTGATTTGGACAACCAATCAGCGGGGTTTATATATTTCTTCTCCCAAGGAGTGTTGTGCGGACAAGCCTGTTGGCAGATATCGCAGCCGTAGAGTTGGTTGCCGACTAACGCGGCTTCTTCGGGAGAGAGGGTTTCTTTTTGCGTGAGGTAAGAAATGCAGCGGTTGACGTTTAGTGTGCCGCCGGGCTGGGTGGGCAGGGCTTGCGTGGGGCAGGCGCGGACGCATCGGTTGCACGATTTCAACCGGTCGCAACTTGCGACCGGTTGGTTTGCATGGGGGGAAGCGTCGTATGGTTTCAGTTGGTTCCAATTTGGGGCCAACTGACATGCTTGGGGGAGCGTGGGCGTTGGTGGGAGGTCGAGCAGTGTGATGTCGGTGATTAGGCAGCCGATGTTGAACCGTGTGCCGTAGCGCGGCGATATTACCAACCCGTGCCGCCCATAGAAGCCCAGACCTGCGCGTAAGGCAAGAACGCGTTCGTCCAAGCCGGGGTTGTCTACGAGGATTTTATATTTGAAGGTATAGGTGCGTTGCAATTCGGTGATTAGAGATTGTATGACCGCGCGGACACGGGGGTGGTAATCCGGCAACCATGCCAAAGAAGATATTTCTGCGAAATCGGCAGAGTAAAGCATTTCATCATCGGGAGCTTCCGGCCAAGGCACGCCAACGACAATGATGCTTTGCGCTCCGGGTAAAGTGGCGGTGGGATCGGTTCGCTTGGCAGTGTTTTTGCTGACGAAAGGCGTTGTGCTCGATTCGTACAACGCAGGGGGTAGGGGGGTGGCATCGCAAATGCCTACAATACAATCGAGTCTTCTCATCCAATCGTGTATCATATATGCGCTCCTTGAAGTAGGATTGAAAGAAATTATAGCATACGCTGCCGCATTTCATCTCGCTGGGGTGTATACATAATGAAGGGAGTAATCCCATGGATTATGCGCAAATTACGGAAATCATTACGCGTCAACAAAACCGGTTGTACCGCACCGCATTGGTGTTGATGAAAAACAAAGCCGACGCACAGGATGTTTTGCAAGAGGCCTTCATTAAACTCGTGGAAAAATCGCCACGGTTTGAATCCGAAGCGCACGAAACGGCGTGGTTGCAACGCGTAGCAATTAATTTGTGCAAGAACCGCTTGCGGTCGGCGTGGTGGAAGCAGCGTGTACTTCTGACGGAGGACTACCCCGCAAAAGACGCGGCCACGGGCGAAGTGGTGCAAGCCGTGTTGGCACTGCCCGACAACTACCGCGTGGTCATCGTGCTGTTTTATTACCACGGTTATGCCACGCGTGAAATCGCTGAAATCACCGGACGCAAAGAAGCCACCGTGCGCAAGGATTTAACTCGCGCACGGCGATTATTAAAGGATGAACTGGAAGGAGATCGAAATGGATAATTTGAACGATTACTTGGACGGAATCACCGTTGACGAAGCGTTGCAAGAAAAAATAATCGCACAAACAAAGCAAGCAAAATCAGCAAAAACGAGCAGCCATACAAAACGCAATCTGCGCACACATTACGCAGCGTGGGGTGTAGGGCTAGCGGCGTGTTTGGTGGTGCTGGCGGGCGTGTGGTGGTTTGGCGGATTTGCGGTAACATCACGCAGAGACGATACGGCGGCGCACAGCGGAGCTACAGCACAAAGCGGAGCTGAATTGCATGCTGCTCCGCAATCTGACGCCGAGCAGGTCGAATCCGCGCGGCGCGATGCTATTTTTATCGAAAGCGACCGACAGACCCTCACCAGCCTTGCGCTCACCGCCGCGCCATTAATGACCACCAGCCGTGCCGGGCGCGACCGCGAGGCTGAATTGGCCGCACGCGGAGCAAATGATTTTGCCTTCCGCTTGGGTGCATTGTTCGCGGCGGAGATCGGGCACGACAATTTTGTATTCTCGCCGTATTCGGTGTGGATGCCGCTGGCGGCTTTGTTGAACGCGACGGATGCGGCATTCCAGGTTGAATTAATGGAGGCGTTGGGCGTAGTAGGCATCGCCGTAGAGGACGTGAACCGTGCGTCGTCGCGCATGATGTACGATTTGACGCGCGTGGCGTATCGGCGGCAGGAATTAAATTGGCGCAACCCCATACACATCGCCAACGCCATTTTTGTGCGGTACGAGTCAGAATTGCAAGAACCATTCGCGCAGACTTTCCTTGATTATTTCCGCGGGGAAGTGTTCCGCACGGATTTCCGCTCGCCCCGCGCGGTGGAGGAAATCAATAACTGGGGTGCATCGCACACGCAAAATCACATCCCTGAAGTCATAGAATGGCTGCACCCCGAAACGGTGGCCGCATTGGTCAACGCCATTTTTTTCTCGGATCGATGGAGGCGCGAATTTGATGTGCAAGAAACCGAACGCGATGTATTTCATGCGCCTGGCAACGACACGGAGGCGTACTTTATGCACATGGAATGGATTGCGGGCAATCCGACGCAGCTATTTACGGATGACCGTGTACAAGCCATTAACCTGCCGTTTTCCAGAGGCGGCGGGATGAAAATCATCCTTCCGCACGATGGCGATGCCGTGGGTTTATTTGCCGATATGACCGCGGAATACTTTGAGCGCATGATGACCGACACCGTGGATGCCGTAGGTACGCTGCTGTTGCCGCGCTTTAATATCGTGAATTCGCTGGATTTGGAAAAAGTGTTGGCATCATTGGGCGTACCATTGTTTTGCCCACTGACAGCATCCATTACCGGCTTGCTTTATGATGAAGGGTTATTTGTATCTGATGCGGTGCAAGCGGCCATGATTAACGTAGACGAACAAGGCACGACTGCTGCTGCGGTCACACTTTTTGGCATGCGTTTGAGCGGTATGCAAGCTACAACAGAATATATATTCGAAATGATTTGTAATCACCCGTTTGTGTTTATACTGCATCAACACACCGCCGATGGTGGGGCGCAGATATTATTCATGGGCGTGGTGAATGAGCCGTAACGGCGACAAATCAAACGATTAAATCAAAAGACGAAGGTCAAAAGATTAAGACCTTGGGGCATCCGCCCCAAACCCCGCAAGGGGCACTCGCGCCCCTTGACCCCTGATTTGGGCGTTGCCCCCTCTCAATGTTGGCTATGAATAAATTAAAAACGCGCCCGTGCGGCGCGTTTTGTTTTTTACTTGTGCAATTTTTAATAAAGACTCGGGCGGAAGCCATAGCGCGGGTCGAGGGGAACGCTTCCCCTCGCGGGTCTGGGCAGCGCCCAGGGTCTTGGCCGCTTGGCTGCCACAACTCCTTGGCTGTTTCGCATGACTACTTTTGTCACTTCGGTTGTTTGAACCGCTTGTTCATTCCGCTGTGCCACTCGCTTCACTGCGCCTCAAAGTACAAAGCCGATAGCTGCGTCCGGTTAGATACTTCCAGCTTTTCCATGATGACTACTATGTTGTTGCGCACGGTGCCTTCACTTAGGAACAACTCGCCCGCAATTTCCTTGTTCGTCCTGCCCAGTGATACCAGCCGTGCGATGTCGCGTTCGCGGGGGGTAAGGCGGGATAAGGCGGGGTTTTCTTGTGGGGCTAGTTTTTTGAGCACATCTGCGCCTAGGATGCTGGTACCTTGGTGTAATAGGCGCAATTGGCCGGCTATGTTGGCGATTTTGTCGGTTTTGATTAAGTAGCCGTCGGCACCTGCAGCTAAGGCTTGTTGTATCATGGGTCGATCATCAAAGGTCGTGAGCATCATCACTTTGACGTGCGGATGGCGCGATTTAATGAGCCGCGTAGCAGCAATGCCGTCCATGACGGGCATGCGGATATCCATCAAAACCACATCGGGCGTATCTGCGTCACAAAGCGCTACGGCCACACTGCCGTCCTCTGCCGTACCCATCACCTCAATATCATCCTCGCGCGATAATGTGCGCTTCAAACTGGTGCGTATCAACGCATCATCATCGGTAATAATTAATCGCATAAGCTACCTCCATTTTATCAATTTTATCCCAATTCCCAACCAAAACCACGCGTCGCGTGGTTTTTCGTAACTTTTGATTCAATCAAGCCATCACCCAGCATCGGCGAAGCCAAAGCGGGTCGTGGGGTGCCGGCTGAAGCCTTATTTGGCAGCGCCCAAGGTCTTATCTTTTGACCTTCATCTTTTGATTTTAACCGCCGCCACCGCTCCCAACAGGTACAAAACAAACCAGCCGATACAAATCCTCCCCCGCATCAACAGACAAATTTCCGCCTATGGCCACCATGCGGTAGCGCAGGTTGCGCAGCCCCGTGCCCATGGGCTTCTTTGTGTAGGACACGCCGTCGTTCTCTACGCACATGCGCACCAATTTGGGTGTCATGTCCAACTCGACGGATAAATGCTTGGGCCGGGCGTGGCGGGCGGCGTTGGTTAGGGCTTCGTTTAAGCAAGCCTCCAACGCGTTCCATACGTACACGGGTACGTGTGTGGAATCGCCAAACGCGGTGAATTGCACCCGTGCGGTGGTGAAGCGTGCGCATGTTTCGCGCAGGTTATCCACGCCTAGGGCGGCTACGGGTGCCAGGTTGTGCACGGTCTCGCGGATTTTTTGCGTGCCGGAATCGAGCCGTTCGAGAGCGGCGTCAAAGAGGGTCAACGTGTCCGCGTCCTCATGGGAGAAATCATCGCGTATGGCTTGCAAGGACATGTAAGCAGCCACGATTTCGTGCCCGGCGTTGTCGTGGATTTCCCGGGCAATGCGGGCGCGTTCGCTGATGGCGGTCATGCGCTCGACTTGCGCGGTGGCGGACATTAAGCTGCTTTGCAAGGTTTCCAATTGGTAGTAACGCCCCGCTTCTTCATCGCGTACCTGTTGCCGCCGGATACGCTCGCTACGCCAATTGCCCAAAAATAAACCCGCCGCCGCTGCCACAACGCCCACCGCCGCACTATACAAGTCCGGCGACACCGCAAAATAAAAAAGCGCACCCAAAATAATGAACACGCGGTAATACATCCCCCAAAACAACGGCAAAGCCAACATGACAGGCGACAGCACCATGCATATGGCCACATCCAAGATCACTGAAAATCGCATCCAAGCCACACGACGCCGCAACAAAAACATCGTCGTTAAAAACAACATCAAAAAAAAGCCCGTCAACTCGCCCGTGTAAACCCATCGGGCAACCAACAAACTAATCCCCGCCAAACTGCATAGCAAAAACGCAATCTGCGGCGGGGTCATGTCCTTGCGGAGGTCGGCAGCTAGGTCTTTCATGTTATATTACCAAACCCATGGAACATTGTATTTTTGAATGTCTTCATCCATGGTGATGATAACTTTGTATTCCTCGTTTATAGAAATGGGTTGCTTAGGTTTAAAATTAATACCATCATAAAATGCTTTTATGGCGTACATATTCTACCTCCTTGATAATTTTGCTTATTGTTGGCGTGATTATATAACGTTGTAAATCAATCCACAACAAAAGTAAAAATCCAGTTGGTGGCAAATTGCCACCAACTGGATTGCATTTTAAATGTCCAACAATATGCCCAGCGCAAACACCTACGTAATCCGTCGGCGGCTGCCATACAGGATCAGTGCGATGGAGAACATTGCCAATGCCAGCATAGACAGCCAATATTCCGTGGTGGCGGTGCCTTCTAGTATGAGTTGTTCAAAGCCGCGTGCCGCCCAATGCGGAGGGAATACCGCGCCGGTGTAGCGCACCCAATCGGGCAGAATATCCAGCGGCACGGTCAGCCCGCCGATGAGCCCCATGAGCATTACGATGAGGACGAATGCCACCATACTGGCTTCTTTGTCCTTGAACAAGCAGCTCCACACGAAGCTCATACCGATGGACACGGCAGAAATCATGGCCAGCACCAGCATGAACAATCCGGTGAATGCAAGCGTCCAGTCAAACCGGGCGAAGCCGATACCGCCCAAGATCAGGCACAATGCTGCCATCGGCACCATCCCGGCGAAGAAATTGCCGATGAGGTATGAGCGGAAAGTGATGGGCCCGGCCAAGATGCGCACAGTTACACCGTCCAATTTATCGGCCTGGATGCCGCCCGCCATCATAAATCCGCCAAAAAGCAGTATAAATGCGAGGAAGAAGAACGCCCGCCCGCCTACCATGTCGAAGGCTTCGGCATCTGAAATAAGCATAATTGCGATGGGCAAGACCATGTTAAAGATCATCGACACGGGTTTGAGCAACCCGCGCCGAAGTGAATATTTGAATACCGTCATGACAATTTCCTCCCGCGGATGTGGCTGGCAATGACGACTGCCACTGCAAGCACAGCAACAAACGCGGCCAAGAAGCCCATGTTGCGAAGCGTATCAGACATTTCGCCTGCAAAGCTGATGCCCAAGACATTGAATGCCCCCAGCACTTCCTGCGCTTCGGTGCCGCCGGAACTCATGATTGCACGCATAGCCCATGCCAGCGGGGTGTGATACTGTCCAAATCTTTCCACCGCGTCGGGTAACGGTACTTGGAACATAAGCCCCTGTATCAAAGCCATCGACCAAACAAAGATAACGGCTACGGTATTTGCCACTGCCATGCGATTAAAAAGAAAGAACATCAGCACGCCCAGCAATTGCGACATCAGCGCAACCAAAATCAATGTCGCAAACACCACCCACGGCGTAAACATATAACCGCCCAATAAAACGTTGAACAAAATAATCAACAAACCGGATACCATCGCAAATATGAACGCACCCTTAAAGTTGCCCACCACCAATTTAATTTGCTTGACGGGAGCGGCGGCCAAACGCCAGCGCATATCCTTGCGCAGGTCGCGGAACAATACGTCGATGACGATGAGCGACCCCATGAGTTGGAACATAATCATGCTCATGAAGGCATTGATTGAAGTATTTAAGCTGCCGCCTTCCAGTTGGAATGCATTGACAACTGCTTCCGCTGCTGCGCCGGCAACTTCGCCAATAACACCGGGCAATTCATTTGCCGCTTCAATGCCTGCATCAAAAGCAGCTTCGTTAATAACAGTGGTGAAGAACAAGAATACGATAGGCGCGATGATATAAATCGCAATACCAATCGGCTCGCGGGCATGCCGCTTCAAGTAGTGCAAAAAGATGGTCATTGCGCACCCCTCTTGTCATCGCGAAGGTTTTTGCCGGTCAGGGTCAGGAATACGTCCTCCAGCGTGGGTTTGGCGGTGGTGATGTTGGCTACGCCGCCGTGGCGCATGGCAATTTCCATAATGCGGTTCACGTTGCCGCTTTCGGTGGCGGAGGTGATTACATAGTTGTTGCCGTTTACGTCCACGTGCTTGACGCCGGAGATGGCATTGATTTCTTCGGTTAGGGCAGGGGAAGCTTGTACCGCGGTCAAGCGGATGCTGTCCTCGTGGGCAATTTGGCCAACTAATTCGTCCTTCGTGCCTTCGGCGATGACGCGGCCGCTGTCCATGATGGCGATGCGGCTACACACGGCCTCGACTTCTTCCATGTAGTGTGTGGTATAGATGACGGTCGTACCTTCGGCAGCAATGGTGCGCACCGATTCTAAAATATGATTGCGTGATTGTGGGTCGATGCCTACGGTGGGTTCGTCCATAATCAGCAATTTGGGGCGGTGTACCAGCGCACAGCCGATGTTAAGACGGCGTTGCATGCCGCCGGAGAATTTCTTGGGGCGGCTCTTGGCGCGGTCGGTCAATCCGATAAATTCCAGCACGCGCTTAACATTTGCTTCCAGCTCCGCGCCGCGCAGGCCGTACAACTGGCCGAAGTAGCGCAGGTTTTCCAATGCGCTCAGGTCTTGGAACACGGTGATTTCTTGTGTGACCAAGCCCATTTGACGCTTGATATCGATGTTGTCAATGCCTTGCTTCTTGCCAAACACGGTGATGTTGCCCGAATCAAACGGGATGAGCCCGCACAGCGATCGTATCGCTGTGGTCTTGCCCGCTCCGTTGGGGCCCAGCAGGCCAAAGATTTCGCCCTCTGCAATGTTCAAGTCTAAGTGATCCAGTGCCATAAAGTCACCATACCGCTTTACTACGTTTTTCATGGTTGCTATCATTTTTGATTCCGCCTTTCGCGTAGGTTTATTTGCTTATGGCGGCATTATGCCCCATGTTATGCAGGCGCAGTAGTGACATTTGTAACGAAAGAATAAACAAATTTAAAACAAAAAACCAAGCCACAACAAATCTACCAAACGTGCGGGCTGCTAGCCGTGACCGCCATGATTTCATTGTTGTGATTTGGATTTTTTATATGCGCACTTATTACTGCCTCATGAGGCGTAAAGGTTTCACGCGCGTGTTTCCGTATTTTTTCCTGCCAATTTATGGATGGCAAAATAGATTGCAAACAGCAAGGCGATTAATAATAATTGCCCCGGTATATAACCAACTTCGTTATATAAAAATCCTAACTGCCCCGACTGCGGGCCGAAAATAGAAATATTATTTCTTATATAAAGGCTGATCACCGTGGCTATAGCCAAATAACTGCTCATTGCCAAAAATGCGCTATAATAATTATTTTTTTGAATGGTGTATATCCTGACCGCTAAAATATACACGCCCATCCCTATCATTAAAATATGAAAGAAAAAACTATGTGCTGCCAACGCGTACACAAAAAATCCGCTGAGATTACTGCCCGTTGCATATAATTGTGCAGGGGCTATATTTCCCGGCATAACCAAGAAGACAAGCCCTGCTGCCATAGACGGCAAAACAGCCAATGATTTTGCTGCTTCGGAAAATCGGTTGTGCTTAAACGAAAACAACGGCCATGCGTAAAGGATGATACTGCAAAAAACGATGGGGTATCTAAGGGGATGCAGTGCTTCATTAATTGTAATTAATGCATAAATCTTGGTAATCTCCAAAATCACAAGGACAACAAAAAAGAATCGAATAGGCTTCAACTTTTCCTCGTATGATTTATCCTTCATTTTGCTAATAAGTGTGGCGACCAGAATCCCGACAATGCCGCCAAATACAGCTAAGTAAACAAAATAAAACGCGCCTGCTTCAAAGAACATTTTAATCCGCCTCCTTTGTGTTGGTGGAATTTTTATTGCAGACACCCCAAATTGCAAGAGTCGATAAAAAACAAAGTACGATTATACTGATGTTTTCGCCGCTTTCGGAAGTGAATATAAAATCGGATGCCCAAAGGTGATTGGTTAATGCGGTTGTCCCCAACACAATCGTTATAAAAACAACGGATGAACAAAGTTCAACAAAAGGAATACGTTGCCTTTCGATAAGAACGCAACGGGCATAAGCCAATATTAAACCGCATTGTACGAAATAAATTGCACCAACCATTCCAATCTGAACACCGTCATATCCGAATAGATAACCCAGTGTGTCCGTTGATCGATACCATGCGGAAGCGTTGAGGATAGTAAAAATCAGTGGAGTAAACGCTGTCAGCGCGACAATGTAGCGCATGTGTAATCCCGATTTGCTTTTTCGCGCACCGAAAGCACCAAACATTGCGATGACAGAGATAAGCGTAATAATTGTCAGCGGAATATAGACTGCAGGGGTGTCACCCATCGGAAATATCCTTGCTTCTTCCGATGGGTTATGAGCGGGGAAAAGAGAAGCATTATAAAAGAATTTAAATATTTCAAGTGCAACCAATGCGACAGATAAAAATTTTAAGGCAAAAATATTATCGTGCTTAAAATGCTTTAACCCTGCCAACACAATGACAGGCGTAATAAATGCAATTACATACAATGATATTTGCATGACGGACATGATTCATCAACTCCTACTAAATAAGATTTCACGCTTGATGGTGCTTTTGCTCTTGGGTCACTTTTTACTTGCCTCGAATACAAGCAACTTCCGCTTCAATCCACGCCCGCACAACGCCACCCACCTCCGCAATTGATGCATCCAACGGTATGAAGTACCCGCGGCAGCCGCTGTCGCAGTGGTCGGTCAAGCCCATTTTTTTGCCGCAGCCGTAGCCGGTGGTGACACATTCTTGCAAATGCATGGGTAGTTGCTGCACCAGTTTGGGGTATTTGTCCGTATTCGCGGCTTTAATCGTAATGAACGCACCCTTGTTGGAAGTCATGTTAAACCGCCACAGCTCCTTGCTGCGGCAAAAGTACTCGTACCGTGTGCTGTAGCCGATGTACGTATTGCACTTGAAGCCGTGCGCTACATAGCTTTGATGCAGCGCAAGCATAAAATCCCGTGCTTCGGCAGGCGCGGCAGATAATAATGTTTGCAACATTGCCAGCGGATCGGGTTTTTTGTTGGCCAGCGCGGTGTAATCGCAGCGGTGCAGGATTTCGTCTTGGTACTTGGTGCCGACTTTGTCTTGCGCCAATGTCATCACCTTCAATCCCGCCAGCATCTTCGGGTCGCGCGGATAGGTGATTGTCAGTGGTGTGCGGGTGGCTGGTGTTTTGCTTTGCAAGTCAAGCCCCTCTATTTGCACGCCGCAATCCATTAGCAATTGCAAGCACTGCATTTTGCGCTTGTTGGGCATTTTTACATAAGACAAACGGTTGCTAAAAGTAAAGCAATCGTCATTTTTCAAATGTAGCGCATCGCGCGTGCCGTTAAATGTACCCAATAACCCCAAATTTGACAACACAATCATCAAGTTGCGCATAAATTTGTAAGCCGCCGGATAATCTGCATGATGCGAATCCTTACCCGCTTTTTCGTTTGAAGGTGGCGGCACAAAGGCATCGCCCTCCTCAACGACCCGCGCGTATAATAAATACAAAAAATCCCTAAAAGCAGGCACACCGCTTCGGATTTCGTTTTCCTTCAATTCTTCCGTAAACATCGCCGCGATTTCGTAGTTGGCAGGTATGGATGGGGGCAGTAGTTTTTGTAAGTACGCCGCCATTTCGCTTAGTTGCGTGGGCATGGTTGTCCTCATTTCGATTTAATATTGATATAACGCCAACAAAATACCGCACGTTATAAGACAATAGCATGTCATATTCAAGCTTGTGCTTTTTCTATGGCGCGTATATTTACCACAAATTGGTACCAACGGGCATAATCGGTTGCGTATGCGTCGCACATTTGCCGTATGTCGGGGGTTGCCTTGTTATAATCGGCAAACAATTTAAAAATCCCCGGCGACGTACTCGCCTCGGGCTGCTGCTCCAAAAAATCTGCTATATTAAATGAAGGTTTGCGTTCCAACGGCTTCAAGCGCGTGCCTTTAATTTTGATTTCGCCCGCGAAGGTGCGGTTATCTTGCCGTGCCTTCACACAGATGGATTTCTTTACGCGGTCGGGCACAATGCCCCATATCCACGCCGTCATTGCCAGCTGTTGCGCCTCATCCGACAGCGTGGCAAAGTCCAATAAACGCGGATTGCGCCGCACGCGTCCCATGACCTGCTCATCCAATTGTTTACTCTTGCTGTCGCGCATTTGATACAACATGCAAGCCCGCGGGATATCCCAACCCTCGGTGATGACCATCTTAAAAATAATCACGTCCACGGTAGACGTATTGTCTTTGGCATAATCCTTCCACTTGCGCACCGCCAATTTCTTGGTCTTTACGTTATCGTTGGTGTCGCATTCTTTGTCGTTGTTGACAATCAGCATCCACTTCAAATCCGCATGCTCCGCTTTGTTCAACGATGCGAAAATTTCATGCAACTCTGCATCCGCTTTGTCCTTATTGGAAATTTGGATAATCAAGCAAGGGTTTATATGAAGCATGTTGCGGTACTGCGTCTTCACTTCTTGAAATTTGTTAATCGCATGGTTTACCGTAGCGTCCGCACCTTCTTCCAATTCGATGTCCTTAATCAACTTGGCCGCTACTGCATCGGCATTCGTAATTTCCACATCCGTATGTTGCCCGCGCTTCAAATTAGGTGTGGCCGAAAAATTATAAACCTTGGAAAAATACTTGGTCGACAAGTTGTCCAAATTATTAGTAGCGATATGGCACTCGTCTTTAATTAAATAAACCCGTTTGCCCAACCCGTTAAACGTCGCATGCGAAGTCAAATTCGACAAGAATCCTTCCATCGCGCCCTGCATAAGTCGCCCTCGCTTTTTGTACAAATCCCGCGGTAGTAAATAAACGTTGAAATCCGTAGGCACAAAAAGCCGTTCTTCGCCCGCTATATCACTAGATATCAAATAAGGTCGCAACCGCGAGAACAAACCCTTGTCGTTATATTCTGCAAACTTGTCATAATTTTGCGTAGCTAAATCCCCCTTAGAAAGGGTCGAAACCAAAAAAACTACATCCCTGTCACGTGCGAGAATGCGGTTCATCATATCGGCCATCATATAAGTTTTGCCGCTGCCGGTTGGTGCGCGGAAAGTAATCTCTTCCAGCGCATCGGTTAAATGCACCAATTGCCCAACGGCCCTGCGCTGTAAGTCAATCGCCGCTTGCAACATGTGATTCGCTCTCCAAATATTTTTGCGTATGTTCAAAATTACCGCAAACCCATTTAATTTTGTCGGCAACCGACAGGGGAGGTTGGCTGTACAGCGTTTCGTCAATGACATCAAATAGCGTCTTACCTTCGTTTTTACCGAACGAAGCAACCGTGGTAATGTCGTACACATCCAAGTTGCCGCCCAAGGGGTGATTTTTCTCAAGCCACTTGAAATTATCTGTGCCGTTATAACACGCGCCCGTCATCACGCGCTTGAGCCGCTTGGCGGTAACGTCGTGGGCGATGCCGTTGGGGGTAGTAGGCGTTTTTTCATTGTTGGTCGCGAGGATGAATTGGCGGTTGCCGCCATCGGATTTGTTCAATTCCAGTACGACTTGCCCCGTCGTGCCGCTGCCCGCGAAGAAGTCAAGTATAACGGCGTTCGTCTTGCTGCCCGTTAGCAAATAATTCAACAAACTCTGTGGCTTGGGGTTGTCGAATATATTCACATTTTCTAAGATGCTATGCAGGGTTTTATTCCCCTCTGCTTGGTCGGTTTGGAAAGTGGAGCGTTTATGTTCGTATTGTGCTTCTTGCAAGTACAATTTTTGGTTCGGTACGGATTTTTCGTCCGCGCCGAAAACGACCCTGCCACTTTGGATGTTCTTTTCCATCGTTTCTTTCGACCAGCTCCAACCCCGCGCGGGGGTGGTAACGGGTTTGCGTGTAATGGGGTGCAGCACCTCGTAATAATTATTGTTGGGCGCTGTGATAGGTAACAGTCGATAGACCTGCCAACACGCATCGATGTTGTTATACAACTTGATACCCTTGAGGTCATCCCTTGTCTTGTAAAATTTTTTCAACTCGATTTTGGCTTGGCCAGTGGTCAATCCGTCGCGCTTGTATTGTGCGATGCGTTCGTGCACATCGTCGAAGCCGTTTTTTTGCATTTTGAATATTTCGGGATTATCGGCAAGGCATTGCGTCTTGTCTTTGCAATAAAACAACACATGCTCATGCCGCGTTAGCGTAAAGTGGGTTAAGCTGCCGCCCGAGTTTTTCAAGAAAATGAAATTCTCCACAAAATTACGCTCGCCAAATACTTCGTCGAACAAACATTTCAAGTAGGCTTGGTTTCTGTCGTCGATACTGCAATAAATTACACCGCTGTTACATAGCAATTGCCGTGCCAGCACCAACCGTGGATACATCATGGACAGTAAATTGTCGCGCGTTATTGCATTGTCGTAGTTGGTTGTCGCAAATTCACCCATACTGTCTTTGCCGTAGGGGGGGTCTATGTAGATTACATCAATCTTACTCTTGTATTCGATGAGCAGATTCAATAATGCATCATAATTATCACCGATGATGAGCTTGTGCGTAATGGCAGCATCGCTTGTTTTGAAGGATAATGTTGCGTTTTTTTTGAAATACTTAATCGTATCGCCCGTTTTTTCCAATCGTTTGTCGAAGTGGAAACCTGTGCGCTTGTATGTAGTGCCCAGCGTGGCAATGGATATGGCCTCGGTTAGCGTATCGGCTTTATTGATGAGCTTGATAAGCAAGTTGGCGTTGGCAGGTTCGATGATATTGTCGGTGATGCGGCGGATGATTTCGTTTATGAGGTCTTGCTTGCTTTGGGCTAAGGAGGACATGAAGACTTCCTTTCAAATAAATTTTGCATGCATTGTAGCATTTTCTGCGTTACTGCGTTACTGCGTTACTGCGTGAAAACACGATTATAACCAACAATTCCCTTGTTCGCGAAAAATGCATCCGTTATACTTCGTCGGATTTAATAACCCAAGTTATTAGTGTCGCTAATAGCTTGAACACGAGAATAGGAGCAATTTTTTATGGAAATCAAAATTGTGGAATACGATCCATCCCTGTCCGCCACGTTGGCCAAGATGTGGAACGATTCGAAGGACGATTGGGGCGGTGGCGACGATACCAAAACCCCCGGTCAAGTACACGGCCGCATCACCGGATCGTCCATCATGCATCATTACGTTGCTATGGCGGGCGAAGAAGCCGTAGGTTATTGCTCGCTGGGGCGGTATTTTGCCGATGCGGACGCATTGTACATCGAATTGCTGGGCGTGCGCCCGGATTATCAGGGCAAAAAAGTGGGCAAAGCGCTGGTACTCAAGTGCGTGGAGCGCACCATCGAATTGGGCTACCCGCGTTTGGACATTCATACATGGCCGGGCAACACGGCCGCCATGCCGCTGTATAAAAAGTGCGGATATCTGTGGGAGGACCGTGCCGACAGCACCCACCTGGTCAACTTCATTCCAGAAATATTAGGCACAGAAATGTTCCAGCCCTTCTTTGCTAAGGCAGATTGGTACGCCGATTCGACCCGCACATGGGATGTCGAGCGCGATGGCGTGAAAATGAACAAGTTCGAAGTATTCGGCTACACTTGGGCGAAAGACGGCGAAACGCTGGCCGTAGGTTACGAACGCACCGGCCGACGTATGCGCTTGATCGAAACCAATGATTACAAAATCGAGCTGATGGCCGACAACCACGAGTTGGCATTTGGGTTGGAATACGGTTGTAAATTTACCGTCTCCAACAAATCAGGCGCGCCGTTGCACGTCAAAATTAACGGCTGCGAGGACAAAAACATTCGCTTCGATTACACATTGGACACCCAAGTCGAAGGCACGCAGGAATTCGAAGGGCGTTTTATTGTGGGTGAAGTGACTACGGTACAAGATAAATGGAAGGTACACCCCTGCCTATTGGCCGATGTGGAAATCAATGGCCAAAAAGTAACTATGGGGCTGGGCATTAACCCCAAATTCCCATTAATCGCGAAGGTTACATCGGAAAATGTTGTGCACCAACCGGGCATGACGGCGGATTGCTTTATTAATATAACGTCGTCCTTGTTGCAAGATGCAACGGTGACTTTCAGTTTCCCCAAAAATACAGTGGGCGAAGTGGAAAACGGTAGCTTTATCGTGCAAATCCCCGCTGAAGGAAAAAAAGCCGTTCCCATCCGCATGAAGCATTTGGAAGCGGGTTATGATCCGGCAGTGACTTCGTATGAAATTAAAATGGCAGACGGCACGGCATTTTCATTTAAAAAGCCGCTGCATTTAAACGCGCAAAGCCTAACCCATGCGTTCAGCGGCGAAAATGATACCGAACACTTCATTTATAACGGCCCGTGGCGCGTACAATTGCGAAAAAGCGACAATGAAGCGGGCTTGCGCCACTTAACCAATTCCGAGTTATCACAAGGATGGTTTGAACCACCTAAATTTGGCAAGCCGTATGACGACGAATTTAATCTAGCAGCACCCGTGGTCACAAGCTTTGTGCGCGGTACCGACATGATTATGGAAGCCGCGTTTGTGTCCGAAAAATTCCCTGGCATGGTGGCCACGATGGTGTTTACGTTAAATGCGGCGGGCGTGGTTACGCGTCACTACCGTGTGGAAAACTGTGGTGCCACCACGCGTGAAATGTTCTTAAACGACGCGTATTGGTTGGCGTTGGGTGCGCACACAGTGTTTAAATACAACGGTCAATTCACCCAAAACCACGACGCGCAAAACCCCAACGGCCCATTCGAAGGTATTGACGCCTTGGACACCGAATTGTTTGAAGAAAACTGGCTTTTCGAGGCCGCACCCGGTGGGGGTAGGGGTTTCTGCTGGTCGCCAAATATCAAGCCCGAAATGCGTTGGGGTAATTACGCTATCTTTGAAAATGACCTTGGCACACTTAACCCCGGCGATACAATGGAAACGCCTGCCGTGGTCTTGGCATACGGCCTGTTCAACAACTTTGGCGATTTCCGCAATTACGCGATGCAATTGTGGGAAACGGAAAGTCACGTACCCACCCGCCGCGTAGAAATCTGTGTTAACAGCCACAATCCATTCCTTTCATCCGTGATGGGTGAAGAAGAAGTGAACCGCAGTGTCACATTGGATATCCTTAACCAGCGCGAGACGACATTGGATGGTGAAATCAACGTAATGTCGGATTGGTTTGACACGCAAACCATCATGAACGAGTCGGATTGCGATGACAATGACGCAGGAGATGACAATGATGATGACGACGAAGCAACCACGAAAGAATGCAATTTCAACCTGCCCATGCAGCGTGCGCATCTTGCACCGGATGGCATCGTGCAGTTGAAAGTGAACATGAATCTTTCGACTTACACAAAATCAAGCGACCGCGCATTGTTTGCGCCGACGGGTGAAGTTAATAAAAAACGCGAAGATAATTCGCTGGTTGTGTCAAATGACAAAATTACATTTTGCGTAGATCCGGAATATGGGCCGGTTTGTTATTCTATGACCACGCCCGATGGCACGGAATGGCTCAAGCATCAGCACCCCGAACATAAGCCTTTTGCTTGGTGGAGTCCGTTCTTGGGTGGCATCCGGCTTATTCCGAGCCACATGAACAATACGTTGCTGCTTAAGCAAAAAATCACTGCTGACTTTGCCAATGTGACCGACAACTTCGGCAATGAATGGCAGGGGATTTGCGTAACACTGGACGTGGTGGACGACGATGAAATCAAGGGCGCGTTATTAGAAACGTATTATATGACACTGCCCGGCCTGCCCATGGTATGCACGTTTTTCCGCTGTACCAACAACACGGGCGAATATCACAAAAAAACGCATGAACTTGATGCATTCCTGCGCCCTTGCGAAGAAGGCGACGAATATACCGTAACCTGCTTAAACAAAAATGGTGAAGTTTACAACCTGCGTTTCGGCGCCGGTGCAGACATGAGCGAAGAATTTGTGGGCATGGCAAAGTTGTCATCAAAGCGCGCACAAAATCTTTATATTTTCCATGGCAATAAAAACAATGGTAAAACCAATGAAATCGCGGGTGATTCCAAAATGCAATCGGCAATGTCTGTTTATATGGAAACACACGCCGCACCCGATGCAACGTTTACTTCTAGCCCCATGTTCTTTTTGGTGACGGAAGCAGATATCCCCTTGAATGCCATGGATGACCTAGAGAGGGTGAAATTTGCATGAGAACACCGGAGGAACTGAGGGTACTGCTCCAGTATATCGAAGACAACGACGATATCATCCCCGATGACGTGGACTTTGATGGGTTGTTGTATGACATGGTCGCGCACTTGGGTAATCCCGACCCCGAATTACGTGATGATTTAATTTTCGCATCGTTGAATGAATTTGTGGACGATGGGATGATTGACGCAGTGCAAATGCGCAGGATGCTGGACACTTGCTTGAGCGATTCGCATTTATTCCACGGCGTTGGCGAAAGTGGCACGGATACGGTGTATGCGCGTTCCTTTTCCTCGTTGGTGATTGCGCTGGCTTTTGTGGTGCATGAAGACCACGAGCCATTTTTGACCGCCGATGACGTGACACGGATAAAAAAGGCGTTGTTGCGTTATGTATTGCTGGAACAAGATTTCCGTGGGTTTGTGGACGGGCAGGGCTGGGCGCATGCGGTGGCGCATGTGGCCGATGCGTTAGGCAACTTGGCCGGCGTGGAAAATGTTGTGGGCACCGATGTGGGATATTTCCATGACCGCGATACGTTGTTGGAAATTCTGGGTGCGGTCAAGCACTTGGTGAACAACAAAAAATTCGTGTATCAAACGGAAGAAGACGAACGCTTGGTTGGCGTTATTAATTCCGTGTTGAGCAACGAAGTGCTTAACGCCGGTGACATAAAAAATTGGTTGGATAACTTCTATGTTGACGACCCTGACGAGGACGACTTCGTTTATCCCGATGATTTTTATTTGAAGGTGAACCGCAAGCATTTCATGCGCAGTTTGTATTTCAATTTCTTAGAATGTACGGACGATGAATTTGACAATGTGGCCGTGCGTGAATTGCAAATGCATCTGTTGGAGTGGCTTGTGGAAAAAGACGAAGACGAAGAATAAACCACACGATAATAATTGTTACGCGGGTGCGCATGGATTGTGCACCCGCTTTTTTTGACATATAGTTGTGTCAAATCGCGTAAAGGGGTGCTTTATATGAGTGATATGAATAACGGTTGGCGCGGATCGGTAATTGACGCGCACATTCATTTTTCCGACATTCAAGCGTTTTACAGTGCGGCGGTAATTTCCGGGGTGGATTATTCCTACGAAGGATATTTGAGAGAGCGTGCGGATGCTGGAATTGTGGCGGGGGTATGCATGGGTCTGCAAGAGACTACGCCCTTTGGCTTCCCAGACAAGGATGCGCCGGTGCCGATGTTGCTGGGGTTGCCGCGTGATGGACAAGTGGCGGGTGATTTGCATGTGCCGCTAGGTGTTTTTACTTGCTTGGGTATCAATCCACATAAATTGGATGATGATGCCATCACCCGCATTCGCCGGCGAGTGCAAACCGACCCAACCGTTGTGGGTTTTAAGATTTATGCCGGGTATTATCACTATTATGTGCATGACCCGATTTATGCGCCGGTGTATGCGATTGCGGCGGAGTTTAGTCTGACGGTGGCGATACACACGGGTGTGACGTACAGCGAGCAGGGTATTATGGACTATTCGCACCCGCTGAGTGCCGACCGCATGGCGGTACAATATCGCGACACGCAATTTTTACTGTGCCACATGGGCAATCCGTGGATCATGGATGCGTGCGAAGTGGCGTACAAGAATCGTAATGTGTACTTGGATATTTCCGGCTTGGTGGAAGGCGATGCAGCAATTATCGATTATACAGAGTCCGAGCCACTACTCATGGTGCATTACAAAACCGGGCTGGTGTACCTGAACGATTACAAGAAAGTGTTGTTTGGCACAGATTGGCCCATTGTACCGATGGCGCGGTATGCGGAGTTTTGCAAGAAAATCACGCCCGAGCGCGCATGGGAAGATGTCTTCTACGAGAACGCACGGCGGGTGTATCGGCTGCCGTAGGCAAAAATTGTTAATAAAATTTTTCAAAAGTACTTTACAAATTAAATTTTATGATTTATTATGTCGGCACGGAACGACAGGAACAGACAATTTTCTTTCTGACATATTCGCCGCTGTGTAAACAGCGGCATTTTTTATTGCATTTGGTGCAAGTTGAAATATCGCAGCGGGGGGTGCGTTATAATTTACATATTGCATGAGGAGGTATTTTATGAAAATTAATCCTGTTAAAAATTATACTGCGCCTGCGTTGCCTAATTACGCGCAAGCGCGAACACAAAAAGATTTGCTGCACAAAATGCCTATGCGTTGGCAGAAGAAGACGGCTGTGCTGGCGTGTATGGCGTTTGTGGGGGTTATGTCGTTGTCGGGGTGCGACTATGATGAGTGGTTGCATGGAGGCGGTGCGCCGCAGGTGCCGCACTATGTAGTGTGCCCGACGGAAGTGGATGCAGGGCGCAACGGTTATGCAATGACCGCGTTGGAGCAAGCCATCGGCTTGGCGGAACTGGAGCTGCGCACGCATACGGGTGGCAGCGGTTGGGGGCCGTTCTACGTGGTGCATTTGACGGAAGCGGATGCGCAGCGCATTGTGCGTGTGATGTTGGAGGGTGCAGGCTTGCAATTTGGCGCGCGGCTACCTGCCTATAATGTGCCGTTGCAAGGCTGGCGCGATGATATAGTGGAAATTTTAAGTTATGACGCGCAGCACAATGTGGGCGTGGCGCATATAACATGGGATATGAATAACCAACCGTTCTTTTCGCATGGTGGGGCTTGGTTGGCCAATAATGTAGCGGCGGGGTTTGATGTGCAAACGTAGCAGTCGCATGTGGGTGTGTTTTACAACCCCGATGTAAATTTGGGTATGGCATACAACTATCCCGGCTGGCACGACGAATATTGGCACACGGAAGAGGAGTACGAACCCCCCACTGAGGAACGCCAAGCGGTTGCTAAGGAGCAAATCATTGCCAATTTGACCGCGCAAGTGGAGGCGTTTATTACACAGTTGCGGGAATTGGGCGTGTTGTAATGCAATTGACCTTGCACGTCACCAACCAATGTAACTTGCGGTGTAAATATTGCTTTGTAACGCATGGAAATGAGCGCATGTCGTTGGAAGTGGCGCGCGCGGCGGTTGAATTGTGCCGACGAAGCGGGCGCAGGTCGGGCGTGTTGTTTTATGGCGGGGAACCGCTGCTGGAGCAGGAGATGATCAAGGAGTTGGTGGAGGGCATCGCCGTTGCTAATGCCGCCGAGGATACTTCCTCCGATGCGTCCGGTACGAAGAAACACGAATTTTATTTTAAAATGACCTCGAACGGCACTTTGTTGGACGAGGATTTTTTGCGTTTTGCGCAGGTGCATGATATTGCATACAACTTGTCTTATGACGGGCCGGTACATGATGTTTGCCGTGTTTTCCCGGGGGGGAAGGGGAGCGCGGCTACGGTGGAGGCGAAGATTCCGTTATTGTTGCAATACCAGCCCTATGCGGTGCTGATGAGCGTAGTAGAGCCGGAAACAGCCGGCCGCGCGGCGGAAATGGTAGAGGATTTTTTCGCCCGTGGGTTTCGGTATATCACGTTAAATTTGAATTATGGCGCGGAATGGGTGCAGCGGGATTTTGACGCGTTGGCGCGGTCTTATGAGAAAATGGCGCGATTATATGTAAAATGGACAAACGCGGAAGAAAAATTCTATTTGTCGCCGTTTGATGCGAAGATTCAAGCGCATTTGAAGGGCGCGGCGTATCATACCGACCGCCGCGCCATGACCTTGAACCAACCCAGTGTAGCACCCGACGGGCGTATTTATTACGGTTCGCGCGGATTAAGCGATGCAGCGTATGAAATCGGCGATGTGTTCGCGGGGATTGATACCGAAAGGCACGCGGCGGTGCATAAAACCATGACCACGCCCCCATCGGAATGCGACGGTTGCGCCATCCAGCACCGTTGCAACTACGGTGGTTATGCCGGGCCGCTGCCCACGCAATGCGCACACGAACAGTTAATTACACCTATCGTCGACCGTATGGCAGAGAAATTGTACCGCAAACGCAGCGCGCTGTTCTTACACAAGCATTACAACGATTTGTATCCGTTAATGTCGCTCATTGATGATAGGATATAGCTAGCTTACCCGCACGGTAACGCGCGGCACGATTTCCATGTTTTTGAATACGTCTTCCCATTGGGAGGCGTATTTTTTGTGTAGTGCGGGTTCTTTTTTGCGTAGGAGGTCGCACCATTGGTAGGCGTCGATTGATTGGGCTTGCAGGAGTGCGGCGGTGGTACGGATTTCTTCGGCGATGGCTTGGGCGATTAAATACTCGGCGAAGTCGGCTGTGATACCTTCGGGTTTTTCGGGTAGGGTGCCAGCTGCTTGTACTTCGATGGCGGCGCGTAGTTTCAGTGGGTCGCAATTTGCGACCGACTCAAAATGGATGCGCGTGCGGTGCGTGGCTACACGAAACGGCACAGGCGTGTCCACATGCATGGCGGTGATGAGGGTTTGCTCGTTTTTGTCGGGCAGGCACCAGAGGTAGCCGCTTAGGTGGTCGTTGGTCAAGGACAAAGCGGTAGCATGGTCTTTGAGTGCGGTGGCACCGTCCGGGTAGTGGGGAAGTAGTGCGGAAGCGTTTTGCTGAAGGTGTTTGTGTAGCGTGTTCAAGTCCAAAATGAAGCAAGATTTAGTGTGGCGTTGGGTTTGCAAGTCTTCGATGGTGTCGGCACAAAAATTGCCTTCGGCGGGGGAGGGGGTGGATAGGATGCGGATTTGGCGGTCGATGCTTGGGTTTTGGACGAGTGCGTGGATGAGCGGTTGCACCAAGTCAGCGTCTTCCAGCAAGTTGCCGCCCAACACCAATAACTTGGCTTGACCGAAATAAAGCGCGGTGCGTGCGTCGTCCTCGATGCGAAACATGGCCTCGGTGAGGGTTTGCCCCTCGGCTTTCATCAACCGGTCTTCGGGTTCGGTTTCGTCCTCGTCGGTGGTGGATGCGGCCAGCAATACACTTAATGAATAGCGGTTTTCGTCGTCCTCGGCTTTATCTACCGCCATGGCGATGACATACAAGCGATCTTCAATTTCCACGTGATCGCCGCAACCCGCCAGCGCAAACAGCGGCGCGGTGAATAATATGAGCAGCAGCAATGCGGCAACACGCGTAGACA
Organism: Defluviitaleaceae bacterium; assembly: GCA_009781755.1. Classification (GTDB taxonomy): domain Bacteria; phylum Bacillota; class Clostridia; order Lachnospirales; family WQUN01; genus WQRX01. Next base: position 20,127 of record WQVD01000007.1, on the reverse strand, counting down.
TTGCATTTTTCGCCCGCCTACGTGACTCAATCTTTCTGCGGAAAAACGCTCCCAACAGCACCGCTAGCGGCAAAATTAACAAGAAAAACGCACCGCTAGCATACCAAACCCAATCCAACCGCTGTTCGATATCATGACTTTGCCACGGGAAAAGCGTGAGCAAAAACACCGTCACCGCGGTCACCAACACCATAATCGTATGCTTCTTGCCCGGCCGCAAAGGCGACTCACCCCGTGCCACAAAAATATCCCCTAGTAAGCGACCGCCAAAAAAAATTAACGCGCTCACCAGCGAAAAGACCGTTACGATCCAAAAGCTAAACATCATTGCCTCCTGCCGCTCAATAAAAGAACCCGGCAGCGGAATGATATCCATCAAGCGCAGCACTGGCCAAGGTTCGTCGGCAACCGTTTGTCCAAACTTGGCAAGCGTTAGCGCAGTAATGGCCGTAATAATCACGCCCGCCACGGCCAGTGCACACACTACCGCCCGCGCGGGTTTCTTCTCCTGCGCAAGATACGGCGATGCTAACAGCAAACATTCCAACCCCGTAAAAATAAATCCTAACCGCAACATTCCTAGCCCTATTTGCCGCGGCTGCGCCGCCATAACAGGTTGCAAATTGCTAAAATCTGTATTCATCGCTGCGATGACAAAGAAGAATACCAACGCCAGCGTCAGCAATAAAATCAAAATCTCCGCCACCCGTGCGCGTGTTTCGATGCCCTTAACCGCAGCATACGCACACACACACAGCAAAACCGCGCCCACCACCCACATAGGCGTATAGTTGAGCAAGACCTGACGTGTAATCACCAAAAAAGACCGCAATTCCAGCGCGGCAACAAACGACAGTTTTGCCCATAACAAAACCGCACAAACATAGGCCACAGGGCGGCTCAAGGCGTAAGAAGCATAGCCGATAAAAGTCGCGCCCGGTTTGACACGCGCTGCCGCTATTATCAAAGAACCAAGCCCCAATGCGGCGACCGTCAACCCCAGCGCAATTAACCAACCGTCATGGCCGGCAAAATCATACACCCGCCGCGGCAGGATAATTAAACCCGTACCCATGGCGGACAAGATTATTAAAAAAGCAAATTGACGCGAAGTGATGCGTTCGTTGGCAGATAACATGGTGGTGGTTGGCTCCTTTGTTGGAAAAAGATAAAACGCAGGCGGTTGAAGCTGCGGTGCAGGTCGCGGCGCGGGTCAAAAGATTAAAAAACCTTGGGCGCTGCCCAAACCCGCGAGGGGAAGCGTTCCCCTCGACCCGCGCTATGCTTCGCGAGGCTCGGCGTGTAGTTCGTGCAAGTTTTCAGTTGGTCGCAATTTGCGACCAACTGATTTTATATCCTGGCCATGATTGAGAGGGGTGCCGGCTAAAGCCTTATTTGGCAGCGTCCAAAAGCGCGGGGTCAAGGGGGAACGCTTTCCCCTTGCGGGTCTGGGCAGCGCTCAGGGTCTTTAATCTTTTGACCTTCAATCCTTTGACCTTCAATCCTTTAATCTTGGCTGCGAACTTAGCAGCCGTGTACGTTCCTCTTTCCGTGCATAAAACGGCCGCCTGCGCATCCACCGTAGCGGCGCACGAATGACGGCATCCTTCCAGCCCTCGCCGCCATTCATTTCGCCTGCGGCGAAGGGCAGTAAATAGGGGAAGCCGAAGCTGCGCATGCTGGCAAGGTGAATGAGTACGATTAGCAGCCCTGCCCACAGCCCGATGAAGCCTAGAGCTGCAGCCATTATTAGTAAAAAGTACTTCACGAGGCGGAAGCCGTATACCAGCGATACGTTGGGGATGGCGAAGGTCGCAATGCCGGTGATGGCTACGATGATGACTACGATGGGGCTAACCAGCCCGGCTTCTACGGCGGCTTGACCTATAATAAGGCCGCCTACGATACCGATGGTACCGCCGGATGCGGAGCGTAGGCGGATGCCCGCTTCGCGCAATAGTTCGAAGGCAGCGTCTAGCAGAATGATTTCCATGAGCGCAGGGAAGGGAACTGCGCGGCTGGCTTCGGCTAGCTTCTCCAACATGAGCAACGGAATCATTGAAGGGTGGTACAAGGCCACGGCTAGGTAAATCGCAGGCAACGCCACGGCAAGGAAGGCGCCGCCAAAACGCAGCACGCGCGTGATGCTCATGACTTGCCAGCGTGAGTAATAATCATCGGACGATTGGAAAAAACAGTTGAGCGACACGGGTACCAACATAACAAAGGGCGAGTTGTCCACAATGATGGCAATACGCCCTTCTAATATAGAAGCGGCGGCTTTGTCGGGCCGCTCGGTGAGTTGCACTTGGGGGAACGGGGAGAGCCAGCTTTCTTCAATAAATTGCTCGACACAGCCGGAATCCATTAGGCCGTCCACGTCGATAGATTCGAGCCGTCGTTCGACCTCGGCTAGCACTTCGGGCCGCACGATTCCTTCAATATACATAAGGGCGATGTCGGTGATGCTGCGCTTACCCAATTTACTCTGTTTGACTTTGAGCCCGGTATCGCGCACGCGGCGGCGGATAAGCGCGGTATTGAAGCGTAGGACTTCGTTAAAAGCCTCTTGCGATCCCTGTACTACGATTTCCGTTTCTGCCGCGCCGATGCCTCGGTTGGGGAAACCGCGCGTGGCCACGATGATGGCTTTATCGCAACCCTCGACAAATAATGCGGTATCGCCTGCCATCACAAAGTAGAGCACGTCCTCCATGTTGTCCGCTTCCGAAAAGTCCGCCGTGGCAAGCCCGCGATTTTTCATCGTCGTTAGCAAATCGGCACTTTTCTCTGAGGGCGAAAGCGCGGCCCAGTCCATTTCAAACATGTGCCGCACTACGGACAAATCAAATAAATCGCGGTCACTAAGCGCGTCAAAATACGCCATGTACACCCAAGGCGCACCCTCGCCGCCCAACGGCATATGCCGCCCGATAAAATCCGTGCAATCAGCGAATAGCGTCTCAAAGTGTTGCATATTTTCTTTAGTGGAAGGATTAATTTTCGTTTTCATACGATGTATTGTGCGCTGCCCGAAAAAAAATATACACCGTGTAATTTTTATGTAATTACGCCCTATTTGTAAAATGTTACAAAAATGACATATAAAGATTGGCAATTGTGACAGGTGACAAGAAGCGATATTTTTTATATTATGCACCAAGCTACGCATTTTATTTTTCTAGGAGGCCATAAATGGCAGGTTTAGAGCTTAAGAACTTAATCAAGAAGTACCCCAATGGTGTTGTAGCCGTTAACGATTTCAGCATGAAGATTGCAGACAAGGAATTCATCATCTTCGTAGGTCCGTCGGGTTGCGGTAAGACAACCACCCTGCGTATGATCGCCGGTCTGGAAGAAATCACGGAAGGCGAACTCTACATTGGCGACAAGCTCATGAACGACGTCGCCCCCAAAGACCGCGACATAGCCATGGTATTCCAAAACTATGCGTTGTACCCGCACATGAGCGTGTATGACAACATGGCATTCGGCCTCAAACTGCGCAAGACCCCCAAAGCCGAAATCGAAAAACGCGTAAACGAAGCCGCTCGCATTTTGGACATCGAGCATCTGTTGGATCGTAAACCCAAGGCACTGTCCGGCGGTCAACGCCAGCGTGTAGCCATGGGGCGCGCCATCGTCCGCGAGCCCAAAGTTTTCCTCATGGACGAACCTCTTTCGAACTTGGATGCCAAACTGCGCGTACAAATGCGTACCGAAATCACCAAACTCCACCAAAAATTACAAACCACCTTTATCTATGTAACCCATGACCAAACCGAAGCGATGACTCTGGGTACCCGCATCGTGGTAATGTCTAACGGCGTGGCACAACAGGTGGACAGCCCGGTTAACCTGTACAATAAGCCCAACTCCATCTTCGTGGCTACTTTCATCGGCTCACCGCAAATGAACATGGTCGAAGCTGTAGTAGAAGTACAAGGCACCGATTGCTTCCTCAAGTTTGGCGAATTCAGCATCAAATTGCCCGAAGCTAAAGCCAAAGCTGTAATCGAAGGCAAATACGACGGCAAGCAAGTAATCATGGGCATCCGCCCCGAGGACTTGAAAGATGAAGAAATGTTCATCAATCAATCCCCCGAAACGGTCATCGACTGCGAAGTAGAAGTAACCGAACTCTTGGGCGCAGAAGTTTACTTGTACCTGCTGTGCGCAGGCCAACAACTCACCGCCCGCGTTAATCCCCGCTCCACCGCCAAAACCGGCGACACCATCAAAATCGCGCTGGACGCCAACCGCATCCACGTATTCGACAAAGAAACGGAGCAAGTTATCACCAACTAATATTAAATTATAAGCAAACAAAAACCGCGTTCGCAGGAGCGCGGTTTTTTATTTTGCCAATTGATTACGCCGGATTCGTTTATAGCGCAAAACAACCATAAGTATTAAATGAGATGCCGATACAATAAAAATTATTAACGATGCCAAGAACAAGCTATTGTATGAAACGGGATAAAAAAAGAACGATAACGAATGATATATAATAAAAAATATAGGTAATGGAAACGCATACCATACATCTATCACACGGCGTAATGCGCCTTTCGCTTCATCCCGTTGTTTTATCTTTAATTTATCGGTGCTGTACCCATCAATAAATGCAACGAAGCCGAATAACAAGAAAAAACCGATAAATGCAATTAATATAACATTATCAATACTGTTCCAATCTTGAATGAGTGCAATAGCAGGTATAGCGGATAAAACAATGGTCATGAAAATTAAAATAAAAATCATAATATTAATGTTGCGATTAGCTTTGCGTAATTTGTTATGTTCAACCGAACCGGGAACATCTTCTTTGTGTCGATACGCTTCGTTTAATAAATAATCAATAGAAGTATCTAATAATTTGCTTATGTTTGCAATTTCATTTGTGCTTGGTGCAATTTCATTCGATTCCCACTTCATTAAAATATATCGTGACACGCTCAATAATGGTGCAAAATCCTCTTGCGATATTTCTTTTTCATTTCGTAGATATCGAATTTTTTCGCCCAGTGTCATGGTGATACCTCCTCTTCATATAACTGTGGCTGCACGGGCATAATTCCTATTTGCTCTTCATAATATAACGGTAGGAATTAAACTATTTGGAGGTTAATCGTATGGGCGGTACCAAAATTTTCGTTTTACAAATGAAGGATATTATACGTGTGGGGTTGTTTGCTTTGTTAGGTATTGGGTTGTTGATTTTACTGCTGTTTATCCTGCTGCCGCGCGGCCGCGGTGAGGCACCCCGTGAAGATCATCCCCGGCCTACCACACAAGCAAGATACATACCCGGCGTGTACGCGGCTACGATTATACTCAACGAAGAGCCCGTGCAAGTACGCGTCACCGTATCCGAGAATGAAATCCTGTCGATTTACATGACCGACTTGGCGGAAGTATCACAAATCTTCTTCCCCTTATTTGAGCCGCGCATGCGCGAAATGGCCGAAGAAATCTTGCGTTACCAATCCGCGCACATCGACTTAGAGTCTGACCACCCCGTAACCACGAGCATCTTGCAGCAAGCCGTCATCGCCGCGTTACAAATGGCCTACACCGACGACCCCGACTACGCATATGCACCCTAACCAAAAATATCATCCAATATAGGGGCAAGTTTGGCTTCCAGTTTTGCCTCCAAATCATCGAAAAACGATGTGGCATCCGCGCTGATATAGCGCGGTTTTGCTTTTGTGGGTTTGTAAAATAATTGCAATAAACGGTTGCGCAAGCGAATTCGGTAACCGGTCATAGAGATCCCTCCCAAATACATGTACTATATCCTATGCGGGAAGGCCTCCAAACGATATATCGGGCCGAACTTTGAAAATTTTTCTTCGTATTCTGTCACAATATTGTCCTCGGACATGTTGGCGTGCAAATCTAATGAAATATTTTGCATCCGCCATCCCGCCATGCTCAATGACTCAATCGAAAATTCAAACAACGATCGATTGTCGGTTTTAAAATGCACTTCGGGTATCATTAGCGATTCATATATCCGCAAAAAATTTTCATGGGTCAATCGCCGTTTGGCCCATTTTTTTTTGCCCGGCCATGGATCACTGAAATTTAAATATAGGCGGGAAATTTCGCCCGGTTCAATTTTGCCCGCCAGCTCCGTCACGTCCAGTAATAAAAAAGCCAACGAAAGAGGTGACTCCTGCGATAATAGCCAACCGCGCCGTGCAGCAGCGGCCAATATCGCAGGCTCTCTTTCGATGGCTAAATAATTTATATCAGGATTGCGGCGCGCCATTTCCGTAATAAAGCGCCCTTTGCCGCAACCAATTTCCACATGGATAGGTGCATGATTACCAAAATGTGCCCGCAGGCTCAGCGGCGTGCTATTAATTTGCAAGTTGCCGCCTTGCGAATCATCAATTTGTGATGCATCGCTTCTAATAATAAGCGGATTGTTAGCTAATTCTGCAGGTGCCCATTTCTTCTTACGTGCCCTCATACACTTCTCTCTTTTCTCTGGTTTGATGCCGCACAAGCCCTTTGCAAGGGCGGGGGTTATACAATTCCCATGAGCCAATAACCGAATTCGCCCGGGGTGGGGGGGATGGGGTCGTAGCAGCGGAATTCAGTCAAGCCCAACTCCTTGGCGCGGAGAGTGGCCTCGCTGTCGTATACGCCCGGCACGCCCAGCACATAGCCGGTAATTTCGCGGTCGGTCACCGCACCCAAAATAAAATGCATGTAGCATTCATAGGATTCTACAACAAATGGTGCATCAAAAAAATCAACATTGCCATGCGGTGCGGGCAAGCAATCATCTGCCGTAAAACGCGCCCATTGTACGCCGTCATCATCGCCTAGCGAAAACGGCACCATGGGGCGCAATGCGGCGAATGTGTCAGCGGTGATGTAGGGCGTAGTTTTGCGCGGCAAACGCGGCGGCTCGGGGATGAATTCAAGAACGGTCGATTCTGCGACGATGTTGGGTGGGGTAGGCTTGCAAACGGGAGGCGCATCGGGTGTCGGGAGCGGCTCGGACGCAGGTGGAACGTCGGGTGTCGGGAATGGGGCGGGCGTAAATAGAACGTTGTCAACGTTTTGAAGGTCGGAAGTAAGTGGTTCATGAGCGTCAGTAATATGTGACAAATCGGAAGTAGGTGATAGCTCCACAACCGACGTTGCCGCTGGTGCAGCCAATACATCATCCGGCTCCAGTTTCGCAATGGAGGCTGTCATTGGTTCCGGCGCGGTCATGGGTTCCGCTGCCACTAACGGTATCAGCTCCGGCGTGGATATGCGCGCTGGTTCGGCTTCTGCTGCGGGTTCAGCCTCGGCTTCAGGAAGCGGCGTAGGGGGTGTGTCGACTATTGGCTGCGCGGTGGGTTGTGTGTGCGTGACGGAAGGGGGAGCTTCAATTGCCGAAGGGGGGGCTTCTGCCGTGGTGATAACGGGTTCGTGATTTTTTTTTGATTCCGCTTCCTGCGGCTTGGGTTTGTGCGGGGGGTGCGATGTGATGTCGTAAAATGTTTTGCGCCATGCCACGGTTTCGCGCGGGTAGCCGCTTAAGGGGCTTTCTAGGTGGTTGCCCTTGGTAGTGATGATTGCTACGGCGGCTGCGTTTATGGGCGCATAACCGTGTAATTGCTTTTTGTCCATTTCGCGGCGCAATTCGGCTTTGCCTTTTTCGTCCACGGTTAGCGTGCCTACTTGTATGCCCGCATAACGCTGCGCTTCTGCGAAAATCAAATATACGCCGTAGCGCACCATCGGCCGCAGATCCTGCACATTGACCAAGATTTTGCATGTGTCGTTTTGGGTTTCTAGCACGCAACGGCCTGCGGGTTTTCTTCCTTTGAATTCGTAGCCCGCCGCATCGGCAGACAATGCAACAAATGTCCGGTTATATTCCATTTTATCACGCACCTTTCTACCTACATTGTATGCGGGGTGCGTGTGGGGCATGCGTTATTCGGTTGCGGGTTCTTCGGGGGGCTCCGTTGCAGATTCGCTTATGATATCTTCTGCGATGGTGGTTTCGCGCTTCCAGCGGTCTTCGGCTTTTTGCGCTTCAATTTCGGCGAGCTCTTGTGCAGGGTCTTTGTCCATTTCGGGGCGGTATTTTCTAAATACGCGCATGATGAGCATCGATGATACCCAAGCATACGCCCCGGGCAATACAATAAGCAGCGGCGGCAATTGGAAAAATATAAATATGGCTGCCACCAACGCTGATACACAAAGGATGGACGTTAAAAAATGGCGGATAGACATAAAAAACGCACTCTTGGCGATTTCGGTCAACTTCATGTCAAACCGTGCCAACAGTGCGTACACATAAACGCTCATCAAGCCCAAAATCGCAAAAATAACGATTTGCGCTGGCAGCATAATACCGAACATCCGGCCTTCGGGCCAATCAACATTATTATTTAATAATTCAATCGCGTTAAAAACTACGACAACCATAATCAATCCAAAGATCAATGAAATAATCGTAGCCCGTTTAAAGTTATTTTTGAACGCAAGCCAAAAATCTGAAGTTATATAACCCTCACGTTCGCTGATGCGCCGCGTTGTTACATAATACATGGCCGTTGTAGAGGCCCCCGCCGTTATCACTGGCAGGCAAAATAATATCCACATGAAGCTCACCAAGGCCATGTCGGCCAGCATGCCGCCATATTTATTAAACGGGCCTTCCAAGCCAAAAAAATCGCGCATGAAAAAACCTCCCCAAATAAAGTCGCACCATTATAGCATTTTCGATTAAAAAATGCGAAATAGGCAATAATCCAATAAACGATTGCCTAATATCAGAAATGAAAAAGGAGAAATTATGAACGCATGCAAAAATTACAAGGCAAATGACCAAGCCGCCGTGGCACACCATCGCAACCCCATGGGTGATTGCGCCGGGTGCGTGTATTTTTCCAAACAAAATTGCCGATCACACACACCAAGTGGCGGCGAAAACGCAATCCCGGTTGCCCCTGCGTATCGCTACCTGTGAAGTTAATTCCAAGCTATTAGCCACGCTAATAGCTTGAATTGCGGCGATAATCCGTTTCCGTGTAAAACTATAGCTTTTGCGCGAATTATTTGGTATACTTGTCCAATGCGAAGGATTTGTTTAATTTTGTGTGCAATTTTTATGGCGGTTATGCTCACGGGGGCGGGGATCGAACCGTTGCCTTTGCAAACAGAAGCGGCTATCTTGGTAGAAATGTCAACGGGACGCGTTTTATACGAGCGCAACATGCACCAGCGCATGTATCCGGCAAGCATGACCAAGATATTGACGGCGTTGTTGGTGTTGGAACACTTGGATCCGGACGATGTACTCATTGTCGGACCCGAAATCCGCAACATGCCGGCAGGTTACGCCACGGGTGTCTTCACCGAAGGCTCGCATGTGACGGTACGGGTGCTGCTCAAGGGGCTGTTAATCCGCAGTGTAAATGAAGCAGGGCGCGTACTGGCATTGCATGTCGTGCAAGAATACAACCAACGTTTCAACTTGGATTACTTAAACGAAGCCAAACCGCAATTCGCCGACATGATGAACGACTACGCACAGGCATTGGGTGCACGGGATTCAAATTTTACCAACCCGTATGGACTGCATCATTTACGGCACTTTACCACCGCTTACGACCTTGCGTTAATATCCCGCGCTTTTATGGCCGACCCGCTGCTAGCAGAAATCGCCGGCATGTGGAATTTCACCGGCGACGGATTGGAAGGCCAATACGCTGCCGGGCGGCAAGTACAGCAGTTTAATTGGACTAACACCAACCAAATGTTGCCCAACGGCGCGCACGGCCATCCCTTCGTTACAGGCATGCGCACCGGTTACACCACCCCCGCGGGGGAATGTCTTGCCGCTAGCGCGTATCACAATGGGCTGGGTTTGATCACCATCGTATTCGACTCTGCCAACCCCGGACGCTGGAACGATACGCGCCGCTTGCTAGACCATGGATTTGCCAATTATGCCTTTCGCACATTAGCCGATGGCGAGGTATTGACACATACGGTACAATTGGACAACCCCCGATTGGAGGATGACGGTGTTTTATCCGTCTTTTCCGCAGGGGAACATACTGCGTTATTAAGCGTAAGCGAATTGGCTACGTTACAACGCGTGGTTACATATGACCCCACGCTCATCGCCACCCCGGATGAAGGTGAGGAGGACGACGGCATTGTTCGTCTGCGCATTCCCCTCGGCGGCTTCGAGGAAGGCGATACCGTAGGATGGGTCAACTATTTAATTAACGATGCGGTTGTGTTTACCACCGGGCTATATGCCGCACACGCCGTGTTGGAACGCACCTTTGACAGTGATATGGACTTTTGGATTTATCGCGTTTTTTCCGCAATGTTTTCGCGGGCGGCGGTACCATATTGGTTTGGTGTGATTGGTTTTTTGTTTGGCTTTATATGTTTGATAATTGCAATCACCATTAGCCGTCGTGCGCGCGGTTATGGCAGCTACAGCGGGCGTTGGCGCGCCCCGAGAGGAAGATTCTAGTGCCACAAAGCATGACAGGTTTCGGCCGAGGCGAGTACACCAAGTATGATCGCCGATTTAAAGTAGAAATAAAATCCGTCAACCACCGGTACGGGGATTTTAGCATTCGATTACCCCGTTTCTTGAACGCGTTCGAAGACAGTGTACGCAAAAGGTTGGCAAAAGACATTAACCGCGGAAAAGTGGAAGTCTGGATTGGCTTCGACAGTTATACCGAACGCGATATTACCGCGCGGGTAAACTGGGCGTTCGCCGATGCCTACGCCAACGCCCTAGGCGAAATCCGCGAGCGGTACGGGTTGCTCATGCACGATGCCATGGGTGTAACCAACGGCCACGCCGAATTGGAACTCATGGCCCGATGCCCCGATGTGGTTACCTTCGAAAAATTCGAAATCAACAACGAGTCCATGCAAGGCGAATTCCGCGAGACGCTCTTCGGCGCGTTGGAAGAAGCCCTGATGCAATTCAACGCCATGCGCCAAACCGAAGGTAACGCGTTGGTTGCGGATATCAAAGAGAAAATCACCCGCATACGCACCTTGGCCACACAAATATCCGAGCGCGCCCCGCAAGCTGTAGAAGAACATGCTAACAAGCTGCGCGAGCGTCTGCTTGAAATGGTCGCCAAACTTAACGAGTCGGCTGCCCCTGTGGAAATTGCCGAAGCTCGATTCCTTACCGAAATCGCCATCTTGGCAGATAAATCATCCATAGACGAAGAGCTGACACGCATGGCCAGTCACTTAGCGCAGTTGGACGATATATTAGAAGAAACAGGCCCCATTGGCCGCAAATTGGACTTCCTCGTGCAGGAAATGAACCGCGAGGCCAATACCATCGGTTCCAAGTCTACCGACCAACAATTGGGCAAACTCGTGGTTGACTTAAAAAGCGAAGTTGAAAAAATACGCGAACAGGTGCAGAACATCGAGTAAGGGGTGTTTCGACATGAATTACAAGTTGATTAATGTAGGCTTTGGCAATACCGTGCCGGCAGAGCGGATTGTGGCCATCGTAGACAATGACTCGCTCCCGGTTAGGCGTGCCATCAACGACGCCCGCGAACGGCAAATGTTGGTGGATGCCACACAAGGGCGCAAAACGCGGGCCGTCATCTTCACCGACTCTAGCCATCTGGTATTAAGCGCTATCATGCCCGAAACCATTGCAAATCGTTTTGATTCCTCCATAACCGACGATCGTTCGTCTGTGACGGAGTAGGAATACATGGAAGGCTTGCTGGTTATCATCTCAGGCCCCAGCGGCTCGGGCAAAGGCACGGTTGTTAAGCAACTGGATGCCGATAAAGGATATGCCCGTTCCATTTCGGTAACGACGCGTGCCCCGCGTGTTGGAGAAGAACACGGGCGCGATTATTTTTTTCATACCCCCGATGAATTTGCGCGGATGCGGCAAGAAAATGAATTATTGGAGCACGCCCTGTTCGTCGGGAATTTTTACGGCACGCCGCGCAAGTATGTAGAAGAGCAAATATCGCGCGGGCGTATGGTCGTGTTGGAAATTGAAGTGCAAGGCGCGTTGCAAGTACGCGAGAAATTCCCCGATGCGGTGCTGGTATTCTTGATGCCACCAACGCTGAGTGAGCTGCAGCGCCGCTTGACAAAGCGCGCCACCGAAGATGCCGTAACCATTGATGCCCGCTTGAAGCGTGCGCTGGAAGAAGTGCCGCTCATTAACGAATATGATTATTTAGTCATCAACGATGTGGTGGCACACGCCGTAGAAAAAATCGATGCCATTGTAGCGGCAGAGCGCCTTCGCCCACACCGGTGCAAACACGAAATCACACAATTTACCATATAAGGAGTTATCCCATGCTTAGACCTTCGTATTCCGAATTAATGGAGACCATCAACACCAATGAGTTGATGAGCTCGAAAATCACCAGCCGTTACACCATCGTGCTGGCCGCCGCCAAACGCGCGCGCCAAATCATTGACGGTGCCAATCCGTTAACGTATGCACCCACCGACCGTGCCGTCTCCATCGCGGTCAAAGAAATGGTTGAAGGCAAGCTGCTGCTGACTGTACAAGACGAAATCTTGGACGGCACTTACGAACGGATGCTCAAGGATCAGTACAAGTCGCGCAGTTTGGCAGGCGTGTCCAAAGACGACCTGCGAGAAGAATTAAAGGATAACTACGAAACCGACAAGTTTGACCTCTTTGACGAAGATGCCTACGACAGTGCATACGAGGAAGAAGAACTGCCCGAAGAAAAAGAAGAAGAAGACTTTGACCTGTATGAAGAACCTGCATTGGAATTAGACGAAGATGACGATGGTGAAATTACCGAGTCATGACCCCGCGCTTTGCCGGCGTTTGCGTAGATAATTTACACGGAGAATTGGATAGGCTTTTTCATTATAAAATCCCCATTGGCATGGACGTGCTGGTGGGGATGCGTTGCGTGGTGCCTTTTGGCCGAGGCAACAAATCCACCACGGGGTACATAATTGAAATAATAAACGAATTGCCCGAATCAACTGACGAATCCAAGCTGAAGGAAATCCTTTCACTGCCGGATGATTTTCGTGTGCTTACGGGCGGAACGTTGGCGTTAGCGTTGTGGATGCGCGATAAATACTACACCACGCTCATCTATTGCATACGCTGCATTACCCCCACGGCCAAACCGGGCGCAGGGGGAGCATTCCCTGGTACACGCGCACGCACAAAAAAACGCGAAATTAAACCACATGGTATTATTTTGTCTGACGCGCAACAAGCAGCGGTGGATGCGATAACGGCGGGGGCAGAAGTTGCACCAACGGCAAAGACATCCGAGGCGCGTGTTTTTTTATTGCACGGCGTGACAGGCAGCGGAAAAACGGAAGTGTACCTGCATGCCATCGCGCATATGCTGGCCGCTGGACGGCAAGCGATTGTTCTGGTGCCGGAAATTGCTCTGACGCCGCAAATGGTAGATGCCTTCACCGCGCGCTTTGGTGATGCAGTGGCAGTGACGCACAGCCGATTAACCGCAGGCGAACGCTTCGCTATATGGAAGCAAGCCTACGAAGGAAGCGTGTCGCTGGTCATTGGCCCGCGCTCGGCGGTATTTGCGCCGTTTGCGCGGTTGGGGCTCATCGTCATCGACGAAGAACACGAACACACTTACCACTCCGAAACCACCCCTAAATACGATGCTCGCGAAGTAGCCATCAAACGCGCCGAATTAACAAACGCAACAGTAGTGCTAGGCAGCGCCACACCCAGCTTAGAATCCTACATAAAAACCTCCCAAGCCGCAGGCACATCCCTTTCATCGCGGCATGAAAAGGTCGGGGGTCAAGGGGGCTTGTTCCCTTGCGGGGTCTGGGGCGGCGCCCTAGGGTCTGCCGCTTTTCATCTTCTAACCCTACCCACGCGCATCAACGATACCCCGCCCGCCGTCACCACCATTGACATGCGGCGCGAGTTGGCCAACGGCAATGCCTCCCTCTTCAGTAACGACTTTGCTCAAGCCCTGCATGATACATTGACCGCCGGGCAGCAAGCTATCTTGTTTCTCAATCGGCGTGGTTATTCGTCGTTTGTTTCGTGCCGATGGTGTGGCGATGTGCTTTCGTGTGCGCGGTGTCGGGTGAATTATACATACCACGCGAGCACGGGCTCGGTGCTGTGCCATTATTGCGGCGAGGGGATGAAATTGCCAGAGAAATGTCCGTCGTGTAGTTCGGTACACTTGAAGCGCAGCGGTTTGGGTACGCAACAAGTGGAGAGCGAAGTGGCAAAATTATTTCCTGGGACGGCCACGCTGCGGATGGACTTTGACACGACGAAAGGCAAGCACGGGCACGAAGAAATACTGGCGGCGTTTCGGCGGGGGGCGGCTCAGGTGCTGATTGGTACGCAAATGGTGGCGAAAGGGCTGGACTTTCCGCAGGTGACGCTGGTGGGTGTGGTGGCAGCGGATATGTCGCTGTTTTCGGGCGATTTTCGCGCGGCGGAGCATACTTTTCAGTTACTGACGCAAGTGGCGGGCAGAGCAGGTCGGGCGCAATTTCCTGGGCGCGTGTTTTTGCAAACATACAACCCGCGGCATTATGCGCTGACATTTGCTAAAACGGCCGATTATAAAAAATTTTACGCGCATGAAATCGAAATCCGCCGGTCGATGATGTATCCGCCGTTTGCGTCGATTTTCTCGGTGATGCTGTCGGGGCCAGACGAACGGGTGGTTATCACCGCACTGCACAAATTGCAAGCCATCATGGCGTATGCCAACAAGAAGGGAAAAATTGAGTTGATGGGTATTTCGCCCGCGTTTGTGTCGAAGGTCAAAGACCAATTTCGCTGGAAAATTTTAATCAAATGCGCAGAAGAAGAAATTCTTAAGCAATTTGTGTTATATTGTATGAAGAAATTGCGGGAGAATGATCCGCTAACCGGAATGACGGTACATTTATCGTTGAACCCGGCGATGATGGAATAATGGAGTTGAGTCCCATGGCAATCCGACAAGTTCGCGTACAAGGCGACGACATTTTGACCAAAAAAGCAAGGCCTGTAACCAATTTTGACCCCATGCTGCACGAATTATTGGACGATATGCTGCACACGCTGCGTGCCAAGGATGCGGTAGGGTTGGCCGCACCACAAGTGGGCATCCTAAAACGCGTAGTCGTGGTGGAATTTGACGAAGAATATTTTGAGCTGATAAACCCGGAGATTTTAACAACCGAAGGCACCCAATCGTGCAACGAGGCCTGCTTATCCGTGCCGGGCAAATGCGGCGATATCGACCGCCCCTTCGAAATAACAGTGCGTGCCTTAGACCGCCACGGCAAGGAATTTACCGTGACCGTCGATGAATTCCTCGCGTCGGCATTTTGCCACGAAATCGACCACTTAGAAGGTATCCTCTTCTCCGACACCGCCACCAACATACAGTACATCACCGAAGACCAAGCCGTAGAACGCAAAAAACTACGCATGAACCGCCGCCAACGTCGATTGAATAAGCGGGGCTAGCGGACGCGTATGACACATACACAAGCAACAAGCGCGGCAACCCCGCTCAAACCCCTGCGGGTCGTGTTCATGGGCACGCCCGCGTTCGCCGTGCCTACGTTGCAAGTATTATTGGTACAACACCAAGTTGTGGCCGTATTAACCCAACCCGATCGTCCTGCTGGGCGCGGGGGTAAAATGCAAGCCTCTCCCGTAAAAGAAGCAGCTCTGGCTGCCGGGGTGGAGGTTATACAACCGCAGACATTATTTATTAAAAAAAATCAACCCATGGATAATTCCGTGCCTGTGTCACCGGAAGTAACGCCGGAAAAAGCATCGCATGCTTCCGCAACGGGGCATGAAGCCGATGTTATTTCCCCATCTCCACGCGATGTCCGCGCAAGGTTAAAAACCTTTGATGCGGATATTTTTGTTGTGGCGGCGTATGGCTTACTCCTGCCCAAGGCCGTCTTGGAAATGCCCCGCTTGGGTTGCATCAACGTACACGGCAGTCTGCTGCCGCGCTACCGAGGCGCATCGCCCATCCACGCCGCAATCCTCAACGGCGACACCACCACGGGCGTCACCATCATGCACATGGCCGAAGGTATGGACACCGGAGATATGATATTAAAACGCGAAATGCCCATCGCTCCCGATGAACACTTCCCATCCGTCCACGATCACATGGCAATATTGGGCGCAGAAGCACTACTCGAGGCATTGGACACATTGGTAAACGGCACCGCTGCAAGCGAAGCGCAAGATTGCACGTTGGCCACCCATGCACCCATCATAAAAAAAACCGACGGACAAATCGATTGGACACAACCGGCGGAGTCTATCTTAAATAAAATCCGCGCCTACGACCCGTGGCCGGGAGCGTATACCATGTTGGATGGTGCGCAGTTAAAAATATGGCGTGCGCAAGCAATAAAAAAAGAAAACATAACCGTGGGTGATGAAATCGGCGATGACACAGCGCCCGGCACGGTGTTAGCCGCCGACAACAACGGCTTACTCATACGCGCAGGGCAGGTAACAACTTTGCTAGCCACCGAGCTACAAGGCCAAAACGCAAAAAAAATGCCCGCCGGGGATTTCCTACGCGGACGGGCAATTAAACCAGGAACAGTGCTATCATAAAATACCTGCCCGATTCTTAGAACTTGGCACAAAATCCATTATATAATGCCCCCATCAACCAACCCACACCTGACCCCAAGCGTCATGCGTCCCTGCCCCGCGCCAAACGTTAGCCACGTCCCTGCCGGAATCATACGCCCCTGACACCCCACGGCGAAGGATTGGTACTTGGTTGACCAACTCGGAGCAACAGTCAAAATGGTTGTCAAGACAAAACCCACCTGCCATGAAATACGCGCGCAACAGGCGGATGTAGTCTGCATCTTTTAATCATCGCGGCAACGCTCCACCCCCCGCCAATGTACGTAGCTTTAATTGTACAGCGTACCCGAAGCGGAAATTAAACAAAAAAAACATCAAAACAACAAAACAGTCATCGCATGTCCATGAAATAATGACGTGGGATTGATTGTGGCGGGATATTGCGGGTAAAACGAAAAAATAACTGCATTCATTGCGATGCAGTTATTTTAATGTAACATCACAACAACGGCGCAAATAAATGCAAAAACGAATCAAACAACCCGCTCCACAACCGCTTGGGTTTTTCTATGTGTAGTACTTCATCGCTTTCGGTCATTGTGCGCAGGGCGTCGTCGCGGATGTCGGCAATGGCGGGGGTTTTGTACATAAAAACGGCGTTTTCGAAGTGGAGGTATAGGCTACGGTAGTCTAGGTTAATGGTGCCTACAACGGCTACTTCGTCGTCGCTAACGAAGGATTTGGCGTGGAGGAAGCCGGGGGTATATTTGTAAATGCGCACGCCGGCCTTTAATAGAGCGGGATAGTAGGAGCGGGTTAGGCGGTAGACCATTTTTTTGTCAGGGTTGCCGGGGGTAATAATGCGAATATCTACGCCGCGTTTGGCGGCTATGCAAATGGCGTGTTGCATTTTTTCGGTGATGATAAGGTAGGGGGTGAAGATGTAGACATAACGTTTGGCTTGGTTGAGGATTTCGATGTAGATGTTTTCGCCCAGTTGCTCGTGGTCTAAGGGGGTGTCGCCGTAGGGCAGGACTAGACCGCCGCGTCCGTATACGGGTTGGGGTGGCGCTTTGTATTGGGCGTGGTCGTTGATGCGGTCGTGCGGAGCGCTAAAGGTATCCCACATTTCGGTAAACATGAGGGTGCAGCTCCATACGGCCTCGCCGGTGAGTTTGACACCCGTGTCTTTCCAAATGCCGAATTTGTCGGTGCGGTTGATGTATTCGTCACTGATGTTGAGGCCGCCCACGAAGGCCACTTGACTGTCGATGACCAATACTTTGCGGTGGTCGCGCGTGTTCATGAACGAGAAGAGGAACGGCACCAACGGATTAAAACGCATCACGCGGATACCCTGCGCGCGCAAATGGCGCATGTAACGGTTGGTGAAGAGGTGCTGTGAACCGAAATCATCTACGATGAGGCGAATTTCAACGCCGGATTTGGCCTTGCGGATCAGTGCCTCAAGGAGGGTATCCCACATAAAGCTTTCGGAGATGATGAAGTATTCAAGGAAGATGAAGCGCTCGGCTTTTTCAATTTCTGCTAGCATGTCATCAAACATGGCTTCGCCAATGGGATAATATTTGACGGCGGTATTTTCGAACGCGTGGTAACTAGATTCGTTGCGGATGTATTCCATCAGGCCGAACATGCGGCCACAATCAACCTCGTTGACGAAGGGCAGATTGCCGTCCGTGTCCAAAATATTGGCGACCACGGCGTGTTTTTCGGCATGGGCGCGGATACGCCGCCTTACGTAGTGCTCCTTGCTAAAAAGCAAATAAATAAGGCCTCCCACGACAGGGATGGCCAATACAATAATAATCCACGTAATTTTATACGCAGACGCGTCATTATTTTTCAATATATAAAAGAAGCATAAGAAGCTGATCACCGCGCCTACATGCGATACCCAAGGCTGCCAAACCAGCAATGTCGTGGATAACACAATCAGCGCGCCGATTTGCACGATGATGAGGATTAGATATAGGCGCATCCGTACAGACATTTTCGCAAAGAGTCCCATATACGTATCGTATCACGTGTCGAAAAATGTGTAAATGGTTGGGGGGTTAAAAATCTTCCTGTATCAATCGTGCTGCTTCTGCCAGCATTTGTTCGGTACTGCGACGGTTGGTTACGGCCCATACTTCTTCGCCGTCTAGGGAAAAGGTGTGAAAATTGGCGTCGAATGGGAATAGATCCAATACGGTTTGCGAGCCGTCCAGCATGTGGTAGGTGATGGTGATTTCGGGTGTGCCGGTAGCGGGGCGGGGGTCTATGCTTGCGTCGGCGGCTAGGGCGATGACCATGCGGTATAGAACGCGGAATGCAGGCGCGGGGATTGCTACGCCGTTAATGGTGGGCGTGATGTCATTGGTATCGGGCGCGTTGTTGATTTCCATGTCGAACGCGCCAGCAGGGTGGGTGATGGTTACGCGTTCCACGTCTACGATGGGTACGAGCGCAATGAAGCGGGTCATAAATTGCATGGCGTTTAGGTCGGTTATTAAATTGACGGCCGATGTTTCGGCGGTGAAAACATGTGGGCGGTCGGCGAACATCACGTAGATATGCGGTACGCCAACGCCGTCTATTTGGCGCGTGAACGTATCACCGAATAAGAGGTGTATGTGTTCATGTTGGGTTTCGTATAACAACTCGATAAAGGGGTCGTGCAGGCCAAATGGAGTTAGGTCGTCGGGTGCGAGGGCTACCAATTCGCCCACGCGCAATGATGTGTTTAAATCGTCGAATAAGAAACGATCCAAGTAGAATGCGGACACCTCATGATCTGCGACCGATACGGGTGATGTATATGCAAGCGGTGCGAATACATTCCCCGTAGCAATCATTTCCAGCGGCTCGCGTCCGCGTTGTGTTATGCCGAAAAATGTAATTACCCCCGCCTCTGCCTGCATGGGGGGGATGAAGCGGGACAAGAGGTCTCCGATGCCCATTTGCATGCGCATGCCTACGGCGTGCGGCACCAAATACATCGCCGTATCGCCCTCGGTCATGAGAAAAAAATGCTGCTGATCGGGTGTTTCGTTGCCAAGATAAATAGAAGCCGTAGCGCCGGATTCGTAATGCGCGGTAAAAACAGCACGCGGCGGGTCAAGACCGAATTCGGCCAAGTTAATGGATGATGTATCCGCATGAATTTGGTCAATGGCAATTAAATGAAACGCCGCGAAAATGATTTCTTGCACGCGCAGCATATCCAATTGCCAGTCGGGTTCGTCGGCTAAATTCCAAAAGAACAAATCCGAAAACGCCGCGCCGCGTTGCAAGGTAAAAGAAGCATCGTCGTGTTGGATATCAATGTGTGTGATTTCTGCTTGCGTGCGTGCGATTAACGAGTAAATGACGGGTGCATCGGGTGGGAGTGGTGCATCAGGTGCTTCCTCTGTGTCGCGCAGGAATAATGCCAGCCCCATGGCCGCGATTAACACCATCGCTACAACCAAAGCGGCGATTTTTTTGGTTTGTTT
>WQVD01000006.1 GCA_009781755.1 Defluviitaleaceae bacterium | reverse complement strand
TGCCAAAAAAACAAGTCAAGCGGGCAGCCACGCGCAGAAGGCGCGACAGGAAGTTTGTTGACCGTGGCCAAGCCCATATTCAATCATCGTTTAACAATACACTCGTGACCATCACTGACGCGCAAGGAAATGCGTTGAGTTGGTCATCGGCCGGGTCGCTCAATTTCCGCGGCTCGCGTAAGTCTACGCCTTATGCGGCACAAATGGCTGCGGACACCGCCGCCAATGCTGCAAAGGAATATGGTTTGCGCATGGTGGAAGTGTATGTAAACGGCCCCGGTAGTGGCCGTGAAGCGGCGATTCGTGCATTGCAAGCGGCAGGGCTGGAAGTAACGTTGATTAAAGACGTGACCCCGGTACCGCATAACGGATGCAGACCGCCGAAACGCAGGAGGGTGTAATTATGGCAAGATATACAGGGCCCGTATGCCGGCGTTGCCGCCGCGAGGGCGAAAAATTATTTTTAAAGGGCGAAAAGTGCGTAAAAAACGCTTGCCCGGTAAGTAAACGTACCGGCCCTCCGGGGCAGCACGGCGGCGCTCGTCCCAAGAAGTTGAGCGAATACGGACAACAATTGCGTGAAAAACAAAAAGCCAAGCGTATTTATGGCGTATTGGAAACACAATTCCGCATTTATTTTGAAAACGCACGCAATATCCCCGGTGTAACAGGTGAAAATTTGCTGCGCTTGCTGGAGCAGCGTTTGGACAACGTAGTTTTCCGCTTGGGTTACGGTCGTTCCCGTACCGAGGCGCGTCAAATCGTGCGTCATAACTTGATCACCGTTAACGGCAAGAAAGTAAACATCCCGTCGTACCAAGTAAAAATTGGTGACGTGATTGCTGTACGTGACAAATCCAAGCAGCTTGACCGCTTCAAAGAAGTGTTGGATGTAACCAACGGCAGACCGATTCCTGATTGGCTAACGCGTGAAGCCGAGCAACTGCGCGGCGTAGTCGCAGCACTGCCCACACGCGAGCATGTGACCATCCCCGTGCGCGAAACACTCATCGTGGAGCACTATTCACGGAAATAATACGGGTTTTTTGCCGAATGTTGACCGGTACGGTAATCTTTTCGCCCGATGGCAATGGCCTGCGGCGAAGAACGTTCATCGAAATGATTGGGAGGATTGCGAATGCTGGAAATCGAAAAGCCTCGTATAGAAATGGCAGAATCTAAAGGCGGAACGTATGGCCGTTTTGTTGTAGACCAGCTGGAGCGTGGCTTTGGCACGACGCTGGGCAATTCGTTGCGTCGGGTGCTGTTGTCCAGCTTGCCCGGTGCAGCGGTGAGCAACATTCGCGTCGAAGGCATATTGCATGAATTTAGCCATATGCCGGGCGTGAAGGAAGATTTAACCGAAATTATTTTGAACCTAAAGGGCTTGGCGTTGCGGCATTCCGGCGGCGGCGAGGATCCCAAGGTTGCAACTATTTCCGCATCCGGCACGGGTGTGGTAACCGCTGCAGATATTAAATTTGACGCAGACGTGGAAGTAATGAACCCGGAAATGCGGATTGCCACATTGGATGGCGACGATGCAAAACTGGATATTGAATTAACTATACGACGCGGCCACGGATATGTGGGTGCTGAGAAGAACAAACAAGTGCAGCAAGCCATCGGCGTGATTCCCATTGACTCAATTTTTACACCGGTGCGCAAGGTGAACTTTAACGTAGAGTCCACCCGCGTGGGCGACGTAACCGACTATGACAAATTGACGCTGGAAGTCTGGACGAATGGCACCGTTACGCCGCATGACGCCGTAAGCTTGGGTGCCCGGATATTGATGGGATATTTCTCGCTGTTTGGCGACCTTTCTGATTCATCCGTAACATCGGATGTGATGATCAAGCGTGAAAACGGCGTGAAGGCAAAGTTGATGGAAATGACCATCGAGGAACTGGACTTGAGCGTGCGTTCGTACAATTGCTTAAAGCGCGCAGGCATCAATACAGTGGAAGATTTGGCAGGCAAGACTGAAGATGACATGATGAAGGTACGCAACCTGGGGCGCAAGTCGCTTGAGGAAGTATTGAATAAAATGACGGACTTGGGCTTGGCCCTGACCCCGTCGGAAGAGTAAGGAGCGAACAAAGATGGCCGGTTATAGAAAATTGGGGCGCGCGTCCAGCCAACGTAAGGCGATGCTGCGCACTTTGGCAACGCAATTGCTGTATCATGGCAAAATCACCACCACGGAAACGCGTGCAAAGGAAGTACGCCGCGTAGCCGAAAAACTCGTAACCTTGGCAGTGAAGGAGAAGGACAACTTCACCACCGAGACCGTTACGGCGAAAGTACCGCAAAAGGACAAAGACGGCAAGCGCATCAAAGAAGAGCAAAACGGCAAAAAAGTGACCCTGTTTAACGAAGTGGAGAAATCCATCAAAAAAGACAGCCCGTCGCGCTTAGTTGCCCGCCGCAAAATTTTGAGCGTGCTGTACCCCGTGACCGAAACCCCCGCCGACCGCCGCAAAATGCGCAGCGAGTCCAAGCGTGTGGACATGGCAACTCTAATGTTCGATAAATACGGCGACCGTTATGCCGGACGCAACGGCGGTTACACCCGCATGGTTAAATTAGGCCCTCGCCGCGGTGACGCTGCACCTATGGTCATGCTGGAAATGGTGTAAACCCAACCCAAAACGAATCATTGCCCGCGAGCTTGCTCGCGGGTTTTTTATAACAGGAATCGTAGGGAGGAGTCCAACATGACGTTTGATGCGCACATCGTAGATGCATACATCGCCGGCAAGGAAATCAGCGAATCCAGCAACAGCAGCCACTGGATATATGATGCAATCGAACCCGGAAAAAACGTGTTTATGATACCCGACAGAAACCGCATCACAGAGGTTGCGCATTGCTTGCAACAAACGATGGAAGTATGTCGGCACTTTACGTTTCGTAATGAGCGGTTGGTGCATGAAGTGTTTGCAAATGCAACAAAAATAAAAAATCAGTGCGAAATTATTTTTGTGGTGGGCGTTCCAGTTATGTATGATGCGATGGTGCGTGAATATGAAGACGTGCCGTACATAATTTTTAACATGATGAGTTTTGCAGATTATGTGGCCAGAGGGCATGACTTGGGTGATATAGTGCGCAATTTTCTAACGCATGAACTCATCCATTTGATGATTGGTGCGGTGTATCCTGCGGAATCGCTTAATTATCGTACTTATTTTGAGTGTGTTGCGTTCCATGAAGGGTTTGCGCATTTGTTGTCTTACAAAGAAAACATCGGGCAATATATAATGGGGCCTGAATATCAAGCAAGATTTGAAGACGCGCGTGCGCTGTTGAAAGCAGCACTTAACGAAACCGACCCGGCCCGCCAAGCGGAATATAAAACCGCCGCCAATAGCGGGAAATATTGGGATAAATTCGCTGCAGTTGCTTCCATGTGTTATTTAATGAAAAATATTTCGTCATTGAAGTGCATTTATGAACGCGGCTGGCAGAACTATACGGATGCAGTTATTGCTTACATTTGGGAATAATTTTCAAGGGGTGCTTCATGACGTTTCGTGATTCGCATTATGTGGGGATTTTTGTGATTTGCAATGTTTTGGTTGTGTTGCTGGTTTATGCGGTGGTAATGAGACCGGTGCGGACTTCTGCGGAGCAAATGCGTGTGGTGGTGGAAATGCAGGAGCGGCGGTTGGAAATATATACACAGCAATTGTCAGATATTTCGGGCATTGTAACCGGTGATGCGGAAGCCGATGGGTTTGATGGTATGGTAATCGGGCAAATTGTGGCCGATGAAGCGATAACGAACCGCGAAGAAGATGTTGCCGGATCAAACGCGACCAGCACACAGTTGATTCGTCATGACCGAATTACAGAGGCGTTGGGTGAATTCGAGCGCGCTGCGGATCGGTTGGGTTTGCATACGGTTTCGTTTTCTTCGCAGGCACCAATTTTAAGTATTGCGGGGCAAAGCGGCGCTGGCGTTTGGGAAGATGCGCGGATATATGACGTGCGGGTGATGGCGTTGTATCGAGGGCAAGTGGATGCGTTGGTGGATTTCGTCCAAATATTGGATGCGGATGCTGCGCGGGTGCGGGGCTTACATATAGATTTTTTATCGGACGGGGAAGCGGCTTTGCGGCTGGATTTTTCGTTGCTCGCATTTTTTACGGACGGAGGAATAGAATAGGAGGACAGGTTTTCTCCAATAATACCCGCACATATATAATGCATGTGGTGGCAGAATACCCTTGTAACTGTATATACAAATAAGGGGGGCAAACAATGAAATTATATGAACAAAAAGCGATAACCAAGGATATGTTGGCCGAAGTGCGGTGTAATATTTGCGGCAAGCGCGTGGAAAAGGACGCGCTGGGATATTTGCATGACTATGTGTCGGTGGTGAAGGTATGGGGTTATCATTCGCCGTATGACGGGGAAGGGCACCAAATGGATATTTGCGCGGAATGTTATGCGTCGTGGGTGCGTGGCTTTGCCATTCCGCCGGAGCAAACGGAAGATGCGGCGGTGCTGTTGGCAATGTAGACATGCTTCGTCAAATAGTCGAATAAATTGAAATTTGTCCAACACAACTTGCCCCGTGCCCGCAACCCCGCGTCAATCACTCCTTGCGCACCCCTTGGTGCGCCGCGTCGCAATTTCCTTGTCTTGCAAACACGTTGCTGCGTTGTGTTGGACAATTTTCAATTTATTCGACTATAATGCCCTCATCATGAGATGAGGGCGTGAGCGTATGGCGAAGCTGTATTTCCGTTACGGTGCGATGAATAGCGGCAAAACGGCGAATTTACTTATGGTGGCGGATAATTACATAAATCAGGGGCGGCAGGTGTTGATATTAAAACCTGCAAAGGACACGCGCTGGGATATGGTAAAATCCCGCGCAATATCCGAAGCGTTACCCGCAGAATTGGTGGACGAAAATGAAGACCTGCGCGTCTTGATTGTTGAAAAAAGAAACAAACATAAATTGGATGCGGTGCTGGTGGAAGAAGCGCAATTTCTTTCCGCTGCGCAAGTGCGGCAATTGGCGGTGGTGGTGGACGAGCTGAATTTGCCCGTGCTTTGCTATGGATTGCGCTGCTCATACATTGACAGCACGCTTTTTGAAGGCAGTGCTGCGCTTATGTTCTGGGCCGATTCCATCGAAGAAATTAAAAATTTGTGCCAATATTGCAAGTCCAAAGCCACGCAGAATCTGTTGCGCGTGAACGGGGTGCCGCAGTACGGCGGCGCAAGTGACGTAGTCATGGGCGATGTCGGAACCGATGCGGAAATCGCCTACACCCCCGTATGCCGCAAGCATTATATGAACCCACCCGCGTAGTGGAAAAATACGCGATTATTTCCGATATCCACGGGAATTATCCCGCGCTATCAGCGGTGCATTTTTGGGCAAATATGATTAATAAAAATTGCAAACCGGCTTTGACTATTTCCGTTCCTTTTATGCGTTGGTAAATGAAACTGCGCGCAAAAGAGAGGCGCGTGGTGTCGCCAATGATGAATGTTTGATTGAAGCGATAAGTATATGGGAACGTAAGTAAACGGTTCGTGCAGATTTTCGAACATTTGTATAAACATTTGTTTGCAATTTGTTTGCGTTTGTGTTACAGTTGAAAAAAATAGGTAGGGGATGAAAATTATGGCTACCGGATTAACAGCAAAACAACAAATGATTTTAGACTTTTTGAAATCGGAAATAAAGCAAAACGGTTATTCGCCGTCGGTGCGCGAAATTTGCGATGCGGTCAATTTGAGCTCCACATCAACTGTACACGCCCATTTGGAAACGTTGGAACGCAAGGGGTATATCCGCAGATCACCGGCCAAGAATCGCTCTACGCAAATATTGGAAGAAGACTTCTACCAAAGTGCGCGCGAGTTAGTGAATGTGCCCATCGTGGGTCGCGTGGCCGCCGGTGTGCCCATCTTGGCAGACGAGAACATAGAAGACACCTTCCCCATCCCCATCGATTATGTAAAAAACGACACCTGCTTCATGCTGCACGTTAAAGGCGACAGCATGATGGACGAAGGCATTTTGGATGGCGATCTCGTACTGGTACGCCAACAGCCCGACGCCAACAACGGCGATATCGTTATCGCACTGTTGGAAGACGACGCTACGGTCAAGACCTTCAGCCGCGAGGGTGAATATGTATGCTTGACCCCTGCCAATCCAGCATTCAAGCCCATCCGCACCAAGGAATGCAGCATTTTGGGCAAAGTGATTGGGCTGTATCGCCGGTATTAAACTACCGTATTGGCAAATCGGTTGTAACTTATTGAATTAACGCATATTATTAATAGCGAGGAGCAATCCTCGTTATTTTTTTACAATTTTGTGAATGAAGGACGTGTAGTGTGATTGGTTTGATATTGAAGGGCATGGGGATGGGTGCGGCCAGTGTAATGCCCGGCATCAGCGGCGCGACCTTGGCGGTTATTTTGCAAGTGTATGACCGATTGATTGCCGCGATTAACGGCTTGACGACGGATTGGCGGGCTTCGCTTAAATTCCTGATACCTTTTGGGGTGGGGATTGTGGCGGGGATTATTGTGGCTGGGTCGTTGTTAAGTTTTGTGTTTGAGCGGTTTTCGTTCCAGGCGGCGGGTTTTATCGCGGGGTTGATGGCGGGGAGCTTGCCGTTTTTGTATGCGCAAGCGCGGCACGGTGGGAGCGGGGCAGATCAGCCCGCAAAAGCCGAAGCGCAAAATCCTGCACAACGCGTTGATAGCGCGACGGCGAACGCCGATGGACGCACGCGCGTTGCGCCCGCTTCTTATTATATGGCGGCTATCGTTGCGGCGGGGTTAATTATCGCAGCGGCGTTGTTTATTGAAACGCCAGATATGGCATTCGAGGGAACGCTGGGTTGGGGAGCGATGGCGTTGTTGTTTGTAGGCGGCATGGCGGCGGCGGCGGCAATGATTGTACCCGGCGTAAGCGGCGCGATGGTGCTTGTGTTGCTGGGCACCTACCCCATTGCCATGGCTGCGATTAACCAAATCCGCGTGTACCTATCCGACCCGACAGCGTTTGAATTGCTGCCGCCCATTCTGCGGATTGTACTACCCGTGGGGCTGGGCATCATCCCCGGCGTATTCTTGGCCGGGCGAGCGATTGCTTGGCTGCTGGAGAAGCACTTCTCGCTGACGTATTTTATTATTATTGGCTTGGTAGTGGGCACGGTGTTTGCGTTGTTCCACAGCCCGGACACGTATCAAAGCGGCGCGGTGACACTGGCCATCGGCGCGGTTGCTGTCGTACTATTTGTATGCGGTGCGGCCGTGGCCATGTTTTTGGGGCGGCCCGCGGCGCAACAAGAAAGCAATTAAAATATTGCGGCACCCTGCCATGATGGGGATGAAAGTGCATGAAAAAGGAATTAAAGTGGGCGATAATCGTCTTGGTATTGGCAACGCCATTCCTAATTTCATATTACCGGTATCGCCAAGAAATCTGGCGTGATATTGAAGCCGTGAATACCGTGCATCAATGGATGCAGGCGTATGATAACGTGGACAAAATCGTCATCACATTAGATAACGAGATACTTGAATTTTCCGCAAGCAACCCAGATTTTGAAGCCGTGCGGCAATGGTTGTATCCGTTTTGGGATCGGAGGAATGGGGTGCCGGGGTGGTTTGGCGGCAATCAATCCATTCAAACCGACGCCATGCAAAGGGCAATACGCATCAAATATTATGTAAACGAATCCGTGCTTTTCGAAGTGAATATTTATTTAGCCGCAGACACCGAAGACGCTGATCTTATTAGAACGTGGGCGTTCCCGTTTGGTGGGCGCGATGCATTTGTCTTGGTGCATGAGGGCGGGTGGTTCGGCGGGTTCGAAGCGGATATTTGGGAAATATTAAGAAGGGCAACCTATTAGCGTCACTAATAGGTTGCCTTTTATCATGTGTGCATCATCGCGTTACGCCGCGTTTTTACAGCGCGTTGTGGGTGAAGCTTGCGATTTTTTCCAGGGGTATTTCGGTGACAGAGCCGAGCCAGCCCATGCCCCAGCGACCGCGGCGACGACCTTCGTCGCGGCAACCGCCACCGCGGCATTCTTTACCGCAACGGGTTTCGCAACGGCCGCGGGTTTCTTCCCAGCCGCCATCGAAATAACCGCCGCAGCAAGCGCTGCCAATCGGGCAAGAGGGAGGGGCGCCGATGTCGGTGATGAGCCGTACCGAGCATTCGTTGATGGCCGCCAATACGCCGGTGAAGCCATTGCCGCTGAGTCCGCCAGATGTGGTGAAAATGGTAACGGTTTGGCCGATATAACGCTTCATGCTCTTGATAAGGAAATGATCATGCATGATTCGTTGGCCTCCTTTCTAGTTGACACGCGGTACAGGCGGCACGCCGCCCGCACCGGTGCCTCATCTATGATTAGCCCGCCGGTTGTCCCGGATTATTCAACTACATGGGATTTCCATTGGGTTTATGGTACATACTATGTGGGGGCGGTAGGTTGTGTTACAGGGCACGCAAGTGTATACTTTCGTGCGGAAACTGTATTAAAGGAGCCGAAAATGTTATCCAATATAGATTTGCGGCAAACGTGCGACAAGCATATTTTTAAGGACGCGCTGCCGCCTTTGCAAAAAAAATTGGCCGCGTTGCAACAGCGTGTGCGTGAGGCCAAGCTACCCGTCCTGATTGTATTTGAAGGCTGGGGCGCGTCGGGCAAGGGGACAAGCATCGCCCGTGTGGTGAACCCCATGGACCCGCGCTATTTCGACGTTTTAACCATGGGCAAGGTGTCTGATGACATGGTTAAGCGTCCTTTTTTATGGGGATATTGGTGCCGCATCCCCGCCAAAGGGCAGATTACGATCATTGATAAAAGTTGGCACCGCGTCATCCTGCCCGGCGAGCAAATGAAATGGGGGCACACAGAAACCGAAGCCAATGAATTCTACCGCGATGTGACCCACTTTGAACGGCAACTAACCGACGACGGTACGCTGGTGATCAAGCTTTTCTTGCATATTTCGCAGGACGAGCAGGCGCGGCGTTTTCATGCGTTGGAAGGCGACCCGTCCAGCGCGTGGCGCGTCAAGGCGCACGATTGGGCGCAAAATAAGCAATACGACATGCACCTCAAACAATTTGAACACCTGTTATTGCAAACGCAAACGCCGCAAACCCCTTGGCACATCATCGAAGCCGACGACCGCCGCTACGCTGCGATGAAAATATGCGGCACAATTGCCGATGCCATCGAAGCGCGGTTGGAACAATTGGAAGCCAAGCCGAAAAAATCCGCACCCGCACTCATCGTGGAAAAATCCGTGCCGTTTTATTCACAGGTGCTGGCGAATGTAAACGCCGATCAAGACATCGATAACGCCGCTTACAAAGAAGCACTTGAATCCTTGCAAACCCGCATGACCCACTTGGGGCACAAGATGTACCTGAAGCGCCGCCCCTGTGTCATTGCCTTTGAAGGCTGGGATGCGTCGGGCAAGGGCGGCGGCATCAAGCGGCTGGTGGCAGAGCTTGACCCCCGTTCCTACGCCGTAGTGCCCATCGAAGCGCCCACCCCCCACGAGTTGGGGCGGCATTATTTGTGGCGGTTTATGCGGCGCATGCCCAAGGACGGACATTTCACGATTTTTGACCGGTCGTGGTACGGGCGTGTGCTCATTGAGCGCGTGGACGAGTTGACCCCCGAGCACATCTGGCGCCGCGCCTACGACGAAATCAACGAAATGGAAGCGCACCTGACCCACCACGGTACCGTCCTGCTCAAATTTTGGCTGCATATCGACAAGGACGAGCAGCTCAAACGCTTTGAAGCGCGGCAAAACAACCCCGCCAAGCAGCACAAACTCACCGAAGCCGACTGGCAAAATCGCCGCAATTGGGAAAAATACGAAATCGCTACAGACGAAATGTTCGCCAAGACCCACACCGAAAACGCCCCGTGGGTCATCGTGGAGTCCAACAACAAGAAATTCGCCCGAATCAAGATATTGCAAACCGTCACCGACGCGCTCGAAGCCGCCTTGCGATGAATTTCCCGGACAAACCCAAGCATCCCCACGGCGGCCACCGCAACCGCATGCGCACCCGCTATCGCCGCGAGGGCATCGACCACTTCGCCGAGCACGAAGTCCTGGAATTGCTGCTGTATTATTGCTATCCGCAGCGCGATACCAACGACATCGCCCACAAAATGTTGGCGCAATTTGGCTCGCTGCACCACCTCTTTGAAGCCGATGTGGAAACGCTCATGGCGCGGCTGGGCTGTACAGAAAATATCGCCGTGCTGCTCAACCTCATCCCAGCGCTGGCCAACCGTTATTTCCAAAGCAAATGGAACAAAAAAATCACCTTTAAAAATGCGAAAACCGCCGGCGCATATGCCATCGACCTATTCGTCGGGCTTACGGACGAACGGTTTTATTTGATTAGCGTGGACGCGCGCAACCGGCTCAACGGCACCGTCCTCATCTCCGAAGGCACCACCGACGAAGCCGCTGTATACCCGCGCGAAGTCGCCAAGGCCGCCCTACAAAGCCAAGCATCCGCCATCATCTTGGCCCACAACCACCCCGGCGGCACGCTCAAACCCAGCCGTGGCGACCTAGAAGTCACCCACCAGCTCGTTAATTGGCTCCAAGTCATAAACATCCCCGTGCTGGATCACATCATCGTAGCAGGTGATGCATACTACAGCTTCGCCGAACGGCGGCAGCATGTAGCGGGTTGGGAATAATCGTGACATTTGTAACGTAGACGAATTAAAACGCACCACGTATATTATGAAGCAACACGAAATAAATATTTGATAAAATGAAACGGAGGAATTTAAAATGGCAAAAAGATTGTATCGTTCACGCAACGATTATTGGATGGGTGGCGTATGCGGCGGCATCGCCGAATACTTTAACATTGACGCAACACTGGTGCGATTGGGGCTCATTGTATTTGGCGCACTGGGCGGCTCGGGCTTGGTCGCCTACATCATTGCATGGTGCGTCATCCCCGAAGCACCAAAAAATAAATCCGCCAAGCAACGCGCCAAAGCCGACAACTACGCCGCATACGCGCAACACGGCGAACACGAAGGCCACCATCATGAAGGTCATCACGACGCACATCATAATCAAGAACCCCAACAAGGTTACAACCGCGACTATGACCATAACTACGACGACCGAAGCAACGGCCCCAGGGTGTAGTTGCGTTAATTAAAAATGAAATTAAAAATGCCCCGGCCGCATCAGCGGCGCGGGGCATTTTTATGTGCGTTGGGTTTATTACTGCCTGATATTTACGCGAAGTGCCGTTTGAGCAAACCAGCGAAGGCCATGCCGTGCCGTGCTTCGTCCTTGCACATTTCGTGGACGGTGTCGTGGATGGCATCCAGATTTAATTGCTTGGCGCGGACGGCGATGTCTTTTTTGCCTTGGGTTGCGCCGTGTTCGGCCATGACGCGTTTTTCCAGGTTGGTTTTGGTGCAGGGATCCAGGACTTCACCCAATAACTCGGCAAATTTGGCGGCGTGCTCGGCTTCTTCCCATGCGATGCGCTTGTAGGCTTCGGCCACTTCGGGGTAGCCCTCGCGGTCGGCTTGGCGGCTCATGGCCAAGTACATGCCTACTTCGGTGCATTCACCCAAGAAATGTTGGCGCAGGCCTTCGAGGATTTCGGGGTCGGTGTCTTTGGCTACGCCCAAGCGGTGTTCATCGGCATAAGCGAGTTGGCTTCCGTCTTGCTCGGTAAATTTGTTGGCGGGAGCCTGACATTGGGGGCATTTTTCCGGCGCGGCGGTGCCTTCTTGGCTGTAACCGCAGATGGTGCATACAAATTTTTTCATGGTGATTCTCCCTTCGGGTATATGTTTAATAAATGGTGACTACATAATTGTGCAAGTGCTGCATCGGCCGTAAAAAACCGTACTGCTGCGGTCGATGTTGTGGCCATGTGGTGCGTGGCCTGCAAGGATGGCCAACTTGGACGCGGCTTCGTCTTGCAAAAATATATCGTGCATCGCGCCGCATATATCGCATACAAAATGATGATGCAGGCGCGTATCACCATCGTAATGCGCGGCATCGTTGGTAACGGCAATGTGCAGCGCATCCCCTTGTTGCACCAGTTGATGCAGGTTGCGGTACACGGTTGCCTTGCTGATGGATGGGTGCGTTGCGGCAATCATGGCGTGCAGTTGCTCTGCCGTGGGGTGGGTCGTTACGGATTGCAACGCATCCATGATGATTTGTTTTTGTACGGTGTGGCGTTTGTTGCCTGTCATTGGATTCACCTTGCCTGCACTGTAAATAGTAAATAATATCAATTGCGAATAAATATTAACAGGGCGCACATATATTGTCAAGCACAAATTTATGAAATAAAAATCCTTTGTTAAACCGCTTATTTTTGGCCCATACATTTAAAATGCAAATATATTGAAAAATAAGGTGCATGGCTTTTTCAATTTTTATAATTCATTAATGTAATGCGGGTAATTTTACGGCTTGCATCGGCAGTGTGCCTTGCATCAATCCATACGGTTTATATACATGATGAAGCAAACATGTTATGGTCTCCTCGATTATTTTCGTAAGATATAAACAGTAAATATAAATTGGAGGACATCATGCATCATTTATTGGTAGAGGCAAAAAGCAACATAGCTAAGCACAGGCAAAAACCCATTACCGTTTTTGTAACGAAGGACGGCAAACCGGTTAAAAACTGCGATGTAAACATCAAGCAGCAAAAACACGAATTTTTTTTGGTGCAAATTGTTTTAATGCAGGCAGCTTTAACACACCGGAGCTTAACGACAAATACACCCGCTTGTTTTCAGATATCTTCAACTACGCAACATTGCCATATTATTGGGGGGTGCGCGAAAGTGAAATAGGTGTCTTAAACAGTCAAAGGTTGTTTGAGCTAATCTGCTGGTGCGACTCATTGGGTCTTGAGAAAAAAGGACATCCTCTGCACTGGCATGAAGTGCCGCCAAGCTGGCTTACAGAAGGCGATTTGGACAACATGGAAGAAATGATAAAAGAACGCGTAAGCGATATAATCAAACTGTTCGGCAAGCATGTAAAAATCTGGGACGTTGTTAACGAAATAAATCGTGCCAAAAAATTTACAGACATTATTTCAAGATACGAAGTTAAAACAGGCGAAGCCAATGTAATAGAAATGCTGGTTAATCTTGTGCACGGCATAAATACGGACGCAAAGCTCCTGCTTAATGAATGTGACTTTAGCGAAGGTTTTTCTCAAATAATAACGGAATTGCAAAATAAAAAAGTAAAACTACACGCGCTTGGGCTGCAGACCCATATGCATGCCGGTATATTTCCGCTTGGGGATGTTTGGGAACTGGCAGAACGCTTTGCGCGCTTTGGTCTTCCGCTGCATTTTACAGAATTGTCGATACTAAGCGGTCATTGCGAAGGTAAAGTAGATTACTATTCACAAAACGGCAACAAATGGATTACTTCTCCTGCTTCGGAAGAAAAACAAGCGCAGCAAGCGGTGGACATGTATACGCTTTTGTTTGGGCACCCGGCTGTAGAAGCAATCACTTGGTGGGATTTGGTTGACGGTCAGTGGCTAATGGCACCTTCCGGCCTTGTGTCAAGTGAACTTGAGCCAAAGCCTGTTTATGCCGCACTTATGAATTTGATTAAAGGCGAATGGTGGACAGATGTAAGTCTGTCAACCGATATAAAAGGCCAATGCACTGCAAACGCATTTTTTGGTACATTCGATATTTCTGTAAGTTACAACGGAAATATTATTTGCCAACAATTTGTTCACTCTAAGTGCAATATAGAGAACTCGATTATTAATGTAATGCTTTAATAGACGTGTGTCATGACAATGTATTTGGAAAACAAAAAGGCAGGTTATCCTGCCTTTTTGTTTTAACTTGGGCTTGATGTAGGCCCCCTTCACAAACTACATCCTATAATTTATCGGGGTGGTAGACAATGCCCACGCTTTCGCCGTTGTGTTCTTCTTCGTAGATGAAGCCGCCCAACTCGGGCAAGCGGGGGTAGGGGGTGGCACGAGCGGGGTCAATGTTACGTGCGACTTTTTCGTACAGGGCGATTTCGGCCCGGGGGCGGGGTTGGTCGGAGTGGCCGATGTAGAATGTATCGAAGGGCAGCGTTTGAACGCGTTGCAACATGGACAAGTATTGCGGCAGGGGCAGCGACTCACGCAGGAATAACCAAGGGTGCGGCCCCAGTGCATCGCTAGCCAGCAGAATGCGGTGCCGGGGGATGAGCAGGCCGATGGAGCCTGCGGTGTGGCCTTCAAGCGCCACCACTTCGGCGGTCATACCGCCCAAATCGAAGGTGTGGCCGGGCAGCACATGCGTTAACTTGCCCGCGCCGGCGTGGATATAGGCCTCGCGATCCAACTCGGGTGGGATTAATGTAGAAAAGTAATCGTCATCCAGCGACCAGCGGCGGCAAGTGCGCCCCGCGTGTTTGTAGCACAACACTTCATCCGCGGGGTGAATATACCCGCCGCCCAATTGATACGCGCCGTTCACGTGGTCATAATGCCCGTGCGACAGCACCACCTCAACGGGTAGGGGCGTGATGGCGCGCACTTCTGCCGCCAAGTCAAACACGCCGAAGGTCGTATCGTACAGCAACGCGGACTTCTCCCCCACCAGCAAATAGCAAAAAACATCGGTTTGTTCGTACAGGCTGTAAACGCTGTTATGCAATTTCCTCACGGTGTACGGGGTTGCTTGGGTCATCGGGTTTCGCTCCTTTTTCCATAAAATAAATGCGCAGCCGCCAAAGCAGCGTAGCCGCAATCCGCAGAAAGAATACGATAACAAACGTGTTGCGCAGCGCATGCATGTTGCCGCCCAACGCGCGATATAACCCCACGCCCGCCACGGGCATGACGGCGTTGGACAGCATAATAAAACAAGTATAAATCGAAATGGACAGGCTGCGGTACTTGGGGTCAACGACCTTGAGCAGGCATTGGAAGAAGCTGATGGCAATGGTGGCAAACGCGATATGCGCCAAGAAATTTGTCACCAAAAACACCGGGATGCCCATCCAAGTGGGCACGCTCAACGCCAAAATCATCGCCACCGGGCAAAAAGCCAGCCCAAAGATGCCGTAGGTGACGGGTTTTTCCACGCCGTGTTTGGCATTTTGGCGGCTCCAAAAGCCGATGGTCAGCAACTGCGCCAGCGTGGCACCCACGCTCGTCAGGCTCAGCAGGAATTCGTTCATTTCTAAGTAATTGGCCTGCCCGATGAAGTACAGCGTCCAGTCCATGTGCCATGTAATATGAAAGAACAGCGCCACCGCCGCAAATATAACAAATGGTTTGTTGCGCCCCAGCGACTTGGCCGCCTCGGCAAATTGTGCGCGGGTAATGCGGCGCGGCGCGGCGGGTGCGGTCGCTTTAATGCGCCGTAGGTAAATGGCATTTGCCACCAGCATCGTGCCCACCAGTACATAAAAAACTTGATGTACAATGATTTTGCCGCTTTCACTGGCAACCGATGCCAATATACCGCCGCTGATGAGCGGCATAAAAACAGAAACAGTCATCGTCACCCGCGCACGGAAGGTCAGCACCGCATTGCGCTGCGTTTCATCCACGACTTCGGGAAAGTACGCCTGCCAACTCAAGTTGTACATGGCAATCGAAACATTGGCCAGCGCAATGAACCCCAAGAAAACATAAACCGTATGTACCGGCACAAACGCCGACATTCCCGCCAAAATAAAGAAGAACGCCGCGCCAAACAACGCACCCGACAGCATGCGCCGTTTGTTAATCAAGCTATCCGCAAACAGCCCCGCCGGAATCAAAATCAACATATTCAATATCTGTGGCAGAAATTGCAACATGCTCAAATGAAAATCCCCCGCGCCCAACCGCAACGCAAAAATGGAGTGGTTATTCACCGCCAAAGTGATTGCGCCCATGATCAGCAAGCCATCGACGCTGTATTTAAAGGTTAACGGATGCGAAGAAGGAAACGCACGCATGGCGAAAATCCGTGCCCGCATAATCGAAGAAAACGCCCGCATTCGCCGGGCAAACATTAAATTAATCATAAGCGAGATTATAACATACACAAAACAAGTTAAGCCAATCGTTAATCAAAAATCGCAAACAAATTAACGTCAGCGTTAATCAAAATAGACAAACCGATTAATGCATGTTTTAATTAAAGTGCCAAA
This sequence comes from Defluviitaleaceae bacterium, assembly GCA_009781755.1. Classification (GTDB taxonomy): domain Bacteria; phylum Bacillota; class Clostridia; order Lachnospirales; family WQUN01; genus WQRX01. The sequence goes on along the minus strand of WQVD01000006.1, from coordinate 71,888 downwards.
ACTGATTCACTGGAGGTCATAATGGAATTGCATCCCGCATTACCCTTATTTCGTGCGTTGTCGGACAGCACGCGTTTGCACATCATCAAATCCCTTTGCAAGGAGCCCATGTACGTGGCGCAATTGGCAGAACGGTTGGCCCTGTCACCCCCCGTCGTGTCCGGACATTTGAAGAAGCTGGAAGAAATCGGCGCAGTGTGGGCCTGGCGCGAGCAATACTACGTCACGTACACGCTCAACAAAAACATGTTCAACCCACGCGTCATCGATCTAATCCTGAGCGAGCCCGTCAAACCACCCGCCGCCGATGAAGCCGCTACCGATATCAAAGCCGCCCAACTCGCCGGCGTCATCCACGCCGCCCAATCGCCCGCGGCCTCTCCTGCTGCCCTCTCCATCGAAGACGCCCGCGAAGCCGCCGCTCGCGCCAAAGTCATCGCCACCTTCATGCCCAACAACAAAATCACTCAAATGCCCGCTCAACTCAAAAAAAAGCTCATCCTCATCGAAGAAATCGCCAAAGCCTTCGAATCGAACAAGCCGTATACCGAGAAAGAAATGAACCTAACCATCGCCGACTACTACGACGATTTTTGCATGGTGCGGCGGTTTATGGTGGACTACCGGTTATTTAAACGCGACGGCGCAGGCTACATGAAAATCGACAGCAGTACCGGCAAAGACGAACCGCGCACATTTTAATCATGTATTACATTAAAAAAGGCATTCCGTTTTCGCTTGGAATGCCTTTTTATAGGGGGTGTTCTCCATTGCCGGAACGGTTTATTCCACTGAAATAATGTAAGTATAAATCGGTTGCCCGCCTTCATATACCTCCACTTCGGCGTGGGGGTATTTTTTTGTGATGAATGCGGCCAGTTCGTCGGCGGATTCGGCGGATGCGCCTTCGCCGTGGATGACGGTGACGATGTCGCCGCCTTTGTCCAACATGTATGCGCACAAGTTTTGTACGCCGTCTTGCAAGGATTGTTCCGTGAGGACGATATCACCGTTGTACAAGCCCAGGGTGTCGCTTTCGGTGATGGTGAGGCCGTTGATGACGGTGTCACGCACGGCGGATGTGATTTGACCGGTTTGTACGGCAGCCATGGCCTCTTCCATGCCCTCAAGGTTTTCTTCGATGGGGATGGTGTCGGCGTTGACGACCAGGCAAGCCATGCCCTGCGGCACGGACAGTGTGGGCACGACGTAAACTTCTTTGTCCTTGGTCAGTTTGGCGGCTTGTTGGGCGGTGAGGACGATGTTTTTATTGTTGGGCAGCACAATAACGCGCTCGGCATTGGTTTGTGCGATGGCCTCAATGATTTCGTCGGTAGAGGGGTTCATGCTTTGGCCGCCTTCGATGCAAACATCAGCGCCCAATCCCAAGAATAGGTCGCGGATGCCCATGCCTGCAGCCACTGTGACAATGCCCAATGGTTTGGGCGGTTCGTTTTTAGCCGGGGCAACGGGTACGGCAGCTTTGGCGGAGAAATCCAGCATGCCGGTATGTTGCTCGCGCATGTTGTCGATTTTGATGTCGTGCAATTCGCCGAATTGGAGGGCGTTTTGCAACGCTTTGCCGGGGTCGCCGGTGTGTACGTGGACTTTCACCAAGCCTGCGTCTTCAATAACCACGACAGAGTCGCCGATGTTGGATAGGTAAGTTTTGAGGGTTTGTTCCACGTCCGTGGACATGCCGGGTTTGCGTTTTTCCGGCGGGGCGAGTTCGAGCAAGAATTCGGTGCAGTAGGGGAAGACGATGGACGCAGGGTCGATGTACCCCGCGGCGACGGCTTCGCCCGATTGTGCGGTGATATCCAATAAATCAATGTCGCCTTCGGTGCGCATAGCATCCAACGCGCCTTGCAAGAAGCAGACCAAGCCCATACCGCCCGAGTCTACCACGCCGGCTTCCTTGAGCGCGGGCAGCATGTCGGGGGTTTTGGCCAGTACGTCATTTGAGTGTTTGATGACGAATTCCAAGCATTTCTCGATGTCTTTTTCTTCGTAGGCGATTTCGTGTGCGCCTTCGGCGAAGGCGCGGCCGATGGTGAGCATCGTGCCTTCTTTGGGTTTCATGACGGCTTTGTACGCCATTTCCGACGATTTGGATAGTGCGTCGGCCAAGTCCATAGAAGTGGCGGTGGATTTACCCTCCAATCCCTTGGCAAACCCGCGGAATAATTGCGACAAAATAACCCCACTATTACCGCGTGCACCGCGCAGGGCTCCGTTGCTGGCGGCCTTGGCAATGTCGGCAATATTGGGGTTGCTTTGTTTGGCGGCCTCTTTGGCGGCGGCCAATACGGTATGTGACATATTGGTACCCGTGTCACCATCCGGCACGGGGAAAACATTCAATGCATTAAGCGGATTGATGTTGCGTATTAATTCGTTGGCACCGCCGATGATCATCTTGCGCAGGGCGTTGCCGTCCATTTTTACCAGTCCCATAATTACACACGCACGCTTTCTACGAAAATCTTAACCTCGCGCACGTTGATGCCCGTGGTGGATTCGAGTTTGTATTTGACGTTGTCGATGAGCGTTTGTGCGATGGCAAGGATGTTGGTGCCGTATTCCACAATGATGTGCAGGCTTACGGACAGGTCGCCTTCTTCGTGCATTTTGGTGCGCACGCCGCGGGTCAGGCTTTCGATTTTTAACAGGTGTACGAGGCCGTCCTTCAGGCTTTTTGCCGCCATGCCGACCACGCCGTAACACTCCATAGCGGTCAAACCCGCCATACGGGCGATGACTTCGGGGTTAATCGTAATGGTTCCCATTTCATTTTTAATGATTGATGGCATATGATCCCTCCGTTGCATATCATTTCTAATGATAACATTATACACGGCGGGGGAAATGTAGCAAGGCTTGGGGTTGCGTTACAGCTTTAAATCCCCTGCTTTGATCAATCCTTTTTTGCGCATCAATTCGGAAAAGGTGAGCGCGACGATGGCGGGTACGACCACACACACAAGCAACATGGGAAGGAAGCCGCTCATACCCATGGCATAGATGGTTTGGAAGGGACCCACCAAGCCCGACGTACCCATCCCCGCACCCACGGAGGTCGTCCGCATACCCAGCAGCACCGCAGCAACCGGCCCGGCAACGGCGCTTGCCGCAATGGGCGGAATCCATACAAACGGATTCTTGATGATGTTGGGCATTTGGATCATGGAGGTGCCGATGCCTTGCGCAATCAACCCGCCCGTGCCGTTCTCGCGGAAGGAGCTCACGGCGAAGCCGACCATTTGCGCCGATGCACCCGCCAGTGCCGCCCCGGCGGCCAGTGTGCCAATCTCGGTTACGCCTTCGGGCGGCATGCCAATGCTAATGGCGATACATAACGCAGCAGACGAAATAATGGGCAACGTTAACGTCAGGCCGATAATCACCGCAATCAAGATGCTCATAGGGAAGGTGTGCAGCTCGGTAATCAATACCACGCGCTCGCCAAACCATCCCATAAATGCTGTAATCACAGGCGTAACCAATAAGCCGATTGCCCCGCTGATAGTAATCACCAGCGCAGGGATGATGAGCAAATCAAACTTGGTTTTGCCCTCGATACGGCGTATTAGCTCAACGGCGATGAGGACGGCCAATAGTGCGCCGTGGGGGTCGCCCACCACCACGGATGCCACCCCTATGCCCCCATCCGCAAAACGAAGCGTACCCGCGCCCAACGCCCCCGCCGACACCGCCGCCAACAAAGCAAAAGGTTTCAATGACGATTCGCCGGTTTCATTTACGGTGCGCTTCATCGCCACCCCTGCGCCAATGGCCGGCCCCATCATCAATTGCGCCATGCGGCCGATTTGCTCGATGCCCAATGCGATGCGGCCGATAAATACAACGTCGATATTGCCCAACAGGCTGCCGATTTGCGAAATAATCGTGCCTATGATTAATGAAGCAAAAAGCCCCTTAGCCATGCCGTCGAATACGGTGGCGAGGTATTGTCGGATGGGTGCGCGGAATTTTCTCCTTGTGGCACGGTATTCTCTCCATGATGCCCAATATTTTTTAAAGGTAAATTGCTCCATTTTGTCGTCTCCTTGTGAATTACATAAAATAATGCCTCGCACATGTTATGCATGTGTAAAGACACATGTAAAGCATATGCGAGGCATCTGTCGCTGTCAATGATTAAATTTGTTTAAACTAGCTTTGCACCAAAAATCCGGCAATATTCAATGCATGTTTAATTTCTTCAAAGTGTGCTTTATTGCGGCATGCCAGGGTATGCAGGTGCACCCCCTGCGTCAGTGCCGACAACAACCGTACTTCGGACGCGTTGATTCGCGTTATAAAAGCATCAGCGTCATCGCGGGTTTTGATATTCAATTGCCCGGTGATTTCGCCGTACAGTTCATGTTCAACGATAACATCCACCACCGTCGCGCCCAAGTCTACGATGAGGCAAAGCTCCTCTATGGTGTTTTCGGCATGGTGGCAACAAGCCATTTTTCCGATATATTGGTTCGCTTCACGAAACGACGGAATCATATACCCCCGCGCGGTTGCGATGATTTCGCGCCCCTGCGCGCGCAGCAAGGCAATATCGCCCACGATGACTTGGCGACTAACGCCCAATTCCTTCGCCAGCGCAGAAGCGCTAACAGGCGCGTTGCTTTGGCGGATGATTTCAAATATACGCTCCCTGCGTTTTGTTGCGTCCATTCGCAAGCTCCTTTATCGGCACTGTAAAAACCCGTTCATCTGTATTATGCTTTAATTCCGACGTGGCTACAAGGCGCAATTACATGCGCGGAAAGGACGACCCCATGAAAAATAACATCGAAAAAACGTACACACACGACCAACTGCAAGAAGCCCACGCCGCGCTCCTCTCTACCCTGCGCAAGTGCGAAAAAATCGATATGTCAAAACAAGCTGCGTCACAACGCGCCCTTCTGCAACGCCGCATATCCGCGTTAAAGATTGCGTTGGATTTAATCGAGCGAGAAAAATCAGTTGGTGGCAATTTGCAACCGACTGAAAAATGAAGATGACTGCCACCCCCTGTGTGAAAATTGCATAGGGGATTTTATTTGTCGTTATCGCAAATATATTTGACGTAATGACAAATATATCATACAATGCGCCTGAGGTGATGCGCTTGAAAAACAAGCAAATGAAAATCGCAAGGGTCGAGCGCGACTTGTCCCAAGAACAACTCGCCGCCCTGGTAGGCGTAACCCGCCAGACCATCGGCATGATCGAATCCGGCAACTACAACCCCACGCTCAACCTATGCATCGCGATTTGCAAGGCACTGGGCAAGACTTTGGACGAATTGTATTGGAGGGATGAAGAATGAAGTGGATGCAGAAATACCGCAAGCCTGTGGATGAGCGGCAAGAATTGGGCATTCTGAAAGTGGAACGCAAGGCGTTTTGGATTTTGTTCATAAGTTTAACCGTTGGATTGATGGCAAAAGTAATTTTATTTGATGTGGGTATATTGGAAATGTTGCCCATGATAATACCCCTGTTCATAGTGGCGGTGTGGATGACGGTCGGACATCATCGCAATGGAACGTGGGATATAGAATACATCGCACAACCAAGCATAAAGGTGTATCTCATATTTGGTATTATTCCTAGTATTATACTCACGGTTTTAATTGGTTTGATGTGGTATTTTCGATTTGGGATATACTTAAATGATAGCATTCGATATTTGTTATTCTTTTTGGTGGGTTCATATGTGTTATGCTTTTTTATATGTTTCATTAGCGGCGAGGTAACAAAACGCCGCAGAAAGACATTAGAAAAACAATACGCAGACAAAGATGCAAATAAAAATATCGCAGAATAATTTTACTAAAAAAATCCTTCGAGCCGGTGCACCCGATCGAAGGATTTTTTTGTTCCCAACTATTTCTCCTGATGCGGCTAGATGCCGCGTTCGGCCATGATTTCTTTTATTTCATTTTCGTTGATGCCCACCATGGCTTCGCCCAAGTCCTTGGAAATTTCGGCAATCAACTTCGCGTCCTTGTAATTTTTCACGGCGGTGACGATGGCGGCGGCGCGTTTGGCGGGGTCGCCGGATTTGAAAATGCCGGAGCCTACAAATACGCCTTCTGCGCCCAATTGCATCATGAGTGCCGCATCTGCCGGGGTGGCCACGCCGCCTGCGGTGAAGTTGAGCACCGGCAATTTGCCGTGCTCGGCCACATATTGCACCAGTGCGTAGGGCACGGCCAAGTCGCGTGCGGCAACGTACAGTTCATCTTTTGATTTGGCTTGCAAGGCGCGCATTTCGCCCAGAATGGTGCGCAAGTGGCGCACGGCTTGTACGACATCACCGGTGCCGGGTTCGCCCTTGGTGCGGATCATGGCTGCGCCTTCTTGTATGCGGCGCAAGGCTTCACCCAAATTCTTGGCTCCGCACACAAATGGGGTGGTGAATTTCGTTTTATCCACGTGGAATAAATCGTCTGCGGGGGTTAAGACTTCGCTTTCGTCGATGTAATCCACGCCCACGGCTTCCAATACCTGCGCCTCAACAAAGTGGCCGATGCGACACTTGGCCATGACGGGAATTTGTACCGCGGCGATGATTTTCTCGATCATGCCCGGGTCGCTCATGCGTGATATACCGCCCGCCGCGCGGATGTCTGCCGGTACGCGCTCCAGCGCCATGACGGCTACTGCGCCCGCCGCTTCGGCAATCTTGGCTTGTTCGGGCGTGGTTACGTCCATGATGACCCCGCCGATTAATTTTTGATTGATGTTTGCGAATTTCTCGTTCATGTATTTTCTCCTTTTTCCGTTTAAAATCATGGAGAGAATACCATTTTAGACAAAACGGCACAACGCCCTGTAATATAAGAAGGTGTTCTCATAAGCCGCAACATCGGCTTGTCGATCGATTTTGTGCCACTCCGCGTCGGCTGCTCCTAGCATACACGCTTGGTATGCGTCGTCGCAGCCTCCTTGATTGGCACAAAATCGCCTCGCCAATCCAATATTACGACTTATGAGAACACCTTCTAAAAGCACGATGGGAGGGTATTATCATGAAACGCACATTTATTAATCAATCCGGAGATGCCAATAAATTTTGGCACATTGAACAAAGCGGAAATCGTTACACCGTTTGTTGGGGCAAGATTGGTACGGCGGGGCGCAGTAAACAAAAAGAGGCATCCACACAAGAAGATGCCGCCGGCGACGTAAATAAACTCATCCGTGAAAAATTAAACAAAGGTTATATTGAAATAAGTGAAACAGATGAAATCCCGCAAAAAGCTGCGCCCGTATACAAACCGATGGACGAAGATGTTTTTTGGGAAATTATTGATTCCTTCCATTGGAAAGCCGCCGGCAGAAAAGGCATATTAAAACCCGCCATCAAAAAGTTGGTTGCCATGCAGCCGGAAGACATAAAAGAATTTGCCGAAATCCTCGCCGAAAAACTTTACCAATTGGATGGCCCCGAATACGCGGTAAATTCGTATTACGAGGGTTATCTTTCGCCGGATGGGTTTTTATACGACCGATGTGCCGTCGTTGCGGAGGGGCGGGAATTTTATTTCCTTGTGTTAAACGACCCCACGCAGATGCCCGAAGACTTGGAGTTTGAAGACCTCTTATATTTGCCCGGTGATGCATACTACGAAAAAATGAAAATCAGAGACGAAATAATTATTACCAAATTATGCTCCGAAACCGGCAGCAATGAAAAAAAGTGGCAAAATTATAATAACCAATAAAAAACGCATAAATTTTCTCCCGCTGTTCATACTATCCGGGCAACAATCAATATTGTTCATATAAGAACAAAAGGAGAAAAATAAAATGAAATCCACAAAAGGTACAAAAACTACCAAAACAGCAAAACCCAAAACCACACAAGCAAAATCCACACCCAAATCCACCATCCCCGGCCAAAATCCGATGGAAAAATTCAAATTTGAAGTCGCCAGCGAAATCGGCGTACCCTTGAAACAAGGCTACAACGGCGACCTCACATCGGCCCAAACCGGCTACGTGGGCGGCTACATGGTGAAAAAGATGATCGAAGCGCAAGAAAAACAAATGCGCGGCAAGTAAACAAGCGATATAAAGCAATAAAAAAGCGGGCATCACTTTCGTTTAGGAAGGTGGTGTCCGTTTTGTTTTTAGATGCAAAGGCCATCGGCGCGTTCGATTTAATCGATTAACCGAAACATCTCCGTCGTTTCTTCCTTGCGCACGACTTCTTTGACTTGCACGACCTGCAATTTCGTCACTTTATCACCAAAGCGGATGGCAATGACATCGCCCGGGTTAACATCCACGGATGCTTTGGCGACTTTGCCGTTGATGGTGACGCGTCCGGCATCACAAGCTTCGTTGGCCACGGTGCGCCGCTTGATGACGCGACTCACTTTCAAATATTTATCCAATCGCATGGTTAAGTCTCCTTTCTGTGCGTGAATCGTAAATACAACGGTCTTTAACCGCGTTGGCACGAACCAACAGGGAAGCCGAAATGCTCCATACATACGTGCCGAATGCCCGCTTCTTCAAAGATTTCGCCATAAGGCTTGAAGCCCAATTTCTCATAAAACGCTTGCGCGGATAACTGCGCGTGCAGAATTTGCCGTTCGCCGCCCATGATGCAACAAGCCTTGATGAGTGCCTGCATCACCGCCGTAGCAAAGCCGCGCCCCCGATGCTGCGCCAACGTCGCCACACGGCCAATGATATAATCTTCCTTCGTAATTTTGACGCGACCGGTGGCTGCAGGCACGTTGCTTTCATACAGCACCACATGGATGCAACCGCCGTCATCGCCCTCCAACTCGTCTTCCACCGCGATGCCTTGCTCGTCGATAAAAACCGCACGGCGCAGGGCGTATACATCTTCTAAGTGTTCCTCACCAAAAAACCATTGCATTGTTAGCATGTTTATCTCCTATATGTCATTTTCAATAATCACTTGTACGATGCGTTCGCTGGCGTTGCCATCGCCGTAGGGGTTGGGTACGGCGGCCATTTTTGCATGTGCTGTCGGATCGGTCAACAAACGTGCGGTGGCACTGTAAATGCCCGATTCCTCCACGCCGCCCAGCATCAATGCGCCTGCGTCCACGCCTTCGGGGCGTTCGGTCACTTCGCGCAGCACCACGACAGGCACGTCAAAGGACGGTGCTTCTTCCTGAATTCCGCCCGAATCGGACAATATCAAATAAGCGCGCTTCATCACATTGTGCATGTCGTGCAAATCCAACGCTTGCGTCAATACGACATTGGGCAAATGCGCCAAGTATTGATGCGATTCGACCCGGCCTGTGCCGTTGGGGTGCATGGGCCACAAGATGCGTACATCGGGGAAATCCGCCGCAATACGCCCCACCGCACGACAAATGGCCTCCATCGGCGCGCCGATATTTTCGCGGCGGTGTGCGGTCATGAGTATGAGGCGATGATTGCCTTGAGCAGCTTCGGCACAAATGCGTGCCGCATCGGCATTTTGAAAAGTATAATCGTCGCTTGACGTATGCTTCAACATATCCAACGCGGTATTGCCCGTTACAATAATCCGTTCGGCGGGCACTTTTTCGTCCAACAAATATTGCCGCGCCAATGCCGTGGGCGCGAAGTGAAAATCCGTCAGCGCGGTCGTCAACTTGCGGTTCATTTCTTCGGGATAGGGGCGGTATTTGTCAAACGTGCGCAGCCCCGCTTCCACGTGCCCCACTGCCACCTTCGCATGAAAAGCCGCCAGCGCCGCCGCAAAAGTGGTGGTCGTATCGCCATGCACGAGCACAATATCAGGCTGCCAATCGGCCAAGACGGGTGCCATGCCCGCCAAAATACGGCTTATCACATCGCCCGGGGTTTGACCATGTGTCATCACATTCAAATCCACGTCCGGCACCACGCCGAACGGTGCCAACGCCGTGTCCAACATTTCGCGGTGCTGCGCCGTCACGCAAACACGCGATTCCAACACATCGCGCCGCGCCCGCAATGCCAACACCAACGGAATCATCTTGTAAGCTTCCGGCCTTGTGCCGAAAACGGTTAATACACGCTTCATTCCATCACCTCTATGTAAAATTTATGCCGCATGATTGACATTTGCCTTCGCAATCGTATACTATTGCGCGCGTCTTGGCTATACCTTGGAAGGTTACCGAAGTGGTCATAACGGGGCGGTCTTGAAAACCGTTTGGGGGCAACCCCACAAGGGTTCGAATCCCTTACCTTCCGTTGAAACAGCTTGGTGGTTTATAAACCATCAGGCTGTTTTTCTTATACGGAAGTGTCTTATATTAACTCGTGATAAGTCCGGGTACGATTATACGTGCGCAAAATATGACGCAGTTGATGGTTGCATTTGTAAACGATATACATTAAATTGCAATAGGAGGGATAGATTATAATGAAATTTGCAGATATGCAGTATATTAGACCCGAATTAGCGCAAACAAGCGCAAAATACCAAGCGCTTATTGAGCAGTTTAAGGGAGCGCAGACTGCCGAGGACTGTTTTGCAATTTATAAGGAAATAAACGGTCTTAACGAATGGGTAAGCACCATGTTTAACCTTGCTTATGCGCGCAAAAGCTTGAATACCAAGGATGAATATTACGCGGCTGAGCATGATTATTTGGACGAAATCGACCCCATGCTTGAGGAAGTGAAGCAAGAAATTTCTAAGGCCATGCTCGAATCGCCTTTTCGTGCAGAAATGGAGACAGCCTGGGGTAAGCTGATGTTTGTAAATCTTGAAATGAAGCGTAAAACCTTTAGCCCTGAAATTATTGAAGACTTGCAAGAGGAAAACAAGCTTGGCGGTGAATATTTCGACTTGTGGAACGCTGCTGAGTTTGAGTTTGATGGCAAGACGATGAACATGTCCGACATAGAAGCTTATTTTGAAAACAAGGACAGGGAAGTGCGTGTAGCTGCCTACAAAGCAATGTCTGACTGGTATATGAGCCATGCAGAAAAGTTTGACGCTATTTTTGACAAGCTTGTAAAACTCCGCACAGCCATAGCAAAAAAGCTTGGCTACAAGAGTTTTACGGAACTTGGTTACTACCGTATGCAGAGAAATTGTTATGACGAAGCCATGGTTGCAAAGTTTCGCCAAGGGGTGTTGGAACATATTGTGCCGCTTGTGACAGCCATAAAAGCGGAGCAAGCCAAGCGTATAGGTGTGGACAAAATTGACACGGCAGACCAAAAATTTAATTTCCCTGACGGCAACGCAACACCCAAAGGCACGCACGACGAAATATTTGCCCACGGCAAAAAGATGTATGCCGAACTATCTGACGAAACGAGCGCGTTTTTTAATTTTATGTTAGCAAATGATTTGATTGATGTGCTTAACAAGCCTGACAGGGGTATAGGCGGTTACATGACAGACTTTGCAATTTACTAATCCCCATTTATTCATGCAACTTTTAGAGGAACGAGTGAAGACATTGACGTGCTTACCCACGAGATCGGACATGCCTATGCAGGTTATGTAGCAAGGGATATTTACCCCTATGACTTGCAAGAAGGCAGTGCAGAGATAGGCGAAATACACGCCATGGCTATGGAATTTTTTGCATGGCCGTGGATGGAGGGGTTTTTTGGTGCAGATACTACAAAGTATTGCCATAGCCACCTGTCTGCGGATTTAGAGTTTTTGCCCTATGGGGTGATGGTGGACGAATTTCAGCACATTGTTTATTCCAAACCCGAAATGACACCTGCCGAGCGCAATGCACTTTGGCTTGCGCTTGATAAAAAGTATAGACCTTGGCATCACACGCTTGATATACCATTTTATGCACAAGGTCGCAGCTGGCAGGAAGTAATACACATTTATCAGATGCCTTTTTACTACATTGACTACTGTCTTGCGGGCATTATGGCATTAAATTTTTGGGCATTGAACCAAAAAGACCATATGAGTACGTGGGAAAAGTATGTGCGCCTTGTAAAGTTTGCCGGCACCAAGAATTTTGTAGAGCTTGTTAGCGACAGCGGCCTGCCTACGCCCTTTGAACCGCAAAACTTGAAGATGGTTGCAGATATGGCAGCGGAATGGCTTGAAAAAAATAGAATATAACGCAGATTTAAAATATATTGAAAGAGGTGCCGGAGCAAGTTAAACGGCAATAGGGGCTGTCTCATGAAACCGCCCCTTTGCGTAAAGCGAATTATGATTTTAACCCAACAAGTTAACAAAAAAACTGTATTGGCGGCCGGTCTTCGCAGCCTGCGTTGCCAATTCGCTTTCTTCATTTTGTTTAATGGTTATGTAGTTGTAATAGTAATTGGGGTCCCGGGCCCCCGGCGTTTGCCGCTTTGTTTGCAAAGGTGCATGCGTGGGCAGCATAACCGTGCCGGATCCAAAGCGCGGTGTGCTACCCCCTTTGCATATGTGCGGCGGGTGGTGCAGGGTGTTGCTTGTGCAACCTGTAACAAAGGTTAAAGCGGGAGCGGTGCGGTCCGTACAAGGCACAAGTCCTTCGCGGAGGTGGCAAAACCCGTCCATGGCGTAGAAACGTTTGTTTCGGTTGCAAGGTGCAGTGTATCGGACATCCGTTGCCAAGACCTTAGACATTTTCTAAGATTTTGTCATGACATTATGTATTAAAAATAGTGACCGGCTTGTTTTTGCTTACAAGACAGTCTCTTTTTATGATGAAGAATGATTATAAACAAGATTTATCATTGCATTTACATGGCGAACGCGTTACGCTTTTCCGGAATCAAAATAAAAATTCAGGAGGGATCGGACAAAATGAAAACACCCATATCACTATTTGATAAAACCATTTTGTCCGTGCCGATTTAGGTCTTTTTTGACGTAAGTCTTTTCGCGCCGTTGGTTTTGTCAACGGCGTTTTTTATTTTGCCCTGCCTTCCGCACAATGGAGGAAGCAAAATTGCTGAAGAGACTACGTTATTACTTTGACCGTATCAAAAATACGGACAACCGAACCACCACATACCGTTATACGGTAGCAGCCGTTGATGGAGACGGACGCAAGTATAAAGGAAAAGTGGGCAAAGACGGCGACTTGGTACAACAGGGCGCATTGCAAGATTTTAAGGTGCAGATGGTACAAAGGGATTTGTATGACTGCGAATGCGTGGTGACTTTCGCGGGGCGTACCGATCCGCCCAGAGTGGAATCTTGGCGGGTGCCTACTTTTTGGGATGACGGGGTTGCTTACACGCTGGACCGTACCAACAAACTGGTGCCCGACAGGCCGACGATTACCATTGCCATCCCGGTGGAAAAGTTGGGTATCGATACGCCTACCCTCGGCGCGGCAGATTTTTGTTTGCGGGCGATAACGCCATATTTTGAAGCCATTAACGCGGAGTACGCCAACCGCACCCGCCCGGACAAGGACAATGGGAAATTTTATCTTTACGCGCCCGGCGCAAAGGTGTTGCAGCGTAATGCGGCTTATTTTGCGATGCAGGAAGCCAAAGATTACGAGGATTTGGGGGGCAACCGAATTCACGTTGACCCGGAGAAGGATTCGCCGCCGGATGTTTTTTGCTTGTGCATTCGTTTGGAAGTCCAATTGCCGCATATGAAGCTGGACAGGGCAACGAAGATGCTGTGCAACCAAATGCCCGATGCTACGCAGCGTTTTATCAAAGCATTTGACGTGAAAGGATTAAAAGCCGCATTAAAATTGGAAGAAACCCAACATGCCATACGTGATTTTCTGCGGAACAATGGTTATTGTGCGTTTATTGCCAACGGCAGCATCTTGGCGCGGGAACGCGGCAGTGATAAACCCGCCGCCAATGCCATCCCATTCCAAAGCCCGCCCAAGCATGAAATTGAAGTAGCGGGCATCAAAGGCATGGGCATAAAATGCGGTGTGGTGGTGATTACCGGCGGCGGTTACTCCGGCAAATCTACCGTGTTAAATGCCGTGTCCGCAGGCATATATAACCATGTTGCGGGGGATGGGCGCGAGCTTTGCATCACAGACGATACCGCTGTCACCATCACCGCAGAAGACGGACGCGCGGTGTCTGCGGTGAATATTTCTCCATTCATTAAATGGATACCGGGCGGCGACCCTGCGCATTTCTCCACGACGCATGCTTCGGGTTCTACTTCGCAGGGGGCGAATATCATGGAATCGGTTTCGTTGGGTGCGAAGCTTTTGCTCATTGACGAGGACCGTTCAGCCACCAACTTTATGATTCGCGATGCGGTCATGAAGCGTCTGATTGAAAGTGAACCGATTACGCCCTTCACCGACCGCGTGCGGGAATTGGCTGACAGGGGCGTGTCCACGCTGTTGGTCATTGGGGGAAGCGGGGAGTATTTGTCCGTAGCGGATGACATTTTTATGATGGACGAATTTGTGATGGGTGAAGTAACCGCGCATGCAAAATCATTGGCCCCCGCACCACAAGCATTGCCGCCTGCCGCCGATTGGGAAAATCATCGGGCCCTGTCGGGTTGTTTTTCAACCTATCCCTCCGGTACGAGCCGCGAAAAGTTGGAAGTCTCCGACACGGGTTTTATCATTATCGGCGACGAGCGCATCGACATCCGAAACCTGCACGACATCACCACCGAGGCGCAAATCAACGCAGTGGCTTTTATCCTACGGCATTTGGCGAAGGGCAATGAAGGCGTGGATGACTTGGAGGCAATGGCACTAGCAATGCGCGGGTTGCGCCCATCTACCAAGCGCGGCGAAAATGCGATGGATATAATCACAAAAGTAAGGGCATTGCATGCACAAATACAAAAAGAAGGCTTGGACTTGGTGGATACAGGTTTCTTCACAGGCATGAAACGCTTCATGGATATGCCGCGATGTTATGATATTTTGGCGGCGATTAATCGCATGCGGAAAGTGCAGTGGGAAAAATACAATAGCTAGTCATTAAATAGTAAATGTATTAAATCGTGTGCTATAATCACATATGAGGTGATGACATGGCGGTTAGAGAATTAATTAAACGGGATATTGAATTGTTGCCGGATGAGGCGTTAGATGACTTGCGAAAATATATAAGCATGCAAATGTTTTATTTTAATGTTTACGACAATGATACCGATTATTTAAATGCTGTACCGGGAATGGCGAAAAAAATTATTTCCGGTATGTCGGAACCTTTACAAGACAGCCTTCCCGCTGATCAGGTTGCTTGGTGATGTACGCACTCGTATACACAAAACAATCAACAAAAGATATTCCAAAGCTTAAATCGGCCAAGTTGGATTTGCATGCGCAAGCATTATTAACGGTTATCCAACAAAATCCATATCAAATTCCGCCACCGTATGAAAAGTTAAAGGGGAATTTAAATGGTGCTTATTCGCGTCGGATTAATCGAAAACACAGATTGGTTTATGAAGTGCATGAAGATGAAAAAATAGTTAGAGTATTAAGTATGTGGACACATTACGAGCAGTAACCAAAGGAGGCTCCCATGTTCAAAAAAGTGCTCATCGTAAACGCAACGCCCAAAAAGGACGGTCTTACGCATTCGTTTGTGACTGCCGCCAAAGAAGCCGTGGACGCGCTTGGATTGGAATCGGAAGTATTGCGCTTGGCGGGGTATGGCTTGCACAAGTGCGTGATGTGCCACGATGGCTGGGGCATCTGTTTTAAGGAACATAAATGCGTGCTGGGCGAGAAGGATGGCTTTGGTGCGTTGCAACAAAAGATTGCCGAAGCGGATGCGTTTGTGTATGTAACGCCCGTTTATTGGGGCGAGTACAGCGAGGAATTAAAGATATTCTTTGACAGGATGCGCCGCTGCGAAACGACCAAGCAATGGAACGGCAAGGACGATGTGCAGTCGTTTCACAAAGGTAAACCCAGTATATTGGTGGCCGCAGCGGGCGGCGGGGGCGGGGGTATCGTGAGTACTTTCACCGCCATGGAGCGCGCGGTTGACCAGTTGGGCGAACATACAGGATGCCGCGAGGGCACGGCGGGGATTTTTGACTATATCGGCGTTAACCGCTGGAATCAGGAATATAAACGCGTGGCGTTGAAAGCCGCGATTAATGAAATGGTAGCCATCAACCGTGATAAAAAAGCGGTGGCGACCATGAACCACATCAAAGACTTGGAAAAATTCTAACAACATAATTTTTTATGTAATCCCAATCAGTTGGCCGCAAGTTGCGACCAACTGATTTTTTTGATTGACAACCGGCCATTTCAACCGGTTGCTGATTACAACGATGCGACTGTCGCGCATTGTATTGCGGCTAAGCGGTTGAAATGGCCCGTTTTTATTCGGCGATATTATTGCTGCGTGCGTTGTACGTACTGCTGCAAGGCTTGCGTGTAGCGTTCGCCGGTTTTTTTATAATTCCACTCGTGCAGGAATGCCAGGAAAATGACGAATTTTACTATCCCACCCAACGCTAAAAGCCACGGCAGCGTCCAATCAGCGGGGATAGTCATGAAAACGAAGAAGCACAATGCCAGCAACGGCAGCAGCGACGCGGCGAACAGCGTAATCCGCAGGGCAAATCGCCACTTCTTGATGAGCACATCGCTGAGGAAAACACCCCACAACACAGAGATGAGCATGGACAGTACTGCGCCTTGGATGACGAATGCGAAGGGGATGGAATATTCAAAATCCGCATCGGTAAGGAGCGTGTAGGCCACGCCGCTAACCATGTACAACACTAGGATACCCGCAAGAATCATGGCGGCAAATGCCTTAAGGGGGATGGAGAATTCGATTAATTTTTTCATGATAGATTCAACCTCTCTTTTAAGTTTTTGGCGTACTGGCGGGATACGATGAGCTTCTCGCCGTTGGTGAGGACGGCCTCGATACGACCGCCGAAATCGGGGCACAGGGATTGGATTTGTGCCAAGTTGATTATTTGCGCCTTGGCGCTGCGGATGAAGAGTGCGTCGGCCAACAGGGCTTCGATTTCGTAGAGTCGCAGCGGGGTTTCGTAGACGGCTTTGGCGGTGTAGAGGTAGCTGCGCTTGTCAACGCTTTCGAAGTATAAGGTGTCCATGGGGTCGATGAAGTGGGTCGCGCCGTCCAGAGTGCAGGGGAGTTTTTGGTTTTGGCTGTGCAGCAGCGTCTTGATTTTGTGGACGGTGTCGTCGGCTTGGGGGCATTGGATGACCACTTCCAAGGCGGGGTGGCCTTCTTGTATGCTTATTTTCATGGGCTTCATTCCTTTCGGTGAAGGGGTGCTTAAGCAAATACATCATAAACGCCGTGTAATTTGCGGGCAATGCATTTGGGTAGCAAAATACAGCAACTTGGGAAGCCGCTCCGAGCTGAACGGAAATTTGCTATAATTCAGTTGGTTGTAATTTGCAACCAACTGAAACGCGCGCATGTAATTCAACCGGTGGCAAATTGCCACCGGTTAATTCGCGAAGAAATATTCCATAGGGGGCGTGGTTGTAAATGAAACTTGACCGACTGCTGGGCATCCTGACAGTGTTATTGCAAAACGACCGTGTAACAGCTCCGTTTCTGGCGGATAAATATGAAGTGACCCGCCGCACCATTGGCCGCGATATTGACGCTTTGTGCCGTGCGGGTATCCCCATTGTCACGCATCAGGGAGCGGGTGGGGGTATTTCCATTGCCGAGGGCTTTAAGCTGGACAAGACGGTGCTGACCACGGACGAGTTGGCGGGCATTGTCGCCGCGCTCAAGGGTTTGGACAGTGTGTCCGAGTCATCGCAAATGGAGCGCACGCTGGACAAGCTGGGTGCCAACGCCGATGCGGTGGTGTCGCTGGGGCAACCGGTGGTGATTGACTTGGGCTCCCATTACAAAGGTAGCTTGGCGGGCAAAATTGAGCAAATCAAACGCGCCATCTTGGACACACGATGCATCCAATTTGAATATTTCTACGAAAAAGGCCAGCACACTCGGCGCATCGAGCCGTACTTCGTCATTTTCCAATGGAGCTCATGGTATGTGTTTGGGTTTTGTACGCAGCGGCAAGACTGGCGGATGTTCAAATTAAACCGCTTGTGGGATTTGATCACTTGCGATGAATCCTTCACCGCGCGTCCCATCCCACCCGAACGGCGTGACATGTACAGCCACATGACCGACGAACATACCCTGCGGGCGATATTCGCCCCGTCGGTCAAGTATTTGCTGGTAGATGCCTACGGCCCCGACAGCTTCCACGAGGACGAAGCTGGGCTGCACTTCGAATTCGATTATACGAACGAAAATTATGTACTGAGCTGGCTGCTCGGCTTCGGCGATAAAGTGAAGGTATTATCACCGCCCGAACTCGTGCAAGCCGTGCAAACCTCCGCACGCAAAATTTTGACACGTTACGAAAACGGGTCGCAATAACAAGACATGCAGTTGTCGCGTTTGGCGTGGTACGATGGTGCGAAATATTTCGTAGGTGATTGATAAACTGAATGTCCATCGGAGCTCGCGATCGATGACATTCGGTAACGGGGGAAGAATCATGAATCTGTCCATGTGCGGCATCGACTGCGATGCTTGCAAGTTCAAACTCGAAAATAAGTGCGAGGGTTGCCGCATATCCGCACCCAAGGGCGAATGCGTATGGGGCGGACGTTGCGAACTGCACGACTGCGCCGCCGACAAAGCATTGCCACATTGCGGAAAATGCGCAACCTTCCCGTGCGATAAATTAATAGAAGCCCACAAAAACGAAAACCCCGAAGGCAACGGCATTGAAATAGCAAATTTACGCGCATGAGATAATGTCGACAGGAAATTTATGGCAGTGCTTGCGGTTGATATTTACGCCACTCTTCGTCGATCCCTCCTTGCGTATGTTCCCCATACGCCGCGTCGGAATCTCCTTGATTGGCGTAAAATCAACACGCAATCCCTACCATAAATTTCCTGTCGACACTATCTAAATTAATCCCCAAACCGGAGGTATGTATATGAAGAAAGAATTCTCGACCCAACCCGCGTCATTCACCGAAACTTGGCCGGGCGAGTTGGACATGTTCTCGTGGAAGGATTTATTGGCGGGTATCCCCGCGCCGCTGTTGGTTGTTACCGGTTGGAAGGCCAACGGCAAGGAAAACGCCTGCCTACAGTCATGGGCCACTTTCGTCAGCACGGGGGGCGAATTCGTTTGCATGTTGGGCACCGTACCCAAAGAAGGCCACATGTACCAATCCTTGAAGGAAACGGGTTGCTGCGTCCTCAACTTCCCCTCGCGTGACATCTACGACCGTTGCTACGCCACCATCGAACACAACCAAGACGAAATCAACGAAATCACCGCATCCGGCCTCACCGCGGAAAAAACCAAAACCGTCAACGCGCCCCGCATCGCCGAATGCTTCCTTAACATCGAATGCGAATTTATGTGGGAAAAAGAAATCTTCGAAAACGGCGACAATATAGTCATCGCGTTAAAAGCCGTCCACATGAGCATGGATGACCGTTATTACGATGATAAACAACGCGGCAGATACGGCGAAACCGGATTCCTCTACAACATCGTCAACCCCCGCAACCCCGAAACCGGTGAAGTCGGAGCCGAAGGCTTGGGTATCATCCAACCCACGAAAGGATTGTAAACCATGCCAAAAGAAAAAATTACCTACGAGCAATTCTTCGCCGTAGTAGACCCGCACAATCAGCCGTTTGTGCAAGCCATACACGACCAACTCGCGCAAGCCGGGTGCAAAATCGCCTTCGAACCCAAGGCCATCGGCTTCATGGCGTCGTACAAATACGGCAAGCCGCCCAAGGCCTTTCTCAATTTCGTATTTCGCAAGCACGGCATGTTGGCGCGCATCTACGGCGAATGCATCGCCCAATACCCCGAATTTTTGCAATCCCTGCCGCCGGAAATGACCGCATCCATCCACAAAGCCGGAGATTGCGCCCGTTTGATAAACGACGGATGCAGCCCAAAATGCACCGGCTACGACTTCCACATCGGCGACACCCACTTCCAAAAATGCCGCTACAGCTGCTTCGAATTCCTCGTATCACCGGAAAGCAAACCCTACATCCAAAAATTCATAGAACTCGAATTAAAACAACGACAACAATAATGCAGCATTAACACGACAATAAAAATTAGCTTGGCAGGTTCGCACAATGCATGCAAACCTGCCAAGCTAATTTTTTTATATCAAAAAGGGATAGAAAACGAACAAATATAGTATAATTAGTGCAAAATTTTTTATCCAACAACGACGCGGAGGCAAGCATGAAGTACAAAGGCGGCAGCATCATACGCAACTTACGCAAAGAAATGGGCATCAACCAAGAAACCATGGCCAAAAGGTTATACATGAGCCAGCGCGAATTCTCGCGCATAGAACGCGGCGAAACGGAGTTAGATTGGTTGGAGTTTATCTTGGTATTTGGTGCGCTGGGATATTTTACCGATGATTTTTGGATTATGTATTTGGATTACGATGAGTTTAAGGGCTATTTAAAATACCAAAACATCCGCAAAAGTATGAAAAAAGGCCGACACACAGAAGCGCGTGAAGCCTTGGCCGCTTTCAAAGAAAGCCCCCTTGCCAAGCACGATTTTATGCAGCAATTCATATCCGCCATGACGCATATTTTGACCGATACCGACGATGCAACGCGCATCGCTGGCTTGCAAGCAGCCCTGCACCACAGCATGCCGCATTACGATCCGGTTTCCTCGCCGCATTCATACACCTACATCGAAATTATTATCATCAACGAATTGGCCTTGTTGCATAACCGCGCGGGCCATCACGACTTGGCCATATCCATGTTGCAAGGCATCATCAACGGATTGGACACCAACAGTCTGCGCATCACCAACGAAGAAAAAGCAATGATCTTCCCCGCGCCTATCGTCAACTCGTGCCGCCTGTTAATCCAGGCCAAACGTTACGAAGAAGCCGCCGAAATGTGCAACAAGGCATTAGAAACAGGGCAAGCATTAAACAGCATGCGCTTCCACCCCGAAATAACTTACCACTTGGCATTGTGCCGCATACACATCCACAAACACCCCACCGACTACATCCCCTTGCTGGCCAGGGCATATCACGGCGCGTGCGGCATCGGCCAAACCCAATTGGCAAAAGAAATATGGGAGGTCTACCATGAAATTACAAGCCAATGAAATCATAAAAAACTTGCGCACCGAATGGGGGCTTAGTCAAGAAGAATTCGCCGAGAAGATAAAAAAAAGTGCCCGCCAATTATCCCGCATAGAAAACGGCCAAGCCGACGTACACATATTAGAATTAGTAGACATCATGCAAAAGTACGGCCGCCCCGGCCAAACCAACGACCTTTCATCGCTGGCATTAAAAAGTAATAGCTACCGCTGGTACGCAGTATTTCGTAAAGCCCTTTACGCTTTGATGACGTATGATTGGGCGGGCGTAGACGCGGCCATAACCGAGCTTGAAGCGGGCTGGAAAAAAGACTACCCCTACATCGCCATGATAAAAGCATACGCCCAAATCAGGCAGCGCGAATACATGCGGCGCGCCCCGGGCAGCGCCGAGCAATACGATAAAGAAGACATAAAAGACCTAACCGCAGCCATATCCATCACCCACCCGGGCTTCGACGAGCGCAAGGCCGGTAGTTATCCGTTGGTGGGGCACGAATTTTATTTGCTAAGCGACATGGCGCTGGCAATCAAGCAACAAGGCGAACTTGATCGAGCCAAAAACTTATACGATGCATTATTAAGCAATAAAGGCTTGATAGCGCGCGCATCCGATGACAACTTTCAAATAGATTTTTATGTGCAAGGTGGCAAAATGTCTATCCAGCGCGCAATGGGAAATTACAACGATGTTGTGGTAGAAGGTTTAAACATGATCAACGGTTTTGTCAAAAAAGATGCGCTCATAAACCTAGGCACCCGATTGTCCTATTTGGTGTACGACTACGACAGCGCAGGCGAAGATGCAAGCATTCTCCGCCTTTGGGCATTACGTGCTTACAGCTGGGCAGAATTTCGCGGGTTTGCCAACCACATAGAAAACATGCGCGTCTTCCTGGCCGAAAAATGCGGCTCCGATGTTAATTGGATGCCGGATTAATCCAGCCGGACAAAACACATCTAAAACTTCCTTCAAACCATGTCGAAACGTGACATGGTTTTTTTGTTGCGCACATTCATAATGGAAAACGGTTGTCTGTTTAGTAATAAAATTGTAATATAATGCCGAAATAACAAATTTTATCGGAGACGATAACAAAGGAGCAGAACATGAAAAGAATGAAAGCAATCTTGGCGTGGGTGTTGGTTGCCGCATTGGTATTGCCACTTATCGCTACCCCCATGGCTGTATCGGCCGAACCGGTACCGTTCGAGCCCATCTCGGCAGAATTCGTGCCCATCATGGCCGAAGTACAATGGGAACCCGTCCGCGAATTCTTTGAAGGCGCTGGCGGCGTAGTCACATGGATCCGGGCAGACAGAAGCATACATATCGCTATAGACGGCGGTAGCATTGTATTGTTTTTGGACAGCACCGATGTGTTGACGAACGACGTACCCGGAAACCTCCAAACCCCAATTAAATTGGAAGACGGCGTTTCTTACATCGCACAGTGGGATTTGATCGCTTTGGTTGAAGTATTCATCGCGACCCTTCCCGTGGTACCGGTTGAGTTGCCGGCATGGATTACGGACAGGCAGCCCCTGACCCATACAACGGATCATGGCCAAATGGCGCTTGATTTCATTGTAGAGCTGAATGACAACTTCTACGACCGCGTCGCATTCACCTACCGCGAGTTGGAAGCTGCGCAATGGATCGCCGACCAATTGGTGAACATGGGCTTTGATGAAGACGCCGTTTATATGCAAAACATTTATCTAGGTGATGTACATGATATGATGCTGGCGTTTGACTACGAGTGGTTCTTGTATGCGCTGGAGCGTATTTTTGACGGCGAGCAATTAACCCCCGAAGCTTTCTTCCAATCCGAAATGATGGTTGAATTCCTTGAATCAATGTACATGGCAAATGTATTGGCACTGGAAGAAATGGGCATTCCCTACGAAATGATTCCCGAATTGTTGGGCATGGATTTAATGGATTTAATCGTATCTCAATTGTTGTCGCATTACGGTATGTTTGGCATCTTCTCTGACGTAGCATTCCGTCCGTATACCCAAAACGTTATCCTCACCATCCCCGGACAAAGCGAGCAAAAAATCGTTATGACCGCTCACTTTGACTCGGTTATGGTGCCCGGTGCCAGCGACAATGCCTCCGGCGTAGCGCTGCTGTTGGAAAGCGCATACCGCATGCTGGATGTGGATAATTATTACACCCTCGTGTATGTTTTCGCAGGTGCAGAAGAAGTTGGCTTGGTGGGTATTTATTATTATGTTTCATCCCTGACCGCTGCCGAACGCGATAACGTCGTGTTAAACATCAACGCCGACGTACTGTTTGAAGGGCCGTATTTTATCGTGGGCACCGCACAATCGGGTTTTGCTGCGATAACCGAAGACAGCGAAGTTGCCGAAATCGCATCCACACTTGGTCTCTTGATGGCGGGATACGGACTGGTCGAAAATGACCTTTCCCGCGCAGTAAATGCCGTTGTGGCAGATGTGAACGCAACCTACGGCACGCAATTAATCGAATGGATTTACGCAGCGGCCATGCCCAGCGATCAACTCATGTTCCTGTTGACCGGGCAAACGGTTGTTTCCTTCGCAGGGCTTGCGCGCGCAGGCGACCCCGCTTACAACATCATCGGCGGCGTAACCCCCATGTTTGAAATCGATGGCGTTGCGTTCGGCGCTTCTGTCGTGCATTCCCCCTTTGATGACATTCACTTCATCAACGAAATGTGGCCGGACAAAGTGGCCGATGCCATGTGGACGTTCTCGTTGATCCTTGACGCGTTATTGAATATGTCATTTACCAACCGATAACATTTACTTTATTCGTATCCCTTCAATCAAAAACGAGCGTTGGCCTTGTGCCTTCGCTCGTTTTTGATTGCCAATCCGGTTGTGTTTCAGTTGGTCGCATTTTGCAACCAACTGGGTTTATGAACACAGCTTCTAACAATCTGCTTTTATCTGCATCCCAAAAATGCCGCCCACATACCCATCGGCATTGTCATCCGCATGCCGAAACTTCAAGTTGATTTCCTGCGCGTCGCCCGTGGTGTACTTGTCGGTGATACGGTGCGTGACGGTGTAGAAAGGGGGTTCGTCGCCATCCGACACGATGGTTTCTTCTGCGAAAAATTCGTCATTGATATAAATCGCCCACACACGCCCCTTGTCGGCTTTGGAAAGCACCAGCGACAGCATATTTGCTTGATTGGCAAAAATCGGCATCGTGTAGCCGAACCAACAATCTTTGCCGCTGGCATGGCGATACGAGCGTCCATTCCACGACCCCGCCGAGGATTTGTGCGACTGCATGCGGTACTCGCCCTCGTAGGCGTGATTATCAAAGTTGGTCAAATATGCCGATGACGCGGCGCGTTCGCGTTTTTCTGCCTCATCGGCAGCAATCATCGCCTGCACCGCGGGGGAGTTGGGCTCTGTTACCATAAAGTACAAGCCATACCGGTTTTTGTATTGCCTGTAATGCGGCGTGAAAAAAAGCATGTCGTCTTGGTCGGTGCCATTGAGTTTAAATTGGAGCGGCGCATCTGTAGTGCCCTCGGTGCGCACGAGGTTATTTGCAAGATTCTCTTTCCACTGGGAAACGGTTTGACCATTTTGGATGATGAGCATGGACGGCGCGGCGGCATCCCGCACGGCCACTTGTACCAATATCCCATTGGGTGCGTGCGCATCCATATTCGCATATCCCATGGCCGCACTTAGCACCACCGACCCATACCGAAACGCCGTAATGTCGGTGTTGCCTGCCAGCGAATGGCAAGCCACCGTCATCGGCAATGTCAGCTTAATCGTGTCGCCCTTGGCGCAGTTGGTAAGCACGATGTACCCGTTTTTTATCACGGGTGTACCCATTGCCACCGCGTTTTTCACCACAGTCGGCACACCTGCGCACCAGTCGGGTATGCGCAAATACACCTCAGCAGCGGGCGATATTTCGCCGTCGTCCAATGCGTCAAAGGTGAAGGTGATGGTGGGATTGTCAGGAAGGTTGGCTGCTTGTGTGAGTTTCAAATTACCCGCCACGTGTGTGAAAACGGAGTTAAAATACATATTCACATAGACCCGCGTGCCAAAAGCGAAGTAAATGGAATCGCCCAGTTTTGCAAAACTCTCCACCCCCGTGCCCACGCAACACCAAAAACGGCTAAAGCCAAAGTGCTTGTTGTACCCCGTGCCCATAGGCTGGAAGTACATGACCTGCCCCGTTTCGGGGTTTTGGGAAGACAGAATGACGTTGATAAACGCGTTTTCGTAGTAGTCCGCGTATTTTTTGTCTTGGGTTGCGATGAATAATGCGCGCGCGAGTTTGAGCATGTTGTGGCCGTTGCAAGTTTCGTGGGTGTCTTCGCGGTTAATGGATTCGGCCATGATTTGCGGTGTGCGGAAATGTTCGCCCACGCTGTTACCGCCCGTGATATATGAATGATTGGCCAGCACAATATCGAAGAAATTCTTTGCTGCTTGCAAATATTTATCCAGTGACGCTTTTTCATCATCGGTTAACGCGTTGTAGAAATTGGGGTTGCTCGTAAGCGTCGTATAACGTTTGAGCGCGCCGATAAATTTGGGGATTTGCGTGTTGGCGTGGCGGCCGGGCAGCACATCTTGCCTCGCAGCCAGCGCATCAAACAACGATACCTCGTCGAAGCATTCTGCGCAGGTCTTGAACCGTGCATCGCCGGTGAGCCGGAACAATTCATAGAAAGCATCATTCATGCCGCCATATTCGATGTGCAGCAGCTTTTTCCGATTTTCATCGGTGTAGCGGGTGGCGCGTGCGTTGTAAAAATACGTGCCGAAGTTCTTGGCGATGTCCAACGCCATTTCACTAACAGGGTCGTCGGTCACATGCTTATAGATGTCCAGCAAGCCCGCCAGGACTTTGTGCAAGTTGTACCACGGCACCCACACCGTGCCTTCGGTGGGGAGCCCTGTACCCCCCGCCAACCCGTCAAATTCATCCAGCCGCCCGTCACCAAAGGGCGCGATATACCCCGCGCGGTCGGGGTGCACCAACGCGAAGGCATCTTGGCATTCCTTCAACCCCTGCACGGCAGTACGAATGTTTTGCAACACACGCGGTGCCTCCGCGCCTTGCTTCACATAAATCATGCTCATTGCCGACAGATAATGCCCAAACATATGCCCACGGAAGTTATAGTCCTTCGAACGCTCCCATGTTGGCTCGTTGTTTAATTCATCGTAGGGTTCGGCACCCGGCGGACGCGTCAACCCCGCCGTCGTATAAAAATGCGCCAAAAACCGCAAGGGCTCCAGCGAAAGCAAATTCATGGTGTTCACTTTCTCCGCATTTAATAAAAACGGGTCTGTTAGCATGGAATGCACCCCTTTATTATTGAGCTTTATTAGATTTTATTTTGGGATTTTACGCCTGTGTGAAAATTAATCGATAGGTTTTCACCACGCCGTTATAATCGAAAGCGACTAGTGCCACGTTCGGGGTTTCGCCTTCGTTGATGGTGATGTTTATTTTTGCGGGGGAATTTGCACGCGCCGTTGCTGTGATAGAGGGTAAGTGCATCACACCGTCCACCGTCATTTCATATATGTCGCAACCCACATAGCCGTTCTCCTCAGTGGAGCGCACGGGGTGGGGGGGCAATGTCTGCGGTGTGCCGTTTACCTTAATTTCAACCACGGGCACATCAGGCATGTCAATTTTGTGGGCGTCGGAAGAAAAACCCAATCCGATAAAGTCGAATAATTCGCCCTCGCCGCCCTCGGCTACAAAAAAGACGGCATTTTTTTGGCTTAGCCCTTCTACATGCTGCGCTACGTCCACGGAATAACGTGTAATATTTCGCGGTGCGTTGGCGGGGATTTCGATTGATCCGATGGGTTTGCCGTGCCACGGCGCACCTTGCCATGCGCCGTCCAGCCACACGTTGATTTTGAACGCCGCGTTCGTGCGCGGAGTGATGAACACGTTCAAGTGCGTGTTGTCTCCGGCTTTTGTGCCTTCGAAAGCGGGCACGCCGCGCTCCGTTTTCGCCAAGCCGCCAAAGCCGAAGTGTTGGAAGCCTATGATATGATCGTTGTTTACGCTCTCAATAGGTTGGTGGTTGTTCCAAATATCCCATGCGTCCTTGAGTGTCTGCGGCGTGGACAAAAAGCTGGCGATACCCGCCGAATAATATTGGAAAGGATCCAACCCGAAAATGGCAAAACCTTCTGAAGTGATTTGTGCGCCGGTGTATTCGTGCGTGCCGCTCATAACCGTCCATATGCCGTCAGCAGCGAACGGGTCGTATCCGCGTATCGTTACGCGCCCGCCGTTGGCCACGGATTTTTCATCCCATGCAATGGTCACGGGTGCCACCACCGCCTGCCGCGCGTAACCAAAACTGCGCGGCGGGCGATGATAAAACGCGTACCATTGGCCATTGATGCACTCCAAGCCGCCGTGGGTGTTATGGTTGGCCGACCCCCAACGCAATGCCGAGCCGTCCTCGTTGGGTACCGGCCCGCGCGAATCCACCAGCACCCCACCCGCACGCCAAGGCCCCAAAGGCGTGTCGCCAAACATATAGCGCAGTGTGGAGTTGGTGCTGGGCAGCCCATAATCCGGTCCGGAATATCCGCTAAAGGCCAGCACAAATTTGTTACCCACCTTTCGGATAGAAAACGCCTCGAAGTAATTAAACTGCGTCAAATCTTCATCGGGGAAGATGGCGGGGTACGCCGTGCCCTGCGGATCGCGTAAGTTGCCGTAGCTCGAACTGGACGGGATATAAAAATGCGTCACCTCCGTACCGGGACGCAGGGTGTACATCGTATTTTGATCCAACTGCCCCGCGTGCGCTTTTTGGAAGCCCCAAAACGCATACGCACGGAAGCCGATTTCGTAATCAGGGTCGGCGGGGTCGTTAATCTGCTCGATATACACGCTGGGGTCAAAGCCGAGGATACTGCCCTCGAATAATCGCCTTTCCGCGTCTACGTTAATCGGCGTGAACGGTCCATCCGGTCGGTCGCCCTTTGCCACCATGGCCTCACGCCCGGGGCCGCGGCTGTGGGGGAATAAATAATATTCACGCTTGCCGTTACGGCGGTTTACCTCCACCAAATCGGGGGCGTACATGACATCCCACTTGCCGGTGGTGGGGCTTTGGTAAGTAAACACCGCGCCATGATCGCGCCAATCGGACAAATCCTCCACGGGGGCCGACCAAATGCGGATATCTGGCCCGCAATAACTGTCCATACGCAAATCATGCGAACCGATGATATAAATACGCTGCCGCCCCGGGTTGTCGGGGTCATCAAAAACGCGGGGTTCGCCATCGGGCAAGTGCTCCCACAGGGGTAAGTAAGGGTTTTGCATGATTTTTTTCATGATTGTGTCCTCCACGAATTGTAATGCTGATGATTATATATTGTATAATAAAAATTGCCATTCAAATTTCATTTTCATTGCGGAGGCGAATAAGATGACAAACTTTCCGAACCCGATCATTTGGGCAGATGTGCCCGACCCCTCGGTGATACGGGTAGGCGATGTGTATTACATGACCAGCACGACGATGTACTTCACCCCCGGCTGCCCGGTGATGAAGTCGATGGATTTAATAAATTGGGAAATCATTGGCTACGTGTACGATACGCTGGCCAACAGCGACGAAATGACGCTGTCCAACGGCAAGCACGACTACGGCAAAGGCTCGTGGGCAAGCTGCTTGCGTTATCATAACGGAATGTTTTACGTGTCCTTCGTGGCGTACAACACGGGCAAGACTTACATCTACCAAACGACAAACATAGAAAAAGGCGATTGGCAAAAATACATAATCGACGGCATCTACCACGACATGTCGCTGTTGTTTGACGACGACGGGCGCGTGTATATGGTGTACGGTTGCGGCGCAATACGGGTGGTTGAATTAAACGCAAACGCCACCGCGCTGTTGGACGGCGGCATGAACAAAATCATCATCCCCCACGCCGACCCCACGGGGGGCACGGCCCTGGCCGAAGGCGCACATATCTATAAAATGAACGGATATTACTACATCTTCATCATCGCATGGCCGCGCAGTGGGTCGGGGCGCAGGATACAAGTTTGCTATCGCGCTGGGCATATCGACGGCGTGTACGACAAGCGTGTGATTTTGGACGACAACATGGGATTCCAAAATGCGGGTGTGGCGCAGGGGGGTATTGTGGACACACCCGAAGGGTTGTGGCTCGCGCTGCTTTTCCAAGACCATGGCGCGGTGGGGCGGATTCCGGTATTGGTGCCCATGGCTTGGGAAGACGCTTGGCCGGTGTTGGGTGTAGAGGGCAGGGTGCCTACGACGCTACCTTGTGCATTTCTTCCACAGACTGCCGGATGTTCACCGAATGCTATGGATGATAGGCCTCACATGACATCCGGCCTCGCGGCTTCGGATGATTTTAACGATGCGGCGGGGTTGGGCAAGCAATGGCAGTGGAACCATAACCCCGTGCATGGCGCGTGGTCGCTAACTGCGCGGACGGGCTGGTTGCGGCTTGTCACTTCGCACATCGCCACGGACTTGATGGATGCCCGCAACACCCTAACGCAGCGCACCGAAGGCCCAACTTGCGCGGGAGTCGTATGCATGGATATCACCGGCATGCAGGACGGTGACGTCGCCGGGCTGGCGGCTTTGCAAGAAAAATACGGACTCGTTGGCGTTACACAAAAAAATGACGTGCGTTATATTTCTTTGATGTGCGGCGATAAAGGCGTGTTGGCGCAAGAGGAATACATTCCCTTGCCGTCAACGCAAAACAAAGTCTATTTGCGCATTCGTTTCGACTTCGAAGATGCATTGGATGAAGCGACTTTCCAATATAGCCTGTGCGGTGAAAAATGGGTGAAATTGGGCAAGACGCTTAAAATGGAATACCGCCTTAGCCACTTTACGGGGTATCGCTACGCATTGTTCAACTACGCAACGCAATCAATTGGCGGGTACGTAGATTTCGATGGGTTCAAGCATATTTGCCCCGCCGGATAACCGGCGGTTGGGCATGCGCGAATATACACCTTCGGAGGGATTGTGGAATATTATCACGGTTCATCCGTACTCGGGCTTACTGAATTAAAACCATATGCTTCGCTATATTCTAATTTGCAAGAGGCAGTCGTATACCTCACTACAGGCAAGCAGTTGGCACTACATTATATTTGGGATGATAAACGTGTCGGCGTAAAATGGCCTATGCTTCATATTCGTGATGACGGCGTTTTGGTTTTCCAAGAAATGGGGCATGGCGATTAATCTAAAAATGAAAGGCGCTGAGTATGAAACGTACAAGTATGATTGTCGCAAAAAAAATTTAGGACGGTGACTATACTGTAGCTTTCCAACCATCAGGAGGATTGTATGAAAATATCTTACCAAGAAATCAATGCCAATCTACTTGAAAATATTGCTATTAAATATGGAGAAGTGGCAAAAAATCATATCCATACCGAGGACGACAGTTATTCACTTGCTGCCATGCATGATGACGTGCCGATAGGTTTTATTTCAACCTACACACGAAACCTCGATGCCCCCATCGGCGAGGAAAGAGACGCTTACATTGATATAATCGAAGTAGATGATGCATGTAAGCGAATGGGCATTGCGACCGAGCTTGTCAAACGTACAGAAGCATGGGCTATGAAAAACGGGCTGCTCCAAATCCGTGCATGGAGCAGCCAAGATAAAACGGAAGCAATACCGATGTGGCGCAATCTTGGATATGGGTTATGCCCTGCGAAAATATGGCTTGAACGGCATAACATTGCTGTTGACGGTTATTATGTAGTCAAGCAACTTAACCCGATAAATCCATACCCGCATGTCACAAAATGTATAAAGCAAGATTTGCAAGAAATATCGCCAAGAGCAATACACGATTTTCGGCTTATCCGCGCCAAGGGGGGCGTTTATGTCTACAAGTGCCGTTATGACAATATCCCCGCAGTCGTTAAACATTTTGAAAACGAAGATGACAGGCGCGAGTTATTAAACTACCGAATATTGGCGCAACACGGTATTCCAACCATCAAAACTTATGCAATTGGAAAAACATCGCTCGTCATGGAGGATATATCCGTTTCGGAAGATTGGCGGCTCGGCGTGGCAGAAGATCTCACAGATGTTGACGTAGCAAAAAGTCTCGCACATTGGTATTTCAAGTTCCACGAAAACGGTGCCAATATATCGGAATTGGATACATTATTTTTTGAATTTGCTCAAATCACGGTCGAAAACTTACAAATGCTGTTGAAAAATTTACCTGAAGCACAAGCGATGTTTGACTTTTTGCTTGTTCATTACGACAAATTTCATAAGATGATTTTCCAACCTGCATTTACGATGACCTACAACGACTTCTATTGGTCAAACTTTGTTGTCCGCAAGGACAAAAAAGCGGCAATGATGTTTGATTATAATTTAATGGGCAAAGGGTATCGGCTTTCAGATTTCCGAAATGTTTGTTGGTCCATGTCAGACGAAGCAAAGAAAACATTTCAAGACGAGTACCATCGTCAGTATATTGAAAAGCACAATAATACCCGGACAGAAGCAGAAAAGCTTGAAACGCGCATTGACGATGTAGCCGGGCCGGTGTACGCACTTATTGTTGCTTATACCGGCAAGGAAAACTTTCCCAATTGGGCGGAGGGGCATAAAAAAGAAGCCGTAGACGGAAGTTTACTGTCCAAAGCAAAACAACTTCTTTTGTAGCACAAGCGCACCGCTAGGTGCACTACGTCACGACCTTCTCATCTTGTGACAAAATCCTCGCAATGTATCACTGGTTTTATCAAGGATTGGTATTACACAAGAAAGGAAGATTTACAATGTGGGATATAAAAATGATCAAATCAAGCATGTCGGACATCCCGGAAGCGAACCTGCGCGCAGGCTTCGAATTGCGGGTTATCCGCGCCGATGATATCGAGCAGTGGGAAGCATTAAGTGAGGCGGCATTTAACCAATTCACCGATTTCGCCACCCGCATCGCAATCCGAGACGGCTATTTTGAAGACAGCGTTTGGGTCATAACCGACGGCAGCAAAATCATTGCCACCGGCACGGCGTTTCACATCCATGAGCAGTCGAAAGTTGAATGTCGTGGGGAGTTTGCGTCACAAGACATTCGACAGGATTGCGGTTACTTGGAATATGTCGCGGCACTTCCCGACTATTCGGGCATGAATTTAGGATACGAAATCACCGCGGCGGTCTTGCGCAAGCTACGCGACCGTGGCGTCAAAATGGTCAAGTTAGAAACACGGGACTATTGCCTTGCGGCGATAAAAAATATATCTCAAACTAGGCTTTACCCCCGACGAGTCCATCGACGACACCATGCCCGCACGCTGGAAAGATATCTTTGCGGCCTTGGCAAACAAAATGGAATTTGACGATGAAACCAATGAACTCGTGGCAAAAGCCGAAGCAGGCGACGCCGACGCACAGCATCGAATGAGCGAATATTTTTACAAAATACGCAAATACAAACAAACCTTAAAATGGGTGACAAAGGCAGCGGAACAAGGACACATCGAGGCGCAACGCGCATTGGGTGATTACTACGGCGGCGGTGAAGCTGAATGTAGCGGGGCGCTTGCGATACATGGCATTCGGCAAATCATCGCGCCGGATTATAAAAAAAGCGTCCTATGGCTAACCAAAGCCGCCGAACAAGGTATGGCCGATGCGCAGTATTATATGGGGATTCGATATTGGTATGGCGATGGCGTTGTACAAGATTACAACCAAGCGGCCCAGTGGTTTGCTCAAGCCGCGCAACAAGAAGAATACCCGCAATGCCAAACATGGGAAGTGATGACGGCAAGCCGCAGGTTGTGCTTCATGTTTTATTGCGGCTACGGTGTTGCCCGCGATTACGAACAATCAAAAAAATGGTACGCCAAAGCCGCCGAAATGGGCGATGAATCAGCCGGTCAAATGCTCAGTTATATTAATCAAATCAAGAAGCCTATTAATTTATAACTGTTTACGTTCACGCCCCTATAGAATGCGATTGGAACGTGAATGTAAGATGATGTAATGAACAAGTTTCACTACTGGAAATATTACCGCGAATTACTTATACTAGCACCATTATAATGCTGAATGTCTTGCGTCGATTGCGACTCGCGACATTTGGCTCGATTGGATGTGTGATATGAATCTACCGCTGTCCCGCAACTTATCTGTTTTGAAGCAATCGTTTACTGTCGAAAACCACACCTTCGCGAATCGATTGGTGGTGCAACCCATGGAAGGCGCGGACGGAACGCGCACCGGCGAGGCGGATACCTTGGCCATACGCCGTTATGACCGCTTCGCAACCAGCGGCGCAGGTTTGATATGGTTTGAGGCCGTGGCGGTGCAAAGCGACGGACGCGCCAATGCCTATCAATTATGGATGCACGAAAAAAACACCGACCATTATAAATGGCTGGTGGAGCGCATCCGCGAAACCGCAGTTAAAAACGGCAACCCTAATCCGGTAATCATCATGCAAGCCACGCACAGCGGACGATATTCGAGGCCCGACGGCCCGCCCGAGCCGATGATTGCCGTCAATGTTCCTATTTATGAAAAGGACAACCCCATCCCGCCCGAACGCATCGTTTCCGACGATACCCTGCGCAAAATTGAAATACGTTACGGCGAAATCACTAAAATGGCCGCCGATTGCGGCTTTGACGGCATCGATGTCAAGGCTTGCCATCGGTATTTGAATGGCGAATTGTTGGGTGCCTTTACGCGCCCCGGTCCTTATGGCGGGCCGGAGCTCTCAAACCGCGCCCGGTTCTATAAAAATATCACAGCCGCTGCGCGCGCCGCAGCACCGGCGGGCTTCTTAGTTACCACGCGTCTTAATATTTACGACGGCATTCCCTATCCCCACGGCTTCGGCGTAGAGCAGGACGGTTCTATCGAGCCGAACCTAAGCGAGCCCATCGCGTTGCTTAAGGAATTGAATTTTTCTATGGTAAATATCAGCATGGGCAATCCGTATTTTAATCCTTATGTAAACCGCCCCACCGACTTGGAAGGTGTTGAGCGTATGTACCGCTTGACCAAAGAAGTCCGCGATGCGTTGCCCGGCACGGCCATTGTGGCTTCCGCGCCTACCTTTTTGCGCATGGATTCCCCGTATCTTGCGGCGGGTGCAGTTGAAGCGGATTATGCCGATTTTGTTGGTTTTGGGCGTTTGGGTTTCGCGTATCCTACTTTCGCGCGGGATATATTAAATGATTGCTTCGACGGCAAACAAGTGTGCGTCACCTGTGCCAAATGTTCGGAATTAATGCGCGGCCATTCCAATGCGGGCTGCGTGGTGCGTGATAAATTGTACACGGACTTGTACTTGAAAATGAAAGCGGGGCAACAATGAAGGTTGCCGTTGTAACAGGCGCATCCCGAGGCATCGGTGCGTGTATTGCGCAAAATTTAGAAGACGCGGGTTATGCAGTGGTACGCGCAAGCACAAGCAGCAACCCCAAATGCAACATCGCCAATGAAACCGACCGCCGTGATTTGCTCGACCATGTGATAACACAGTACGGCCAAGTAAATTTACTTGTTAATAACGCAGGTGTAGCGCCCGCAACACGTTTGGATTTATTGGAAACCACATCGGAAAGTTACCAACGCGTGATGGAAATCAACTTGGAGGGCACGTTTTTTATGTGCCAACTTTTCGCTAATCAAATGCGCAAGCAACCGCACGGCACGGGTCGGATTATAAACATAGGTTCCATTTCCGCATACACATCGTCTGTCAAACGCGGGGAGTATTGTATTTCCAAAGCCGGTGTTAGCATGGTAACGCAGCTTTTTGCCGACCGCTTGGCGGAATACGGCATCGGCGTGTTTGAAATCCGTCCGGGCATTATCGAAACCGATATGATAGCCGCCGTAAAGGATATGTATGAAAAACGCATCGCCGAAGGGCTTACCCCGATTAATCGGCTGGGCACGCCGCAAGATGTGGCCAATATCGTGCTTGCC
Organism: Defluviitaleaceae bacterium; assembly: GCA_009781755.1. Lineage (GTDB taxonomy): Bacteria > Bacillota > Clostridia > Lachnospirales > WQUN01 > WQRX01. The sequence goes on along the minus strand of WQVD01000006.1, from coordinate 36,780 downwards.
ATTACCGATGGGCGGTTTGACTTCGCCACGGGGCAGGTTTTCAACGCAGACGGCGGCTTTCATATAAGGAGGCTGTAACGTGAAAAACACCTATCACACACTGGTCATCGGCAGTGGTTGCGCCGGATACAACGCAGCGGATTGGCTGTTCGATTTAGGTGTTACGGACATCGCCCTCATTACAGAAGGGCAAAAGATGGGCACTTCGCGCAATACGGGCAGCGACAAACAAACCTATTACAAATTAACCATCGCGGGCGAGGAATCGGACAGCGTATACGAAATGGCGCGCACGCTCTTTGATGGCGGCGCGGTACACGGCGATACCGCATTGGCGGAAGCGGCGGGTTCGGTTAAGGCTTTTATGAAGTTGGTGCATTTTGGGCTTCCTTTCCCTACCAATAAATACGGTGCCTATATTGGTTACAAAACCGACCACGACCCGCGCCAGCGTGCTACTTCCTGCGGACCACTTACTTCAAAATTAATGACCGAGGCATTGGAAAAATCGGTGTTGCAAAAGGGAATTGAAATAATAGACAACGCACCCGTGGCAAAGCTATTGGTTGAAGATAACCAAATCCAAGGTTTGGTTTATTACCGCGTGGGCGAGGGGTTTGTGACCCTTCGTGCGCAAAATATTATTTTGGCCACCGGCGGGCCTGCGGGGGTTTATGCCGATTCGGTATTTCCCATAAGCCAAACGGGAGGAACGGGGCTTGCACTGGCCGCAGGCGCAGATGCTTGCAATTTGCAAGAATGGCAATACGGCTTGGCCAGTACAGATTTCCGTTGGAATGTTTCCGGCACCTACCAGCAGGTGTTGCCGCGCTATATTTCTGTGGATGCGGACGGGATCGAGCACGAATTTTTGGCCGAGTATTTTTCCAACCCCGCTGAAGGATTAAACCGCGTTTTTTTGAAGGGTTATCAATGGCCTTTTGATACCCGCAAATTGGAAGGCTCGTCTTTAATTGATTTATTGGTTGCGGCGGAAATGAAAGAAAAAAAACGCACGGTATACATGGACTTCCGGCGGAACCCGTCGAGGTTAAACTTCGAAGATTTAAATGATGAGGTGTACGATTATTTAAAAAAATCGGACGCGCTTTTCGGTACGCCCATTGAACGATTGCAAAAAATGAACCCCAAGGCCATTGATTTATACCGCAATAACGGCATTGATTTGCATACCGAGCCGTTGAAAGTGGCCGTTTGTGCCCAACATTGCAACGGCGGCATCGCCGTGGACATCAATTGGGAAACCAATATAAAAGGATTATATGCCGTAGGCGAAGCGGCGGGTACTTTTGGGGTGTACCGCCCCGGCGGTAGTGCACTCAATTCCGCACAGGTAGGCTCGATGCGGGCGGCGGAGCACATCGCACGCAAAGGGGAAACGTTGGGTGAATCAGAAGAAAACGCAGCGGATTTCACTCCGCCCGTTTTCAATTACGCACCTACGGTTAATTTCATAAAAAAAACGCGGGCTACCCAAGATGCCATGAGCCATTACGCCGCGTACAACCGTGATATCCCGCAAATGCAAAAATTGTACGATAATTGCCGTCGTCAAGTCGAGCGTTTCTTTGATGACGCCACCATTACATGCGACGCAGATATTCCTGCGCTGTACAAAGCCTATGATCTGCTGATTACGCAAGAAAAAGTGCTCTCGGCCATGTTGTTTGCGGCGAGGGAATGGGGCACACACGGCGGTGCCATGGTAAAAGGAACACAGGAAACGGATGCCGCAAGGTTAAAAGAAGTGGTTATCACAAAAGGCAACTATTCTACCTTCGCGCCTGTGCGTGCGTTGCCTGAATGCGACGATTGGTTTGAACGGGATTGGGAGGCACAACGATGAAACTATGCTTCAGTACATTGGGATGCCCGGATTGGGACATCACACAAGTAGCACAAAACGCGGCGGCATACGGATTTGACGGCGTAGAATTACGCATCCGTGATGATAGACATGTTGACCCCGCGCTAACTAAAAATGAACGAGCGCATATAAAAGATATGTTTGCTGCGCGGGGCGTTGATATACCGATTATCAGTGGGTATACGACTTTTTATGGCAGTGACCCGACGAGACTCAAGGAAAATGAAGACAAATTAATCATTAACGCAGAGTTGGCCGCCGACTTGGGGGTCAAATATGTACGCACTTTCATTGGGGAATTGGGCGCATTTACCGAAGTGGGTGCGCAATATCTCCACGCCGCCGGCAATCGAGCTGCGGCCTTAGGTGTCACGGTGTTAGTAGAAATCCATGATGTGATTAACAGCGGCAAAAAAGCAGCCGAATTGATCGATATGGTTAACAGCCCGGGTGTGGCGATTCTATGGGATATTCACCACAGCTTGCGGGATGGGGAATCCCCGCAGGATACTTGGCGACATGTGGGCGCGCATATCCGCCATGTGCACATCAAAGACGCAGATGCCGCGCACAACCTTTGTTTGATGGGCGAAGGTGTGCTGCCGGTGCCCGCAATTATAAAACTGCTTGCCGAAAAAAACTTTGACGGATTTCTGTCCTTCGAATGGGAGAAAATGTGGGTTCCAAGTTTGCCGAACCCGGAAATAGCCTTGCCGCATTATTTGGCTTACATGCGAGAGTTGGTAAAAGCCGCACGATAAGCGGCAGCGATGTTTTCCGGCGGTATATCCCCCATGATATTGTGAACCGGGCAAAAGACATAACCGCCACCCGGTTTGAAAATATCCGTCAAATATTTAACGTTTTCCGCAACCTCGGTCGGGCCTTGTTGGCTAAGCACTTGTTGTGTATTTACCCCGCCACCCCAAAAGGTGATGTCCTTGCCGTAACGTTCTTTTAACATAACCGGATCCATCCCGCTGGCAGAAATCTGCACGGGATTAATAATGTCAATGCCGCAGTCGATCAACGCGGGCAAAAAGGGCTCCATGCTTCCACAGCAATGCAAGAAAATCTTCAAATCGGAATTGCGGTGCATGAAATCACAAAACTTTTTTAAGAACGGCGCTGAAACCTGCTCGAAAATTTTTGGGTTTATCATGGGGGCAGATTGGCTGCCCAAGTCGCCGGACATGCAAACGGCACCCACATACGGCCCCATTTTTTCGATAAACAACGCCGCACGTTCCAGTTCTGTTTTCAAGATAGCGGCGTTTTCTTCGATGAGCCTTTCGGGGTCAGTCAACATGTCGCAAAAATAATCCATATCGGCTTCGAAATAGGGATGGAAACCTCTGAACGCCGTAAAATAATCCGTTTCTTTATATACGCGCTCGGCTTCGCGCACCGTATCGGAAAAAAACGGCTCCACCCAAGCGCGTTCCATGGCTATCCAATCGCCATCAAAAAAATAGCCGCCTTTTGGCATACGCATACTTTGATTGCCGCGTGTGATTACCCATTCTTCTTTGTCATTTTTGACGGGCGTGTAATAATCGGGCACTTTGAATGGGTAACCGTTCCGTGGTTCCCATGTGCGGTATTGGGCTGCCGGCGGTTTTAAGTAAATACAGTCACAATTGAGTGCCTTCAACACATCTTCTTCCACCCGCGCCAATACCTGCACCCCGTCCACCAGCTCCGTTTCCGAAAGCGGCAACCCCAAATGCGCTCGCAGGCGTTGATACGCAAAAGCGGAAATACCCGTGGCGGTGTGCATGCCCAAATCGATGGGCATACGGTCGGGCGTGCGATGGTTGATGGCTTCCGTTACACGTTGCCTTGAAGTCATAAATTTCACTCATCCCATTGTAAAGTTGGTTATGCCATGAAACAATTAAACATAATGATAAAACCCGCGTCGTCGCTGTGTGATATGCGTTGCGGTTATTGCTTTTACAACGATGTCGTGGCGCACAGGTCGTCGGCTTCCTTGGGCATCATGAGTCGCGATACCGCCGCAAAGTTAATAAAAAATGTATTTTCTGTGCTGACCGCCGGTGACCGCATCACCTTTGCTTTCCAAGGGGGGGAGCCGGGTCTTGCCGGTTTAGATTTTTTTATGTTTTTCGCCGATGAGGTTAAAAAATATAACGCAACCCGTGCGGTGGTTTCGTATGCGATGCAAACCAACGGGCTTATGCTGGACGAAAAATGGTGCGCCTTTTTAAAGGAACATAACTTCCTTGTGGGGCTTTCATTGGATGGAGATATGGCGTTGCACAACCGCAACCGCATGGACTCGTTGGGCAAAGGAACTTTCAACCGGGTGATGAACGCGAAGAAACTGATGGATTCCCACGGCGTTGCCTACAATATACTGTGCGTGCTCACCAAGGAAAACGCACGGCGAGCAAAGCGCATATGGGATTTTATTATCAAAGAAAAAATCAGCCATATCCAATTCATCCCATGCCTGGAGCCGTTGAATGGCCACAACCCCACGGCACTTACCGGCGACCGATTCCATCAATTTTATGCAACGTTATTCCCGCTTTGGAAAGTGGAAGCCTTAAAGGGGAATATCGTCAGTGTGCGCCTATTTGATGATTTGGCGTTGTTGCTGCTGGGCGGTCAACCTGTAACCTGCGGCATCAGCGGACGTTGCTACCCGCAAATCATCGTGGAGGCAGACGGCGGCGTGTATCCATGCGATTTTTACGTGTTGGATGAATACCGCGTCAGCGATTTGTCGCAATATAATCTACAAACCGCGTTTGAAGCCGTGGTAAACAGCGGCTTCGCAAACGTAGCGCGGCAATTTTCACCGTTTTGTGCCGAATGTACGCATCGCAGGTGGTGCAATGGCGGTTGTAAGCGGATGGTTAATGCCGTCTACGGCAACCCCTGCGGCATGAAGTTGTTTTTGGACGAATGCTTGCAAGAATTATTGCTAACGTATAAAACGCTACACAAGCGTTTTCATGCTTAACAATCTTTCGGCGTTTTGGTAGGCGATTTTATTGAGCGCAGCTTCGGGCAAATCCAAATGTTGAATAAACCGCATATGCTCTAATTGATGGCGCTCGTCTGTGCCGACACCCCAAAAATTATCGGTACCATACAACAAGCGGTCTGCCCACTTTATAAACACTTGGCGTAGGTATTGCTTGTCTGCCGGGTAGAAAGTATCCCATGCTTGCAACATGCACCCGATGGTCGTGTCTACATATAAATTCGGATATTTTTCAAACAGTGAGTCCAAACGCTCCCAACCGATATGCAGCTGATGTGCTCCAACAAAATTGACATCGGGGTTCAGCTCTAGGCAGCGTAGAAAGGTTTGTAATAGTTCTTCGTTGCCGTAGGTTACGCCGTTTTCCCAACCCTTGCGCCAATAAGAATTGGCATCACCGCCGGTGTATTTGCTGGAGGGCAAACGCTGTGTAACATGCCAAATAATGGGCATGTTACATTCGGCGGCGGCGCGGAAGACATCTTGCCATGGTTTCTCCAACCACAAATCCGCAGGTGCGGCATTTTGAATCACCGGGGCATTATGGATTTTGACGCACCGCGCCCCCGCATGATAAGCCGCGCGTATCATATCCGCGTTCGGGTTTGTATAATGCGGCCATATCGCCCAGGTAAAAATACCTTCGCGCACCAAATTTTTTGTAGCAACGACCACGTCTTCAAAGGGTAATGATGTGCCGAACATATTAATCGGATCGCCCTGCCATGCGGCATCATGGGCTTGGATAAGCAACATACCGCGCTTTACATTCAAATGCTTTACAGCGTCAAAATCCGGTTGCATCGTTTCATTCAAGTCGTCGCCCGCTTTCGGGTTGCCGTGCAGATGAAAATCAAACCAATAGTCCGCAACGGGTTTGGCGTGCATACACCAGCCTGCAGCAAAACCGTTCTCCGCTACCGCTCTTTCGTGCAGGTCGGCGGCGTGCGGCATTATCGCCTCATCAGTTGGCGTGTAGCGCAATGGATTCATTGTGTTATCCCCTTTAAGGCGTGTTCCCACTTCCGTCAACGCCCGAATTTTGGTTACATTTTTTGAAGCGCTATGCTCGTCATCCTTGATGCGTAATCATGGGTCACTTCGTACATCAGCGGCTTGCCTTGCAAATAATCCTTGCATACAGCAGCCAGTGATAAGCTTACATGGATATATCGGTCCGCAGTCGGCCCTGCCATATGCGGGATAAGAATGGCGTTGTCCAGCCCCATTAATTGGCTGTCCGCAGGCAGCGGTTCCACCTCAAATACATCCAATACAGCGGTGATTTTTCCTTTTTTCAAAACCGCTATTAATGCATCCTCATCCACGGTGCCGCCTCTTGCGGTATTGATAAACACCGCGTTTTCGCGCATCAAACCCAGTAAATCAGCGTCAATCAGTTTTTCCGTTTCCTTGGTCAGCGGCAGATGATTGCTGATGAGTTGTTTTGAAAAAACATCGGCCAAAGATTCGGCTCGTTTGATTTCAAATTCTTGCAGCACGCTGTCCGCTACATAGGGGTCGTATACGCAAATATCTGTGGTAAAGAGTTTAAGCATCGGCACCAAATAACGCGGTATCGCGCCGAAGCCGATCAGCCCGACGCTTTTGTTAAACAGTCCCGCATTTGTCTTGTCGATGCCGCGTTTCCAGCCACCTTCATGCATGAGCTTGTTATAAAACGGAATGCGCCGCAGCGCCGCAAGCATATACGCCAGCGTACCCTCCGCCACGGATTGGGCAAAAATTTCATTCCCGCTGATTACGCGCACGCCCCGGTTATACAATTCATCGGTGACAATACCGGCAACCGTGCCGCCTGTGTGGATGACCAAACGCAAGTCCGGTGCATTTTTCAACACATCCGCATCCAGCGCGGGGCAACCCCACCCGGTAATGCAAACATGGCAGTCGGTTAATAACGCCGCCATGTGTTGGGGTTCGTAATCTTTGCGGTCATTGACGCGCAAATTGCCCAGTTCCGCAAAAACAGCGATTACGTCGGGCGGCGCAAACCAAGCGCGGGTAAGGTCATCCGGCATCAGCAATGCGATATTAAAATTCATCCACCTTCCAGCCTTTCAGGTAGGATTTTGTGTTGGTTATCATACGTTTGAATAATTCCCTCGCGTCTTTTTCATCCAAATCGCAAACAAGATTGTCACGTGCAAAAATTTCAAATACAGCTGAGGTGTCTTTATTCAAACACGCGTCAATCAACTGCGCTTGCGCATCGGCATGCTTCTTTACCATGGCGTGAACCGGTTCGGTCAGCTTTCCGGCGCATACAGGATATACCGCGTCGCGGTGGATGATGGCGTTTGTTTCCACCACAATGCCGTGGTCAATGCCTTGCATCTGCCCTCGGTTAGGCAGGTTTAACGTCGTAATCATATCGCCCAAGCCTAATAGGGCTTTGATAAGCAACGTACCCTCTTCGCCGGAGTTTTTTACTTCAAACGCCTCAGCGCCGGATAGAATACGCGCGCGTTTTTCCAACAATTCCTTTTGATTGGATTTGCGCCATGACACCGGCGTAAGCGCGAAGCCCCATTGTTCCACATCCTTCAGGTAAGACGGCGACATAAATTCAACCAAATGCCTGTCACCCGCAACGGGTATGACACCAAATTGGTTAAACAAGTCAAAGCATACCTTATTTAGGTTCCTGAAATGGTTGGTTACATCCTCGTCGTCTGCGGTCAGCGCATAGCCGCTTTGGGCGTATTTTTTTGCGAAATCGGCGAACCTCGGCATCAAGTCGGTATTTTTGTAGCTTGCCTTGTCCGCCCATACAAAATGATTTACACCAAGGAAATTGATATTAATTTCGGACTTCGTTACCTTTTCTCCAATTTCGGTTTCCATCAGCTTTGCCAGCAGTGCTTGTATATGGAACGCCTCATGACAACATCCGAAGGCCTTCACCCCGGGAAACACGCGGTACAAGGTATTTACACAAGCCGCCATGGGGTTAGTGTAATTAATGACCCATGCACCGGGGCAATAATCCCGTATCGCCTCAGCGATCTCTGCCATCATGGGTACGGTGCGCATGGTGCGTACAATGCCCGCAGGTCCAACGGTATCACCCACCGATTGATAAATGCCGTAAGCCTCCGGCGCATGGACATCCGATTCCATGGCATCAAAAGTACCCGGCAAAATAGAAATAATAACAAAATCCACGCCCGCCAACGCCTCTTGCAAAGAAGGACAAGCGGTGTATTTCCAATTTGAATCCAAGTTATTACCGATTTTTTCATTTGCTTTAGCCGATGCAAAATCCAAATCATATAACTTAACTTCGCCGCCAATTTCATTGTCCAGGGTCAAATCACCCATGACCGCCCATGCCCAGTTCATGGAACCTGCACCGATATACCCGATTTTTATGCCGTCAATCATGTTACGCCTCATCCAACAAAGAGGCCGATGCCTTGTCTGTATACAGCGTCCAGTCAGGGTGGGTTTTTAATATGGTGGCAGGCACAAGGTTATTGACTTCTTGGGTTACGGTTGCGTGTATGGCTTTGGCTTTTTCTTTATGCGGCACGGCAGAAATGACGGCTTTACATTTTAATATTTCTTGCACAGAAATGGTGATGGCTTGCTTGGGCACATCGTCCAATGTAGGGAACCAACCCTCGCGTACTTGCTGTTGTTTACAACCATCGTCCAAGTTAACGATAATAAAAGCGTCCGTTGTATCAAAGTCCGCCGGGGGGTCGTTAAATGCGATGTGTGCATTTTCACCGATGCCGATCAGTGCTACATCAATGGGGGCTTTGTTAATTTCAGCGGTAATTTCTGCGATTACTTCTTGCGGCGGACGTGTCCCGTCGATGTAATGGGTCGCTTTTAGCGGGATATCATCGCCGACAAAACGCTCCTTCAGATACTTAACAAAGCTGGCGGGGTGCGTTGCGTCAACACCGATATATTCGTCAAGGTGAAACATTTCGACCTTTGTCCAGTCAATGTCCGCTTTGCGCAAATGGCTGATGGTGTCAAATTGCGACGCTCCTGTAGACATGAGCAGCCGTGCCGCGCCTTTTTTTTGAATCGCCTCATTGATATAGTGCGCAGTTTTTTTTGCGGCTTGTTCGCCCAATTGTTGCGGTGTTTCCAGCACATGCATTTCCATGCTATCACTCCTCGTGGGTTATTTTATTGGTGGGATTATTGCCGTAGTTTACATATTCCTTTGCCAGCCGAAGGGATACATCGTCTTTTTTTATCGCTTTTATGGCTTCGGCAACGTCCTTAACAATCGCATCATAAAAAATCTTTCCGGCTTCAGGGGTAGCGGCAGAAAAATCGCCCGCGAAATGATAAGGGAAATCGGCATACCAATTGAACCCGGTATAGATACCGTGTTTTTCCAAATGGGGTAAGCGGTTAAATGATTTGCCTTCATGTGCGGGCTGTTCGGCGGGTTTTACCAGTTCGGGATGCAAATGCATGAGCAACGCAGACTCCCTAAAACCGGCGTGCTCTCCCCAATTATCGCTATCGCAACCCACTTCGGCTTCAAGCGCTTTCCTTTGTTCAGCGGTGCACCAACCCGCGTTCCGTATATACACGCAATAATCCCGATTAACCCCCGGTTGCTCCTGCGCAAAAAACGGCAAGAAATGATTGTTGCCCCCGTGGGCGTTAAGGATTAAGATTTTTTTGCACCCGTTGCGCGCGATTTCATCGCAAATTTCGCGCAGCACTTGCATCATCAAATGGTGTGAGACGGCTACCGTACCGGGATAATGCCGCGCCTCGGCAATCTGTCCCATAAAATAATAGGGGAAAACAATGGCCTTTTCTAACTCGGCCGCGTCCTTCGCTACGTTTGTGCTGACATGCATGTCCGTGCCAAGAGGCAAGTGGTTTCCGTGTTTTTCAATAACACCGATGGGCAACACGCATACGCCCTCGCAAGCTTCAACGGCTTTCTCGAAATCTGTCGCGGTTAATGAATCCCAAAACATAGTTTTCTCTCCTTAACGTAATGTCCTTACATTCAGGTTTGCGTATTCACCCACCATGGGCGACATTTGGCGGAAGCCCACTCTACCCCCGCCCAGCAACGGTCCATGGGTAACGCCATCGTCATGGTAGAAGAAGCAAAGGATTTTTTCGATGTAGAATGCCACCAGCGGGCCGCGTTTTACAATGCTCACCAAAAACGGCGGATACGGCGGACGGATTAAACTCAACTCCGGAATCACATCGCCACCCTGCGCGGCCATATGAAAGCCCTTGCTTTTACGCAAGTTGCATAAGCGCAGGCCTTCTGCCTTGGGCACATCGCGCACCGCATTGGTGCGGTTATACGACACATGAAATGCATTGATATCGCCATTGTAATATTGCTCGTACCTGCCCGTGCGGGGGTTGGCATCAAATACAGAACCGCCCGTCAAGTTGGTAGCGGAAAAAAACATGATGCACAACCCCGATTCCGCAAGGGGTGTAAACTCCCATTCTATTAATGCATCCGATGGGAATTCTTGGTCGCACCAATATACATAGTTAGCCGCTTGGCCCAGTTCGGGGTCAAGCACCGATGATAACTGCATCTTGCCATTGGGGAAATCGACCTTTGCGGTGCCTTCTAATATAAAGTGCTTGGTGTCTGCGGCGGAAGCCAACGCGTTTTTATACACAGGCACGGTGAAATCGGCTGTGGTATATGCATAATTTAAATTAAACATGCGTTCATCCTTCCAACATGCCATACATGTAACCGCCGTAATCACCACGGTATACATCCGGCTTTATTAAAATTGTGATCTCGTTTTTTTCGAATACGGCGTTCAACTGCATGTACCCGATGGTTATGTCGTATACGTGGATGGCGAGCGTGCGTTCATCTACCCAACCGCCGCTTGCGTATACATCGTAAGGGTCGTTTAACGAATCAGGGTGATGTCCTTTGCCTTCCGGGAAAGTGGTAAGCAAGACTTTACCCATACCTAAGCTAAGTTGCATTTCGCCACGGCGGTTGGCATAGGTAAGCTTGCCTTGCCCGGCGTTAAAATCAAAAGACACCTTTTGCCAGCCGGACGGATTGGCATGCAGTTTGTATGTGCGCTGTACAATGTTGGATTCAATGGGGGAAGATGCCGCGCCGGGTGCGATGATATGCGGCAACACGGAAGGGGGCGGTTCTGCTTCCTTCAACGGCGCATCCGACAACCCCGGCAACAGTTTATATACCCGATCCAAAAACTGTGAATACAAAATATCATTTTCTACATTATAGTTATCCGTGGTGTTACCCGTGGCAACAACGACCAGCCCATTATCCGGGAAGCCGATGCCAAACTGCCCATGAATGCCAAAAAGCGCAAACCCGTTATAACGCGTCTGCCACGTAAAATAGCCGTAGCCAAACATACCCTCCACAGGAATGCCCATCAGGCTGGTATCGACGATTTTTGAGCGCAAACTTTTTACGAAATCTGCGCTGATAAGCTGTTTGCCTTCCCACATACCGTCGTTCATGGTCAGCAATACCAGCTTTGCTAAGTCACGCGGGGTGCAGAATACCGCCGACCCGCCAAAAGAATCCCCGTTCGGGGTTTGCCAACATACGCAACCCTCCGAGAAGCCCATCGGTGTTAATAACCGCGGGTACATATAATCCATCATCTTCATGCCGGTTATACGCTCGACGATGGCGGCCACCAAGTTTGTGCTGGTGGTGTTGTATTTGAAAATCGTGCCTGCAGGGTGGTTGGGTGGCGTAAGAAACCAACTTTCCAACCAGTTTGCTTTCATCCCGTAGCCGTGGGTGGTGTCGTTGTGTGGGTCGCGCATGGTGAGCATGTCGTGTATGGTTGCGGATGCAAGCAGCGGATGAATCGCACCATTATATTCCGGGAAAAACGATGCCACCTTGTCATCCAACGACAACTTGCCTTCATCAATAAGCAACCCCGCCGCATACGCGGTAAATGTCTTGCTGATGGAAAACATACGATGTTTGCGGTCTTTGTCGTAAGGTTCACGGTAGGCCTCGGTAATTAATTTGCCGTGCCGCAGGATTAAGATGCTATGCATGTTAAAACGGCTTTCCTGTAAATCGGATAAAAATGTGTTAATGGCTTCTGATGATACGCCAACGCTTTCAGGGGTAACCATTTTCATTATCATTTTCCTCTCGCGGGTGAATGACTTGACCGCCTTAATATTTTCTTCTGCCAAACATACCGATTGTTGCGGTATACATGTTGCTCAGCTCAGCGCAGGATTGCACTTCAAACCCGTTGTCACTCAACATTTGGGTATGGTTATTATCCACGCACCAGCGATACAGCTTTTCTTTCAGCTCAGTGCATATTTTTTCGTATTCGGGTAGGTTTGCGAGGTTGTTTAACTCACTGCTGTCGTTAACAGTATCGTACAATTCTTCCACCGCACCACACGCATTGTAGATGTATTTGTATTGTTTATCCGCATACATGATTCGCTTGCTTTCGGGTGCTTCCTCGGTGCAGAAATAGGCAACGTAAGCATCACGGCATTCCGCTTTATTATTGACGACGGCGGTAAGGTCAAGGCCGTCCGTTTGCTCGGCCGGTGCACCGGATAGATTCATTAACGTCGGGAAAATATCTTGCAAACCAACCAACGCATCCGAAACGACACTCTCCGGCCAGCGCTTGGGATAACTGACGATAAACGGCACGTTTACCGATGGGCGGTACATGAGCGTCTTAAAATACAGCCCAAAATCGCCCATCATATCGCCATGGTCAGAGGTGAAAATAACGATGGTATTATCGCGGATTCCCGCATTTTCCAAAAAGTCCATCATGCGGCCGACTTGCTTGTCTTGGAACGAAATAAGCCCATAATAATGAGCCTTAATCACCTGCTTGGCGGCATCCGAAACCGTGTTCCAATGATATTTAAAATGACTTTTGTGCACTGCATCCAACCCGCGTGCTTTTATTTCATCGATGGCACCCGTCGGCGGGGGGATTTCCCTCGGGTCATACATAGCGTCATACGGGCGCGGCGGGTCATAGGGTGAATGGGGCTTGGGAAACGATGCCCACATGAAAAACGGTTTTTCGGGCGTGTCATTCACATGTTTTTGCATGTAGTGAATGGAACGTGTCGCCACCCAGCTATCGACATAGTGTTCCTGCGGCAGCGGCGAAACCGTGGCGAAGATATCGTTGTTACCCACGGCATGCGCACGGGAATAACCGCCGTAACCCACTGTTTCTAAATAATCCAAATAATCTTCCAACCCGTGTGCGCCATTGTATAGATTGGCCCAGCGGCCCTCCTCTGCGAATTCAACCGTTTCGATGCCGTGGGTTACCTTGGGTGCGCCCGGCGGCGTGTAGGGGTGATAATGCAATTTTCCCATGGCGTAGGTCGAATAACCACGATTACTAAGTTCCGTACCTAACACGGGAAGGTTCGTATGAATTTCTTCCCCGCCGCTTTCGGGGTTGTACCATTGGCATTTGTGCGGATACAAACCCGTTGTAATGGAGGCACGGGCAGGCTCGCACACCGGGTACGGCGTAAACGCATTGGCAAAGCGCACCCCGGAAGCCGCAAGCGCATCCAAATGCGGGGTTTGTACGATGGGGTTGCCCGCGCATCCCATGGCGTCTGCACGCATTTGGTCGCAGGTGATTAGCAGGATATTAGGCTTTAGCATAAAGCTTGCCGTTCAAATTCTACATCGTCAAACCATTCTTCCAGCTCCCGCAGCATTTGCGCGGCGCGTTTTGGATGTTGGGTGGCTACGTCGTTGGTTTCGCCGGGGTCTGCTTCAAGGTCAAACAGCTTGGCAGGGCCCGGCGGCGGAACGGTTCTGGGCGGGAACGGTGGATTTGCGTTTTCTGTAAATGCCTCCGGGTCACGCTCCACAAGACGGTCTTGCTGCCATTCTGCGCGGTCGGTCATCATGGCTTCTTCGATGGGTGGGCGCACCAGCTTCCATTTGCCGTCGCGCATTGCTGCGTTGCACGTAACCTCCGGGGCATAGCGGTTCCATTGCCAAAAACGCTTGGCATGGGTAGGTTCGGCTTCGCCCAACAATTGCGGCAGTATGTTTTGGCCGTCCAGCTTTAACCGTTCAGGCACATCAATTCCCGCAGCCGCTAACATTGTGGGGAACCAATCCGTGCCATGCACGAAACAATTTTCGTCCATGCGGGGCTTGATTTTGCCCGGCCAGCGCACAACGCCGGGCACGCGAATGCCCCCGTCAAACACTTGGCCTTTGCATCCGTTGAGCCCGCAGTTGTAGCGGGCATGGGATTTTTCGCCTTGCCCGCCCAGTTCGGGGCCGTTGTCACTGGTAAAGAACACAATGGTATTTTCATCGATATTTAAATCCTTCAACGCGGCAAATACCCTTGCCAAGTTCCTGTCCATGTTCAAAATCATGCCATACAGCGTGCTTACCAACGTATTGTACTTTCCGCGGCTTGCGAAAATTTCGACATCTTCGGCAGGTGCTTCGTGTGGCGAATGCGGCGCGTTGTACGCAATGTTTAAGAAGAAGGGTTTATCCTTGTGCCGCGTGATGAAATTGATGGATTCGTCGGTGATTACATCGGTCAAGTAACGACCGTCGCTTTCACGCGTTGTTTCGTTGTAATGCAATTTATAATCATAATAATTACAACTAGCGCCGCGGAACCCAACGAACTCATCGAAACCGCGTTTGTTGGGATGATAATTTTTGCCGATGGTGCCGTTGTGCCATTTTCCCATCAGGCCGGTTACATATCCGTTTTCTTTAAAAACATCGCCAATGGTGGTTTCGCCGATGTGCAGATTACTGAGGCCGCGCAATTCGCGCATGTCTATGGCACCTGTGCGGTGGTTATACCTTCCCGTCAAAAATGCAGCGCGCGACGGCGTGCAAACGGGTGCTGCCGCGTAGCATTGTGTAAGGCATACGCCTTCATCCACCATCCAATCCAACGTAGGCGTTATGGCATTGCCCTCGCTAAACTTGCCGAAATCGCCGTAGCCCATATCGTCTACCATGACAAAGATTACATTTGTGTGCTTCATGCGCAATCCTCCGTTTTGTGTTTTGTGGTTATATTTTATGGTCAAGGGTGAGGCCGTCGATGTCGTCGTAGCGTTCCGTTCCCCCGGCGCGCGGGCCGTAAAACACACTGCCGCCAAAAGTGGTGATGTACATCATGTCATCGTTGTAAGGGTCCAGTATGGGATTTTTACCGGTGCTGAAATGATAACCGCGTATGCGCTCCCACGATTTGCCGCCGTCAAGAGAACGGTAGGCGGCATATTCGGGGGTTACGATATAAATCGCCAACGGGTTTTTGGGGTCAACTTGAATGCCGTAGACCGCTACGCGCTCGTCAAAAATATTCTGCCATGTTGCCCCGCCGTCGGTGGATTCGTATACGCCGCCGCCCCGTGATTCTTCTTTGGGAAGCGTGCGATAACCGCCTTGTATGGGTTCGCCGGGGATAATCGGGTATGCGGTGATATACATATGCTTGGGATTAATCGGGTTAAAATCGATGCGTTGCGGGCTGTCCACGTTTTGGGGCAGGGTTAGCTTGCGCCATGTTTCTGCGCCGTCGTCGGACACATAAACACTCCCCATCCACATCGCTTGGCGGATATCTTCGGGCGTTTCTTCATCGGTGAGCGATTTGGTCGTAACCGCGTACAATGTACAATCGTCAGAGCGGTACAGCGAAAACACATTTTTGTTCACGCCCATGCCGTTTGATTTGCTTTCCCAAGTTTTGCCGCCGTCGGTAGATTTGAGTACCCCGTCAGGATAACGAGACATATACAGCGTTCGACTGCCAACGGGCGAAGTTGGGTCAAGCACAATACAAGTGGGAATCGTTCCCGTGCTGCGCATGTCCGTTATAGCCTGCCATGTTGATGCGCTGTCGTGGGTGACGCAAATGCCACCACACGCATACGGCGGGATTTTTGCAATATGGGGGCGTATCCACATGTGGTCGGGTAGGTCGTGAACGCTGGTCCATACACCCCACGCCAATCCGGGCACTTCCGGATCGAAAATCATTTTGTAACAGGTGTTAATCCAATTGTACGGCACACCTTTAATGGCATGATTCCACGATTTGCCGCCGTTGGTGGATTTGAGCATTCCGTTGTCGGTGTAGGTGATGAGCATCGTGCCTTTATCAAAGGGGTCAAAAACAACGTCGTAGCAAGTGGTGCTTTCAAAGCCTTTTCCATACCACGAGCCGTCCTCGTATTGCTCGGTATAGACCTGCTCCCAAGTTTGCCCGCCGTTTTCGGTAATCCACGCGAAACCTTGTAACGAAGCAAGTACGCGATTGGGATTATGCTCATCCACATCCATAAACCACGGGGGGCCGAGCCAATCTACATCGTAAGCATTTTCGTACCAACCCACGGTGATGTTTTCGGGCATGTTCAAATCCATTTCTACACTCCACTGCCACGTAGCACCGCCGTCATTGGAGACGAGTATGCCCATGCGGTTATAACACGCCAGCGCATTTTCCTTCGCATCGGAGGTATAATCAGGATTCAAGAACGGATGTCGCCATTGCGGGTCATAGGCTTCGCCATCGACCTTTGCCGAGGGCAGTACCAAAGGCCAGCGTGAAATAGACAAATATAATTTGTCGGGGTTGTAATAGGAGAATGAAATATCTTTAACGATACGCGCGCTGTTCTTCTTATCCGGGAAGTCAACATCAAAGCCGCCCAATTCGTGCCACGTTAACCCGCCGTCGTTCGAACGGAAAACCCCGGAATGCACGGTGCCGTCTTCATCAACGCGCACGCCACTAGCTACATAGAACACAGATGTTCCTGTTTTCGGGTCAATGCCGCACCTAGCCACTTTCGGAACGAAGGTCAGGGGTTGATTCGTCAACGTCCCCGCTTCGTATTTATACATCCCCGTGTTGGTAAACACCGTTGGCACGCGGCTTGTACCGCTTTCGGCCATGTCAATGCAGAGGATTTCGCCGCCTTCCATATCACCCAAGTCCTGCCATGTAACCGCGCCATCGGGGGAATGGTATAGCTTCAAGCCACCGCCGGGATTCGACCGTTGATACCGCCGCGTGTGGAAGCCTACATATATATGGTCGGGATGTTTGCGGTCGATGTGGATTTTCTTAACCCTGCCGATTACGCTGTCCGGCGTTACGATATCTGCGTGCGGTAATACGAGCTTCCAAGTCAAGCCGTTATCTACTGACTTATACACCGCCTGCGCGCCCGCATATATAACGCCCGGGTTAACAGGGTCAAAGACGATGTCGTTCACCATGCCGCACAAATGGAGCATTTGCCAATGCTTGCCTGCGTCGTATGTGATGTATGTGTTGGACATATCGCAACAAACAATCCACGTATTTTTGTCATGTGGGCTTATCCGTGGCGTAAACAATGCGCCGCCGCCCCCCGCGCCAACGCTGTACCAACCGTTTTTCGCCTGCGGATTGTGCTCGGTTATGTTTAACTTTCGGCTTAATGCGTGCATGTATATCCCTCCGATTTAATCGTTATGAGAACACGTTTTTGATTTTGTCTTGATGTGCGCGGTACAGGGTAATCAACTTAAATGCGCCCGGCCATGATTGCAACCAATCATTCAAACGTCCCGGTTGCGTATTTAAGTCAAAAGTAAAACGGCATTGCATGAACATTTCGTTTTGCGTACCGGCGGGGCGCAATAAATCATGCACCACTTGTTTACCGTCCGACACACACAACATGGCATTTTTCCATAATGCGTCAGACCATATGCGCCACTTTTCCTGTTTTGTTTCTTCGTACAGCCGAAAAAAATCATAAGCAATTAAACTGCCCCACGGATCCAAATGATGGTGCTGCGTAGAAACCGATGTGCCGCCATACGTGCGGTAGCCGTGTTTAATAAAATCCGTTTCCGGGCCGTACAGTGCGTCATATTGGAAAGTGAAACTCAAAATATAATAGGCGGCGTATTGTGCATCTTCCAAGAAGCGGGGGTTTTTCGTCAAATGATATAAATCCAACCCGCACTTTAATAAAGGCCACGCCGTTTCCTTGTCTATGCAATGGGTGTCCAACGCGCCTGCGGTGCATTCCATGCGGTACAGGTCGCGTTCAACATAATAAATGTACATATCGGTAGCACAGCTTAAATATGCGGGATTGCTCGTGATTTGATGCGCTTTGATAAGCCCAAGCAATATAAAACAACCGATGGTACCGCCTGCATCCAAACACACGCCTTCCTTCGACCATATTTTACCGAACGAGCCATCCGCCGCACGGTTCATAACAAAAAAATCACAGGCGTCCAACGCCATTTTTTTATACGCAGGTTTGTCTATACCCAAGGATTGCAAAGCTTGATACGCTTCTAGCATCTGCCACATACCCCAGCCAAGGTTGCATGTGTCTATTTCAAAATGCTTGTCGGGGATGCTTTGCAACACCTCATCGAAAATCACTTCGAATAAACCGTTGGGCAAGGGCGCGTGCTGCGCCCATGTATCCAACACATTAATCCCTGCATGTAATGATGTTTTATCATTATTTTTAATGTAATCGTAAATGAGTGCCACCGCCATAGACGCGTTTTGGCCACACCAGCCGATTTCAAAGTGGCGCTCCCCGGGGGTAGTGCGTGGTTGAAACGTGACATTCGATATGTCGTGCCGCTCCGGAAAATAATTGTATATGTTGCCGTTCGGTAATAACCCCATGTCCAATAGCGTGTAATCGTTGTTTGCGCCTGTGCCGGTAAGCTGGGTATTTTTTATGTAATTTATGCGATGCGCCCAAAATTCCTCGCTGCGCATGACATTATCGATGTCGCGTTTCATGCGTGTTTGCGCACGGTCAAAGGCATCCATCCAACCAAAAAACGGCTTGCGCACCGCGCTGACCGATATATAAAACGCGACGGAAAAACAACCTCCCGCCGCAATCGTAAGCTCGGGCGTGTCGGCGGGCGCGTATGCATCGCGGGCATAATATACCTTGGGCGTTTCTCTGTCCGGCCAAATCAATCGGTGAATCATACCGCTTTCGGTTGGGGTCATTGAACATGCGGACACAAGGCTTGTTTCGGTACTGTCGTCGGCAAACAAACCAACGGAAACAACGCCATCTTCCGAAAAAGTAGCCGAAGGCAGCGCCACCCGATTATACGCAAACACCCAAGGTTCACCGTCCACAGATAATCCTTTCGGCTCGTTACCCGTTCCCCACGGATTGCCGTTGTAGCTTACCGACGGAATCATATAAAAATCGGGCACAAAAAACGTTTCCAATTCAAAGTACAGCACAACGCTGCGCGCCGTGTCGGACGTGTTTTGGAAATGTCTCGTAATAAAATAAAAGTCGTCTTGTATTTGTGTAATTTCATCCGATACGGTGAAGCCTTCACCGGAAAATACGAACGCATCTTCCGCATGCGGGCGGATGTTCAGGAATCGTCCATTTTCCGATACGGCGTTGACTTTGCCGTCGGACAATACATGCGCGCATACGGGCTTGCCATTGTGTAATACAATCCACTTGTCCATATGCGTTTGCCCCTTTGCCATTTAAGTTAGAAAAGGATATATGTAATTATTCATTGACAATTATAACAAACAACACCTATTATAGCAAACGTTATCTATAGCTTGAAGGGGGTAATAAAATGCACGCAAAACATGCAGACCCGACATGGATATACAACCCGGAAATTTTTCAAGTAAATCGCCTTCCCGCACGGGCGCATTTCTTCGCTTATGAAGCCGATGAGGACTTGCATGAACATACATATCAAACCCCGGGGCGCAATACATTCAATCTTAATGGAGGCTGGCATTTTAATTACAGCCAAAATGCCGATGCACGCCCTGCGGATTTTTATAAAGCAGATTTTGATTGCAAGGGTTGGAACATCATACGCGTTCCTGCGCATATACAAATGGAGGGATACGGCCATCCGCAGTATGTGAATGTAGCATATCCGTGGGACGGGCATGAAGCATGCATTCCCCCGGCCATCCCAATAAAACATAACCCCGTGGGGAGCTATGTGAAGTATTTTCATTTTAATAAATCCGGCGGCACGGTAACGGTCAACTTCCAAGGGGTGGAGTCGGCCTTTTTTGTTTGGCTCAACGGGCATTTCGTGGGGTACAGCGAGGATTCCTTTACCCCGGCGGAATTTGATGTCACGGAAATTGTGCAAGAAGGTGAAAATAAGCTGGCGGTGGAAGTGTACCGATTTTCTACCGGGTCGTGGCTTGAGGATCAAGATTTTTTCCGCTTCTCCGGGATATTTCGGGATGTTTTTATTTATTCTCGACCCGCAAGCCGAGTACAAGATTTCTTTTTCAAACCTATTTTAAAACCGGATAATAAACGCGGCGAATTGCATTACTCCATCGACACGGCTCATATGGAAGCGGGCGCGTTTTCGCTGGAAATCGAATTGAACACCACGCCTTCATTGACGGAAAAGATAACATTCACCGCCACAGCTGCCGCAGCAATGCAGCACAAGGGTGTGCTGGATGCAGGCGAAATCCTCCCGTGGAGCGCAGAATTTCCTAATTTATATAAGTTAACCATTTATTTAAAAGATGCGGACGGACATATAATTGAAAAGATTCCGTACCGCATTGGATTTCGCCGTTTCGAATTGGATAACGGCATCATGAAGCTTAACGGTAAGCGGATATTATTCAAGGGCGTTAACCGACACGAGTTCTCTCATGTGCGCGGGCGCGTCGTTACACAAGAAGAAATGCTTTGGGACGTAGTGAAAATGAAACGCCATAATATCAATGCGGTGCGCACTGCACATTATCCGAATGTTCCGGCTTTTTATGATTTGTGCGACGAGTATGGCTTGTATGTCATTGATGAAGTGAACATGGAAACGCACGGTACGTGGGCTGGAGCGCACGCAGGCGAAAACGCGCCGCATGTGCTTCCGGCAAGCAAACCCGAATGGACGGGTGCGGTGCTCGACAGGGCCAATTCCTTGTTTCATAGGGATAAAAACTTGACTTGCGTGTTGATTTGGTCGTTGGGCAATGAAGCCGACGCCGGGGAAAACTTGCGCAAAATGTACCGCCAATTTAAAGACAACGACGATACCCGCCTTGTCCACTACGAAGGGGTATGGTGGACGATGACGGGTTACGAAGACGTTAGCGACATGTACAGCAAGATGTATTCCAAGGCAGATGGCGTTAGGCGTTTTCTTGATAAAAACCCCGACAAGCCTTTTATTTTGTGTGAATATTCCCACGCCATGGGCAATTCCTGCGGGGGATTGCACAAATACCAACAATTATTGGACGAATACCCGGCCTATCAGGGTGGTTTCATATGGGATTTTATAGACCAATCTATTTTAATGAAAACGCCTAATGGCAAAACGCGTTTGGGTTATGGCGGGAGTTACGGTGATTTCCCGAATAACGGGAATTTCAGCGGCAATGGAATTGTGTTCGCTGACCGTACCCTTTCACCCAAGATACAAGAGGTCAAGGGTTGCTACCAAAATATTAATTTTACGGTTGAGGGAACAAATCTGCGCATCAAAAATAATTATTTGTTTACGGACTTATTTCATTTTTTATTTTCGCTCACAATTTTACGTAATGGCGTGCATTATACACAGCGTGATGAAGTCATTAACTTGCCACCCGAAGAGGAACTGGTACTGGACGATATTATCCACTTGCCTGAGCATTGCGAGGATGGGGAATATACCTTTATCTTCACTTTAGAGACCTGCAAAACAGAACCGTGGAGCGATTGCGGACACGAGGTAGCAAGCGGCCAACACGTTATCCCAAAAGGCGACAGTCATTACATCCCCTCAAAAGAAAAAATCAACGTCGTACAAGGGCTGAGGAATATCGGCGTAAGCGGCAACGGCTTCAAGTGTTATTTTTCCATGTGGGATGGGTTGGTTTCGTATAAAGTACATGGCACAGAACTGTTACACGCCCCGATTATTCCAAATTTCTGGCGCGCGCCGGTGGATAATGACTACGGGAATAAAAATGCTGCCGAGCTTTCGGTGTGGAAAGTGGCAGGTTTGTACGCCACCTATCCGCATCCGCCAACGGTAACGGTACACGAAGATTCTTGTATAATCACTTACACGATGCAGCTTGCAGCCGTGCAAACCACTTGCGAAATCATTTATACCGTGTACGGCGGTGGGGAAATAAAAATTGATTTTCAATACAACGGCAAACCCGGATTGCCGCCGTTGCCTGAAGCGGGGTTAATGATTAACCTGCCCAAAGCGTACAAAAATGTACAGTTCTACGGTTACGGGCCGGAAGAAAATTATTGCGACCGCGTTACCGGCGCGCGCTTGGGCATTTATGAACACACCGCCGCCATCACCCCCTACTTAAAGCCGCAAGAATGCGGCAATCGAACCGGAACGCGTTGGGTAAAACTTTCCGATGACAAGGGTTGCGGTTTATTTGCCTTCGCCGATGTGCCCTTCGAATTTTCTGCCATACCCTACACCCCCCACGAGTTGGAAACGGCTATGTACCCCTGCGATTTGCCCGAATCGGACAAAACTGTCTTGCGCATCAGCCCAAAACGAATGGGCGTGGGCGGCGATGACAGCTGGGGCGCGCCGGTGCACCCCGAATATATGATAGACAGCGAAGCGGATATTAAATTTACATTTTATATAAAGGGATGTGATTTGCATGTCTGATAAGCCGAATATTTTATTATTGATGGCGGATCAATTTAGAGGCGATTGCTTGGGTATCGGCGGCCACCCCGATGTTAAAACGCCATACTTGGACACCCTTGCCTTGGACGGGGTGCGCTTTGACAATGCGTACTCGAGCAGTCCTACTTGCATTGCGGCACGCGCCGCTTTGTTCACAGGATTGGGGCAAAAAAATCACGGCCGTGTCGGGTACAAGGACTTTGTGCCGTGGCGATATCCCGTTACGTTGGCGGGTGAGTTGACGCAAGCGGGGTATCATACGCAAGCCGTCGGCAAAATGCACGTCTACCCCACGCGCAATTTATGCGGCTTCCATAATGTAGACCTACACGACGGTTGCATACACACCAGCCGCAAAGGTTCCATTCCGTACAACGAGCATCAGGATGTTACGGATGATTACCGTTATTGGCTCAAAAATGAAAAAGGGATAACCGCTGACGTAACCGACACGGGATTGGAATGCAATTCATGGGCAGCGCGCCCGTGGATATACGACGAAGTGACGCACCCCACCAACTGGGTTGTTTCGCGCAGCATTGACTTCTTGCGGCGGCGTGACCGAGATAAACCCTTTTTCTTGTTTTCGTCTTTTGTGCGTCCGCATCCGCCGTTTGATGCGCCGCAA
Organism: Defluviitaleaceae bacterium; assembly: GCA_009781755.1. Taxonomy (GTDB): domain Bacteria; phylum Bacillota; class Clostridia; order Lachnospirales; family WQUN01; genus WQRX01. The sequence continues at coordinate 13,502 of WQVD01000006.1, read as the reverse complement.
TGCTATTTTGATATGTATAACCGCATGGATTTGTCGCCGCCGCCGATTGGTGATTGGGCAGACGAAGAAACCTATCAAATCCACGGGCGGCGGTATAATTCATTTGTGGCACCGCCCGATGCGGAATTGCAACGACAGTCACAAGTGGGGTACTACGCGTGTATCACCCACATGGATCATCAAATCGGGCGATTGTTGCAAGCGATGCAAGATCATGAAGTGCTGGATAATACACTGATTATTTTTGTTTCCGACCATGGCGAAATGCTGGGGGACCATCGGTTTGTGCGCAAGTCATTGCCCTATCGCGGCAGTGCGCACATACCCTTAATCATACGCCCGCCAAGAGGCTGGGAAGGTAAACGCCGAGCCATTTGTAACAACGTGGCAGAACTGCGCGATATCATGCCAACCCTCATCGACGCAGCGGGAGAAAAAATACCCGAAGGGCTTGACGGTGTTTCTCTCTTTGACGCGATAAAAGGCGGCGAAACCCGCCCGATGCTGCACGGCGAGCATGAATACGGACACCGCTCCAATCACTTTGTCGTGGCAGAAACGGACAAATATATATGGTTTTCACAAGACGGGCGCGAGCAATATTTTGACCTTGCCAACGACCCAACCGAGTGCAAAAACTTAATCAACGCGCCCGAACACCAAGCGCGGATAGACGAAATGCGGCAATTCCTAATAGTCGAATTAACCGACCGCCCCGAAGGTTACACAGATGGCGGGCAGCTTGTTGCAGGCAAAGAAACAAGATCGATGCTGTAATTCAGGAGGGTATTTATGCTAAAAAATCGTAAAATCGTCGTCATCATGACGGACACACAGCGGTGGGATATGGTTAACAGCTACCGCGAAACCGGATTGTCCACTCCCAACATAGACCGCTTGGCGGAAAAAGGGATGCGGTTTGAACGTGCATATACCACACAACCGGTGTGCCAAGCCGCGCGCGCGGGGATATTCACGGGGCAGTACCCGCATTCCTGTGCAGGATGGGCCAACAGCATGGGAATTTCGGACAACACTATCACCATTGGGCAACGGCTGGCGGATAGCGGGGTACACACCGCGTACATCGGCAAATGGCACTTGGACGGCGGGGATTATTTCGGCACGGGTGTGTGCCCGCCGGGGTGGGATAAGGAATATTGGTATGACATGCGTTGTTTTCTGGAAGAACTAACGGATGAACAGCGTGTGACTTCACGTTATATGCGTCATATGCTGGAGAAAGAATATCCGGCCGAACTCACCTTTGGCCGCCGGTGTGCAGACAAAGCCATCCAATTTTTTGATAATCACGCGGATGAGGATTTCTTCTTGTGTGTGTCCTTTGACGAACCGCATCATCCATTCCTGTGCCCGGAACCATTCATTAGTATGTATAAAGATTTTGTCTTCCCAAAAAGCCTGAATATTTATGACACCTTGGAAAACAAACCCGACTACCAGCGTGTATGGGCGGGCGATACCCTGCACAATGACAAAGACGCCATCGAAGTCAAACAACGATTTTTATTCGGGTGCAATTCTTATGTAGACAATGAAATTGGCCGTGTGTTGGATGCCATTGAAAAAACCGCGCCGGATGCGTTAATTATCTATACATCCGATCACGGAGATTTTTTGCATTCTCACTCATTAATCGGGAAAGGCCCGGCGGCCTATGACGAAATTGCCCGCGTGCCGCTGATATACGCAGGCAAAGGCATACCCCCCGGCACCGTCAATCCGCATCCCGCATCGCACATCAATATCACGCCCACTATTTTGGAATTAATGGGGTGTGACATCCCGCTGACGATTGAGGGCAAGAGCATCGCGGCTGAACTGGCGGACCCCTCTGTCCGCACCAATGACCATGTGTTTATTGAATTTGGTCGATTTGAACTTGACCATGACGGGTTTGGTGGCTTTCAACCCATGCGTTCGGTTTTTGACGGGCGGTACAAGTTGTCGGTTCATTTGTTATCAAGCGACGAGCTGTATGACATGGAAAATGATCCGTATGAAATGAATAATTTGATTAATGATGAAGCGCATTTCCCCATTCGGGACGGTTTGCACGATGTGCTTTTGCAACATTTGAACGACTCCCGTGACCCGTTCCGCGGATATTATTGGGAGCGTCGCCCTTGGCGCACCGATGCGAAGGCAGCTACATGGGAATATGACGGCATGACGCGACAACGCATTGAAGACGAGCGCTACGAAAAGCGCAGGCTGGATTATGCCACCGGACTTGCCATAACCGAAGCCGTGCGGGAGAAAGAATAAAAACATCTTCTAAACGGGAGCGTGGCGTATGCCGTACTTTGGAAATATCGATTGGAACCACATCCGTAAAAGACACGCCGATTTTTGGAACGGCGAACTCACGGATTCGTGCCTCTTGTCTGTTTATGCCCCCCGTGAAGGAGCCTTGCGGCAATCCTTTCCAATGCCGCAAAATAAAGAAGAGCGAATGAGATGGTGGCTTGACGCTGAACAAGTCATCGCACGTTTTCGCGCTCAAGCAAGTGCCATGTATTATGCCGGCGATGCATTCCCTATTTTAAATTGCAACGTTGGGCCTGCGTGCATTGCCGGTTTTTTTGCGGGGTCCATCCCCCGGTTTGAAGACAGTATTTGGTATGAACATACGCTGGATGACTATGCGGATTTAATTTTTGACCCGAACAGCCTTATGTACAAAACGGTATTTGCCAATGCAAAAATCTTTGCGAATGACGCAAACGGTGATTATGTGGTGGGCACGCCTGATATTTCCAGCGCGGCCGATGCAATTTCGCATCTGCGAGGCCCCGGTAATTTTCTTCTTGATTTTGTTGACCGCCCGGATAAATTAAAACGAGCCATTAACATCGCACTTGACGTTTGGGAGAAAACAAGCACATTGTTGCAAGATATGCTTGCCAAAGCAAACTTCGGCGGCAGTAGTATAGCGTGGTTAAACACATGGGCACCGGGGTTTATGGGACAGCTCCAAAGCGATTGCTCGGTAATGGTTTCGCCCGATATGTTTGAAGCATTTTTACTTCGGGAATTAACTGTGCAAGCGAGTAAGTTGGAATACAGCCTCTATCATTTGGACGGCGAGGAGCAGATACGACATTTGCCTTACATCTTGGCCATTCCCGAATTGGATGTCGTACAGTGGACCAATGTCGCATCCAGACGTACCGCCACATCATTCATCCCGCAGCTACAGCAAATACAAGCCGCCGGCAAAGGCGTGCTGACCGGTTGCACCCCCGCAGAATTGCCGATATTGCTCGAAAGCCTTAACGCCCGCAATCTATATTTGCGGGTGTGGGCAAACGAAGAAGACGAAGCGGATGCCATCGTGGAAATAGCGAAGAAATTATCAAGATTTTATTAAAAGGAAGGAACACAAGCATGATATCTCAACAAGACAAAGCCACCCTGCGTGAACTCGCAAAGAAGTATAAGGCCCTTGCCGAACTACCCATACAAGCCGAACGCCGCAACCGCGCCATGGACATCAATGATTTAAAACCCCGCCGCCCCGTGGTGTTAATTAACGAATTACCCTGGCACGAAATGGACATAGACGGAAAAATGCAACTCACCTGCGAAGATAATTATGCAAGAATCATGGAGTGGCGCTTGCGCTCCACGTTGTTCCGCTGGGAATATTTTCAGGCGGATATGGTGGTGGAGCCGTTCTTTCCCGTCATGCGTGCGTATGACAATTCAGGCATCGGCTTGGAGGTAGATGAAGCGCAGCTGTCCACCGATGCCAACAGCGGCATTGTTTCCCATTCCTACAAAGACCAATTGGACACGATGGAAAAAGTAATGGCGCTCAAAGAACCCATCATTACCGCTGACAAGGCACTGGATGCGGAAAGGGTAAAACTTGCGGAAGATGCCATTGGCGATATTCTACCGATTCGGTTACGTGGGCATTACATCTACCACGCCCCGTGGGATAAGATTCCTCATTACCGAGGCGCAAACAACGTGTTAATCGACCTGATGGATAACCCGGAGCTTATGCACGCCACGATCAAAAAATGGACGGAACATGGCCTTTCCATCATGAAGCAAATGGAGGCGCAAGACCTGCTGGATAGCCATATAGCTGACCTGCATTGCACCCCGGCGTTTACCTCCGACCTCAAACCGGGCAATAAACTCGAAAACATTTGGTTCAGATGCATGGCACAATTGTTTACAGAAATTTCGCCCGCCATGTGGAAGGAATTTGAACTTGATTATGTAATGCCGCTGGCAAAAATGTGCGGGCTAACCTATTACGGTTGTTGTGAAGCGCTCGAGCGCAAAATCCCGATGTTAAAAACCATACCCAACTTGCGCAAAGTAGGGGTAAGCCCCTGGGCAAACCCCGAAAGCTGCGCCGAACAACTGGGCGGCGATTATGTGTACGCACACAAACCCAACCCGGCATTTGTCTCCGCGGATTTTAACCGCGAAAACGTGAAAGCCGAAATAACACGCATCATCAAAACCTGCATGGAAAACAAATGTCCTTATGAGTTTGTATTAAAGGACATCAGTACCGTTTCCTACAAACCGGCCAATTTAATCGAGTGGAACAAAGTCGTGCAAGAAACAATTGACGAATATTATAAATAATAGCTGTTGATACTATATAAAAAAGCGATGACGGATTTCTCCGTCATCGCTTTTTTGTGCTTTTCGCTTACATTTAATTATTTATTTCTTATTTTGCAAACCATCGCGATAATCGTTACTACGTTACGGCAGACTTACGGTTATGTTAAGTCCTCTTTCTTGTGCAAATGCATTCATTTGGCGTACATTTTCTTCTCTATACTCTTCCAAGCCGTTTGCAAGGAGGGCCTCCATAAGACGGGCAATGGCCGCATCGGCGTCGCCGTTGGTCATACCGATGGAAATCATCGGAAGGTGTTCCAAGGTAGTGGCATGAAGGTTATTTCTAAGGGCTGCATTTGCAGGGTCAGACATGTCAAATACGAATTCTACAAACGGGTTTACCCACCCTCTTGCACGTGCTTGGTCTCTGAATTCGATATATTGGGGATTTTGCGTTACCAATACTCTGTTATGGAATACATTTTCATAAATGGGAGCAAATGCGATGGGCATATCCATGCCGTCCGGATCCAATATTTCAAATCTGCCGTCGGCGTGATGAATATGGTCAACGCCTTCTACGCCATAACGCCATAAGTCTTGCAGGGCTTGGTCCGTATAAAACGCGTAAATCAAGCGCAGTACGTCAGGCACGGAGTCTGCAGAGCGTGAAGGTATCGTCATGCCTTGACCCATTGCAGAGGTATGATCTGCATAGACATTAAAGACTGCACCAAAGTCAAGCAGATACAACTCTGCATTCGGGTCTGCCGCTTCAAGTTCTCTGCCAATCCAGTTTACCCAATCATGGTTAGTACCGGCAAATACGGCCGACTCACCGGCAAAAAAGGCTTCTTGCCAAGGGAACGGGTTGGTAAGAATATCTGAATGGAAGAATCCGGAATCATAAAAGCGGGTCATCCAGCGCAGGAATTCTACATACTCTTCCATTTCATAGGTGTAGTGCATAACAAAATTGGGGTAGTCGCGTTTGTCCATGGCAATTGCACTGACAGAACGCGGGGTGCCGGGTGCGAAAACATGGGTCTGCGCAAAGCCCAGTGCAGCCATTTGCCAGTTTACTTGAGCGGTTGACATAGCAATGGGAATCATATGCGGGTTGATGGTGCGGGCATGCGCCAAGTACGCATACAAATCATCCATGCTTTGAATGGAAGTAAGCCCGGGGGGGAACCAGTCCCTACGAAGCATCCAATACGGTGCGTTGATGCCTACGAAGTTGTTGGGGATGGCAAAAATTTGGCCGTCTACCGTAGCGGCTTCCAAGAATCCGGCATGATTTTCATACCAAGTCGGCATCAAAGTGCGGATAAGTTCTCTGTCAATGGGAGCAAAAGCACCCTGTTGTGCGTTGGGGATAAAGTCATTCCAACGCGCGGCAGCAACCAAATCTGCTTCCATACCGGCCAACATAACTTGATACATGGCTCCGTCGAAGAGATCAAATTCCAAAATGAAGCCTCTTTCCAAGAGCGCTGCATTCATCGCATCCAGTGCATGCTGTTGTGTAAGGCGGTCCGGCCTCGCAACGGCGTAAGTAAGGCGGATAGGGTCTGCCGGTGGTTGAGTTTCGGCAGGTGTTTGGTTGTCATCGCCCGGTGCTTGGGTGGTGTCGGCGGGTGCTTGAGTAACGGCGGGTGTTTGCTGATTGTTGCCGTCGTTATCGTCGTCATTGTTTCTGCCGCAAGCAGTAAAAGCCAAAGCCGCAGCCAAAATCAATGCGATTGCTAAAAACATCTTCTTCATTTCAAATCCTCCTTGGATTTTTATTTTATATAGATGCTATCCCTTTACAGCACCTATGGTGAGACCCTTGATAAAGTATTTTTGGATAAACGGAAACAGCAGGATAATCGGTCCTGTCGCCACGCATACCATGGCAAGCTGAAATGCCTGCGTGGGAATGCTGCGCGTAGAAACACCTGCCATCTGTCCGTACCGCATCACATCCCCGGCGGCGTTCAAAATACGATGCATTACAAGTTGGAGCGGGAACCAGTTGGGGTCATTGATAAACAACATAGCAGGCTGCCATGAGTTCCAATAATTGAGCGCAGCAAATAGGGCAATGGTTGCAATTGCGGGCACCGCCATGGGCATATACAGCTTAAAGCAAATGACCAATTCGTTGGCACCGTCCATCTTGCCGCTTTCACCGATTTCATCCGGTAATTGCTTGAAGAAGGAACGCAAAACCACGATAAAAAAGAAGCTCATCATCGCAGGCAATATCATTGACAAAGGATTGTTGCGCATACCCAGCGCAATCATAAGTAAAAAGAACGGGATAAGACCACCCGAAAACAGACTGGGGAAATAGAAGAAAAATGCGAAAGCATTACGATACGCAAAATCCTTGCGAGACAGCGAATAGCCTGTGATGCTGCATAAAAGCACCGTGCCAAGTGTGCCTGCAATCGTAATGAATATAGTAACAAAGTAAGCGCGGAATATCACTTCCGGAACCGCAAACACCATACGGTAAGCGTCCAGCGAAAACATTGACGGCCAAAAGGTAAAGCCCTCGCGCATAATAGTTGCATTGTCGGTCAGCGAACCCGATACCAGCAACCAAAACGGCGCAAGCCCGAGTATGGCCATGATACCTACAATGGTATATGCCATAATGCTAAAACCAAGCGGATTACGGTCTAAGCGATTTTTGCCTTCCATTACACACGCCCGCCTTTCTTAGAATATCGCATGCTCGGGTGCGACAAACTTGATAATGGTATTAACGGTTATGATCAACGCAAAACCTACAAATTGTTGGAACAATCCCAGCGCCGTCGTCTGCTGGAACGATATAGCCGACCCGGGCACCATCAATGTACGCATAATGTGTGCGTCAATCGTATCCGCCATGCGGTGCAGGGCGGTGTTGTTACCCACAATTTGGAAGAACATGCCGCCGTCGGTACTCATGATGCCCGCGAGCCCCATGATCGTAAGCAATATAATGGTAGGCTTAAGCATCGGCAGGCTAATATGCCAAATGCGCTGCCATACGTTGGCACCGTCTACGCGGGCGCTTTCGTGCATCTGCGGGTCGGTTCCGGTAATGACCGCCAAATAAATAATACTGCTGAAGCCGACGCTTTTCCACGCGGACAAGAACAACAAAATAAACGGCCATATCCACGGTGTGTGATAAAAGTTAAAGTCAACCCCAAAAGAAGCTAACATATTGGTAAGCAAACCGTGACGACCGCTAAACAAGGCAAATGTGATAAACGAAACAACCACCCAAGAAACAAAGTACGGCAAAAATATCATGGAATGCGATACCTTTTTAAACCATTTGCTTCCGATCTCAGACAGCAGCAATGCCAAACCTACCGAGGCAACCAAATTCACGACCATGAAGCCAAGGCTGTAGAGGATGGTCATCCTTATCAGGCCAATAATCCGCTCATTGGATAAAACTATTCGGAAGTTGTCGAAGCCGACCCATTCATGCCCGAAAATAGTAAAGAAAAATCCTTCACCAATGCGGTACTCTTGGAACGCAATAAAAACCCCGGCCGTAGGTATATATTGAAATACAATATAAAACACTATCGCCGGGATCAGCATAATGTACAACCAATAATTTCGTTTGATGTCTTGAAGCAGGCTACGGCGCTTTTCTTTAAATTTAATCGGCTTTTCCATCTCTAGGCCACCTACCTGAATAAATTATTCAATGCGTCATGCCTTATGTATTGATTTTAGTAAACGATTGCTATCGCGAAAGCAGTGTAGCATTTGTAATAATCGTTGTCAACGATTATGTAAATTTTTTGTGGCAATTCACAAATTAATGCAACGGCTTTACGCTTGATCTTTCTATCACGCGCGGCCCAAGGTTAATGTCGGTGGGCGTTTCCTTTTTATTTATCGCATCCAGCACCGCATGCGCAGCCTTCTCGCCCATTTCCACGGCAGGTATGCGTATGGTGGTCAGTGCCGGTATGGTCATCATCGAATAAGAAGAGTCATCAAACCCTATAATCGAGATGTCCTCCGGCACGCGTATGCCTTGTTTGGTAAGCTCCACCATTAGCCCTATGGCAATGGTGTCATTGCTTGCGGCTATGGCCGTATACTTTTTTTTGTTTTTTATGATTTTCCGTGCGATGGATGCGCCTACATGAAAATCATTAAAATAATCATAATCAACTTCGTCTGTGAATAAATCAATGGTTTTATGGCCCCATGCTTTGCAAGCGTCTTGTACGCCTGCCCATCTTGCCTTGCGGGTTTAGTGGGTAATGGGACATGACGCGAAGGCGATTTGGCGGTGTCCTTTGTCAAAGAGATATTCCAATGCCATCTTCGCGCCCGCAAAATAATCAAAATATACGCCCGGGAATTGATATTCCTTTAGCTCATAGTCCATGGTAATCACGGGCAGCCCGTTTTTTTGGTTTAATCCCAACAACACATTGTAAAAATTTTGCGGCATGCTATCGGTGGTGATAATTACACCCGCCACCATATTACCGACCAGCCTACTCGCTAACGAATCCGGCGGTGCGTTTAAACTCCGTGTAAGGTGCAAGGACATATTGAACGCAGATTTGGCAAGCACCGTTTCAATGCCGGTCACGATGGAGTAAAAAAACGGATAATGGATGTAGGGAACAATCACTGCGATTTCATTGGAGTGCCTGGTTTTTAACCCTCTTGCCAGCATATTGGGCACATAGCCGACTTTTTCTGCGGCATCCATAATCTTTTTCCGGGTTTCCAACTTTACCGGGTAATCGCTGCCGCTTAATACCCGCGACACCGTGGCCGTCGAAAGATTCGTTTCCTTGGCAATGCCGGTAATGGTTACGTTTGACATTTTATACTCCTTGGATTTTGTTATGGAAGAACATCCTTCACCAGACGCTCGATGATTTGCTTTTGCAAGCGGATTAACGTTTCGTTGTGCGTAGGGTCGTTGTAGAAATTATTAAATTCATTCGGGTCGGCTTCAAGGTTCATTAACTCGTGAAAGTCCTTATCGCCAAACCGTGCGTAGCAATATTTGTACACGCCGTCGGTCACCGCCATTAAACCCTCCGCTTCGGCGAAGATATAATCATATCCCCCTGCCGCTGCGTGCGAGATTAATTCCCGCCCGTCAAACCGCACATCGGTGTCAATATCGGCAACGCGCAAAATAGTGGGCAGCAAATCCATGGTATTCACCTTTGCCTCTGCTACCTCACCCGCGTGTGCGCCATGCGGAAATTGTATAAACAACGGCGTGCGCCACACCGAATCGTAGACGCAATTATGCTTACCCCAAAGACCATGGTCGCCCAAAAGCTCGCCGTGGTCAGTAGTAAAAATAATCATTGCGTTGTCGCCGAATTTTTGCCGCACTACTTCTAAAACGCGGCCTATTTGGTCATCAATCAGCGCAATGTTGGCATTGTACGCAACCCTGAGTCGCTCCCAATATTCTTCCGTAAAATTCTTGCATGCGCCGTCTTTGGCACGGTTGCAAGCGTCTATACCCGCCGGACCGTGATAACTGGTGTGGTGCACCCGATTGGGGTTGTCGAATTCGTTTTTATCATAAACGCGCTTGTTCATCTTCGAAGCATCTACGCGGCTCAAATATTGCGCCGGCGGATCAAAGGGGTAATGCGGCCCGCTGAAAGACAGCCATAAAAACGGTGCTTCTTCGCGGTCATACTTTTCTAAGTACTCGCAGGTTTTGTCTGCTACCCGAATATCAGGATGCCATTGCGCAGGGCCGGGGAAATCAAAGACCGACGCGTATTCTTTTTTATTCCACTGCCGCTCGCGATACGCATCCAGGTATCCGGCGGCCTCCAACTCTCGGCTGTAATCATCGTAAAACCAAATCGAACCCGCTTTGTCGTCTTGCAAATATAAGTCATCAATACCCAATGCAAGGTATTGGTCACGGTATTCGGTTTCGACTGTGGTGGTCGCCGTGGCACGCTCGTCTACCGCCGGCACGAAATGACACTTGCCGAACATAGACGCACGATAACCGCTTTTTTTAAGCAATGTGAAAATATTGGGTAGCCCCGTATTGAGCGGGCATTCGCGGAAATTGCTGTATGCACCGCTGTTGTGCGGAAATAACCCCGTGGCAATGGCACAGCGTGCGGGCAAGCATAGGGGGCTGGGCGTGTAGCAATTATCGAACCGCATGGACGCGGATGCCAATTTATCCAAATGCGGCGTAGAAATGGATTGGTTGCCGTACAAACTAAGGCCGTCACGGCGCAGCTCGTCGCAAGTAATTAAAACAATAGCGGGCTTATTCATAACGGCTCCTTATAAATTGCATATAATTTGTCGGAATGATAATCTGTGTATATTAAATGAAGGAAGAGGGTTTGTAAATTATGCCTACAGTAAAGGTAGCCACCACATGTATAAAGCTTCGCCTTGGTTCAAAATCAAAAAATCTCACTCATATATTAGAATTAATAGAAAAAACCGTCGCGCAAACCAACCCGGATATTGTACTGCTGAGCGAAAGCGTATTCACCCGATTAAACCCGGGTGCGATCGACAACTTCAGCGATATCGGCATGGCAGAGGCAACAGACGGCCCGATATTTACAGCATTAAAAGCCGCGGCGCAAAAGCACGGTATTCATTTGATATTCAATATAAACGCACCCTACGGAAACGATGGTCCGCAGGGTATCTTCAATTCAAATTTTATTATCGACCCGCTGGGAGAAATCGTCGGCAGATACGATAAAAATATGATTCCCCCGGGCGAAGTAAAGATGGGCATCCAAACCGCACATAACCGCCCGGTGTTTACACTCAACATAAACGGCCGCGATGTGGTGGTCGGGATGATGATTTGTTATGACGTAGCCTTCGCCGACCGCGACGACCACCCGTTTTCCCCCGGAAGCGAACGCATCGTAAAATCATTTACCGACCAAGGTACGCAAATTATCTTCAATTCAACCATCGGGGATTACATGCTTGAATCCATTTGCGAAGCCAAAAAATACGGCGTTTGGTTTGTTGTCGCAGGCCAGGATGAATATGTATGGGATAAACCGGAACGAGGCTTCCCCATGGGTGTATCCGGCATCATCGACCCCACCGGCACGCCGAAGCTGCTGTTTAGTGACAGAACCGCCAACGCTAAGTTATCCGCCGAGGATATGGCATTCCGATGTGGTGACGGTTCGTTTGGTTGTTATGAAATATGCTTGTAAATATGGTTGTTATAATTGAAAAGGGGTAATGACGTTAGGGTTAATACAAATACACAATTCGAAATCTCTTTAAGTGCAAAACTCGCATTTTATACTTTGTTTTATGTTATATTTATTGAAACAAAACTATAAAAGGAGTTTTAGGTGATGATTGATTTGTTATTGCCTTTCTTTACAACTGTAATGAGTAGTCTCCCATATCAAATAGCAGCTATAACATCGGCTGCTAAAACAGCGGTTGGTGTCGTAAGCAGTGTACGCGATTATTTCATGCTGGAAAAGTTAGAAAATTATTTTGTTGAGTTTCAATACGGAACCATAAATGATGGTGACCTACAGAGATTTCACGAAAGATTATCGCATCTTGAAAAAACGCCTGATGATTTGTACCGCCTTATTATTATAGTTATGGATAGACTTGATCGCATTTATAAAGCACGGTATCTTGCAAAGCTGACAAAAGCTCTGCGTAGCGGCAAAATTAGCTATGTCCAATTTGATGATATGATAAAAATAGTGGAAAACTGGTTTGAATCAGATACTGAGATGCTTAAGTTCTATACAGATTTTTATGATAAAAAGGCAAAAATATACGAGAAAGTATATGCCATTGAACATGTGCGCCGAGAACGTTTGATTTCACAAGGTATGTTTACTCCAGTTATTGCAGAATGGAAAGCAAATTCGCCAAACAACTCTTTACAGCCCTCCACTTATGCAAGGATTATGCTAGAATTAATTAGCGTACAAGATTTGTCAACTAACTTTTCTACACATCATACAGGTGCTATAACTTCGTCTCACAAATTATTGAAATCGCGCCCTAATTCAAGCGATACTTAGCCATACATAAACACAATGCTACCTGAATCGTGTAATGGTTTTCATTTCGTGTTCATGCTCGGCAGATGGGTGCGTTTTTGATGCGCCTATTTTAGATTAATAGTTTTACAGACTCACAAAATTGAGTGAAAATGATTTAATTAAACGCAAAATGTCTGGAAAAGCTGGTGTTTTGAGTATCTTGAAATTGTATCCAAGTCAACGTCCAATCGGAGGTATCGCCATCGCCTTTGATACAATTGCAAAAGCCCAGAGAATACGGATTCTTCGGGCTTTTTTCGATCCATTTTGAAAGTTCCATTGAATAAATTTATGATTACCCAGGAACATGCCCTATTGATTACATTCGTACCATGCACCCCCTTTTTATACTTGAACATAGGCTCAAACTTTTACACTGCTAACATTAAGTAACCGTGTAAAAGTATTAACAAGCTAAAACAATAGCCAATTTGGTTGCATTTGTAAACGATATGCGTTAAAGTGCAGGCAAAAGGAGGGCTTGAGTTGACAAAAACAGCGAGCTTAAATATCCGTTTTAACCTGGAAATAAAAAAAACGGCAGAAACCGTTTATGCACAATACGGGTTATCCCTAACAGAGGCTGTTACGGTATTCATTCATCAATCATGCAATATTGGAGGGTTGCCCTTTGATTTGCGTCCTTCTCGTCCTAATGCGGAATCGCTTTTGGCAATTGCCGAAGCGAATAGAATCAGTCGCGACCCGTCTGTAAAAGGATACAGAGACATGAATGCACTTTTTGAGGATTTAGATAATGATGAATGAAACGAAGTATGAAGTAAAAGAAACTAACCAATT
>WQVD01000005.1 GCA_009781755.1 Defluviitaleaceae bacterium | reverse complement strand
CTAACCATTCTTTTTCCGTTAGGTCGCTCGGATAGTTCGTCGCTTTATATTCTATTGTTTTCATTTGTTTAGCTTATCATGTTTTTTGCTGTTTTGTTCTTATGAATACAGGTTCTAAGAAAACGTCACGACATTATGAACTGTGAAATCGGAAATGAATTGCTTTTACTTAACAATTTACTTAACAAAACAGCCCCGTAATTTGTTTTCATCTTTAATCTACCAATTGGCCCGCCGCAAAGGCAGTGGATCCGCGGTTTGTGCCATGCGGTCTGTAAGTTTCTCCAGCATTTCAATTTGTATTGCGGCATGTTGTGCATTGCCGTATAGGTTGTTGACTTCCCCCGGATCGGTTTGCAAGTCGTACAATTCGCCGCCGATGCCGCACACTGCCCCGTGAGAACGCACCAGCTTGTAACGCGCGTCCCTCACCATGGTCAAATATGCTTTTGGGTTTTGGTGTCTGATATTGGCGTTGTAATATTCGCAGTACACGCTATCCCTTGTACCTGCAGCGCCGTGGGTTAATGTTGGCAACAGCGACTGCCCCTGCATACCCGCGTAGGGCTTAATGCCGCAGGCTTCCAATATGGTGGGGGCCAGATCGGTGAGTTCCACCAGGTCGTCGCGCACTTGCTCTGCTTGGAATTTGCCGGGCAAAGAAATAATAAGCGGTACACGCACGGCAGGCTCGTAGAAGTACGGGCCTTTTAAGTAAATTCCGTGGTCGCCCAGCATTTCGCCGTGGTCGGAATGGAAAATGATCATGGTGTTTTCCAGTATGCCGCGGGCTTCCAAGTCGTCCAGCAGCCGCCCAATGTTGGTGTCAAGCAATTCGATCATGGCGTAATACGCGGCGCGTATCATTTTGTGGTCGTAGTCCGTCATTTGCGTATAGGCATAATGGCCGGGGTTGTCGTATGCGCCGGTGTGGTCTTTGCGCTGGAAAATGGGTTTGTTGTCCAGCTCCCCCGGTGTGAACTTTGGCAGCGCGATTTCGTCTAACTTGTTTGCGTATTTTTGCAATAAATCTTCCGGCGGGTCAAATTGGTGGTGCGGGTCGTAGTAGTTGACGGAGAACAGCCAGGACTTTTCAAGCGTAGTTGCCTTGCCGATAAAATCCAGTGCCATATCCGTACACCAATGCGTTTGGCTGTACTGCGATGCAATGCCGTGGTGCAAAAATCGGCAGTCTTCCCGAATGTGATCATCGTGGGTGATGCCTTGAGCCAGCAGCCAATCCGTGTAGTCGTTCACCATCCAAGCGTTTTTTTCATGCGCGTACATCGTTTGGTGGGACCATTTAAAAACGCCGTACCCGTCGTCGATACGCCGCTCCGTAACCGGACAAACGGATGGGTGGCACGCGGAAATATGCAACTTGCCGGCCAGCCCGCATACGTAGCCATTGTCCGTTAAAATCTTGGGTACCGTAACTTCATCCGTGGGAATGTCCTGCCCGTTTTGCCGCACCCTTGCTGTCCGTGGGTAACGCCCCGTTAAAAACGAAGCACGAGACGGCGCGCATACCGGGCTTTGGCAAAAAGCATTAGAAAATTGCACACCCATCGCACTTAATCGCTCGATATTGGGTGTGTGGACGATGGGGTCGCCGCTGACACTTAAGGTGTCGTACCGTAGCTGGTCTGCGCAAATCCATAAAATATTTGGTTTCACGGTTTTCATCCTCCAAGCATGTTTAACCGAATGGGCGTTGCTTTTTGGTACGGGTGCTTTTTCAAAAGTTCCAAGTTGAGTTCTACCCCAAGCCCCGGTTTGTCCGGTACGGTGAAGCAACCGTTTTTGGGGGTAAAGTGGGTGTCCGCAAGCTCCGGCAGCCAAGGGCTTTCCGGCGGGTGGTATTCCAAGTGCATTAAATGCTTCATTGTGCTTGCGCAGTGCAGGCTTGCAGCACAGGTGATTACGCTGCACATATTGTGGGGCGACATTAACACGTCAAATGTTTCGGCCACAGCGGCGAATTTCATCATACCTGTAATGCCGCCAATATAGCGCACGTCCGGCATGTACACGTCATAGCAGCCTTGTTGCAACAACGGCAGAACATCCGCCGCGCCGGTTTGCATTTCCGCACCTGCAAGGATTAGCCCGCTTTGCAAGCGGAATTGGCGCAGCAGTTCCGGCTTCTTTTCCGGGATGGGCGTTTCCAGCCAGAACGGGTTGTAGGAGCGGATTTTTTCCGCTACGTACATAGCGGTCGCAAAGTCAAACCGCCAGTGTGCATCAAGGCCAATGGCAATGTCATCCCCCACGGCTTCTCGCATGGCTACGAAGCGGGCAATGCCTTCATCTACATATTTGCGTTGATTGGCCAATGGTGTGCGCCAAGATACATGGTCGAAGGGGTGGCATTTCATTGCACGGTTCCCTTCCGACACCAGTTGGGCCGCCATTTTGCCAAAGCCATCCGGCGTGCGGTCGGTTATGTAACGGTTAAAGGCCGCGTAAACCGGAACGTCCTTTTTGACCGCGCCGCCAAGCAATTTGTACACGGGTACGCCCAACGCCTTGCCCTTAATATCCCAAAGAGCCACATCAATACCCGACACCGCCGCTGCGGTAATAAGCCCACCACCCATGGGGGAGGGCATTGTGCCTGTGTCGAATATATCTTTTCCTATTAAATTGGCGGCCATGTTGTTGATGGCGGCTTCTACTTCAAATTCCAACCCGTCCAGCGTGGCATCACCATAGCCTGTGATGCCTTGGTCAGTTTCCATTATTACAAAAATGTAATTTGACCACTTGGACGCGTGGACGATGATGGGGGTGATGCTGCGGATTTTCATATAATCACGCTCTCTTTTTATGGTTGTATGATCCTGTCTGCAATCCGATTTTTTTCATAATACGAACAAGGGTGAAAACCATCGCCGATGCGGTGCATTTCACTTGCCATGTTTTTTTTCATTTCGGCTTCGACTTGGGCGTATTTGCTGTTCCCGCTCAAATTCACTTTTTGCAACGGGTCGTTAATGTTGTCGAATAAAAACGTTGCCCCATCAACCAAATATGTTGCATAGGTAAATTGCCGTGTGCGCCAAGCGCGCCATTCATGCCCGTCTTGATAAATGGCGGTGGCACCGGTTCCCATCATAAGGGTACCCGTTGGTGGGTTGGCGAACACGTCCACGCCCTCTGCCTCGTTGGGGCATGGCAGGTTCATGAGCCCCAGCAATGTGGGCATGATATCCGGTGCGTTAAGGCAGGCATCATTTTTTGTACCGGCGGCAACGCCGCCCGGCTGCCGTATTAAGAACGGTACGCGCACGGCCTCTTCGTAGAAAATATTTTTGCCTCGCCGTCCTTGTGCGCCAAACATTTCTCCGTGGTCGGACGTGAACACGATGATGGTGTCGTTGTCCAGTTCCAATGAAGAGACGGTTTGCAACAACCGCCCAAAGTTGTCGTTCAAGTTGGCGGTCATGGCGTAATAGCAACGCATCCAGTCGGTTAGCTCGTTGCGTTGGTTTTCATTTAAGCGAGCCCATCGGTCGCCGTATGGGTCGTTGTCCGGTTTGTAATTGCTCGGCAGGGCAAAGTTGGTATCGTTAAAGCGCTCGTAGTATTCCCCGGGTACATTCCAAGGCTCCCATGGGTCGTGGGGGGTGCCCAGCGACAGGAACAGTGCGAAGGGCTTATCTTGCGATTTGTGAAATTTAAGCCGCTCGATTGCCATGTCCGTTTGTACATCCGGCTCGTAGCCGTTGCAATAAATTTTTTCAGGGGTATCCAAGTGGTAATACGCGGCAGCACCATAATACTCGTGATGGAAATTGTAAGCCGCAAAAAAATCATCAAAGCCAAGCCTGTCCGACCCTTTGGGTACGAAGGAATTTTTCGCATCGTAGTGGTTGCCCACTTGGTTGGCGTACAAATGCCATTTGCCGATATACGAGGTGTCGTATCCGCTTTCGTTCAACACATGCCCAAAGCAGCGGTGATTGGTAGCTAAACGGATTTCGTTTATCACCATGCCTGTAGACGGGGTGTACTTGCCCGTAAACAATGATGCCCTGTACGGCGCGCATACCGGATGACCGCTAACAGCATTGCACATATCAATAGACTGGGCAGCAAATGCATCCAAAAAAGGGGTCTGCGCAAGGGCATCCCCCGTGTAGCCCAAACTTTGGTGGCGCAATTGATCCGCCATCACATAGATTAGGTTTGGTTGTTTACTCATGGCATTACGTCCTGTACATAACGTTCTATGAGTTGCCGTTGCAGATTTATTAATATTTCGCGGTGGCTTGGCTCGTTTACGTAGTTGATAAATTCCCCCGGGTCGGCATTCAGGTCAAGCAATTCGTGAAAATCCTTGCCGTGATACCGCGCATAAAAATATTTGTATACGCCATCCGTAACAGCCGCAAAGGTTTCCGCCTCTGCAAATATATAAGTTCGGCCACCTGTCGCCGTAAGTTCGCGTAGTTCCTGCCCGTCGAATTTGGTTTCTGTTTTTATGCCCGCGACTTTCAGGCAGGTTGGCAATATATCCATCGTGCTTACTTTTTCGTTTGCGGTTTGGCCGCTTAATTCGCCATTTGGATATTGCACAAACAGCGGCGTGCGCCACACCGGTTCGTACACGCAGGCGTGTTTGCCCCAAAGGCCGTGGTCGCCAAGCATTTCTCCATGGTCCGTGGTGAAAATAACAAGGGCATTGTCGCCGAATTTTTGTTTAATCAAATCCAACACCCTGCCGATTTGGTCGTCTATCAGCGCTATGTTTGCATGATAAGCCGTGCGGAGGCGCGTCCAATAATCCTCATCAAAGTTTTTACACGCGCCGTCTTTTGCGCGATTACAAGCGTCTATCCCGTATGGGCCGTGGTAGCTGGTGTGGTGGAAGCGGCTTGGGTCGTCAAACTCCCCTTCTCGGAAAGACCGCGGGCCCAACTGCGTAGTGTCTACCCTATCCAAATATTCGCTCGGCGGGTCAAAGGGGTAGTGCGGGCCACTAAATGATAGCCACATAAACAGCGGCGCTTCCTTATTATGGTCTTGCAAATAGCCGCAGGTTTTGTTGGCAACCCAAATATCCGGGTGATATTCGGACGGCCCCGGGAAATCGAAAACGCTGGCATATGTTTTTTTGTCCCATTGCTTTTTCCTGTACGCGTCCAGATACCCGGCGGCCTCAAGTTCGCGGCTGTAGTCGTCATAGAACCATATGGAACTTCCCTTGCCGTCTTGCAGTGCCAAATCGTCTATACCCAGCGCAAGGTATTTTTCCCGGTGGTCATTTTCAATGGTGGTATCCGGGGTAGATGTATCGTTAAGACCCGGTACAAAGTGGCATTTGCCAAACATGGATGTGCGGTAGCCATCCTTTTTTAATAGGTTAAATATATTTGGTAATTCCGGTTTTAAGGCACAGTCGCGGAAATTGCTGTACGCGCCGCTGTTGTGGGGATATAACCCCGTAACAATTGAACTCCTCGCCGGTAGGCACAGCGGGCTTGGGGTGTAGCAATTTTCGTACCGCATAGACGATCGTGCCAGCCTGTTTAAATGCGGCGTGGCAACGGCCTTGTTTCCATATATGCCGATTGCGTCACGGCGCAGCTCGTCGCAAGTTATCATAATTATGGCGGGTTTTGTCATGATCGGCTCCTTTATTACTTCATTTCGCCCATGGTGGTGGTGAGCAATACAGCGCATGCCGCATTTGTAATTCCGCTTATTTGTGATATATTGCAGCAAACGTTTGCTGTGTTTTATGAGCCGTATTGTAATAATATTATAATCGAAGGTCAACACATGAAATTGCTTACACGAGAGGATGTCAATGCGTTGACGCGCTTGGGGGGTTAAATGGAAATCCATTTGGTTTTGTTGATCATACTCGCGTTCTTTTTACTCAGCGTGTGTATTGCCATATTGGCCACCATGGCAGGTATTGGCGGGGGTGTTATTTTTACGCCGATTATGCTTGCTTTTACGAATATTAACAGCCTTATCATCCGTGCAACAGGTCTTATTGTGGCTATGTTTTCCAGCCCAATTTCCATTGGGGTATTCACGAAGAAGGGGCTGACCAATTTTCGATTAACGTTGGTCATGGCCATTTGCCAGAGCTTGGGTGCACTTGGTGGGGCGGTGCTGGCAGTTACCGTTGCCACAGAAGCCGGTGTAGCCGGGGAAGGCGCAATGCGATTGGCATTGGGCCTTATTTTAATGGCCGTGGCGGTTTATTTTTTCATCGGGGGAAGCAAAACGGAATGGCCTGTGGTGAAAAAAATTGACAAATTCACGCGTTTGCTCAGGCTCGACCAAAATTATTTTAAAGACAGCGACGGAACGGTGCGCGAATATAAACTGACGCGTGCGTTCCCGAGCATGGTTTTATTGTTTGTCATTGGGATCATCGGTGGTTTCTTCGGTATGGGTGGCGGGTGGGCCATCACCCCCACATTAAACATGGTGATGGGGATGCCCATGCGGCTGGCTGCAGTCAACTCAGGTTTTATTTTGGGTATCGGCGGCGGTGTTTCCATTTGGCCGTTTATATTCGCGGGGGGTATTATCCCGTTGTTTGTGCTGCCGTGGCTCGCCGGGCAAATTGTGGGCGGCTATATCGGGGCGCGTTTGCTGGCGCGCGTTAGAATCGCTATTGTCCGGATGGTTTTAATCGGTATAATGTTTTTTACCAGCTTTACGTTGATTATGCGTGGGGCTGATTTGCTGGGCGTTATTGGCGCTACACCGCCGGTTGTGGATGTGGGCGTATTCATTATTATTATGATTGTTACCTTATACATGATTGTGAGGAAACCGAAGTCATGAAAAACATCCCCTACAGTCAGAAGATTTTCGGCAGCGTGGCTTATTGGCTTTCGATTGCTTGTGTAATTTTGGCGTTAATTGTAACGATATTGATTTTAATTGCGCCGACGCAGAATGTTTTGCATCCGAGCACTACCTTTGAAATGATTTTTGACGGGGCAACCCCGGAGGAAATTTGGGCGCATTCCGAAAGCGGCTTGCCCGGCGGGCATTTTTATTTGAATTTTATGAACCGAATGGATAGCTGGGCGATGTTAATCATTGTAATAGGCAGCGCATTCGGTTTGTTTGCGTTGGTGCCTGCGGTGTTGTATCAATTATTCAAAGAAAGAGATTGGTTCTGTGCCGGACTTGGAATTGTGATTATGTTATTGATATCGCTGTCTGCTTTAGGGGTGCTTAATTAAAGGAAATATAAATTACAAAAATTTTAGGAGGTCATCACATGATTAGTACACCGTTGGTTTATCTTGGCATTGAGGTGCCCATTAACAATCGTCCCGAGTTGGACAAGGGGTTCCTCCCGATTTACGCGTTTCATCAGGCATTCCTCAAAACCGCTGCGCAACCGTTTTCCTTCGCGGTGGAGCGTAATGACAAGCAAATTTATGTGCGCAATACATTTATCCATGGTGACGAAGCCCACACAGAAGCAGATAAATACTTCATCGACCGTTATGTAAAATGGGAAGTTTGGCAAAAAGGCGGCTTCCGTGTGTATATCAAAGGCAACGCCGCGATTTATGAATACATTAAGCAAACGTGGTCTGCCGAAGGTGCACGTGCGCTGGATGCTGAATTCATGGGCAAGCTATATCAAAATCCCTTCGAAGTGTTGCTGGTAGACGAGCTTCCGGAGGCGTATGAAATCAAGCGTGCCATTGGCGGGCATTTTGACGGTTGCCGCATCGGTTTTGACGCAGGCGGAAGCGATAACAAGGTTGCGGCAGTTATCGACGGCGAAGCGGTATACAGCGCTGAAACCGTGTGGCTGCCCAAAATACAAACCGACCCGGATTATCATTTTAACGGCGTGTTGGCTGCGTTCAAAGATGCCGCACAATACCTGCCGCGCATTGATGCCATTGGTATATCTTCCGCCGGGCTTGTGGGCAATAACCGCATTCTTGCGGCGCAATTATTCCAAAAGGTGTCGCAAGAATTGTTCGATGCCAAGGGGCGCGATACTTATATCCGCGCCGTGGCAGCGATGGGTGAAAACATCCCCTTCGAAGTAGCCAACGACGGCGATGTGGCCGCGCTGGCAGGTTCGCTAAGCATGGAGAAGAAAAATATTTTGGGCCTGGCTATGGGCACCAGCTACATTGGCGGGTTTGTTGATGGCGACGGCAATCTTATTAATTGGATCAGCGAATTGGCTTTCGCGCCCATGGACCTATCGCCGGACGCTGCCGCAGACGAGTGGACCAAGGATATCGGCGTAGGCGTGCAGTATTTTTGCCAAGAAGCCGTTATCAAGCTCGCGCCGCGCACCGGTATTGACCTTAACGGATACGACACCCCCGCCAAAAAATTGAAGGCGGTGCAAGACTTGCTTGATAACGGACACGAGGGCGCGGCGGCTATTTTCCGCTCCATCGGTGTATACTTGGGGCACACGGCTCCGTGGTATTGTCATATTTACGGCGTGGATTATTTCCTCCTGTTGGGGCGCACGGTCAGCGGCAAAGGCGGCGACATCGTACTCGAAGTTGCCAATAAGGTCATCGCAGAAGAGTATCCCGATTTGAAAGTAGAAATTTTGCTTCCCGACGAAAAAACGAGACGCTTGGGTCAATCGGTTGCCGCAGCGAGTTTGCCGAAGCGTTAATGCAGGGGAGGGCAAAATGAAAATCAAAAATGTTCAAGTGTTGACTGCCGATGGCATGTTCAAAAATGCTTCGGTAACCTACGGATCGAAAATTGAAAAAATTGAAATCGTAGAGAAAATCGGCACGGCGGGTGGGCCGTATCTTATCCCCGGGTTGATTGATGTACACACGCACGGCGCATTGGGCGGTGACCATACCGACGGCAACCCTGATAAATTGCTTGAAATGGCGCATTATTATGCCAAGCACGGTACGACATCTTTCCTCGCCACCACATTGACCTCAACAGAAGAAACATTGGCAAATGCCATGCGCGCCATCGCGGATTATAAACGCCCCCGTGACAGCGCAAAAATGGCAGGAGTGAACCTTGAGGGGCCGTTTTTCTCTCATGAAAAACGCGGTGCCCAACCGCTCGAATGCTTGCAAAGCCCAAATTTGGATATGTTTGAGCGACTCAATGACTTATCCGGCGGGAAAGTGAAAATGGTATGTATTGCGCCGGAGCTTGTAGGCGCGATGGAATTCATTGCATCTGCCGCAAAAAAGTGCTGCGTGTCTATTGCGCATTCCAATGCCGATTATGCCACCGCCATGAAAGGCTTCGAAAACGGTGCCACGCATGTAACGCATCTTTTTAACGGCATGTCGAGCTTCGGCCACCGCGCGCCCGGCGTCGTAGGTGCCGCGCTGGACGCGAATGCTTACGTTGAAGTGATTTGCGACGGCCACCACTTGCACCCGGCCACGGTCCGCGCAATATATAAAATGTTCCCGCAGCGGGTTGTTTTAATCAGCGATTCCTTGCGTTGTGCAGGTATGCCCGACGGCAATTACCACTTAGGCGACTCGCCCGTTATTGTAAAGAACGGTATGGTTACGCTTGCTGACGGTAGCTCATTGGCCGGCTCGTCGATTACCTTGTTACAAGGTGTGCGCAATGCCGTGTCTTTGGGCATACCGCTTGCCACCGCCGTGATGTCTGCCACCGCCCATTGCGCCGAAACAATCGGCATGAAGGGAGCAATCGGCGTAATTGCCCCCGGTGCCGCCGCAGACATGGTAATGCTGGATAGTGATTTGAATGTTATAAAGGTAATTATTGACGGTGAAGAAATTTAAGCATACGCGCAATCGTTCCCAAATCGCTCCCTTGCATTCCGCTTCTTTTGCGAAGCCGGTAAACGTTGATGTTTACCGGCTTTTTCTATTCCCTTTGGGTTATATATGCCGCATCAAACATAGCGACAATTTTATCCGGTGCAATATCGCCCATGATATTGTGTACTTGATTAAAGACAAAACCGCCGCCGGGTGCAAAAATGTGTATCATATCTTGCACATGCGTGATGATCTCATCCGTTGAAGCGGTAGGTAGAATGTTTTGCGTATCGCATCCGCCGCCCCAAAAACATATTTGTTTGCCGTATTTTTCTTTGAGCGCGGCAGCATCCATATTTGCCGCTGATAACTGTATGGGATTTAATATATCAACGCCGGCTTCTATTAAATAAGGAATAAACGGCTCCATGGCACCGCAACTGTGCAGGAAGACTTTTATATCGCTGTTGTCATGCACATAGGATATGAATGCCTTCATGTAAGGCAGGCAGAAGTCTTCGAATAATTGCGGGCGGAAAAGCGGCCCGTTTTGTGCGCCCAAATCTGCGTTAAGTTCTATGCATTGTATATATTTGCCGTACAGGGGGAGGATTTTTTTGAATTTGGCGAGGTTGTGTTCATGCAACCCTTTTTGCCATGCTTGTGCTTCATCGGGATCGGTAAGCATCAAACATGCGAAATCAAGGCCCGGAAAATACCCGCCAAAACCCATTTGCATGGTGAAATAATCCGTTTCTTTGTATATCCGTTCGGCTGAAGCGGCGTATGCGTTAAATTCTTCTTCTTCTGTTTTATATTCTTGCGGCATAAGCCATGCGCCATCAAAAAAATAACCGCCGGACGGCATCCGCATGTGTTGATTGTCGCGTTCAAAAATCCAATCGCCGTTTGCTTTGCGGGCAGGCATGGAAGATTCCGGTAATATAAATTTGTAATCATCACGCACATGCCATTGGGCAGGATGCTTTGGGGGTGGGTTTAATAAAAGGGTGTCACAATGAAATCGTTCCAATACATCCTCGTGTACCCGTGCCAACATTTGCACGGTATCAACAATTTCGATGGGTTTTTCATCAAGATTGAGATATTCGCGCAAGTGCTTGTATGCAAATGCGGAAATGCCGGTAGAAAAATGAACGCCCAAATCAATGGGCACGCGGTCGGGTGTTTCATGGTTGATGGCGGCCAACACCCGTTGGCGGCGCGTCATGGTTTCTTTTATATGCATTCGCTTGCTTCCTTTCGTTGTCATACACATTGGAAAAGTATATATTGTGTGAAAAAAACGGAGGTTCGTATGCGTATAGAAATGATTGATTTGAACAAGGAACGGCATGTTACGTTGACCGTGTATTTACAAGAAGTGGGTGGGGAATTTAAGCATGTGGCAAAGCGCCCGGCAGTGTTAATTCTACCGGGCGGCGGGTATCATTTTTGTTCGGATCGTGAAGCGGATCCTGTGTCGTTGCAATATTTGGCGGCGGGGTATCAGGCGTTTGTGTTGCGTTATTCGGTGAACGAGCACAAAGCATGGCCAACGCCGTTGGAAGATTACGAAGCCGCCATGGAAATGATCCGTGCCAACGCGGATACATGGAATTTGCATGCAGATAAAGTGACCGTTGTCGGATTTTCTGCGGGCGGGCATCTTGCGGCGGCGGCGGCTACTTCATCACGTAACCGACCCAATGCGGCAATTTTGGCCTATGCTTGCTTGGATGACGATATTAAAGTACACAGCCCTTCCGCACCCAACACGGTGGAAGCAATCGATGAACATACCTGTCCGTGTTTTTTATTCTCCACACGGGATGACACGATTGTCAAAATATCAAATACATTAAACTTCATGCAACAACTCGACAAGCACAACGTACCGTTCGAATGCCATATCTATTCACACGGGCCGCACGGCATTTCCACAAATTGTGAAGACGTGCAGTGGGTTGGGAATTTAGCTTGCACGCGTGCGTCGCATTGGGTAGCGGACAGCATCGGTTGGTTGCGCGATACACTGGGCGAATGGCGGGATTGGGAATAAAGAGAAAATTACTCCGCAATCACCGCATTTTCGCGCAGGCGGAAATATGCCACCGTTTCCTTCACACAGTCATCCAAGGATTGTCCGGGTTTTGCCATGAGTTCTGCCGTGACAAATCGCTTTTCTGTGTTGTATCCAATTAAATAAAGCGCGCGGATCACCGTGTCCAAATCAAGGGATCCACTGCCCAGCGTGCGGCGGGTGCTATCCGCAACATGAAAATTGATGAGCGCATCCCCTGCTTGCATAATGGCTTCGCCCATATGGAATTCTTCCACTTGCATGTGGAACATATCGCCGGTGATGCCTTGTATACCCGGGTGGTTTACTTCCTTTATATAGGCCAAGGCTTCGGATACGGTTTTTACAAGGCTGACTTCTTTGTGCTGGATGACTTCCATGGCACATTGGATGCCGCAATTCACAAAATCATCCGCAACGGAGCGTAACGTTTCCGCGCTCCGTTGCATTTCCATGTCATCGAAAGGAACCGTGCGCCCAACGCAACCGGGCACGAGCAGCAAATACGTTGCACCCACCGCTTGACACAATGTAAGCTCGCGGCGGATATAATCCACCGCTTTTTGCCGCACCGTGGGGTTGGGGCTTGCCAATTCATACTCCGGAGAAAACATGCCGCAAACGCCGCTTACTTTCATGTCTGTTTGGCGCAGGATGTTGTTGACTTCGCTTGCGTTATGTCCTAATCCGCTCAGCTCGATATAATTTACACCATGCCGTTTTAATCGCTCGCAGGAAGCCTCCAGCGGTTCGCCGCCAAACGGCCATTCTGTCCACGAAAATTCCAGCCGCCGCGAAAAATCCCTTTGCTTTTTATCTTCCGAAAAAGCATCGCGGATTTTTTTTGTCTTTAATTCATAATTCTGCATTATTTGTTCCCGAATGCCGCTTGGTTTTGGACGGGGCTGGCGCGTTTTTCTAAATTGGGTAAACGCCTTTCCAGCGCGGCAAAAGAAATTTCTACATCTTCATGCACTTCTTGCGCGGAGTTTGCGCCTACGGTGACCATGTCGCATTCGCGGATGGTGTTCCAGCTAAAGTTTAACCCCACATAGGGTGTAAGGCGGCCGGCGGCCATGGATTTGATGGTCATGACGGGTTTTTTGGCGTTGTGGATCACGGCGGCAATATTTTCTACTTCTACTTGCATGAGGTAACCCATGCTGTTCCATATTTGGATGTAGGTTTCCACGTCGTAGCCGCGCGCGTCGCTGTATACAATCAACTCCGGCATGTGTGCGGAAAGACCCGGTATCATGCCTGCATCGCGTACCATGGTGGTGTAATCGGATAGACGGTGGATTTTTTCATTGCCTTTGTCCACCAGTTTTTCCACACTTGAATGGTGCGGCAGGCAGAAGGTAGACCCTGCAGCGGCACTGCGCTTAATGACCGCCTCGGCTTGTTTGCGGGCTTCTGCGGTATCGGCTACATCAAACCACGGCGTGTCGATGAGGATGAGTTTCTTGCCGGTTTTATCTTCATAATATCGAATGGCTTCGGTGAGGTTGGGCATTTCGCCGATGACCCCCATGATTGCGTCAATGCCGTAACCAACAAAAGCATCAATCACAGGAAAGAAATCTTCCGGCTTGGTAAAGGCATTTCTGATACGGGCATCGTGCGACGGTGTTCTGTGGCTCCAACCCAACAATTGGTTGGTACCAATAATCATACGCGGCAGGGAAACACCCGCTACCGTGGTTCTTGGAAATTGTTGCATCATTTTTCATCACCCTTCATGGTTGAATAGTTACATAACACAACGCCCTCGTTGCGGATATGCGTTGCAAAATCCATGTCCGTTAAAAGCCTGTATTCCCAATTACGTATGCGCCACGCGGGGTTTAAGGAAGGGTGTAAACCCAAGTCCGAATACCCCTCGGGCAGGTTCGAAATCAAGCGAAAATACCCTGCCTTCATTTCATCGTAGCTGTTGGGTTCGCTTTCGCTGTAGGATACGGAGTGGTCGATGATTTTTACGCCCAACGCATCCGCGAGTGCGACGGTTTTGGCGTGATAATCGGCAATGTCATCCGGCAGTTCGCTTCGCCCGATGGTGGCTTTGACGCTGTCCGGATTGCGCGGGAAGCGCATGGGCAAACCATGGCTTGCACAAAAGGCCAACGTCTCCTTCATGAACGAAGGCAAGCCAAAACCCCACACGCAGCACATATGGCTGTCAACATGGTCAACCACGACCCCCGCATGCATCATTGCTTGGTATTGCGCTTCAATTTCCAACGCAACTTCCTCGGGATTGGCGCGTTGTGTAAAACCAACCAAATCACCGGTGAACAATCCCGCTTCGTCTACCATGGACGGTACCTTTTCCGCAGGGGAAACAGGCCCCCATTTAACCTCCCACTCCGCATTGCATGTGATGTGCAAGCCTACTTGGATACGGGGATTTTTCTTGGCGCGCGTCATCGCATCCTGTGCCGCAATGCAGGGCACCATTAATGTCGTAGAAGTAACAATGCCCGCGTCAAATGCCCGTTCAATGGCCTCGTTGGTAGACCAGCACACACCGAAGTCGTCGGCGTTGATAATCAGCTTGCGCATTACTTCACCAGTGCTTTGTACATGGCAATGGTTTGTTCCTTTGTGGGTTGGAAGGGGTTGCCGCCGGTACACACATCTTTTAACGCACTTTCTGCCAGCCGGTCAAAATCCGGGTTGGTAATGCCCAACTCGTCCAGTGTCTTGGGGATGCCGATTTCTTCGGACAATGATTTGATTTTGTTCAATACAAAATCGGCGTATTCAGCGTCGGACATAGCGTTGGCACCCAATACCGCAGCGATGAGACGGATTTTGTCGGGTGCGTAGGCAGCGTTTGCTTTGGTTACGATGGGCAACAACATGGCGTTGCATACGCCGTGCGGCAAGTCATAAATCCCACCCAACTGATGCGCCATGGAATGCACATAGCCAAGCCCCGCATTGCTGAATGCCAAACCAATAAGGAAATTGGCATAGGTCATTTGTTCCCGCGCTTCCAAGTTGGTGCCGTCTTTTACGGCGGTGGGCAGATACTTGAATACGATTTTCACACATTCTAATGCCATACAGTCCGACACCGCGTAAGCGCCCTTGGTCAATAAGCATTCGATGGCGTGGGTTAGTGTATCCATACCCGTTGCGGCGGTTAGGTCGGCGGGTTTGCCAATCATCAGCTCCGGGTCGCTAACGGACATGGTGGCAATCGAATTTTTATCCACCATCACCATTTTTACGGCACGGTCCTCATCGGTAATTACATAGTTGATGGTCAGCTCGGCAGAAGTACCTGCAGTTGTATTCACCGCAATGGTGGGCATACCCGGCTTGGCGGATTTGTGGATGCCTTCATAATCGCGGATGTTGCCGCCGTTGGTGGCCAAAATGCCCATGGCACTGCCCGCGTCCTGCGGCGAGCCACCACCGACGGTAACGATACAATCGCATCCGTGTTCCGTTAGTAAATCGAATCCTTTGTGTACTTGCGCGCAAGTGGGGTTGGGTGATATTTCGTCGTATAACACGAATGTGATGTTTTTTTTGACGAGTGTGTCCGTCACTTTTGCGACGATGCCGTTTTGCACCAATATCTTGTCCGTTACCACCAACGCTTTTTTGAACCCAAGCGCTTTCATTTGTGCGCCGACTTCCTGCACGCAACCCGCTCCCAATAAATTAATTTGTGGGGAATAAAAAAATCTCGTTGCCATAACCCATCGCTCCTTTAATTTTATATTTGCGTATCATCCACGTTTTGATAAAACATCGGTTTCATACGCACGGATACCCTCCAACCATTCGCCATCGCGCGGTACCCCTTGCGCTTCACAATAAGCCGCCCAAACATCACCGAATGGCAGCGTTTTAACATCTTCTGAAATTGCCAGCACGGTAGTAAAGTCGCCGCTGTTTTGCGCAGACTTTAATTTGTCATGCGGCATGAGCAGGGCGTACAGCAACGCCTTTTGTACATTGCGTGTGCCGATGACCCATGCGGCAATGCGATTTATCGACGCATCGAAGAAGTCCAAACCGATGAGCACCTTGTCCAACGCATCGTTGCGCACAATTTCTTTGCAGATTTCCCGCGTTTCGTCATCGAACAGGACCACATGATCGGAGTCCCAGCGCACGGGGCGGGTGATGTGCAACGGGATTTTATCGAAGAAACATAACAGTGACGGGATTTTGTCCGCCGTGCTTTCTGTGGGGTGATAATGGCCGTTATCCAAGAGGTTATACACGCCCGGTTTTCCGGCGGCATAACCCATATAGAATTCATTCGAACCCACGGTATAGCTTTCCACGCCGATGCCAAAGACCTTGCTTTCCACACAGTCAATGACATGGGGCAACGGCTCCGCAAAGATTTCGTCCAGTGCATTTTTCAAGCGCAGTCGTGGCGTAAGGCGATCGGCGGGTACATCTTTTAACCCGTCGGGGATCCACACGTTGTTTAATATTTTGTCGTTCATGTTCTTGCCGATTTCGTTGGCGATGCGGCGGCTCAGGATGCAATGGTTGATCCAATAACGGCGCGTAGCTTCGTCCGGGGAGGATAGGGTTAAGTTATCCTTCACCATCGGATGCCCGTAACAAGTTGGGTTAAAGTCAATGCCGATGTTATTTTTAAGCGCAAATTCCACCCATGGTTTGAAATGGCGGTATTCGATTTTGTCGCGTTCGATTTGTTCACCGTTTTCGGCCACGGCGTAGCTGGCGTGCAGGTTGATTCGTTTTTTGCCCGGAATCATTGCGCAAGCCTTCATGAAATCCGCCGTCAGTTCATCAAAATTACGTGCCTTGCCGGGGTAGCTGCCCGTTACTTGGATGCCGCCCCCCGCGCCGCCGTTGTCAAATCCCGTAACGTCGTCGCCTTGCCAGCAGTGGATGGAGATGGGTTTATTCGCCAGCAATTGCATAGCCGCTTCTGTGTCTACGCCGATGGCTTGGTAGGTTGTCTTTGCCCGTTCGTATGCATTCATAATAATTACTCCTTTATGATCGTTTCATATGTGCTGCGCTTATCATGGCAAAAAACGCACTTTGCGGAATATAATCCGGCACGCTGTTGCCCGAACCCAGCGCGTAACCGCCGATTTTTGCGGAACGCTCAAGCATGGCATTGGCGCGTGCGGTGATTTCTTCCGCTTTTGCCGTGCATAGAAAATGCAAATCCATGCCACCCATAATAGCGATGCGGCCTTTGTATGTTTCGTAGCAATCCTCCACCGGTGTGATGGCGTCTTCGTAGCTGTGCTTGCCGTCATATTTCATGTCGCTAATAATGTCTTCCATGATTTTGTCGGCTTGGCCGCAGGAGTGCAGGAAGATGGGTTTGTTGTGCTTGTGTGCCACTTCAACGATTTTTTTGTGCCAGGGGAATACATATTTGCGCATATCTGCCGGGCTTAGCATCGTTTGTGTTTTAAATCCCCAGTCGTCATTGGAAATAATACAGGGCACGCTTTCGCGCTCGATGAATTGTTCATAATATTTTACCAACCGACTGCCCACGCCATCAAAAATAAGCTGCGCCAGTTCCGGCTCGTCATAAAGCATCATGCACAGGTTATCGTAACCCACCAGCCCAATCACGTTTTCCAACACACCGCCCGGCCCGAAAACAATGAGCCCCATACCCTCGGGCAATACTTCCTCCGCTTTTTGCATGGTTGTTTCGTTGTCGAATGATTCTACATTTGGCCATTCGTATTTTTCGTAGGTTTCCCAATCGACAATGGTGTTGGCATCATTAAGCGAAATGGTGGACATTCGATCCTTTGAATTTTGCGGGAAGTAAAATCCCGATCCATGTAGGGTGCAATAGTCATATCCGGCATTTTTGAACGCGTAGATGTTGCGGCGCATTAAATCGTGGCCATCGTTTTTTACGGGGGCTTCGCCGTTATTTAATCGTTCATACAGCGCATCGTTCAAGAAAAACTCGAACAAAACCGGCCTGTCGGGTACTTCCTTCTTTAGCACCTTCAACAATTGCCTGTAATCGGGTTTCATTCCTTCACCTCGCATAACGTTATAACCGAATAGGGCGGGATAACGATGCTGTCTTGCACCATTCCTTTTTCAACATGTTCGTCGTTGACTTCCCCTTCGGTGATATATAAACGATATCTTTGCGCACTTTCGAGCGTTATGGCTTGCGCATTTGCGCTCGTATTGATCATAACGATGGTCGTACCCTGTTGCGCATGCGAAAATGCCGAGGCCATGAGGTCTTCGTTTCCGCCGTTTAAATCAACGCCGATACGTACTGCGCCGGGGCGGATGTATTTGTAAAAATGCTTGGCTACATTGTAGTTATGCCGCGGCCATTGGTTGGGCACGTTAAAAAGCGAGTACATCCATGGTTCTTTTGTGATGGCTTCATGCCCTTGCCAATATACCCACGCAGATATATTGCCGTGGATAAGTGCCGATTGGATCGCCACGGCAAGATCAAGCCCACCCAATGCATTTTCTTCACGCCACACATGCTTGTAGCTTGAGGTTTCGGTCATCCATAATTTGCGCTCGTCTCCGATTAACGCCCGCTCCGCTTTCCAAAAATTGTGCAATAGCTCCGGCTTGGTGGCGATGATGCCGTCGTTGTAACCATGGTGGGCAAAGATGAAATCCTTCATGGCTTCTTCGCTTGCGGGGGTATAGTCCGGCCCTTCGTGTTTGTTGCCGTTAACGCCCAGCAATGCGTGGTGAAAGCGTTGCGGCGGGTTCCATGTCCATTCGTCGTGTTCTTGTTCCAACATACCCTCCGCGCCAAAGATGAACACATCAGGAAAGGATTGGTGAATAATAGGTGCTACGACGTTTAACATATCCACATAGGTGTATGCGCTGTAGGATGCGCTGCTGTAAGTTTGGTCAAACAGCGGCTCGTTTTGTGGGCTAATGGCGTATACATCCACGCCGATTTCTTTGTATGCCGTAAGCGTTTCCACCAGCCAATGCCCAAAGTCTTCGTAATGCTCCGGCTTGAGGGAATTTTTTTCGTCGGTTAATTTGCGTGTGTGGTTATTGTATTTCCATTGACCGGGCGGCGACCAAACGGAGAGGATTATTTTTAGCGGGATGTCCAATTCCTTGGCGCGTTCGTGCAATAATTTTACAAACGGCCTTTGTTTGTCCCATGTACTGTTTTGCTCATTGGTGGCGTTTGTGGAGGTAAACGGTACATGCGCATAAGGTTCGTTGCGCCACATGGTGATGCCCAAATCCAACAAAACCATGTCAACCCATTCCCTTACGATGGGCGTGTCGCCGGGTGGGTTGTTCCACCATGCATCATACGAACCGAAGAAGCCGAAGCCGTCTATCGTTTGATAGGTTTTTGTTTGATCCAATGTGAGTGTAATCATGGTCTGCCCTCCAAGGTTATGATTGAATTTGCGGGGATTTCTACAAAGCCGTTTACCGCTTCAACTTGTGTAAAAGCGATGTCCGTGCCTGTAGTGATGAACATATCAAATACCCCGCCGCCTTCAATTTCCAATTGATATACCGCTTCGTCGGGGTTGACGATAATGATTTTTATTTCGTCGCCGTATTGCCATGCGGTTATCAACACATTTGATTGATCCAGGGTATGCGTGGCACCGACACGCACCGCACCGGGGCGTATGCGGAAGAAATGCGTCAACACGGGGATGTTTGCGCCACCTACACTTTGGTGGATGAACCATGCGGACACATTGCCGTGGTATAGGGCGATTTGCACCTCCATGGCAAGCAATAACGCACCCGCGTCATAACCTTCGGAATGCCACATGCCGGAAAGGTTGTGCGCGTGGAATTGCGTATTCCAAATGGGATGCACGCCACCCACCGCGTCGTAAAAACGTTGCCATTCATCCACGGAATTGCTTGTGATGGCATCCAAGGTTGCCCCGCCGCGTTCACTGTGGACGGCAAACGCATCAAAATGTGCCGCCATGCCATCGGTGCGCAGGATCACATTTGTAAAATCGCTCCACCCAAGCGCCCAATCGGCAACTTCGAAAGTGCGCACGTTGGACGGGCCGAAGATTTTGATGTCGGGCAAAGCCGCGCGTATGAGGGGGGATGCAGCGGCCATCATGGCAATGTAGGTTTCCCGCGTGTGTTCGCTCGGTGCCCACAAGGGTTCGTGCGCCAGGCTTACACCGTATACATTCAAACCCGCGTCAATGAAGGTTTGCACATTTTCGACCACCCACTGTGCGAACGCGACGTAATGCTCCGGCAGCAATACATAACCCTCCATCATGTGTTGCGGCGGTGACATAACCGATAAGAGCACGCGAACGTTTTCATCCAAATCGGTTGGGGGGGTATTGTGTATGTTCAAGCGCACCATGGAAGCATCAGGGAGGTTCAGGTTGATACCATCGGTGCCCAAGCCCTCAATGGTTTGGAAGTATTCGCCACGATGAATGCGCAACACACCGTCGCCCGTTTCCGGCGGATGTATCCACAAA
Organism: Defluviitaleaceae bacterium; assembly: GCA_009781755.1. Lineage (GTDB taxonomy): Bacteria > Bacillota > Clostridia > Lachnospirales > WQUN01 > WQRX01. The sequence goes on along the minus strand of WQVD01000005.1, from coordinate 70,024 downwards.
ACCAATTCGCTAGTTTCATTGCTGTAGTCGCCTTGGCGCACGCGCACGCGGAAGCGTAAATACCCCGCCGTGTCCGTCGCCGCGGTAAACACCGGATCAATGATTTCCCAGTCCAAGTAAAATGCCCAACGGCGGATAAAGCTTTCTGCGATAACCAGCGCGGCATCATACGTTTGCGCGAAGGAATCGCCGGTGACAAACGTAGTGCCGCCGTTGCTTACGCGTTGCAATGCACGCACCGCCAATTCCACATCGCGTTGTGTTAGGTTTAAGTCCGTTGGTGCACTTTCGCGGTAGGTGCCGCTGATTAACGTGATGATTGAATGTGCAGGAATGTGCAAGATTTCGTTGCTCGTTATGGTGCCGACGTGCTCGATTGTGTCCGAACTGCCATCGGTGAGCAGGATGTCAAAGACATAGCTCCCCAGCCCGCTAAAGGGCACTTCGAAGGACTGATCCTCCGTATTAACGATGACAACGGTCGCATTGCCCAGCCCGTCATGCACAAACGCCGACACCGTGGGCATATCGTCTTCAAAACCAACAAACGCCGCTCCAATGCGTACTGCCCCCGGGCGTATATAACGATAAAAATGTCGGCTCGCACTGTATTTGTACAAAGGCCAACCCCGCACAAAGTTCATCAACGAAAATTCCGACGGATGTACGCGGCTGTGGCCTTCTTGCCCCTGCCAATACACCCACGCGCTTATATCTCCGTGGAGGATCGCGGATTGTATTGCCGCCGCCAGCGATAATGCGCCGGGTCGTTGGTCACTTTCATCCAACCAAGTGTGAAAATACCCCGAGGTTTCCGTCATCCAAACCCGTGCGTCGGGGCCAATCAAATCCCGCTCCGCCGCCCAAAATCCATCCAAAGCACTGGCCTCCGTAGCGACCAGCCCATCCGCGTATCCATGGTGCGCAAAGACAAAGTTATGCAATGCTTCTTCGCTTGCGTGGCTGACAATGCGCTGATGAAACGAAGTGCCCCAGCTGCTATGTTCATGTTCGAGCATCCCTTCCGCGCCGAAGATATACACATCGGGAAAATAACGCGAAATAATGGGCGACACCACATTTAACATATCCGTATACGAAATGCTCGAATAAAACGCGCTGTTGTACCCTTGCCAACCAAAAGCGGGTTCATTTTGCGGGCTGATGGCGTATACCTCCACGCCAATGTCGCGGTACATTTCCAATACATCCACCAGCCAATAAGCGAAGCGTTCGTAGTAATGCGGCCAAAGGAAATTGGGTTCGGGGTGAATCGGGCTGCGCGTGGTGCCGGAAATCTTCCATTCGCCCGGCGGCGACCATACCGTAAGGATAATGCGTAAGGGCACGCCCAGTTCCAACGCACGGTCGTTTAATGCCTTCACAAAATATTTTTGCTCGTCCCAGTTGGAATCCTGCGGATTGGTGGTTTGCAATGAATAAGGAGGCACGAAGGGATAGGGTTCATTACGCCACATGGTCAATCCCAAATCAATCAGCACGGTGTCAATCCATGCCAATGCCTCCGGCGTGTCAAACGGTGCGCTGGACCACCACACATCATGAGCACCGAAAAAACCGAAGCCTTCCATCGTTTGATGGTTTATGCGCGGGTCGAGCCGCAACCCATGCGCGAATGTGTCTATTTGTGCGTGATATTGATCGAATCGGTCAGCATCGGTTTCATAACCGTTTTCGTTTTCATCACCACCGCGCAATACAAGCAAAATAACCGCGACCGCAATCATCACCATTGCAACCGCTATCAAAGCCAAATATTTTTTCTTCATCGATGCATCTCCCACCATTCGTTCACTTCACGATTAATGTCATGTCCGCCGTTGGCATAAAAAAAATTGAGCCAATGGTTAAATTGGTTATCCACATCATTTTCGACGATGGCAATAATGGCGAATTCAACAAAACGCATTGCCAGTGTGGCGTTAAATGTCGCTTCCGAAAGTGTTTCAACACCCCAGCGGGGCGAAGGCACGATATATCCCGCCGCGCGTTTATCGCCCGTGGTAAACAAACTGCGCGAACCGAGCGTCATATTCCACATGGCCCAATTCGCTTCCCATGCGTCGTGTGCCGTGCCGTGTTGCAACCAGTTGTTTATACGCTCGTAGGCACCCAGTGTGCGAAATTCGCGCGCGTGATAAAGTTCGTTTGCGCCGATACCCCGTTGCATCGCCTCCACGGCCAAAAGCGCGGCGCTGTGTTGAATATCTGCCACGTATCCCGTACCCGTAGCCAGCGCATTCCAAAATTCCATATTCCCGGCGGGCGAGGTTTCCCATTCGTGGTTGGTCACCCATGCGGGTCGATATTCGCCTTCGTTAATAATGGCGGTCGTCAAATTAAACATGTGCATAATCGCTTCGGGGTTTTGCGCACGCACGCTTATCATCAACGCATTGTTATAACCGGCGTCGGATATGATGCGAACGGGTTGCCCGTCATAACGCATCAGCGGGATGGCAACCAAATCATCATGCGGATGCGCCATGATAAAACTACGCCCGGCAGAGCCATTCGGTAACTGCGACCCATCCGCCATAAGCCCGGCGTGCCGATTCGCAAAATCATAAGCAATGTCTTCTTGGTTTTTGGCGGCAAAATCGACGGCCAAGATGCCCTCGTTATACCAATCCGCCATTTGTTGCCACAGGCGTTGCATTTCCGGTTGGGTACGCCCCCATACAAGCGCGCCGTCTTGTTCTATCCACAAACTGGTAGCACCAAACATGGGCATAAGAAATTCCATTACTTGTAAATTGTTATCCATGGCAATGGCATGCCCGCCGGTATAATCACGGATGCGCCGCGCCAAGGCGTTAAAATCATCAAAATTACGAGGCACAACCCCGTCGTTCAACTGATCCAATAATTCAGCAGACACCCAAAAATAAACAAAATCCCCGCTTCCGGCGGGTTGCGGCAAGCCCATTAAACGCCCGTCAAACGTCCAAGCTTGTAACGCACGCGGGTCTTGGGCGAATAATTCCTTCACTTGGTCGGAGGCGTATCGTTCGAAGATATCCGTCAAGTCCATGACCAACCCGCCCTCAATGGCACGCACGGCAAGCGAGGTATACAAAGGCATGACATCAGGCAAATTGCCCGTGGCAAAAGCCAAATTAATCATCATGTCAAAATCCGTTCCCCACATGGGTGCAGTAAACAGGTTGGTCAAACGGATATTTAAATGTTCATAGTAAGCGTCCGTCCACCAATTATTATTTTCGTCGCGCCCATCATCGAAGCCCATCCAATAAGCCAAAATGCGCGCTTGCGTAATTTCTATCGTTTCACCGGATCGGCCGGGGTTATTCGTCGATGTTTCCGACGGGGCATCGGATGAACGCAATGTAAAAAACAATCCTGCGCCCGCAAGCAAAATGATGAACGTAACCGAAGCAATAATTTTAAAGTTTAATCGTCTTCGCATCAGGATGCGTCCCTTGGATTAAAAAATGTGTGACGGCTGCGTTTGCAAGCGTCAATCGTTCTTCCATGGATTTGCCATGCATGGAAGCCACGATGTACCCGCCGTTAAAGGTATCACCGGCGCCGGCAGTGCGTACCGGTTTTTCCACATAGGCTTGCGGCACGGTAGCCGTTCCGTATTTGAATGATGCGGCACAAGCGAAATGGGGCGTATGGATGACCAACTCATCAAAACCCAGTTTCGCCCGCACAGCTTCGGTATTCTCAGGCGCGAAGGGTTCATCAAACATTTCGAAAATAATTGCGCCTTCGTGTTCGTTGACGCTTAATGTGACGGGGATGTGTATTGAATTTAACAAATCCAGCGTGGTTCTCAGTGAAGCTTCATCGCGCTTGCGGATGTCCGCAAAGTCGAAGAAAAATCGGCGAGGCTTACCGTCATCGGGTATCATCGCACACATACCCCGTATGATTTCATCAAACGAAGGGATTAACGACCAGTAACCCATACCGATGACATCGGCATCCGTTAGGATTTTTTGCAACTCTTTTACATTGCTTGTGATCAATTGCCAATTGACCCCCAGCACTGCTTCCATGTCAGACATAAGGATTTTCCCGTCATCAAATTCCAGCACATGGGTAACGGAGGGGTCGGCGATGGATATTACTTTTGCTACTTTATTGCAATTTTCAAAAACGGGATGCAAGCTGTTTTTGCCAAATAGACCCACCATGGTCGTATCCGCACCCAATAACGCGGCGGCATATCCGATGTTGGCAACAAAACCGCCTTGCACGGTGCGCTTTTTGATTAGCTCAATCCCCACGCCGCCACTGCCTGCGGCGGTGATTCGATCGGCAAAACCGGTCATCCTGTCAATGAGGTTTACTTCCGTTTGGGATATGCGGCTACCCACCAAAGACCATTGTTCATCCACAAAACCATCCGCGAACATCGCCAAATTTTTCATATACGCCCCCTGCCAATGCTTCCGAATATTTTCATATGTTTCGCCACGTCTTCAAACACGGCCATTTCCATTTTTTGTGTGAAGTTCACATAGTTGGATGCATCTATCGTTGCTAACACACGTTCTTGTAACGAAGTGGCTACGTTGATTTTTGTAATCCCATGTTTTATGCACGTTTTAAAATCGTCGTCGCTGATGCCGCTACCACCGTGGAGTACGAGCGGTACTTGCACGGCTTCATTGATTTGTTTTAACCGGTCCATTTGCAAATCGGGTTTTTTTACATAGGGGCCATGTGCGTTGCCGATGGCCACCGCCAGAAAGTCGCACCCTGTGCGTTTTACAAATTCATGCGCTTGCGCCGGGTCGGTTAAGCATTCGTTTATATCTTCATGTCCGCCTGCTTCCGTGCCACCCACTACGCCCAATTCCGCTTCCACGTCCGCGCCCATGGCATGGGCAATACGCACGATTTCGGCGGATAACTGCACGTTTTCGTCAAATGGCAGCGCTGCTCCGTCGTACATGACGGAACCAACGCCGTATTTCAAACTTTGCATTATCGCTTCGAAGGTAATGCCGTGGTCATAATGCACCGCCACAGGAACGCTCGCTTCCCTGGCCGCTTGCAACATCATGGGGAACATCAAGTGCATGGGCGTATGCGGCAATTGCACTTCCGCCAATTGCAATATGATTGGTGAATTCAATTCTTCTGCGGCGGCGATTGCACCCTTCACCGCTTCCATGTTCAATAAGTTAAATGCGCCAACGCCATAATGTTCAGTCTGCGCATGGTGCAAAATCGATTTCATGCTTACCAGTGCCATTAATAATCACCACACAATAAATATTGGGCAGGTTCGTCTTCTTCAATTTCGGCGAAGCGCTTCGGTACCTCCAAGAAAACATTGTCCGTCATATCGTCATTGATGGAGCTTACCTCACCCACGATTAAATCCCCCGCACCCTTCTTTGCCCAAAAACGGTGATGCAACCCGGGCGGCAAGGTAATGCTGTTGCCTTTCGTTATTTCAACCACGCACCCCGGCGGGAAGGTACGCCAAAAACCGTCCATCTTTACTTTCACTTCACGTTCGTTGCACAACTTTCCGTCTGCGGCGGAATTGTACAACTCCAACATTAAAACACCGCCACCACGGTTGATGATGTCCTCTGTTTTGATTATGTGAAAGTGAAAGGGGATTTCCTGCTCGGTTTCGTGAAGTTGAAAGATCATCTTTTCGGCATAGGGGGTGCCGACGGTGGGGTCGTTTGCGTTTCCATTGCGCACCGTGAATAACACGGCACCCACGCGCGGGAAATCACCCGTGCCGAAATCGGTAACATCCCAGCCCAGTCCCACCGCTTTGATATTTTCAATATCATGCTTTTTCCATTCGGATGGCGGCCAGTATGCAAAATCCGGCAGACGGTAATGATTCGCTTCCAACGCATGTATGGCGTGTGATATCGCCGCGTTTATTTCAGATCGTTTCATAATCTCGCACCAATTTCTTTGCGGTTTAGGTTGCGTCCGATGACATTGAGCATCGGCGTGCCTTCCGCTTTCATGATGTTTATATAACCGGGGGTTGCGTTCACCAAGAACCCGCCGATATAACCTTTGACGCGCAGTACATTGCCGCATTCGGGCGCAAACAATGAAGTGACAACGCTTTCTACGTCTTGGTTTTCGATGACTGGGGCAAAGGAAGCGCTTTGATAAATGAACGCATGGTTGATATCTGCTTTGTGCCCTGTATCGCCGGGTTTGGCATTTTTTATTGCTTCGTAATCCGCATCGGTAAACCCGCTGTCTGTAATGACGGGCACATCACCATCGTATGATGCACCCCGATTAAGCACGATAATACCCGTGCCATACACTTGCGACGCAAAGAGTTTTTCGTCTTCTTCGTTCATTTGTGCAACGCCGCTGATAATGGTGGCGATCGTACCGATTTGTACGCGGTCTTTAAAAATCGGTGCTTTCATCACTTCGAAAAAGTCGCCCAGCGTAAATACGCCCGACGGTTCCACGATAATGCGGTCACAGGTTTCAGCCAATTTGGCCAGCGTCTTTACGAAATTTACTTTCAAATCGCAACAAATACATCCGCCGGTTAATTCCATGACGGTTAAGTCATCGTCTTCTTTTAATATGGCGGTGTCCACGCCTGCGCGGCCAAATTCATTTTCAACTACCGCAACGCGTTCGCCGGATTTCGCCAGATATTTGACATAACCCTTGATAAATGTGGTTTTGCCCGCGCCCAGCAACCCCGTAATTAAATCTACCGTGGCCATGACGAAATCCGTTTCAACACATCATTTGCATCTTCTTCATTGCGGATATTGCAAATATTTAAAGCAAGACCCTTTGCAGGCAGGTTTTCCATGACGACATCCAAGTCATGCTTCCTAAACACATCCAAGTACAGCGATTTTTTTGCGTTTAATATTTTTTTGCATACATCCACCCAGCGATACAATTCATCTTGCCCGGCACCCGGCACCCATTGGATGGCATGCAATTCGGGTATTGCAAGCAGCGAATCCAAGTGTTGTAACGCACCGGGGCCGTCCAAGTGGTAAATACTCTTACCGTAATGCTTGCATTCGCGGATGATCCCCGGTAAAAAAAACTCGTCAAACATATCCTTGCTAACCATGCAGGAAAAATCATTGCTGGGGATGTACATTTTTTCATCATCCACCAGGTGCAACCACGACGCAATGGGCTGCCCTTCGCGTCTGAGCCAATCTACATAGTAATCATATATGGGGAAATATTCTGCATAGGAAGATTCCAACCAAGCCTTTATCGCATCGGGATTGTCATACATGTCCATGGCCAGCGCTTCGTTGCCGCGCAATGCGGCCAAGTGATCGCCGCCGGGGTGGAAGTCTGACAACCCAACGATGAACTTTCCCTTGCCGCGTTCCAACAAGAGCGCGGTATATTTTTCCAATTTTTTTGCCAGCGGATGGTTCATGTCCATGATGGCTTTGTCTTTTTCCCAATCGGTTACGCAGGGGTCTGTCCACGCGGTTTCAAGCCCAAAAGTGTACGGGCAGCCCGCCCATGCAGATAAAATACCGGGCCCCAGATTCGGGCTTAACAACGGCAACGCATCTGCAAAATACACGAAATTTTCCATGTATTGCGCATCCGCTTCCGCACGATATTCAACGTCCAGCCACCAATCTTCTTTGGTGGCATGGTGTTTTTGTGTGATGGGCTTCGCGTTGGCTTTGGGATACACGATGCGGGCAAATGGGCGATCGGTATCTTCATGGTGCCAAAACGTTTCAATGCGACGCTTGGCTTGTTCATAATCCGGTTTGAGTGCAAACATATTATTTCCCCCAATGTTTTTCTATTTGGTTGCGCGTGATTTGCACGGCGCGGCGTGGTTTTGTCATGTCGCCCACGGTGGTTAATACATCGCGGAAGGCGATTTCCAACTTGCACCCCCGTGCGGCGGTTAGTGATTTTTGTATGTGCTTGGCAAACGCGTCTTCGTCCAATGTTTTGCCCACACCCACAAAGTTGGGGCCGGGCTTGCGGAAGTATATCGTTTGCGTACCGCGTAATGCCTCACCCATGAATGCTTCATCGCACCAATTTGAAATAGAAAGCTTGCGCAAATTGTTGAGCTTACGCAAGCATGGTTCCCATATACGATGCACCGGTTCGCAACACGCATAAGAAAATAAATCAAATTCTGCGGCGATGCGTTGGTAGGACGGAAAGAAAAATTCAGCATACGCCTCGGCAGATATGCCTTCGGTTTCTTGCGAGTCCGCATACCCCCACAACACGTTATCAGGATGGAAGCCAAAACTCCCCTGCCACACCCAATCGTTGCCGTTGTTTGGTATGTTTTCTTGTTTGATCAAACGGAAATATTCCACATGTGCATCCGTCAGGCGCTCCATCATTTGCAAGACAAGCTCCGGGTAATCAAAGAGTGCCACGTACATAGCTTCCATGCCCATGAGTTTTACGATTTCTTGCGTGGCACTGGCTGCATAGGCATACCCGTTAACCACGCGTGTCGGCAAAATATCGCCGATAATATCTTCAACCATGGCTTTTTCGTTTAATGTCGATTCTTTGTCGAGCGAAATAATCGGCGCACCCAACTTGTGAAAATCATCGCGCAAATCTTTGATGACATGGTTATATAAAAATGCAAGACCTTCCCCATGGTGACGCGAAACTTCGATGCCAAACAGAACAAAACGCGTATGCCACGCAATGTCATATGTCTTCGGCACAACGCGGTCGTCATCAACAAATAAGTGGTTTAACATATTTCCATATATGTTCCACTCAATATTGCGCGCAAAGTCGGAAGTCGTTTTAAGCGGTGGTGTCAATTCATGGCTGAACGGGCCTACCTCAAAATGAATGGGTACATCGTTGCCGATGAGCGCGTTGTGGTTATGCCACATTTCTTCACGTTTTTGCATGATGGGCAAATGTGCGTATTCCTGTTGCTGCTTTGCAAGCTCGCGCAATATAACGCGGTCACTTTGCGAAATCATAGTGTGTGTACCCAAATAATCATTTCGCCTGCGGTCCGGTTTGCCCACAGGTAATAAGGAATCCATTTCAAGTTTACATCAAAATAAGAAGCGGTTGACGCTTTCACATACAATGCACCGCTTGGATATGTTTGACTCAAAAATTTTCCCGGTGAATGTAATATAACTGCTCCACCCAAAAAGTCAGGTTCAAATTCTTCATTAAACACGGCCTCTTTTGATAAAAATACACGGTGCAGATCCGCTCCGTTATCGGCCTCTTCAAGGCAATACACCACCGGCCCGCGCATGACAGCGACCTTGCCGATGTTTTCACGTACATGGGCGTTGGATTGCAAAACGGTGACATGCATATCAAATACCAATTCAATCACATCACCCGATGATAACCCTTCAAATACCGCGTATCCGTCTTGTACTGTGTGAGGCATGTCAATGCGGTATGATTCGCACCAGCTTGGGATGCGCACGGCGAGTTTTTCGGGGGGTGCGTCTTTTATCGTTATTTTTATTCGTCCGTCATGGGGGTAGTTGGTTTCGACTTCAATTTTATCTTCCACCAAACCCGTTGCAAACAAATTCAAATATAATGTTTCGTCTTTTTGCGCGAATACATAATTGCTCAGCGAAACAAGCATCCGCGCAATGTTTGGCGGGCAACATGAAGTGCTGAACCATTTTTGCCGCTGTACTTTCACATGTTTGCGGCCGCCGTCCTTCTCGCACGAAGCGGGCACCACTTCCAACGGGTTTACATAAAAAAAGCTTTTTCCGTCTGCCGCCATGCCGCTGATGATGCCGTTATACAATGCACGCTCCATGACATCGGCGTATTCACGGAGCGGCTCGATGTCAAACAGGCGCTTCGCGAAGAACACCAGTGCAATCGACGCACATGTTTCGGCATACACCGTATCGTTGGGCAAGTCATAATCATAGGTAAACGCCTCGCCGTGGTGGGTAGCACCCACGCCGCCGGTGATATACATTTGCTTGTTGATCACATTGCGCCACAAATTTTTGCACACATCCAGTAATGGTGCATCGTTGGTTGCATGCGCCACATCCAACACGCCGCTGTACATATATAACGCACGCACCGCATGGCCTACGGCTACGGTTTGTTCGCGGATGGGTTTGTGCGTTTGGAAGTATTCGTGGTCTGTTGCACCGGCGGTATCCTCGCCGTCAAAATAAAGCGGTAATCTTCCGCGTTCGTCCACGAAATATTTCGCCAGCTTTAAATGTTTTTCATTTTTCGTAACGTCATAGAGCTTAACCAACGCCAATTCAATTTCCTGATGGCCGCAATATCCGCGGATTTTATCTTCGCCAAACGTGGCATCAATCAAATCCGCGTACTTCATCATGGAATTGAGCAGCTTGTCCTTGCCCGTGGCTTTGTAATACACAATCGCCGCTTCAAGGAAATGACCCAAGCAATATAACTCATGCTCGTCACGCAAATTTTTAAAGCGCTTGTCGAGTCCGTTGTTGATGAAAAAGGAATTTAAGTACCCGTCCGGTTGTTGGGCGGCTACAATATCGTCGATGGCACCGTCTACAATGGCTTCCAACTCCGCATCGGGGTGCCAAGTCAAACTGTGTGCGGCGGCTTCTATCCACTTAGCGCCGTCGCTGTCTTGATACACAAATCCGCCGTGTTTGCCTGCTTGCGCGCCCGATGCCACGCGGAAATTTTGCATAAAAAAACTGGGCTCTGCATCAGGCACGCGGTCGTTGAGCGCTTCCCATTGGTAAGGGATGACTTCTGTGCGCGCCAACTCCATCAAATTGCGCCAAAATCCGCCGGTTATATTGAATGTCGCGAGGCGCTTGCGACGCGTGACATTCAGTATATCGAATGCCGTATGCGGCATTGTGCATTTATTCCCGTCAACTTTCATTGAGTTCCCCCAATGTTTCGATAACTGCTATTGCTTGGTCAACATGCATTTCATCCATCAGCGGCTTGGCGGGTGATAAAACAAAACCACCGTCGTCTTTAAATAAATGGTGCAAACGCTTGATTTCCGTTTCGATTTCCTTGGGGGTGCCATGGCATAGAATGCCTTGCGAACCCAAGCAGCCCCAAAAGGACATTTTTTTGCCCCATTTTTCTTTTAACACTTCGGGTGCCATGCCGTTCGCTTCGGGCTGCACGCTTTCATGGCAATCGAGACCAATTTCTATAAGGTCGTCATAGATTTCGGCAATACTGCCGCACGAATGTTGGATGGTTTTTTTGCCTTGTTTTTTTGCCTCGGCGTATATCCGCGCCCAACAAGGTTTTAAGAACTTGCGCCAACGGTCAGGCCCCATAATGACACCGCGTTGGTCGCCCCAGTCGTCGCCAAACATGAAAGCATCTGCGGGCACATCCGCACAAGTCTTAATCATGGCAATGTAATTATCGGTAATGCGTGTTGTCATCTCGGCATAAAAATCTTCGTCGGTAATCATATCCATGAGTACATTTTCAAACCCGCGCAACTTCCACGAATGTTCGAAAATACCCCATCCCATGTCGATGATGCGGTAGTGTTCGGTATCGGCGTTGTACGCTTCGATGGCGGCAGCTTTACGTTCCAAAATAGGCGTGACAAAAGCAGCCTCCCCCGGGAAGTCATATCCATCCAGGGTTGGTTCATCTAATGGCGGCGTTTCCAAATGCCACGGTCGTTTGTCCATGCGCCATATCGCCCCATACACATCCTTTTGACGGATATCGTCATATGGGGTGAACAGTTGCGTGTCTATCCAAAGGCTATTGGTCGTAAACCGGCGCAACTTTTTTGTGCGCCAGTTTTCATCTTTGTAATATGCCGCTATTTTTTGCTCAAGCTCGTACTCGATAAATAAATTATACGGTGTAACGCTTGTACCTTCATGGTTCAAGCGTTTTGTGATGATCTCCCGTGCTGTCATTTATTTGTACCTTGGCAGCCAATCGCCGTGTGCTTCGATTAAGTCATCCACCATGGCAACGATGCTATCAATCGGCAATTCTGCTGCGGTGTGCGGGTCAAGGAATGCGGCTTGATATACATGTTCTTTTTTCAGTGTCACTGCCGCTTCAATGGCTACGAGGTGTACATTCACGTGCGTCATGTTCATGGCGGCGAGCTGTACGGGCAATTTGCCTACCGCACAAGGATTAACACCGTGGTTGTCAATCATGCAGGGTACTTCTACGCATGCTTCCTTGGGCAAGTTTTCGATAAGGCCGTTATTAATGACGTTGCCACCCACTTTAAGCGGCGTACCCGTTACCATGGCTTCCATGATGAAAGAAGCATATTCGTGCGAACGTACATGCTTGCGGCCGATTGAGTTGGCGGTCAACTCATGGTATTCCTTGGCCCAATTGGCGATTTGCTCTACGCAACGGCGGGGGTATTCATCCAAGGGGATGTTGTATTTTTCGATGAGTTCGGGATACGCTTTCTTGATGAACCACGGAGTATATTCCGCATTGTGTTCACTGGATTCGGTACAGTAGTAGCCGAATTTATCTATATATTCAAAGCGCGTCATGTCATGATGCTTTTCAGTTTCGTTTTTGATTTTTGCCAGGCGTTTGATTTCCGGGTACAGGTCAACGCCGTTTTTGTCATGGAGCTTGAGCAACCAACCCATGTGGTTAATGCCGGCAATCAGTTCTCTGCGGCCTTCCAATTTATCTTCCATGCCCAAGTGCTTGAGCAAATCTTGCGAGCAACCCTGCACACTGTGACACAGCCCCAGTGTTTTAACACCCGTGTAACGCTGCATAAATCCGCACAGCATGCTCATGGGGTTGGTGTAATTTAAAAACCATGCGTCCGGGCATACTTCTTCCATGTCCCGCGCAAAACCTTCCATGACGGGAATCGTGCGCAACGCACGCATGATGCCACCGATGCCCAGCGTATCACCGATGGTTTGTTTCAAACCGTACTTGGTGGGCACTTCAAAATCAATGATGGTACAAGGGTCGTACAACCCCACTTGAATGGCGTTGACCACAAAGTCTGCATCACGCAGTGCGTCTTTGCGGTTTTCCACACCAAGGTATGATTTGATGGTGGCTTTGTTTCCCAGGCCTTCATTAATCGCTTTCAATATCGTTTCGCTTTCCTTTAAGCGCTGCCCGTCTATGTCATAAAGCGCGAATTCGCTGTCGCCCAAAATCGGCGAGAGCATACTGTCGCCCAATACATTCCTTGCAAACACGGTGCTGCCTGCACCCATAAACGTAATTTTTGCCATATCATTTCCTCCTTAAAATGGGTATGTAAGCGGGGAAAGGCATAACGCCCATCCCCGCCAAAACCGATAATACTTAATTGCCGAAGAACGTGTCGATGATGTCTTCGAGTTGCTGACGGTATGCTTCCAAAAGTTGCGCAGGCATACCATTGCCTTCCATAATTTGAATGCCAATGCTGGTTATGATGTCTTGGATTTCGCCGATGTTGGTGCCAACGTCGAATGTATCCAAGCCGTTCATGGCCGCCAGCACGCGATCTGCGTCTTCGCCGGAGGCAAACATGGTGTGTACCCAGCCTTCACGGGTTGCGTTTTGGTATTGCGCGTTGGTGGCTTCACCGATGGGGCTTTCATACGCTTCTTCCGAGAAATAACGGAAGGAGTGACGCATTTCGGTAAGCATACGGTACACTTCATAAGGATTTTCTACGCCGCGCGGAATAGCGGGGCCGGCCAATATTCTACTCATGGAAAGATTGCCGCTTGTGTTGTTGGGTCCGATGGGGAAGGGCACACCGCCACGCACGCCAATGTGTTGGCCGCGGGGCGTCCAATCACCCAATGCCCACATTTCGGCTACGAAGAAGGCAGCGTCAATTTCGCCTTCACCGATGTGGTCATACCAATCGTTTACAGGGGGGTGACCCAAACCTTCGGTTTGGTAAATTTGATGTAGGAATTCGAATGCGCGAACTGTTTCCGGCAAATGGAAGCCACTGGTGAGTTCAGGTGTAATAAAGTGTCCGTCGTTGGAAGCAACGATTAACGGCATCAAGTGACGGGGGGTGCCGCGCAAACCGTACTGCACTACATTGCCATCCGGGCCGATAATGGTGGTTGCACGCAAATAATCAAGGAATACATCCCAAGTCCATTCGCCTCTTTCATAAAGCACGGAGGGAAGCTCAAGACCGGCAGCTTGAATCAAATCTTGACGATAAGCGAATACCGTGTTTTCTGTATTGAGTCTGCGGGATGCCACTGCATAATGATTCCCGCCAAAGAAGGTGCCGGGGCGTACCCACATATCGTCTTGCCAAATATCAGCGCCCGGGGGTGCAAAATCTTCGACTGCTTGAAGTAAGCCCATTTGCGCGGCTACCAACAATGCCGTCGTCGGCAATTCAACGATGTCGCCCAGCGGCGTGCCTGCCATTACGCTGGCAACAAACGCGGGGAATATTTCTTCATAACTAATGATTTCGTAGCGGATGCTCCAGCCGAATTCTTCGTAGATACGTTGCAAGTTGATCCAGCGCTGATCGAGATAATCGGGGTCTGCGATGGTGGGGTCCGGATCATGTGTTTGGTGGTCGGGCATCCAAGTTACCCACACAAATTCGCGCGGGGCGAATTCCGTTCCGGATACCGGGGGTGTTTCTTCATTGTTGTTTGCGTTTTGTTGGTTGTTTTCCGTCGGGGGGGGTGCGGGTGCATCGGTCGTGGTTGCCGGGGGGTCGTCTTGCGGGGGCGTGTCATTGTCGTTGCCGCCACATGCCGCAAGGAAAGCCAATGCCATAACCAACAGGGCTGCGATAAAACCGATTCTGATGCGATTCATTACGAATCCTCCTTATATATGTTAAAAATGTACTTCCCTCTGTGATGATTGCCTAGCCTACAATACCGCTTCTCTCCACTCCTTCCATAAAAAATCGTTGTATCCCAAAATAAAGGATAATAACCGGTGCGATAGCCAACAGAACCGCCGCACTTACCACCAAGGTAACAAAAGCACTGGAACCGATGCTGACACCGTGTTGCAAGAATCCGGGTAACGAAACAAGCCGCACGGGCATCAGGTTTAATTGTTGCATGAACATGGAGGCGAAAAAGGTGTCGTTGTATTGCCACACGAATGAAAACACGCTTACGGTAATAATGGCCGATGCGGCGTTGGGAAGCATGATGCTGACATACGTGCGCAACCATCCCGCACCATCAATCAACGCGGCTTCCTCTAAATCCTTAGGCAGTCCTTTAAAAAACTGCCGGAATATATAAATGAACAAACCGCTCCGCAACCCCATGCCAAGCGAGGACATGATTAACACCGGCCCAAAGGTGTTCAACAAATTTGTTTCCCACCCAAACGCGCCAAAAAAACGAAACTGCGTAAACAAACTAACCATATAACTCTGTACCGGCACGACGATGGATAGAATTACCACACCGAAAAGAACATTCTTGCCCGGGAAGTCAAACCGTGCAAAACCATACCCCGTCAATGAGCACGCAAGCACCTGCAATACCATGGCAGACAGCGCCAAGCCCATTGTCGTACCAAGCGTAGATACATAGTTCAAATGCGTAAACGCCATGCGGAAGTTCTCCAACGTAAACGTTTCCGGGATCAAGAATATTAATGGGTTAAAGACATCAACTTCGTCCATAAACGCGTCGGAAATAATACTGATGAGGGGCGTCAAAATAACAAACATGATGCCCGCCAAGATAATGCCGCGACCCAAACTAAGCCCCAGTTCGCGCAGGGTGTTCGCCATTTTTGCCGTGTTATTCTTTACCCGGACCCCTTTAAACATGGTAGAACACCTTCTTTGAAACAAAATACCCAATCACAACAAGCACAACACTAATCGCAAGTGAACTTGACAACGACATGGCCGCCGATAACCCAAAATTCATTCTGAAAAACGCCGTTTCGTGCGCCAGTTCAACCACTTCTGTCCGCGAGAACCCATCGATGATTGTATACACCACATTGGTCAAAACCAGCGGACTCACCAATGGGAAAGTCACCTTCCAAAACGTTTCATATGCCGTAGCGCCTTCGATTTTTGCTACTTCGTACATGGACGACGGCACGGATTGCAATGCCGCAAGGAAAATAATAATCTGCACGCCGGATGCGCGGATGATGATAAATAACTGCGCAATCGCATCCGCAATATAATTCGCTACTTGTAACGGCAAGCCGAAATCCGTAAGCATTACTAACAAAGCCATTGTATTAATGCCCGCCGCTGCTCCTGCCATATCGGGTGCCATGGATGTTACGCCGCCCGCAATGGCACGCGCCGCACCATCAAGCGCCGAGTTGATCGCCGGGGAAGCCATAATGACCGGCAAAAAGAATATCGCGCGTACAAATCCCCGCAGCGCGAATTTCCGGTTAATCAACATCGCCACAAACAAGCTGAAAAAGATAATTAACGGCACGGCAATTAACGTTTCTGTGATGGACTCCGTCAAGACGCGCAGAAATGTGGCGTGCTCCCTGAATGCGAAATTAAAGTTGTCCATGCCTACATAATTCAATTCAAAACGCTCCGCCACCGCCAAATCAACATGGTTTAAGCTGAACTGCGCACTGCGGAACAAATTGTATGCAAAGAAAATGATCATCCCCACGAGCCACGGCGCGATGAAAATGTAACCTATCATCATTTTTTTGTGGTGCATTTTCATTTGTAATTTTTTCATGCGCCCGTCCTCACAACGTAAAAGTCCATGGGTGCTACGGTTACATCACCAATGGTGGCAGGCAGCAGGCCGGTGTTGACATACACGCGCAAGCTTCCGCCAAACTCCGTCATGCTCACATTTGGGCCATGTATTTCAAACCGCGTAATGGGCGCGGTTCTCATACCGGCGAACACCTCATTGAATGCGCGATACATTGTGATGGCGTCCTCTATCCATACTTCGTAATGCGTGGAATACAGTTGCATATATTGTGTGAACGACATGGTTTCCATCGGTTCGTGTGTCCACAAGAAATGGGGTGCCGTGCCGGATGCCAACATGTGCAAGAAAATCAAATCATTATCAATGACATCAAACGCGTTAATGGCCGGGCCGGTATATTCCACATAACCACGCAAAACCATTTGCATAAACGGCACGCTGTGGTCAAGAATAAGAAAACGATCCGCTTGGGTAGGCACATCCAACAAATGACTCGCCGAAAACAGCGAATAATCGTTGCCGCCTACCACCATCATGGGGCCCATTTCGTCATACATACGGCGGATTTGCTCGGCGGCGATTAAACGAGCGCTTTCGCGGTCAATGGGATTGCGGCGGTGCAGGCTTTGCGAAACCATGTCACCCAAGTCTTCAAGTGCGATAGACCCCAACCCTGTCCTGCGAAATGCAGGAATAAATGCATCTATATGATAAGGAAGCACCGCCGGATGGATAATCAAATACACATCCGAACGAAACATGGTTGTGCGCATACTAAGCAATTCACGGGAAAAGGTCGTAAACACACCCACAAACCCTTGCATATCCTGTGCAACTTCCCTTGTGGTATTGAGTCCGCGGGAGTCGCGCCTGATAGACTGGAAGCGCACCGCCGGATAAAATCCGCCGCCGCCTTGTTCCAATAAGGCGATGAGATTATCGCGTTCGGCGGTCGAACCCAAACGCCGCAGGGGATTTACATTGGTAGCCAAATCATGGTTGGCACCACGGTTGAACCAACCCATCCATTGCATTTGGATATTGCTGATACCGCTTGTGTTTAATCTTTCGATGATGTCGGCAGCTTGGTTGTAAGTCGTCATGACAACGGTGGCGTTATACGGCACACCTACAATAAATTCGCGGCGCTCCACTGCGCCCAATATAGATAAGTAAAAGGGAATATCGCCCGCAACAGTAAGCGGTGATAATACATTTGTATCGATCAAATGCCTTCGATATGCCGATGCCATTCCGTTCACGTCGGCATCATCCCCCGCAAGGAAGATGTATTGTACGGTTATGTCGCCTTCATATATTTGTTGTTGCAATATGCGCATATTGCTGTTTTCGTCCAACAAGTTTACGGTGATGGTGTCGCTTTCACGCAAATTGAAATTAAACCAAGCGGTGTTAAATGAACTTAAACGCCCGGATACATCCGCGTGAATGGTAGTAAGCGCACTACCGTTTATGACATTTGCCAGCACGGCAGCACCATCTCGTGCAATGCCGAATACGGGCATACGGATGGGGTTTGTTTGCTGCGCGACTACACGCGCACCCATTGGGTCAAGTCCGTACACACGCCCGGTAAATGCTTCGTGCGCGGTTTTACCGTTATTAAATTCGATGAGTGCGCCACTGCCGCTGGGCACAAAGATGTATCCTTCTTCATCTATGCCGCCCGCGCCGAAATAACGCATCAACTCTAAGCCACGCAACAAATTTTCTTCACGCTCAGGGTTAATTTCCGACAAGGGAATGTTGACGGTCATGGTGTCGCCATCCAGCGTAAAATCGATGAACATACGGAATACATCAAGACTGATATCTGTTTCTATGCCGGCGAGTTCGTTGTCATAGATCAAATCCTCGAGCGTATAACCCGCGATGGCAAACATGCGGATAATCTCATTGCGCGAAGCCGGGGCGTTTATTGCACTGGGGTTGAGCCGTAAAAAACCGGGCATTTGACGCAATCGTGAAAAATGTCGCCTGAGTGCAATGCGGTCATCCGCATCAAGATGGACCATAATGCGTTCTTCGAGGCGGTCGCTATAGATTGTGGTAGGTACGCCGCGAATACCCAAATCCGTGGTGCCCAAAGTCAACTCCATGCGTACACCACCGGGAATCGACAAAAACACCACCTGGTCAAATGCGGCACTGTCGCGGTGTGACCAATAAGTAAGGGGGATGCGTGTTTCGTTAAAATAATGAAACCCTAAAACAGATTGCATGATATTTTGCTCATGCGCCAACGCCAGCGCATCATCACCTGCGAACAACGGGTTGGAATGCCAAACAAATGCGTTGCGTTTATCATACACGGCAAAGCTGCCGCTGCCTTCTATATCAACATACAAAACCAAATGGGCCGTTTCGTATACGGCAACCATGCCGGCTACGTCGGCGCGGTCGATAATTTGCAATGGGGTTGTTTGCACATTTGATGCGGAGGGCCACAAGTAATGAAAGTTATAATAACGCCCGCCGCGGTTGTAAAGAATAACCCCAACAACCGTAACCACAACCAACGCGAAGAAGCATATCAACGGCAACGCTTTTTTCAATCGTCTTTTCATATATGCCCCCCTACCTAAAAGCCAATTCCGTATAGATGTTAACGGCAAAGTTATACATCTGCTGCAACAAAACCATTAGGACGGTTCCCAGAAATACAATGATAAGCATGGCAAAAATTGTTAAAAATATAGTGCCCAATGCTTTGCCTGCACCATAATTTTGTACAGACACCATGGCGACATAAGCCAAAAAGATAAAATAAATCACCGCCGCCGTAATCACGATAAAAAAGAACGCGCTTTCCGTGTCGGTCATCAAATGGCTGGCCAGCGTCATCGGTAGCAACGTTAATATTAATGGCGTAAATGCATAGCAATTGCCCATGAAAATTTCTTTAAATTTCCCTTCGCCGTCGGTTAGGGAGGTAACCGCCCAATTGCTCAAACTCCACAACACAAGGATGGCAAAAATAGAAGCGCCGTCGCGGATGGAATTATGCATTTGCGGATGCGATGTGCTTACGGTAATGCTGCCGTATTGCTGCATAAACACGAATGATATCCAAAACAAGAAAAATAAAATAAATGCCGTACTCATTTTGCCTTCGTTCATGTGCTTCATGCGATAAAAGCCATCAAATGGGTGGCGCATAATATACAAAGGAAGCGCGATCTGCTCTTTTAATTTCTTCATGCGGGTCGCACCTTCTTCCTGACTTTTTTAACTACCCATACAGCGGGTTTGATAAATGCCAACCCGACTACAGCAAAAAATATCAAATAAAAATTGTCACGCATCAATTCTGTGCGATGACGGCGGAACGCGATGGAAAAATATTCTACGTCAATGCCGCGGCGCAAATAATTCATAGCCAAACGATTTTCTCCGGCGGCTAAGTATGCACGGCCTACGCCTACCAGTGCCAAGCGGAAGTTTGCGTCAATTTCTAGCACGCGGTGCCACATTTCCACTGCGCGGGTTACATCACCGTCGTACAAAAGCGCTACGGCTTCATTGATTAACCATCCCAACTCTGTCGGTTCATAAAAAGTGATTTCGCCGCGCAACGCATCCAAAACGAGAATGGTATCGTCCAGCACTGCCAGCGCGGTCGGTATGCGCTGCATGCCCAACACATTACCCGTACCGCCAAATACATATAAAAGATTACCTTCGCGGTCGTAGGTGTAAAGTCGCCCACGGTTGCGGTCCAATGCGGTGTACATGCCATTGCCCCGTGCTACGATATCAATAAATTGTGACGGTCCGCTAAATTGGCCCAACGCAGAATAATTCGCAGACCCCACGATTTCAATGTCCGTGAAATTGTGTAATACATCTTCCCCGGCGGGGTTTAGGCGTTGCACCTTTGCGCCTGCACCGGTGGCGAGGTTGGTGGTAAACACAAAGCCGTATTCATCAATATCCATGCCCGTAAATTCCGTTGGGATAAACAATTGCTGGCGTGCGCGTTGTTCTGCCGTTGAGATTAAGCGCCAAAACCAATCTATGGCGCTTACCGAAACTTGAATCGTGCCGAAATAACCCGTGAAGTTGCCGCGCGGGTCAAATCGCATGATGCCTTCGAACACACCGCGCACGATAACAAATTGCCGTCCTGCGTTGTCTACCGTGATCTTTAATGGGAAAAATTGAAAATGGTCGTCGATTTCGCCGAATTCCGGGCCGTTGTTAACGCGCAAGAAGTTGCCCTGTTGGTCGAGTGTCACGATTCGTCGGTTTTCTGTGTCCGCGATGTAAATATCCAAATCACGGGTTACGAACACCCCACGCGGGAAATTGAAGGTTTGTAACGCACCGTGCATGTAAAATGAATCAATCACATTTATTAATTCCAAATGGCGGTCAAAAATGACAATACGGTGGTTGCTCGTGTCGGCGATATAAATATTCCCGTTGATATCTACATGCAAATCCTGCGGCATGTTAAATGACCCCAGCGATGCGCAAATATCGCTTGCGTTAACATGACTGAGTGGCACATAAGCCACCGGAGCGGGGATGGGCCCCCCCCAATAATTGTAAGTGAAGCCGCGGTAAGGCACCGCGTTTACCGAAAGCGGAAATGCGAATATAAAAATCAGACAAAAAAGCACGAATTTTTTCATATCCTCACTCCTTCATCCCGGATGTGGCCATGGTTTCGATGATATGGCTTTGTGTGAAGATGAAAAACGCAACAGGAACGACAAACATGAGCAAGCTCACTGCGCTGAACGCGCCTTGCCGCGCAACGCCCCCCATGGCGATTTGCTGCATGGCAAAGCTCAAGGGTTTAATGGCTTCATCACGCAAGAATTGGCCGCCTGTTTCGCCCCATAATGCTTGGAACATGAGGATGGTTAGCGTGAGCCATGCGGGGCGCACGTTGGGCATGACGATTTTCCACCAAGTTACATATTCGTTGGCACCGTCGATACGTGCGGATTCGATAAGCGAGTCGGGGATTTGCTCCATGAATTGCTTCATTAAATATAAACCTAACGACATAGCAAACGCGGGCATGATGACCGCCCAATACGTGTTGTTCACGCCCAGTGCCGTAATAATCATGTAGTTGGGCACGGCGGTGACTTCACGCGCAAACATGAGCGACAAAACGATAATCGAGAAAATAAATGCCTTGCCCGGCACTTTATGCTTCGCAAGCGGGTATGCCGCCGCCGATGCCAGTATTACGTGTCCAAAAATGCCCACGCCCGTGATAAACAACGTGTTGAAAACATATCGCGAGAAAGGCACCCACGATTCTGACATAAGCGTGAACAAGGTGGTGAAATTACGTAAAGTGGGGTTTCGCACAAAAAAGCGCGGCGGAAAATAGAACAACTCATCCAATGGTTTGAAAGCATTCATAACCATGAGCACGATGGGCATGATCATAAACGCACCCACCAATGCCAGCACCATAAACAAGGCAAGGCTTCCGGCGAAGGAGCGGTTTATTTGGCGGGCGGGTTTAAGGCGTCGCAACCATTTCATCGCTATTCACCCACCTTTCCCAGCATTTTTTGGACTAACTTGTTCGTTCCCACCATCATCAAGAAAAGTACTGTGGCAATGGCGGATGCGTAACCCATTTCAAAACGGAACGTGCCGAAGTCCATAAGATGCGTAACCACCGTGGCACCCGCATCATTGGTGGATGGGAACCCTGCCAAGTGGATGCTAATACCCGCCACCGCAAATGAACCCGTAATTTGAATTACCGCGCCAAACATGAGTTGCGGCTTCATACTGGGGAGGGTGATAAACCAAAGCTCCTGCCAACGATTGCGGATGCCGTCTACGGCACCGGCCTCATACAAGGTGCGGTCAACCGTTTGCAAACCGGCGATAAACGCAAGGAAACCCGTACCCAAACTCATCCACAATTGAACGAGAATCAAAATGGGCATGATGTAATCAACGTCGCGCAGCCAGTTGATTTCTTCGGTGATGAAATTCAAGTTGAGCAAAATCCCGTTAAGCAACCCGTAGCGGTCACCGCTGAAAATATATAACCAAACGAAGAAAACCACCCCGCCCGCAATGGACGGCGCGTAGAATATCACCGTCATAAACGCGCGCAGCTTGGGCGACAATTCATTAATAATCCACGCGAAGGTAAAGCATAAAAGGTAACTGATGGGCCCGGTGACAACCGCGAAAATCATCGTATTGGTGAGTGCCACGATAAATACATCGTCTTCCAAGAATAAACGGGCGTAGTTTTCGAGCCCGACGAAGCTCGGCCATTGAAGCATATTAAAATCCGTAAAACTCGCCAGCATAGAAATAAGTACCGGAAGCAAGTTGAACAGAAAGAACAACAGCAAAAACGGTGCCATTAATATGTAGCTATGTTTGTATTTGGCCAATGTCTTCACGATATACGCTCCTTAAAAGCAAGGGAGTATTAATACGCAAGCCCAAATTCGCGGCGTTTGCGTCGGATTTCGTCGTTGATATAACGCACGTTGTCGGTTAGCGCCTCACGCGGGCCGACGCGTCCGCCATGCAACACACGGAAAAATGCATTGTGGATTTGCCTGCCTGCCAGATAACCGCCCGGCACTTGGGGGATACCCACGATGTGCTCGTATTGCTCCATCAAGCGGTTAAATTCATGTATACCCCAAGGTAATTGCATGAAGGCTTCTTCGTTGGCGGTGGGGAAGCGCGCCGCCGCACCCATCAACGATTCCATCGCACGGCCAAAATCCGTTTGGACACTTGCGGAGGTAAACCACTCCATGAATTCCCACGCGGCGTCTTGGTCGTTGGAACGTTCCATCATGACAATGGCGGTACCGCCGACGATGGAGGAGTAGTCAACGGTACCGTCCGAACGAACCGTGCCGGGCACTCTTCTGAACGACCACAGGCCGCTGATTTCCGGCGCGAACACTTGTAGTAAATTGTAGGTGCTGAAATCGGCGATCGCCAAAGGCATTTCGCCCATGCGGAAGCGGTTGGCAAAGTCATATTGCTCCGGCAAGCGGTAATCGGTAAAGAAACGGGTAAAATTCCTGAACGCGCTGATGGAAATGTCGGAATCCAGCTCGCTGTACAACCCGTCATCGGCGAAAAATCTGCCGCCCGCTTGGTATAAAAACAATGCAAAAGTCGCTGCCGTCATGTCCATGGTACCCACCGGCAAACCAAAGCCCATGTGGTTTTCGCTGAGTATGGGCAAAATGGTACGCACATCGTCCCATGTATCGGGCGGTTCGATTTCAAGTTCATTTAATATATCCCTGCGGTAAAAAAGCATGGGGAAGGTTTGCGTAACGGGCAGGGCAAAGGCGTAATCACGGAAGCGGTACGGCACCATGCCCTCCGGATTAAACCGCGCGGCAACTTCATCAAAGCGGGGGAAGCCGGATAAATCTGCTACCGCGCCCCGCATGGCAAAGTCCATGGGAATACTGGCACCTACCATGAGCGCCACGTCAGGCCCCTGCCCGGCAAGCGTCGCGGGTAACAACGTGCTCATATCTACCAGCATTAAATTCACATTAATCCCTGTATTGGGGGTAAAGTCACTGTCGATGAGCGCACGCACTACGTTGGCTTGGTCGCGACCGGCACCCGTGAGCCCTGCCGCACCCGTCCACACGGTGATGGTGCGTGCCTCGCCCGGTTCCGAAACATCTCCAATGGCGCTGTAATCGATGAAGAACGACCAAAACAGGGTACGGATTTCGTGCCATATACGTGCGAAAATGCCGTTGTTGATACGGGGTGCGCTTTCGCCCGCGCTCATGATGAAAATATAATCGATTTGAAGGGGCTGATGACGGACATCCATCATCCATGTACCCAATGCGCCAATGCTGTTTTGCAAGCGGTTCATGTGGCGGGTGACGTTATCTACGTTGGCATAAATAGCGGATAACTGTGTGCTCATCGTGCGGATAACGGCATCGCGCTGCACGTTTACCCCGTCGGAAATTGCGCTCAAACCCGCGTGGATGCGGTCCATTTCAATACGTTCAGCACGCAATGCGCTCTCTAAGTGAGGCAAACGGCGTGCAATTTGATAATCGCGTTGGTTGTCCGGCGTTGGGCCGGTGATCATGACGATTTGGCGGTACAACGCGCTGATGCGCAATACGGCTTCTTCTATATCGCGCAAATATTCGGCGTAGCTGCCCAGCGTTGCTTCCATGCGGATGGTGTGGTGCCCGGCAGGGAAATAAAATTGGAACGGATTATCGCTTCCGCCCAAGGTGTCCACGCGCCAAGTGTTTGAATAGGGGAAGGAAACGGCTTGCATCTCCGCAAAAGGATGCACGCCATTGATGGTGATGCTTCTGTACACATGCGCATCTTGAATGATGTTTTGGTTTAGGCTCATGGCGATGTTATACAAACCGGGGGTTTCTACATAAAAATCCCATTCAATCCATTGGCCGGGGATGCTCCATGTTTGGCCGCCGATGGTGTTGAGCAGGATATGACGCGGGCTGTACGGTTGTGGGGCAGGGGAGCTGCGGTCTGCCACGGGGAACAATGTAGGTGCGGAACGGCGGTTTGCCAACTGACCCGCAACACGGATGGTATCGCCACCGGCGGGGGATAACCCGTGGAAGTTAATTTCTGCGTAAGGCACCGGTACACTTGCTTGGAATATCGTTACATCGCGGATTAACTTTGGCTCACGCACGGACACGAAGGTAATCACATTAACCCCTGCGTTCAAATGGAAGAACAAAGGGGTTGAATAACCGTTTTCCGGGCTGTTGATGGTATGGGTGTGCCACATGCGTTCTTCTATTTGGGCCGGGCGTATCTCGTTGCCTTGATTATCGACCAGGAAATCATTGGTTTCGCTGGTCCATGTGCGCACGAATGTGAGCGAACCTGCTTCGAAAAACGGCATTTCGCCATTAATGAACAATGCGCGTTGGATGTCACTGCTTCTGCCGGGCGTATTAAAATAAGTGACGGCAATGTTATACAAACCCGCCTGCGCGACATTTACTTCAAATGATAGGTATCCGTACTCAGGTATAAATTCGTCATCAAAAGCAACAGAATAAAACGCATTCGGCTTGGGCAAGCCTTGGCGTTCTGCTATGTAATCGGCATACAAATACCTGCCTTCAAATTGCGCCATTTGGTTTATGTATGGTTCCGGCACATTGGCCGTTACGCGATACGCCGTCGATGGCAATAATGACAAGACAAATATTAAAACCAAAAAAAATGCAATAACACGCTTTTTCATGAGGCATTTCTCCTGTAATGGCGTACTATTGCACAATGATATTATATTGTTCCTACGGCTTTTTATACAAATTTCACAAAATCGTTGCACTATCTTTACGGATGAGGTTGTATTTTGCAATGACTTTGCCGTTTTCCAAGTGCCACTCCGCTTCTACCACGCCGTTGGGGTGCGGCACGGTGCCTTTTGCCCATGTCAATGTACCGGGGCGGGGGTCCATTTTTACTTCGCCATTTGCATCAATTGAAATGCCCAGCGCGTATCGCGTCAACATATAAGTGGGGTGCGCCGTCCACGCGTGGCATTGGCTTGCGCTCAAACTGAAATGTTCGGGCGTGGTTTTTAATCCTTTATCCAGGAAATAACCCCAACCTTCTTTGATTAATTGCTCCACCAAGTTATCGAGCCCAAGTTCATAAAGTGCAACAAACAAATGGAAACCGCGCGAGGTTTCAAACCGGCAGCCTTCGGCAAAATCCACGCCGTTGATGAAAAATGGCGTTAGCAATGGCGGAATGCTCGTTTGCAATGCTCGTTTGTGTTCATTTGTGGCGGCGCCCGCCAATACAGCCCACAACGACGCATGGGGAGAAAAATCCGCATGGTCTAAGTTGTCGGCGAACAAGTTCTTTTCTTCGTTCCAGTAGGCATCGGGGATGGATTTTTCCAAAATGGCAATGCGTGCGGAAAAGTCGTCGGCGGCTTGTGTAGCGGTTGCCATTTCTTGCATATTACGCAACGCCAACAAATACATGGCAGAAAACATGCAGTTGATACCTGTGTTATTCAAGGCTTCTTTGAAGCTATCAATGCCGTCGCCAAGGAAACCCATGCGGTTGTCGCCTTCTTTGGGCGGCCATCCGCCTTCGGGCCATTCGGCGTTTAATAGCTTATCTTCACGCTCGTCGGACAAGCGGTTAAAGCGGGCGATATTTTCCATCATGGCCGGCCAATAAGTCTTAATGAAAGCGATGTCGTTGGTTTGCTTAAAGTACGCGTGGAAGGAATGCACAATATACAAACAAAAATCGGGCAGCACATAATCCCCCGTATTGGGGTACAAACAACGGAAAACGCCCGTGGGTTCGTGGTTGCTTTGTCCGTATAGTTCCAATGCGCGTTTCATTAGTGCATGGTCACCAAAAGTCGCAAGGTTTACACAGTATTGCACCAGCAAATCCAGCGCGTATAAACCGCGCTCGCGGTCCACGCAGTCGGTGTAGGTGTCTTCCATGTTGATGCGCAATGTTAACTCGCCCGATTGCCATATGCGGTTCAATAATGGATCGGAACATTCAAAGCTGCCGATTCGATTGACGGGATAATGTGCAGACAGGAAGTCAATTTTGTTAATCACCACATCACTTGGGGCGTTGTTGATGGTTATGCTTACATATTTAAAACCGCGGGGTTGGATGGGTTGCCAACTTAATGCGTCATTGGCGCATACGACGCGGTCGCCCAGCGGCACCCAAGAAAGCGAGCGCAAATGCTTCCCGTCTGCCATAAAGCGGTCGCCGTACAAGAAATCCACGGTTGCGCCCTGCATACCGCGCATATGGAGCAACGGGAATACGAGGCACATATGGTCCATGTCAACCAAAAGGGTAAAGCCGTTTGGGTACATTTCCTTTTTGAACGTAACGGCTGACAAGTCGGTGATGGTTTGTACGGGTGGGGCGTATGTTGTCCAGCTTGATGCGCGGATGGGGCATTGGGCGCGGTCGGCTTCGGTGGTATATACCCAGCCGCCGTACCGCGTTGCATCAAAGTCTTCTGTAAGCGGCATGGACATTGATTTTAATTCGTTATCTTTTTCGTCATCTTGCAGAGGAATATGGCGGAAATTGAAACCGCTGCTTTCGTCCTTGTCGGCGGACAACAACAAACCGCAATCTACGGGCAGCGATAAATAGGCTTGGAAAATATCCTGATAAACAAAGAGTTGCCCGAAAACATAATTCCAACCTTCATCCAAATGCATGACCGCGTTATAACGCACCGCACGGTCGTAATCCTCGGTTTTTTCGCAGGCTGATCCGTTTACCCAAAGACTGTCATAAAACACACCCGCCGTGATGGTTTGTTTTTTAGGTGAATAAACATAGGTACTCCACGCAATAAATTTTTTGCCGATCATGGTTGCTTCGTCGGATGTGCCGGTGGGTAGGTAAAACGAATATACATTCTCGCGTTTTTCCAATGGAAAAACCGTTACGGACGCAGGTTTTATCGGGGTTAATTCCATAAAGGGGATTTCACGCGGGGTGAGCTTGCCGTATGCGTTTTGATTGGCAAGCGGCACGGCTTGTTGCCAATCGCTGTCGTCATAATCCGTGTTGATCCAATTTTCATCAAATCCGCCTTGGTTGTAATGGATTTGCGTTTCAAGGGCGAAGCTGAGTTTGGGCGTAAATTGCGTGTGTCCGGTGTGTTCCTTGCACTTCCAAACCAAGGGGATATCGCCCCATGCGGTAAATGCGGCTTCACGGGGGATGCTCTTGAACACCTTGTGCCCGTGGTAGTTCACCAACACGGCAATAACGTTTTTGCCCATGCGCAAGTGCTTGTGCAAATCATACGTGTCATATTGCGGGAAACGCGGGTCAAACCGTGTCGGCCCAAAACCAATGAACACACCGTTCACAAACAGCGTATACACCGTGTCCGCAAAAATATGAAATGCGGTGCGCTTTAATTCTTGTACGTCAAAGCTTGCGCGGAACGCCGCGTAGGGGCTTCGCGAGGTGTCATGATCCTTAAACCACAGGTATTTCATTGTTAGCCTCCTTAAATTCTTGCGGGCCGACCCCCGCGTATTTTTTGAAAAAGCGCCAAAAATAAGATTGCGTTTCAAAGCCCAGTTCCGTTGATATTTGAATGATTTTCATGTCCGTTTCGGTCAGGAGTTTTACGGCCTTTTTATATTTGAGCCGCCCGATGTATTCGCTTAGGCTTTCGTTGGTGAGTTGTTTAAACAAGCGTGAAAGATACGATGGATTAAAATGCGATATCTCTGCCAATTTATTTAAAGAGGTATCCCCGTCTAAGTTTGCGTGGATGTAGCGGCGTAGGTTGCCCAACACTTCGTTGGTGTGTTTGAACGCCGTTTCATAATGTTTGGTAAAGAAGTCTTCGGCGATTTTTTCGAACAGCTTCGTAAATTTGTCCCAATCGTCGTCACAGGAAAGAAACATTGAGAAGCCGACATCAAGGCTGACACCCCCCATGTTTGCGCGGGACAAAAAGGCAAGATACACATGCAGCGCAATTTCGATTTTCGCCGATGCGTCGGGTTGGGTGCTTTGTATGATGCCGCCGAGTTCCGCCATTTGGCTTTCGTAGCTTTCGCGTTGCAAGCTTTCGATGCTTAGGTTTATTTTGCGCATGATATTGCCGATTGTGCGCCGCAAACCCAGCGCGTCTTTTTGTTGGCTGTTTTCAATCAGCAACATTCCGGGGCTTAGGGTGTGCATGTTTAATATCGTTTGCTTCATGCCATGCAACGCAGAAAATATTTCTTCAAATTTAACGAAATCCTCGGATAAAACAAAGGACATCATGGTGTTAAAAGACTTGTGACACAAATCTTGAATTGCCGCCATGTTAAAATTGACTTTGTTGGGCGATTGCAAAAACCATATGATGTCATTGCCTTTTATGACGCTGAAGACATCGATGTTCAAATATTCGTCCACGCTGCATTTGAGCTTGTACAGGTCTGTGCCGGAAATGGTTGCATTGCCATCGGCGCGTGCCATCATGAGCCGCACGCGGTTATCAGGGCACAAGGGAAACTTCACTTCCGTGAAGGCTTCTTTTACAAATAATTCGCCGTCCAATAATGCCAGCACGAGCCGTTCTTGCATGATGGGCAGGGATAGTTCCCATTGCCGGTTTGATAATACGCGCATGTTTTCCATATGTAATTCGTCGTCCAGCGTTTTTAATGCCTTGCGAATGGCGTTAAAAATAACATCATTGCTTTCAGATTTTAAAATGAAGTCCACGCTGTTGTTGCGCAACGCATATTGAATGGCAGAGAAATCATTAAACCCCGTTAAGAAAATCACTTTGCAACGCGGGTTAACTAACATAAATGCTTTAGCCAGATCGAGCCCGTTTATGCCCGGCATGTTGATGTCTGTCACAATGATGTCAATGATCGATTCATCCATGATGTTGATTGCAGTGCGTGCGGAATACGCCTTGAGTATAACCACCTCATCTTCCAGTTCGGCAGATATGGCTTCGTACAGCAAGTCCGCAATCATGCGTTCGTCTTCTACAATCAGTAGTTGATACATTTTGGCAACTCCACTTCCACCAGCAGCCCACCCAGTTCGCTACGTTTTGCCGTGATGCCGTATTGCGCCCCAAAACGGGATTGCAAACGCTTGTGAACATTGCGCAAACCCAACGCACTTGCCTGTTTTTGCGCGGATAACGCTTGGTTGATTAATTCCAGCGCATCGTTGGTGAGTTCATCACCGTTGTCTTCGATATGGATTTTAACCGTTGTTTCATTAATGTAATAGCGCAGGCGTACCATACCGTTTTCTTCTTTGTTGGCGAGTCCGTGCTTGAAGCAATTTTCCAATAAAGGTTGCAATGACAAACGGGGAAGTCGCAAGTTTTTGATTTCATCGGGCAGTGGTTCTATTTCTGCGGTGATTCGGTTGGAAAACCGCAACGTTTGGATCTCCATGTAGTCAATACAAAATTGCATTTCGTCCGCAAGGGGGATGAAGTCCTCGCTCTTGGTGATGAAGCTGAAGTAACGCCCCATGTGGAACATGATTTGCTTCAAACCGTCATATTGAGAAGCTTGGAGCATTTGGTACATGGTGAAGAATGTATTATATAAAAAATGCGGGTTAATTTGATATTGCAGCATTTTAAGTTCTGTATCTTTGATGGTCATTTCCTGTTCGTGCAACTTGTCGATGGCGGCACGGTGAATGGGAAGGATCACCCGATGAGTCGCCAGTACAAACAAAGCAAACAATCCGACCATTACGGCGGTTAATATCAAGATGTGCCAAGAAAAGAAACTGAGGATGTTAAACATTTCCGATTCACTGCCAAAAAGCAAAAAAGTCGAATCCAGTGCCGCAGAATGCCTGTATGCAAGTATTTCACCGGTAGCATCCGCGTTTATGGAAAGGCCGTTAACCCCACCAACAAACGCTATGTTCTCATTAAAAAAAGCAAGCGTATCGCTTTTGATGCGTGCTGTGTCGATTTGGGTTACAACAATCCAGCGGACTTCTTCTACCAACGGTTGGCGATAATGCGCCAAGTGATATTGCGAAGAAAAATTAATATATGTACCGCCGCTGTGTAGGCAATGAATAAATGGAAACCCCGTGAAAAAAGACGGATCCCCTGCTTGCAACACATCCAACGGTGTCATGGGTAATAAATTGCGTTGCGTAATTTTCATACCGGAATGCGGAAACAGGACATATACTTCCGCCATGTATTCGAATATACCCGACGTACCGGCCAAAATGTGTTGAATGCGCCGCACTTGGTTGATGGTTTCCAAATCGGTGGGTAATGTATCGTGGTTGCCGATGATGTGCGTATCGTCATTGTTAACAAATTGCGCAGACGAATTAATGATCCACGCGATGCTGCTTTCAATGTTGCTGATATACAACTCGATGTTGCCCATCAGGGCGGTGCGCATTTCTTGCCGTACTTGTTCGCGGCCGAAGGAATTAAAATAAACGCTCAATATATAAAGCGGGCTGATCGTGATGAGAAAAACAAGGAAGATTTTTGTGAATAAAGTCAGCCGCTTCATACATCACCTCATAACGTGTTCTTATTTACGCCGGTTTAATATGAGTTTATTTCCTTCGATTTTAATTTCACTTACGCAAAGTTGCCGATCATCGCCGGGCATCGGGTTTGTTGCCGGGATGCGAGAGCGGCCATGGTATACCACCAGCAATTCCCCCTTGGGGCCGGTTATTAACGAATTGTGCCCGCAACCGGTGCAATGGTCGTCTTTGCCCATTAACGCGTGGAAGGTATGGTTATTAGGGTATTTTGTGAACACGGCTTCATCGAGCGGCAACGATGCATCACAAACGGCGTAATTAACAAAATAATCACCGCCGGTAAAATTGCCGCCGCTGTACATCAAGAAACCCGTACCTTCATGTTCAAAATAAAACGCGCCTTCAACGGTATAACCGTCGATCCCCTCGCCAAATTGGTCCTTCACGAACATTTCCTGCGGGAATGTCGGGTATAATAACAGCCGCGGATTGCCGCAGGGGGTCAGGGGGTCAATCATTTTGTCCACGACAATCATGGAACCTTTTTTCCCATCATGTTCGACGGTTGGGGTATAGAATAAATATAAATCTCCGTTTTTTTCGATGACATGTGCGTCTATGGAAAAATCGTCGAATCGCTTACCGGTATACGTGAACGGCCCCAACGGATGGTTTGCGACGGCGATTTGCATATGGTGCCCGCCCGTTTCCGTCACGCGCTTGGACGCATAATACATATAAAACTTGCCTTCATAGAAAATAACGGCGGGTGCCCAGTACGATTCCCATTCATTATCTTCCAGTGCAAGCCCCATGTGCTCGAAGTTTTCCATATCCTTCGAGCGCAGTACGTTAACACCGTAATGCCCGGTGGAATAAATATAATACATGCCCTCATGGAAAATAGCGTAAGGGTCGGGGTTGCTAATGATGTTTATTCGCGGGTCGCTGTGGTTTGCGGTAATGTGGACGGGGTTATTATCAAACATTTCATTTCACTCCTAATGGGTGTCGGCAATCACAAAGGAACAATTTCAAGCATAAACGAAAACAAACGATCATCAAAACGATAACAATCAATCAGCTGCGGGCCGCATGAGTTGCTGCCAATGCCCGTTTGTTTGTAATCGATATGCACGATGGTTTCGTCGCGCTTTTTAAGCTCGTGGGGGTGTTGGGCGACATCCAAGTCGTGGTTTGTATAATGCGAGGCGTTGAAGGACAGTGCTTTGTCTACGGCGTTGAATTGCAACCCCATGCCGCGTTCGTCGGCGATTTTGACGTAATCGACCCCTTGCCGCGCGCCGTTTTCTTGCGGGTAGGCGTAGTTTTCAAACATATCGTCCACCGTTGTGGTGAAAATGCCTTTGTATACGCTGCGGCACAAGTCATTATAATTTTCGTGGGGGCCGTAGCCGGCGTACTTTACCGATTCGCTGCCCGCAGGCAAAACCAAGCGCAAGCCAAAGCGTGGTAGTGTAAGCGGCTTGTTTTCATAATCCATTAAATCGGAGACGGTTACGTCTGTTTGTAATGCGATTTTCCCACAGGGGTGCAACACCCACGTAGCCACCCCACGCAATATCGGTGCCTCCGAAACGGCGGCGAGGGCGAAGTTTGTTTTGATTACATAGTTGTTTCCGTCCAAGGCCAACGTCGTTTCATATGCATTCATGCGCGCCCGATGGAAACCGTATTGCTGCCAGCGGTGGCGGATATTGCGGTCATTGTCCGTGGGCGCACGCCATATATCAAAGGCGGTGGGCGCGGCAATATGGTTTTTGCCATTGCGCGAAATGACGGTGAATGCACCCGCTACTTTATCGTATTCGTGGGCAAAATCCGTTCCGCTGACTTTGATATAACGGTCGCACTCCGTGGCGTTGATTGAGTTTGATGGTTTGTGCTCGTTTAAGCTTGGGCTTGGTGATTGAATTTGTTCATTTCTGATGATCAATTGGTTCATGGCCATTATTTCGCCACTTGGTGTCCATGCGTCGCCGTTCTTCACACGGAAGCGAATGTTAATCGCAAGGAAGCCCGACCCTTGCGGAAGGGTATAGTCAAGCGTCATTTGCTTTGCCGTGTGGGGTGCAATGTCCAAATCATGCACTGTGCCTGCGGCAAGGGTTTCACCGTTTGACAGTTCCCACTCCATATAAAGCCTATTTAAATTGACGAAATCATAATGGTTGCAAATTTCCACTTTGCCCACGGTTAAATCAACCGGGCGTGCTTCGGCATAAGCATACACCGCTTTTGCCTCTTTAAAACCCGTATGCGGCGTGCGGTCGGCATATACCAACCCGTCCAGGCAGAAGTTCGCGTCATGGGGCGCGTCGCCAAAGTCACCGCCGTATGCGGTGAAGGTTACTGCGTCCATTTCATCGATTTGCGCTTGCGTTAGCCCCATGCGTTCCAAGGCTTTTTTATATCCCCGTGCGGGTACAGTGTATGTCTTTCCGTTTTTGTCCGTGTAGCGCTTCGCTTGCAATCCGTGGTCCCAAAATTCCCAAATGCACCCGCCGATGAGCTTGGGCGTTTTATTAATTACCTGCCAATAATCCCACAAATCCCCCGGGCCGGTGCCCATGGCGTGGGAATATTCGCACAGATATAAAGGAAGCTTTTTATTCGGGTTGGCGGCATATTGCGCTACCCATTCGACGGTGGGGTACATACGGCTAACCATGGATAGGGGTGCATCGTTTTCTTCTTGGTAGATGTGCGCACCTTCATAATGTACAAGGCGGTGCGGGTCGCGTGCCATGGTTTCGCGTGCCATTTTGTCGTGGTTGGGGCCGTAGCCGGATTCGTTACCCAGTGACCAAATAATGACGCTTGGTTGGTTTTTGTCACGCTCTACCATACGGCGCATACGGTCGGTGAAGGCATCCGTCCAATCCGAAGATTTGGTTAGGAAATCATAATCCGGGCGCATACCATGGCTTTCCAAATCGGTTTCGTCCACGATATAAAAACCCGCCATGGAACATAATTGCAAAAATCGCGGGTCGTTGGGGTAATGCGCCGTGCGGATACAATTCACGTTATGGGTCTTGATGGTTTTTAAGTCATCAATCATCCAATCGAGTGGAATGGTCTGCCCGTAGTACGGGTGGAAGTCATGGCGGTTGATGCCTTTGAGTTTGACGGGGGTGCCGTTAATGGTGAGTGCGCCTTCATGATTAATGGCCACATCACACAAGCCTATGCTAAAAATCAACACCTCACCGCCCCCTTCCACGAATAAATCATAAAGATGCGGCGCTTCGGCATTCCACAAAATAGGATCGACGATGGTCAGGGTTTTTGTTGCAAGGCCATCTTCGCCGAGCTTTACGTTTTCGGTCGTGTCGGCTACGCAAAGGGTAACTTCTAGCCCCGGTGTTCCGCGCAGTTCAATTTCAACCGTGGGTACCGTGCGGCGTACAAATACATCCGTCACACGCGCTTTTTCGCGTGCCAATAAATATACATCACGGAAAATACCGGAAAAACGGAAGCAATCTTGGTCTTCCAAATAAGTACCGTCGCAATATTTTAATACCAACACGGTAAAGCGGTTAACACCTTCACGCGCAAACGTGGTTATATCAAACTCCGCGCCCAAGCGGCTCCCTTTGCTCATGCCCACATAAGTGCCGTTTACCCAAAACTCAAAGTAGGAATTAACCCCTTCAAAGCTGATATGGATATCCTTGCCCATGAACGCGGGGTTGATCATTACATCCTTTGTATACACCGCACAGGGGTTTTCCTTGGGTACATACGGCGGGTCACAGGGGATGGGGTAATTCACATTTGTGTAATGGCATTGATCATATCCCTCCGTTTGCCAACACGAAGGAACCGATAGGGTGTCGGTCGAAATAAATTCCGGGGTTTGGAAATCGTCGGGGATTTCGTGGATGGCTTCGTAATACGAAAATCCCCATTCGCCCCCCAAATTTTGAAACCGCGCGGAACGCTCACGATAAAGGTTGGCGGTGCGCGGGTCGTCGGGTTTTTTGTCGTAGGGGATGTAATACGCCCGAGGTTCCATACGGTTAAGGTGGGTCACCTTTGGGTTCTGGTAATGGTTGGGATAATACATATCAATGCCTCCGTTCCAATTAAATAAATACCCCAATCCACGGTAAGCGCGTGGTGGGGTATATTCGACTTATTACATCTTGCCGCCGAAGAGAGCGTGTTTAAGGTCTAAGTAATATAAGTAATTTTCCGGGGTTACATCCGGTGGGCAGCGATGATCGCAGAAGGGGATAAACCCGCCGCGCTCCACAAAGGGGACCAAGCTTTCGAGGTATTTTTTCGTTTCTTCTTTCCCTGCGATCATTTTCATTTTATCCACGCCGCCCATAATGCGCAGGTTGGGGTATGCATCCAATAATTCGCCGGGGTGCGTACATGAGTTAACTTCATATGGGAACAAGCAGTTAATCCCTGATTCCAGAAAAATGGGAAGCAGCGGACGTACATCGCCGTCGCAGTCGGTATACCACAAGTCAATACCGTTGGCGTTGAGCATTTTCGCAATGCGCTTATACCGTGGGGCAACGACTTCCGCAAAAAACGATGGCGGCAAAATGGGGCCATAGTTGAAGCAGATATCTTCCCAGCCGGTAGCGAAGTCGAAATCCACTTTGCCCAGCACATGTTTGAGCGATTCTTCTACCAATACACAGCAAGTTTCTACCATATCTTCCAACATATCGGGGTAGTCTGCCCACATATAGCAAATGCCTTCGAAGGTGAGCATATCGCGGATTCGTCCAATCATGGAGCCGCAGTCGATGCCCAACGGGTACTCGCGCGTACTCGGGTGTGCTTTCAATATCCCCTCTACATCGGGGATGCGCGATGGTTTCATTTGAAAACGTTCTTCTTTGACGCGTTTCCAGTCGTCGGGGTTTTTTATGGCCGAATCCGTGTAGTGCGGGATGGTGGACAATCCGGATTCCGGCACTTCGGCGGTCAAGCCGTTTTCATCCTGCATAATAATTTTATTTCCTTTGCGCCCGATTTCTTTTCTCTCGAACGGCGGGTTCATCCATACATCCATCCACACCTGGGCAATGGGATCAAAACCGAAAAATTCATTCGCTTGATGTTCGTGCTTGATGCCGTTGTCCACGAATAAATCCCACTGCGAATAATTTTCCGCCCAGTAACCAAATTCCATGTGAAAGCTGCGGTCTACCGATTTAAATTGCATCTGCCGGTTAAAACGTTCACGCGGGGTCATGGTGCCCTTCCAAGGGGAACGAATGGGGGTGATTTTTGACATGTATACCTCATCCTTTCAAACTTATGCGCTGTGCTGATCATAAATCTTTTTCCAATGAATAGAAAGGCTTACGGTAATGTTGCAAAATATTCATGGATCATTTATATTTTCGAAATGAAATGAGCACAAATGAACATTTTTAATGTTCATATTGCGCATGTTGGGGAGAGTGATATAAGATGTTTGTCGTAGAACGGCAACAAGCCATCGTCGAGCACTTGAAAAAACATAAAACCGCTACGGTAACCGAGTTGGCCAAAGCGCAATTCAGCAGCGAAGCCACCATCCGACGCGACTTGGAGAACTTGCAAACGCAGGGGCTCATCGTGCGTACACACGGGGGCGCGGTGTTGGTAGAAGGATTAAACCGCGAGCTCCCCTTGTACCTGCGTGAAAAGGAAATGCGTAACGAAAAAAGGCTCATTGCAGAATTGGCCGCAGGGTTAATCAACGAAGGCGATGTAATTATCCTGGATTCATCGTCCACCACGCACGAAATGATCCGCTGTATAAAAAAAGGCCTTACCGTAATCACCAACGGAGCCAAGACAGCCCTTTCATTAAACGAACGGCGCATCAATGTTATTTCCACCGGCGGCAAACTGCGAGAAAATTCACTTTCCTTTATAGGGGACATCGCAGAAAGCTCAGTAAGGAATTTTTGTGTAAATAAATTGTTTTTTTCGTGCCGCGCTATATCAGAAAAACACGGACTCATGGATTCGTCCTCAGAAGAAGCGGAACTGCGCCGTGTGATGATGAACCAAAGTCAAATGAATGTATTGCTGTGCAGCGCAGACAAATTTGATAAAACAGCGCTTTACCGTATATGCGACTTAAACAAGATACATGTGCTTGTTACCGACCAACGCCCCCCGGAAGCACTGTTTGAAAAGATGATAGAACAGAACATACGTATTATCACCCCGGACGAGGATGCACGGAGGATATTATGATGACGCTTGCGCAATTCAGGAGCAAACTACTGGGATGCTGGATGGGTAAAAACATTGGCGGAACACTGGGCGGGCCGTTTGAGGGCGCGCAAACGATGCTGGATGTGGAATTTTATACGCATGACATCACCGGTGACCCGTTGCCCAACGATGATTTGGATTTGCAACTGGTATGGCTGTATGCGTTGGAACGTTACGGCAAGCAAGTGGACGCCGCCAAATTGGGCGAATTGTGGTTAAGTTACATACCGCCGGATTGGGTGGAATACGGCGCAGGAAAAAATAATATGCGTTACAACATCGTACCGCCCATGTCCGGGTATATGAACAATCCCTACCGTGATTCGAACGGCGCGTGGATCCGCAGCGAGATATGGGCGTGTGTGGCACCCGGACATCCCAATATTGCCGTGCGCTACGCGCGTGAAGATGCCATCGTGGACCACAGCCATGAAGGATTGTACGCGGAGGTTTTTTGTGCGGCCATGCAAAGCGCGGCTTTCGCAGAATCCGACATTCACAAGCTCATTCAAATCGGGCTTAGTTATATCCCCGCGGACAGCGGTGTGGCGCGTGCCATCAACTGTGTGATCGAATGCCATAAAAGCGGATGCTCTTGGCAAGAAGCGCGCATGAAGGTACTGACAGACTACCCGGGGAGCTTTTTGCATTTTGACCGAAGCGAACCCGGCTTTGTAAAAGACGTACCCGTCGGCCCCGCAGGATGGGATGCGCCGGGCAATGTGGGCATTGTCATCATCGGCTTGCTGTATGGTGAGGGCGATATGGGCAAGAGCGTGTGTATTGCAACCAATTGCGGCGAAGACACCGACTGCACCGCCGGTACCGTGGGTGCCACACTGGGTATTATCATGGGCATCGAGAACATCCCGGAAAAATGGATCACCCCCATCGGCCGCAATATTAAAACCATGAGCATCCACGCCACAGACTGGATATTCTTCCCACCGCAAACCATTGACGAAATGACCGAACGTGTCCTCCGTGTCACCCCGCAAATATTGGGTTGCGACCTTTGTGATTATGTAACCGCCGACAACGGTTACACCATCAAAATGAAAACCGGTGACGAATTACGCTGTCCTACGCCTCGTCCGCACCAGCGCGACTTGTGGTATTGGCATGATTTCAATGATTTACTGCGGCAAAGCCCGTTTTGCGTGCGGCATGACCATGTGATTTTTAATACGGTGCTGGACTACGGCGGCGAGCCGTACATAGGCCAAGATAGTCCGGTTACCTTTACGCTGCGGATAGAAAACCAAGTGCGCCGCCAGCAATGGATGACCGTCAAGTGGTTTTTGCCCCCCGGGTTTGAAATCGAGGAAGGCGAAGTATCTGCCGTACCGTTGGAAGCGTATCATTTGGGCAACCTCGGCTGGGTAGCGCGCACCTTCACACTGCGCGCTACCGACAAAATGACCGCAC
Organism: Defluviitaleaceae bacterium; assembly: GCA_009781755.1. Classification (GTDB taxonomy): domain Bacteria; phylum Bacillota; class Clostridia; order Lachnospirales; family WQUN01; genus WQRX01. Next base: position 30,611 of record WQVD01000005.1, on the reverse strand, counting down.
CCGATTATTCATTTGTCATTGAAGTTTCATCGCAGGGGCGGCCCACCAAGGGTTTGGTACCTGTGTTTTTAATCAGGAGGTAGCATTGTGAATATTTTAGGCATCCCCTGCGTGGCGCAATTTCTCCGTATGTGCAACGACGGTTGGGAACAAAATTGGCACGAACGCAACGGCGGCAACCTTACTTATCTTATGTCCGATGAAGATGTGGCCGCGTGCAAACCGTTTTTCCATGCCCCGCTTGCATGGGTGGATATGGGTGTGGCTGACGCAGCGCTGGGCGGACGGTTCTTTATCAGTACCGGCAGCGGCAAATATTTCCGAAATGTAATGCTCGCACATGAAGAAAACATCGGCATTGTGGAAATCAACGCAACGGGCAGTGCTTGGCGCGTTGTTTGGGGGCTGGTCAACGATGCGCGTCCCACCAGCGAATTCCCCACCCACTATTTAAATCACGTCGTGCGTTACCGCGCTACGAATGGTAAAAACCGCGTTATCTACCACGCGCATCCCACAAACATTGTCGCCATGACGTATGTATTGCCGCTTTGCGCGCGCGAATTTAGCCGTGCCTTGTGGCAAAGTATGACCGAATGCGCTGTCGTGTTCCCACATGGGGTGGGCGTTGTGCCGTGGTTGCTTCCCGGTGGGGCAGAAATCGCACATGCCACTTGCAAGGTCATGGAAGAATTCACCTCCGCTGTGTGGGCATTTCACGGGCTCTTTGCCGCAGGCGAAACATTTGACGAAGCGTTCGGACTCATCCACACCATCGAAAACGCGGCAGAAATCTACATGACCGTATTGCACACGGGCAAACCCGTTTTGCAAACCATTACAGACGAAAATTTAAAAGTGCTGACCGAAGCCTTCGGCGCGAAACTTAACCCGGCGTTTATTTAAGAAGCCATCTTAAGGGGGAACAACATGAAAATTGCATTCATCGGTGCGGGGAGCTTGGGCTTCACGCGGAAGTTATTAACCGACATCATGAGCGTGCCCGAACTGCGCGGCGCGGAGATTGCATTCACCGACATTAATCAACACAATCTGGACATGGTGACGGAACTTTGCCAACGCGACTTGGATTCCAACGGCATTAACACCAAAATCCAATCCACGCTCAACCGCCGCGAAGCCTTCACCGGTGCCAATTATGTAATTAATTGTGTGCGCATTGGTGTTATTGATGCTTTTACCACCGATGTCGAGATACCCTTGAAATACGGCGTAGACCAATGCGTGGGCGACACGCTTTGCATCGGCGGCATCATGTATGGCCAGCGTGTTATCGCCGCCATGAAGGATTTTTGCAAAGATATGCGCGAGGTATGCGCACCGGGGGTTTTGCATTTAAATTATTCAAACCCCAATGCCATGGCAACGTGGGCATGCAACCATTACTTCGGCATTAACACGATTGGTTTGTGTCATGGTGTTATGGGTGGCGAATGGCAAATTGCCTCTGCGCTTGATATGAAGCGCGAGGAATTAGACTTCGTATGCGCGGGCATCAACCATCAAACTTGGTATTTGTCCGTAAAAAAAGACGGTGTCGAATTGCGCGACAAACTGCTTGCCGCGTATGAAGCGCATCCCATTTTCTCTCAACAAGAAAAAGTCCGCATTGATATATTGCGCCGCTTTGGGTATTACTCGACGGAATCCAACGGACATTTATCCGAATACGTGGCTTGGTACCGCAAGCGCGAAGACGAATTGGCGGATTGGATCAGCCTTGATGATTGGATTAATGGCGAAACAGGCGGATACTTGCGTGAGTGTTCCGGTAGGCGTGATTGGTTTGTGCAAGATTTCCCCAATGCCATGAATGCACCGCCAATGAAATTTGATGGAACCGATCGCGGTCATGAGCATGGTTCTTATATCATTGAAGCGCTCGAAACGCGTCGGTTGTATCGCGGTACCTTTAATGTCGTCAACAACGGTTGCATCACCAACCTGCCCAACGACTGCATTGTGGAAGTTCCTTGCTACGCCGACGGCAACGGTATCAGCGTGCCCTTTGTCGGTGATTTGCCTGATGGCCCTGCGGCCATTTGTTCACAAAGCGTCAACGTGCAACGCTTGGCGGTTAAGGCCGCTATTGCCGGTGACGATTGGTTGTTGCGTCAAGCAGTATTGCTTGACCCCCTAACCGGAGCGGTATGCACCCCGCGTGAAATCGATCAAATGGTGGACGAAATGCTCATCGCGCAGGAACAATGGCTGCCGCAATACACCAAAGCAATTTCCGAAGCAAAAACACGACGGGCGCAGGCCGAAAAAAACGGCACGCTCATCCCCCCGCGACCTTACAAAGGTGTTAGAAAATAATTTTTAATATAAAAATTGAGAGGAGCAATATCATGAGCAAATGTAACGACATTTCCCTGGCTGTCCAAAAAGGGAAAAAAAATGATGCGGTGACCTTCGTACAAGAAGCACTTAGTGAGGGCATCAAAGCGGAACAAATCCTTACCGAGGGTTTGCTTCCCGCGATGGATATCGTCGGGCAAAAATTTACCGCCAATGAAATCTATGTGCCCGAAATGCTGATTGCCGCCCGCGCCATGAACGCCGCCATGGAAATCTTAAAGCCCATGCTGGTGGATGCCGGTGTAAAACCCATTGGCCGCGCTGTTATCGGCACTGTCAAAGGCGACTTGCACGACATCGGCAAAAACTTGGTGCGCTTGATGCTGGAAGGCAAAGGCATTGAAGTGTTTGACTTGGGCGTGGATGTATCTGCCGAACAATTCGCTGATGCAGCAGCTGAACACGATGCGACCATCGTAGCCTGCTCGGCATTGCTCACCACCACCATGACCGAAATGAAACGCGTCGTAGAAGTATTCGTCGAACGCGGCCTGCGTGACAAGGTAAAAATCATGGTTGGCGGTGCCCCCATCACCGAAGCGTTTTGCAAAGAAATCGGCGCGGATTATTACACCGCCGATGCGGCAAGCGCCGGTGACGTAGCACGAAACATCTTAGTAAGTGCGTAATAAACTTATTTGCTGCGATGTGTTCTTTCGACAGGTTTGTGCGTTGGTGGCGGTTTCGGCACACACGATAGACGTAGAGTTTGTGCCGATGTTAAACCATGTCAAACCTGCCGAAATGGGCGCGGATTTGCAAAGGCGGATTCATACCGCCACAACCGAGCGCAGTTATGACCAAGTATTGCTGGGTTTTGGGTTGTGCGGCAATACCATTGTTGACCTTGTATGCCCGATTCCCATGGTTATTCCGCGGGTGCATGATTGTTGTACGCTTTTTATGGGTTCGAAGGAACGGTTCATGGAAGCGTTTGGCGACCACTTGAGTATGCATTGGTGTACGGGTGGTTACTTTGAACGGGGGTACAACCAAGGCGACAGCAACTACGATTGGGATGCCTTATCACCCGGGCAACGCTCCGCACATCCGGAATATATGCAATGGGTTGAGCAATACGGCGAAGAAAACGCCGCCTATATATGGGAAACCATGTACTCGGAAATGGGAACCGCTGAGGCAGCGTACATCCGCATGAACGTTCCTGCGTATAACGACACCGCCTGCGAAGAACGTTTTAGCAAAATGGTAAGCGAACAAGGGAAAACCGTGCGGATTTTGCAAGGTGACATTTCTTACCTCGACGCGTTGATTAACGGGCCGTGGGATGACGCGCGTTTTCTAACCGTCCAACCCGGGCAACGGGTACGCGCGCTGTATGACATGGACAGGGTCATCACCACCCAATAAAAAATGTTTGAAGGAGTATATTCATGACAAAAATGGAACGCGTGGTCGAAAGTTTATTTCACCGCGAGCCGGACCGTGTGCCGGTATATCCGATTCTGGCAGGGGTGACGCGCAACCTCGTGGGCGCATCCTACGAAAAATGGGCAACCGATGCCGAAACCTGCGCCAACGCATTATACAAAGCGGCAAAAGATTTCGACTTGGATTGCATCGTCACACTCATTGACCTTTCCATCGAATGTGACGCATGGGGCCAAGAAATTGTGTACCCCGCAGACCAAGCCGCTCATCCCAATTATGACAATTGCGTGATCAAAAACACCGATGACTACGCAAAAATAAAAAAAGTGGACTACCGTACCAGTAAGCGCATGATGATGCACATCGACGTGTGCAAACGCTTGGTAGAAATGGCCAACGGCGAATTGCCTGTCGTAACCTTCGTATTCGGGCCATTGGGTGTATTGTCCATGCTGCGCAACCAAGCGGACATGTACATGGACATCTACGATGTACCGGGCGAAGTAAAAAATGCCGCACGCGAAATCAACGAAACATTGAAAGAATATACAAACGCACTCATCGACACCGGTGTCAACGCCGTTATGTTGGATACGTTGTTTGCATCCGCGTCCATCATGTCGCCGTCCATGTGGATGGAGTTTGAAGGCGGATTGGTGCGGGAGTTAGCGGATATTTGCCATGACCGCGGCACGTTGGTGATGATCCACAACTGCGGAGAGAAGATTTACTTCAAAGAGCAAATCGAAACGATGCGTCCCTGTGCCATATCATTTTTGCACGTGCCCGCCGACTGCAAGGACTTTGCCGAATGCAAAGAAAAATACGGAGACAAGATTACGCTCATCGGTTGCGTAACCCCCGCTTTAGCAGAAATCGGCACCGATGAAGAATGGGATGAGCAATGCAAGTTCTTCATCGATACATTCAAAAAAGGTGGCGGCTTCATGCTGGCAACCGGATGCGAATATCCATCAGGCACGGACCTTACGCGCGCCAAGCGCATGGTGGAGTTGGCAAAAACCTACGGGAAATACGAAAAATAACAACGCATGCAAATAAACATGTAACAAATAAAAAAGGGGCTGTCTGGTTAAAGAAAACAAGGCAGCTCCTTTTTTATGGGAACATTGATTCCCGCAAAAACGCCAAGCTGTTGGGCGCATCTTGCGTAAGGTTGTTTGTGTAGCCTTCTATGCTTATACCGCCGTTATAACCGATTTGGCGCAGCGTTGATATAAACGCGGCATAATCATCCTCTTGCGCGTGCAGCGGGAAACCCCGCCCGTTGCCATTGGCAATATGCGCATGTCGGAGGTGCTTACCCGCGGAAAGTAAAGCTGACACCGCCTCGTTTTCCATCCGCATATGGTAAAAATCCGCCAGCAGCGCGACATGGGGATGGTTCACACTTTCCACAAACGCCAAACCATCGGTTATGCTGTTGATCATATTGCTTTCGCCTTTATTCAACGGCTCCACGGTGATTATTATGTTGTGCTTGGCGGCCTCATCACCAAGCAGCGTAACAAAATCCCTTAACCGTTGGTATGCTTCCGCGGTGCCCGTACCTTCCCCATAACTGCGCACGGCACCGCTGCCAAACACAATATATTTTGCGCCCAACAGCGCCGCACGCGCAAAGGCGGCGGCGGCATATTCCAGCAACTCCGCAAACGCCTGCGTATGGATGTTAAATTCGCGGGGGAACATAATACAGCAAGACGCGCACCGTAATGATACATCGGTTAACATAAGCCGCACCGTATCAAATTCTTCGTCGCTTAGCGCGGCAATTTGCGTCAGATATAATTCGATATAATCGAAATCCATTTCCGCGATGTGCTTGATATCTTTCACATCCGCACATATCCCTAGCTGCATGCCTTCACTTCCTTCATTTTACTTGTGTAAAATGTTGCAAACAGCGCCCAATCATCCCGGTTAAAGGCGTGGTGACCTGCGCGCAGGTGGTAGCCGATATCACCTTCATGAAAGGTATCCCCCGTGTGGGGGAATCGGTTGGGGTGTATAAAACCCTTGCCCCCCGCTTGTTGGTACACTTCATTTGCGGCGGCGCAGGCCAGGTATTCGCTGGCGGCTTCGCAATATTCGTCGTTATCCGCGTTGCCTACATACACCTTGCGCGGGGCCACACACGCAAGCAGGGCGTGTTGGTCAAAAGGTTCGCCTGCTTCGTCCACATAATTTTTATGGGCGAATTGCCATGCATTATCACAGAACCACAAGTCGCTGTTGGGGTACAGCCCCACCAACGAGCCGAGTGTTTCCTTACCGCACCCGCGGGAGAGGGAAACCCCTCCCGCGCAGGAGGCATTGGGGTACACACAGGCAAAACGGTTATCCAGGGCACCGGCCAGCAATACCGCTTTGCCGATACGTGAATGTCCCGCCCCTATGATATGCGTCTTGTCTACAAAATCCAACGTCGTAACATAATCTGCCACACGGGAGAAACCCCATGCCCACAACGCCAGCACCCCGGGTGCATGGGGGGCGCGGCTGCGTTTATCCAACGCGGTTAGGTGATTGCCGTAGTAAAAATGGTCAATACCCCGTTGTTCAAATTGCGTTAACCCGTTGGGGTTAACGGGATCGTTGGCAATCTTGCGGTAGCGTAGGTTAAACACCGCAAACCCCTGCGCGCATAAAAAATCCGCGGGGCATGTGCCAAAATCAAATGCTTCGCGGTCATTGCATGCTATCACGGCGGGTACCCGTTGCTCCTTTTCAATTGAAGGGATGTAACAATCAATGTCAAAAACAAAGGTATCACCCAACTGCGGTGCCAGCGTTATCCCCGGATAATCCGCTTCCGCCAACCGGCAATGGATATTAACCTTCCTATACCGCGCCATGCCGCCGAAGCAATCCTCCGTATCGCCCTCATGGCTCGTTACGGACAAAGGTTTGCACGGCACATAACCGTACTCCAACCGTTGGAACATATCCAATGTTTTATTCCTGTCCCATGTAGGAAATAACGGGGGGATGCAGCGGGTGTTTAATGCTTGTTGTATCATAATCACTTCCTGTATATGCAATAGGGTAAGGCAATTTATGGATTTGTTAATGGATTTCAAATAAATCCGCGGATTTCGCGAGACAGTCCCTTTTTTATGAAAGTTTTGATCTTAGTCACATGCAATTTTAAAATTAAAGCTGTAAACCCCGGCCGCGCAGGAATGTGCCTTGTTCATGTAACTGCTCCACGCCATATCACTGCCGATGCCCGTATGGGCGGCATCAATGTGAAGGTACGTTTCCGAACGGTGGGGCAATTTGTGTGTGTGCGTCGCTTCTTGATAATCTTCGATGGTGTTGTGGCGGGCATCGAAGTGGAAGGGGCGTTCACCGGTGATGGTTATTTTTTTGCCTTTGTTGGTTAATGTTAACCAACGCGTTTGCTCGTGGCCGCCGCATTCCGAGGGAGGTACGAAGGGGAAATGCTGCGCGGTTACCGTCGTTTCGTATATGCCGAGTTTCGTGGATAAGGTGCGATCTGCATAGCTTTCGTTTTCGCCCATGCCGTAATAAGTCAGGCCTTCAAAACCGGGTGCAGTACAAAGTGCCATGCCTGCACGGGGGATGGTGTGCAGGTTATCGTTGATTTGATAACGGGTTTCGATGAATAATTCTGTAGCCAACGTATAACAATTTTGCGCGCGGGAAACGTAGACGTTTCCGTCCAAGTGGGTTTTGATTCGGTAGTCCACGGTAATGGAAGGTGCGCCGTTTTCCGTGGTATTTAATATTACATTTTCGGCTATGACGGTTGTGTGCGGCGCGTGCAACGCGGCAAATACATCATGCGGCCCCCATCCGGGATAGGGGTCCAACCCGGAGAAGGGGCGATTAATGCAAGGCGCACCGCCGCTTACATAATCGATTTCATCCTTGCGCAGGGTGAAGGTTCCGCCGGTTTTGCAAACAGAGAACCGGAGGTCGCCGCAGTACAATGTGATGTGCGTATCCGATACGTGTGCCGTAACGGCGGGGTTGCCTTCGTTTGTGTTTAAACGAGGCATTGACGCACTACCACGGTACGGAAACTGCGTGAAGCCCACTTCATGCCCTGCCGGTGCATAAAAGGTTTCGAAATTTTGCGTAATATTAAAATCGATATGGTATTCGCAATCGGGTTTGCATACATAATCGGGGATTATTTTCACCCATTTTTCCGTTAGCGGTGGCAACGCACCGGGGTCAACGATTTGCGAATGGACGGGCACACCATTTTCGCGCAGCACCAGCGTAATGGTGAAATCGTTTATGGGATGCGTGTAGGATTTGTTTTTTATTACATATTGCTCAAATGGTTTATGTTCAAACCGCCAACCCATACGGTCGTATGCGGGGCGTACCACCACAGGTGCATACGCTTGCTTTAATTCGTGTGCCACGGGCTTCCATGTTAAATCGGCAAGGACGATGCCGTTATTGACCATGTACGTGGGGCTTTGCCATTCCGTAACCGCTTCGCCAAAGTCACCGCCGTAGGCAAAGAATTCCTCACCCGACGGTGTTTTTTGCAACAGGGATTTGTCTTGCCAATCCCACACAAAGCCGCCTTGAAAGCGCTTGTACCGTTCCGTCAACAACGGGAAATGGTATGCCCCGCCGCCGGAATTACGGATTTGGTATAAATATTCCACCAAAATAATCGGTCGGTCGTCGTCGGTGTCGGCCAACATGTGCAAGATTTCGTGGATGGGGGCGTACATCCAACCGCGTATATCGGACACGAATTTTCCCGGGCCGCCGCATTCGTACTGGCACACGCGTGTGGGGTCATATTCGCGGATATACCCCGCCATGGCACCGTGGTTGGCACCAATGCCGCTTTCGTTGCCCAGCGACCAAGCATAAATGCAAGCATGGTTCTTAAAATTATGCACCATGCGCACCGCACGTTCCAAAAACATACCCGACCACGCCGCATCATGGGAGAGCTGGCCGTTAAGCCCGTGGGTTTCTACATTTGCCTCGCATACCACTAAAATGCCCATTTCATCGCACAAGTCGTACCACAAGTCATTATTCGGGTAATGGCTGGTGCGCACGGCATTAATATTCATGCGTTTCATTTCCATGATTTCCTTACGCATCCACTGCTCGTGCACTACACGCCCGGTGCGGTAATGGTGCTGATGGCGGTTAACACCTTGGATCACCAAGCGTTGGCCGTTCATATACAGGACACCACCGGTGATTTTGATTTCCTTGAAGCCGACTTTACAGGCTTCGATGTCAACGGGTTCCGCTGTACCCGGTGCGTTTAATAAAACCACCACCGTGTATAGTTCCGGCGATTCGGTTGACCATAATTTAGCATCGGGCACGTCCAGTTTGATGCGTGCGGTATTGGCGGCTTGCTCGCCACGGCTGTATCCGGCGTTTGACCAAATACCGGCGGTACCTTCCACCAGGAGCGTGCCTTCACGGTACAGTTTTACCGTGGCCGAATAATCCCCGTAGTCAACAACGCGTGACATTTGCACATCGGCCGTCAATATACCCTTGCCGTTTCCGGCGGGCAGCGCGGTTATTTTATAGTCTTGTATCCGCGCCTTGGGCTTGGCAATCAGCGACACATCACCGCATATGCCTGAAAGATGCCAATAATCCTGGTCTTCCAAGTAGGTGCTTTTTGCCCACCGCATCACTTTCACGGCCAGTGTATTCGTACCCGCTTGCAAATAGGAGGTGATATCAAATTCCGACGGCAACTTGCTGTCTTCGGCATACCCAACGTGCTTGCCGTTGACCCATACATGATACGCCGCTTCAACGGCTTCGAAGCGCAAAAAAACATCCCGCGCGGCAAAATGCGCAGGATGTTCAAACGTGCGGAAATAACACCCCGTGGGGTTTTCGTCGGGAACAAACGGCGGATTGGGGATGTTCGGTTTCCCCGCTTCCGAACGGATCATATGCGACCCGTTTGATTCATAAGGCCACGGGTATGGGACGTTGGTGTAAATAGGTTTGCCGTGTCCATGCAATTCCCAGTTGGAAGGTACAGGAATATCCGTATATCCCGCGCCATCAAAACCGGGCTGCGTAAAATCTTCCGGTACATCGACTGTCGGGAATAACTTGAAACGATACATGCCATTAAGGGAGTAGATGTAACGGCTGGATTCGTTTGCTAATGCCTGTACTTCGTTTTCAAAAACCTGCCAGCGGGAATGTGCCGGCAAACGATTTAACGCGGAATGGTTCATAAGCTCATATACTCCTTAAACAACCGCAGATAGATTTCATAATCGGCCAAACTGACCCCCGGTGGGGTTTGGTGGTCTACGCTGGGAATAAACCCACCGCTTTTTATCGCGGGAAGCAAACGCTCGAATTCTGCACGCATGGCGGCTTCGCCTTTGTCCATGACCATTTTATCGTAGCCCCCCATCATGTTGAGGTTGGGGTACAATCGGCGGATTTCGTTTACGTCAACACCGGCCTGCCGCTCGAGCGGAAATATGCCGTCAACGCCTGATTCTATCAACCAAGGAATCATGGGCATAACGTCGCCGTCGGTATCTACCCATACTTTTACGCCGCGTTTGTGTATTTCCGGGATGACTTTTTTGTAATACGGATGGATGAACTCCATGTACATTTCATGCGAAAGCATGGGGCCATTATTGTAAGACATGTCTTCCGCAAAACCCACCACATCGGGGGTAAGGATTTCGAAAATGGCTTCGATACCGCGCAAATGGTATTCGCACAAATCACGGCACATTTCATGCATTAATTCCGGTTCATCGTAGAACGCATACAGATGGTTTTCAATACCGAGCAAATTGCGCGGCTCCCAAAAGAAACCGTCCAGCCACAAACGCACGGCAATTTCACCCTTGTCGTGGCGTTCTTTTAATGCTTGCGCTTGTTCCAGCGAAAAGTTAAATACATCATGGGTGTACATGCATTTACGTAGTTCGCGATATTCCTTTAAATTAGAAATTAATGGTGCGCCGTGGTATTTGGGATGCGGGAATCCCTTGCCATGCGAAAACAAGCAGAGGCAAGCAAACCGATCCAACCCGAAATGCTCGATGAGGTTATCAAAATGCACATCATCGGGTAGCCCTTCGGTTTTCCAACGGTCAACGGTTGTACCCCACCACGCGGCCCATTCAACAAGCGGCATGCGGTCGGTGGGTTTTTCGAAGTTTATTACAGCAAGGATACGTTCACGCACGGTCATATAATACCACTCCTTAATTTAAATCTTCGATAGGCTCCGGTCTTTTGTCGCAATCCTTCGTCGATTGCTCCTTGCGCACGCTCCGGTGCGCCGCGTCACTATCTCCTTGTCTTGCAACAAAATCCTCGTAGCTTACCGAAGATTTTAATCAAGGAGTAGTATAATACCTCCTTATACGGCAGACACGGTTATTTCTTCTGTTTTAATGGAATTTGCCGCTCTCAATGCGGTCAATGTGCGCACTTCACCCGGTAACATATCAAAATAATCGTCGCACAGGTGCATGTACGGTGCAAAATGTACAGCATGGTTATATCCATTGCTCTTTACGGTTATCTTGTAATCGTCGCCACATCGTTCGATGTTTTCAATCGAAACGGCCTGGGTGCGGGCGGCATAATCCTTGTAATCACCGGTGCGTAAAACAGCAAGCGGTGCGCCATCCGTTCGCGCGAATACAACACCCTTGGTCAAATCATACGCCGGCATGTCAAATGAAAACGCAATTTGGCGACTAAATGGCGCAATGGTTACGGTTTTTTCGGCGGTGTCATATTTTCCGTCGAAGTCTACGTAGCCATATTCAATTTCCATGGTTACGGGTGCTTGCGTGTCGTTGATCGCCATGACATTTACTTGGCCATCGGCGGCGCGGAGGATGAGTTTCTTGTGGGCATATGTCCGTTTTACATAATAATAGGAAGGCTTGCGGTCCAAATAATAATCCACAATGCTCCAGCCCACTTCGCCCCACGCGTCGTTGTACATCCAAAACAGCGAACCGCCGCTGTACTTGAAGTATCGCAACGCCTCCAGCGAATACCCGTACATTAACCCTTGCACCAAGCGTGCGTAATGCAAATATTCCGCCAGCGACAATTCATCCGGTTCGATGTAATGCTTGCGTACCCCGGCGGCTACGGTTTCTTTTTCGAAGGTATTGTTATGCAAGTTCCAAATCTTGTCATCGCGTTTGATTTCGTTATCGCCGTAATATTTTTTGATGGTGCGTTCGGAACATGGACCGATATATCCGTACTCCGACACCATGGACGACACTACGGCATCATACTCTTCCGGGGTAATGCGCTTTGCCATTTCCGGGTTCATGGTACACGCCCACCAGTGGTGCACGTTGCCGTATTCCGCTTCGTTGGGGTTTTCGCTGCCGCCGAAGGGGGACGAGCGCCAATATGGTACCTCCGGAGAATTGGCCCGCACGGTCTTGGGCAGCAGCTTATTAAAAATATTCATGCCGCCCGAAAACCCGACTTTCATATTTTCATTGATTTCGCGGTTAAAAATAGCGGGGATTTCGTTGTTGCCGCACCAAAACGCCAAACAAGCAAAACGGCGCAAACGGCGGGTTTGGTAATCCGCTTCTTTTTGCACACTGTCCATAAATCCTGGTAAATGGTCGGGATATAACGCACATGCAAACATAAAATCTTGCCACACCAGCATGCCGTAACGGTCGCATAATTCATAAAAAATATCGTTTTCATAATAACCGCCACCCCATACACGAAGGGTGTTGAAATTACATGCGGCGGCTTCGGAAACGAGCGCTTCATATTTTTCGTCGGTGATACGGGCATGAATGGAGTCGGAAGGTATCCAATTGGCACCCTTGAGGAAAATATCCTTCCCGTTCACGCGCAAACCGAACAAGCGGCGCTTGTCGGAAATTTTGTCGGTATTTAATTCAATTGTGCGGATGCCCGCTTTGATGGTTTTTCCCATCATTTTTATTTCTTTGTATGCAACAACAGCGGTCACGTCGTACAGCGGTTGTTCGCCCGCGCCTGCCGGCCACCATAATTGCGGGTTTACTACTTCCGCATTAAATATAATGGTATTCGTGCCCGGCATGACAAATACTTCTTTGTGCAAGTTTAAAACTTCTGTGCCATTTAATTTCATTTCGACTTTTACATCCGCATCATAAGTAGATGTCGGCGCAAAACTTTCAAATTCTACTTCAAGCGATACAATCGCTGTGTTTTCGGTTAACCCTTTTGTAACCAAGCAAACCGACGGTGATGACAACTTGCGGTTAGCCAAAACATAAGCGTTTTTTATAATGCCGATGCTGGGTATGCGCGGTGCCCAATCCCAGCCATATACGTATTGCGGCTTGCGCATGAAGACACGGCGGGTATCGCCCCTGTCACCCCGATGGTCGCGCTTTTCCGTACATACGATGTCTTTAAATTCCTCCACATGTTCTTCAGGGATGTGCTGGTGGCCGCACGTAAGTTGCACCACGACCGTGTTCACGCCCTTTTGCACATGCTTGATGATTTCCGCTTCGAAAGGATAATGCACATTTGCATGCGAGCCTATGTGTGCACCGTTTACATACACATCCGCGTTGTAATCCAAACTTTCAAATACGATGCGTACCCCGTCAGCATCAATGTCAGTTAAGGTAAATTCATTGACAAACCACCATGCTTGATCTTCGACCCACGCGTTTTCATAGCAATAATCCGCTACGACAGGGTTTTTAATGATGCCCGCTTCGATGAACGGCATACGCACATCCAACGGCAACGAACCCGCAGGAAGAAATTCCGACGGCTTTTCGGCAGGATCGTGTTGATAAAGCTTCCAGTTGTGGTTTAACGAAATTTTCATTTAAGTCCTCCTTGTGGTGGCGACCAGGGCACCATATTTGTACGCTTCGTCAAATAACGCTTCGATACTTTCGGCCGGTGTGTCCGGTGTTAGCCAATTACCCGCCGCCAGCATAAAACGCCCATCCGTGCGGAAATACGTGTCAATCATAAAACGCACTTCGCGACGCACATCTTCCGGCGTGCCGTAGGGAATGATTTGCTGTACGTCAAAACCGGCCCAAAAGCAAATCTTGTTCCCGAACCGTTCTGCGATTTCCTTTTCATCCATGGTGTATTTCTGTATGGGATGCAGCACATCCAATCCGATATCAATCAGCTCCGGGATGAAGGGAATAATATTTCCACATGTGTGCATCCAAAAATGCATCCCCAAGCTATGCGCATGATCAATTAATTCCTTGTAGTAAGGCTTAAAAAATTCATCAAAAATACCGGGCGAAAAAAAAGGCCCGGTTTGCGTTCCAATATCGTCACTGGTCCATATGGCATCCAATTGCATTTCGTGTTTACAACGCGTTAGCACGTCTTTATAAAAATCCGTCAACACGCGGAATAATTTATGTACTTCATCAGGCGATTCATAAAAATCTACCAGCGCGTTTTCCATTCCGCGAAATGACCATAACCGTTCAAACAGCCAAAACCACCAGAGCCCCACGCGGTACCGTCCGTCATCCGGCGCATTACTGGCCGTAAGTCCATGATAATCGGCATTGGGAAAGTCCGCAATTATTTCATCCAATTGCGCCCAATCGGTGATGCAAACATCCGCGTCAATGGCAACCGCCGTGTCACCCGTCGGCTCCGGTTTATCAAAACTCATCCAGCGATACGCGGGGTCATCAACCGGAGCATCAAACATCGACGGCATATGGATATGCATCACATGGATGTCTGAAGGATATTTGTGCGCACCAAATAGATCCGTGCTTATCCAGTCCTGTATGGCAATGGGTACGCGTGATGCATGTCCTTTGCCTTCAATAACAGTTTTGACTTCGTCGCGTGTAAGCGGTTTCATACAAAATCACCCACACAACCATATTACGATGCCAATCATATTGAAATAAATTATCTTTGTTTGTTGTAAGTAAAGAAAAGATAAAAGGTTATGAACAAATGAACGCACTTTATTCTCGGTTCCCCTCAAAATAAAATAAACAAAAAAAAGCTAAAATAAGCACGATAATCCCCAAGCAGTCCCCAAAATGATAATTTAGCAACAAAAAAGCCCGCGTCCGAATCAAGAAAATCTTGATTCGGCGGGCTTTTTCTATGTCTTGCTATGTACGGAGAAGAGGGGATTTGAACCCCTGCGCCGCTATTAACGACCTACGCACTTTCCAGGCGCGCCCCTTGAGCCGCTTGGGTACTTCTCCATGGCATCGTTGGAACGACGCGCATCGCAGTTTACCGCATTTTTAGCTTGTACGCAAGGGGGAGGGGTGTTATTTGGCGGGGTGTGTGTATTTCTATTTTCGAGTTTGCGCCGCTGTGCAAGTAAAAACCCCGCAAGTGCATTGTGCGCCGGCGGGGTTTGTTATGGTTAAGCTTCTTTATCCAGTGATGCCTTATTGTATATGATTTTGCGTATGCTGGCCTCTGATAGGCAGTGTTGTTTCATAAGTTGTATGACGGATGTGCCATTGTGGTAGGCGGTGATGATGCTTCGGTTACGTCCGGCTACGTGGGCTTTGGCTCCGTTGAGTTGGCCCCAACCGATGCGGTCTGCTTCCTTTTTGGGCACGTATATTAACGCGCCTCCGGAGTACTTCTGCACCTCACGCAATACCTCAGGTGGCAGCACATCCTTTGCGTTTACATATTTCAATTGGGGTTCCCTCCCGGAATATTAACACACTTGACGGGGTTACAATGCTATGGGACTTGCGATAGGTCTCGTTTCTGGATTTTAAGTTGTTCATGATTATCTCCTTTCGAATTAGTGGACGCGGTACGCCCGAATTTTTGTTTTTCGTTAAAAAGCCGCCCCGCGTTAACGGGGCAGCCTATCGTCCTTTTAAGGTTAGGACAAAAACCACCCTTTATTTGCCAATTTGAACCACTCCTTTCTTGGGTAAGGATAGGCGCATTGTACCCCCTTTGCGCGCGGGGCGCAACAGAAAGATTGGTTATAAACAAATTATCTTTAATTATGTTCGCGGTAGCGGGTTTTTAAGGTGCGCAGGATGTTGGACATTTCGGCTTGGTATTCGCGGGTGCGGCCCATGCTTTTTTTGATGCGGGCGTTTTCCATGCGGGCGGGTTCGGAATCGGGATCCAGGGTTAGGGCTTTTGTGATGGCTTCGTTGGCACGGGTGAAGTCATAATCTTGGCGGTAGCAGGCCGCCATCCGCGTCCAAAGGGCGGCGGAGTTATTGCGTTCCAATGCTTGCCGGATGGCGCGCACGGCCAGTGGGCTGTTGCCGCAGGCGGTGTGGATTTCGGCTTGTTTGATGTAATAGTCCTCGTCGCGGGTGGGGGTGCGATCCAGTGCAGTTAGGGCTTGATCGTATTGGCGCATTTTCAAGTGCGTGTCGGCTATTTTCATGGCGTATAGAGGGATGCTGCTGTCGTGCTGCATGGCGGCTTCGAAGAAGGATAGTGCACGTGCAAAGTCGTTTTGCTCGAAAACCGCTAGGCCATGCAAATAGCAAACGATGGCTTGGGTTGCGGAATCGGGTGATGAAGTCGCCGCTTGTTGCAACACTTGCTGCGCGTCGTCGAATTGGTGGGTCAAGATAGCCGCTTCGGCATAGTGCAGGGTCAAGTCGAGGTTGTTGGGCTCCATGACGCGGGCGCGTTGCAATAGGCGATAGGCTTCGCCGTTTGCGCCCAAGCGCAGGTACGCCACGGCTAAGTTGTTGAGCAGCGGCACGTTTTCGCCGTGTTGCAAGGCGCGGCGATACAGGGGAATGGCTTTGGCGGGGTCGTTGCGCGTGAGGAATGCGTCGGCGCGTTCCTTGAGTTGCTCCCATTCGCGGCGCGATTCCCATTGCTTTAATTCGGTAGTGAGCGCGGCGATTTCTGTGTCATCAAAGTAGGGCGCAAGCCGTAGAAAACCCACCATGCGCTCGGTGAAGGTCCTAACATTGCGCAGCTCCTTTATTCGGGCAGCTTGGTAGTTGTGCCCCAAATCCATGACCCACGCGGCCAAGCCGTCGGACAATAAGTCGTCCGCAGATTCTCGCCAATAATGGTAGACGTGGTACATCGCCTCCTCGAAGCTGTACACGCGGATGCCCGTAGCCGTGAACGCGTAGGGATGCGTATTCAATTGTTGGGAGAGGGTGAATTGCAGCATTATGCGCCTCGTTTGCTTGAGATTTATTTGAGAAAAATTCCGCTTTGCGGAATTGCTCCGCGTAATACTCGCAAGAAAAGCCTGCGATTATTGCGCTAGTAACAGTTGGTTTGCGAAAATAGCGCCGTCTGCGCTGCCGATATATACGGGTATGCCCAACGCGGCTTCTACATCGGTGCGAGTTAGGCCGTCCAGCATGTCTTCTGTGTCGGCGCGGAAGGCGTTGGCGGGCAGGAAGATTGCTTGCGGCGGATTCAGTTGGTTCCAAATTGGGGCCAACTGGTTTATGACATCCTGCCCCGTGAGCAAGCCGCTAACCGTCACGGAGTCGCCAAAAAAGTCGTTGCGTATGGGGTAGATTGTGATTTCGCAGGGGGAGTGGGGGTGATGTTCCATAAATCGTGCCGCCAACCCGCGCATGCAATCGGCGGCGGCTATGCCTGTGATGATGCCGACGCGCACGGTGGGTGGGGGGAGGGAACGCGGTTGATTGGTTGTATTCGGCAGTTGGCTTGTACGTGATTGGTCGGTTGCATGTGATGGGCTGGCTGTACATAACCCATCAGCAAACTCCTCTGCAAACAACGCACACAATCCCACGCCATTCTCCAACTGCGGGAAATCCTCATTCGCGGCCGCATCCGGAGCGGGTAGCTCTGCCAATACATACCATTCATCCGCCGCGTAGACAAACCGTGTGCCGATTTGTGCCAAACATTTTACCTGCCACGCCTCCACTTGGCGGATGACGCGCAGTGCATCCCCCGGCGTCAAGGGCGCTAGCGCCGCCAAATCATCGCGGTGGCGGGTTGTGCCCGCCGGCACAATAGCCAACGACTGCGCCCCCGGTCGATACTGCAACAAACCCGATATCGTTTTATCTAACTGTGCGCCGTCGTTGTAACTCTTGCAAATCACTGCTTGAAAATGCATCTGTATGCCTGCGGCGTTGAATGCTTCCAGCGCGGAGAATAATTTGCCCGCGTGGGGGTTGCCCGTCATTTGGCACCGCAGGTCCGCATCCGTCGTATGCACCGATATCCGCAACGGCGACAAGTGATACCGCGCGATACGCGCCACTTCGGCTTCGTCAATGTTGGTTAACGTTACATAATTGCCGTGCAAAAACGACAAGCGCACGTCGTCGTCTTTTATGTACAGGCTATCGCGCAGCCCCGGCGGTTGTTGATCCACAAAACAAAAGATGCAGCGGTTGCGGCAAATGCGCACATCGTCCATCAGCGCAGATTCGAATTCCAACCCCAAGTCTTCATCTTCGTCTTTTTCAATTTCCAGCTCCCACAGCTCGCCGTCGGCTTTTTCGATGAGCAGGGTCAATTCCTCGGACGCAATCGCCATGCGGTAGTCAAAAACATCGTCCACATGGGTGCCATCGATTTCCATTAAAAAATCCCCGGCGGCGATTTCCAATTGGTCGGCGATGCTGTCCGGGGTTACGGCGGTGATGCGGTGCTTGCGGTTTTGAAAGGCCACGGCTACCCACTCGCTTAAATATTTTGCGATTTTAATTGCAAATATAGTACATGATTTAACGTGCGCGTTCAAACAAACCGCGTTTACAAGTGCGTTTGTATGTAAAAAAGAGCACAAAGTATCACGATGCGAACAATGCGCCGTTGCAATTTCCACGAATGCTGTTTTT
Organism: Defluviitaleaceae bacterium; assembly: GCA_009781755.1. Classification (GTDB taxonomy): domain Bacteria; phylum Bacillota; class Clostridia; order Lachnospirales; family WQUN01; genus WQRX01. The sequence goes on along the minus strand of WQVD01000005.1, from coordinate 11,994 downwards.
TCGCGTAATTCCTTGACTTTTGTCGCATCGCACTGTTACTATCCCTTGCATTTTATATTCATTTTCGAAGAAAGGAGAAACTAAATGCTGACTTTCAACCAACTGGTAAAGCAAGGACGCAAGTCCAAAGTGCGCAAGTCCGGCTCCCCCGTATTGCAAAAAGGTCTCAACTCTTTGCGCGACAAGGAATTGGATCAATCTGCACCGCACAAGCGCGGCGTTTGCACTTATGTGCGTACCAAAACACCCAAGAAGCCCAACTCCGCACTGCGCAAAATTGCCCGTGTACGCTTGTCCAACCGCATGGAAGCGACCTGCTACATCCCCGGCGAAGGCCACAACTTGCAAGAGCATAGCGTGGTATTGATCCGCGGCGGTCGTGTACGCGACCTTCCCGGTGTGCGCTATCACATCGTGCGCGGCACACTGGACACCGCAGGCGTAGCCAAACGCGGCCAAGCCCGCAGCAAGTACGGCACGAAGAAGCCGAAGAAGGCGTAATTCGTACCCATCATCAAAAATGCAATGAAGCAATCGCTTCCTTATATAGAGTGACAGCTCCCTATAAGGTGCGAACGTTAGGGTCTGGCAGTTTTATAGAAACTGCGAAAAACCCGCACGAGTACCGATGAATTAAATCCCATATTTAAGGAGGGAAGCCTCGTGCCAAGGAAAGGTCACGTAGCAAAACGCTCGGTTTTGCCCGATCCGTTGTTTGCCAGCAAGGTAGTCACCAAGCTGGTTAACAGCATCATGTTGGACGGCAAAAAAGGCGTAGCCCAAAAAATTGTTTACGGCGCATTCGAAAAAGCGGCCGCCAAAAAAGGCCAGCCCGCGATCGAAGTGTTCGAAGAGGCATTGAACAACATCATGCCCGTATTGGAAGTTAAAGCACGCCGCGTAGGTGGTGCCACGTATCAAGTGCCCATCGAAGTAAGACCCGACCGCCGCCAAGCCTTGGGCTTGCGTTGGTTGGTATACTTCGCCCGCCGCCGCAGCGAAAAAAACATGACCGACCGCTTAGCCAACGAGTTGCTGGACGCATCCAACAACACCGGCGCAGCCGTCAAACGTAAAGAAGAAATGCACCGCATGGCCGACGCCAACAAAGCGTTCGCCCACTATAAGTGGTAATCAACAACTGACGAATTTTTCGGGGGGCTTCGGCTCCGCACACCCAACCATCAATGTCGAATGCCTTGTGCCAAAATAGCACGACACATTCGTCAGTGTCGAAACCGCTTGCGGTTTCAGTAAAGGGGTCAAGGGGATTATTCCCCTTGTGGGGTGCGGGGCGAAGCCCCGCGGTTTGTCTTTTAACCTTAGGAAAGAAGGAACACCAAATGAGTAGAACTTTCCCACTGGAAAGAACCCGTAACATCGGCATCATGGCGCACATCGATGCGGGCAAAACCACGTTGACCGAGCGCATCCTCTTCTATACCGGACGCAACTATAAATTGGGCGAAACCCACGAGGGTACCGCCACCATGGACTGGATGGAGCAGGAACAAGAACGCGGCATCACAATTACGTCCGCCGCCACAACCACGCAGTGGGATAACCACCGCATCAACGTCATCGACACTCCCGGCCACGTAGACTTCACCGTAGAAGTGGAACGGAGCCTGCGCGTACTGGATGGTGCGGTAGGTGTTTTCTGCGCCAAATCGGGCGTAGAACCCCAGTCCGAAACCGTGTGGCGTCAAGCCGACAAATACGCCGTACCCCGCATCGCCTACGTCAACAAAATGGACATCATGGGCGCAGACTTCCTGAACGTTGTGAGCATGATTAAAGGACGCTTGGGTGCCAATGCCGTGCCCGTGCAGCTGCCCATCGGCGCAGAAAGCGAATTCAAAGGTAACATCGACCTGTTGGAAATGAAAGCCTTCTTCTACCCGGAAGATGTAACCAAACCCCTTGAAGCCGTAGAAATCCCTGCAGAATATCAAGCCGCCTGCGAAGAACAACGCAGCATCTTAATTGAAGCAGTAGCAGAAACCGACGACGAGCTGATGGAATTGTACTTGGGCGGCGAAGAACTGACCGTCGAACAGTTGAAAGCAGGCCTGCGCAAAGCGTGTCTAGCCTGTACCATCACCCCCGTTTTCTGCGGGTCGGCATATAAGAATAAAGGCATCCAAAAATTATTGGATGGCGTTGTTTCTTATTTGCCTGCACCCACCGATATCGCAGCCATCAAAGGCATCGTGCCCGGTACCGAAGCCGAAACCGATCGCAAAGCATCCGACACGGAACCCTTCAGCGCGCTGGCATTCAAGATTATGAACGACCCGTTTGTAGGCAAGCTGGCATTCTTCCGCGTATACAGCGGCAAACTGTCGGCAGGCTCTTACGTGTACAACTCCGTCAAGGGCAAAAAAGAACGCATGGGCCGCATCCTACAGATGCACGCCAACCATCGCGAAGACATAACCGAAGTACACGCGGGCGATATCGCCGCCGTGGTAGGTCTCAAATTCACCACCACCGGCGACACCCTGTGCGATGAAAAACACGAGGTTATCCTCGAATCCATGACTTTCCCCGAGCCGGTAATCTCCGTTGCCATCGAGCCCAAAACCAAAGCCGGTCGCGACAAAATGGGCATTGCCCTGAGCAAACTGGCCGAAGAAGACCCCACCTTCAAAACGCACACCGACCAAGACAGCGGTCAAACCATTATCTCCGGCATGGGCGAGCTCCACCTCGAAATCATCGTAGACCGCCTGCTGCGTGAATTCCGCGTAGAAGCCAACGTGGGCAAACCGCAAGTAGCCTACCGCGAGGCATTCCGCAAAGCCGCCGACGTGGAAGGCAAATACGTGCGCCAATCCGGCGGACGTGGTCAGTACGGCCATGTAAAAGTCCTGTTCGAGCCCATGGATGCCAACGACTCCGACAAAGCATTCGAATTTGTAGATAAAATTGTGGGCGGCACCGTTCCCCGCGAATATATCCCCGCTGTAGAGCAAGGCATCCGCGAGGCCATGGCCTCGGGCATCATCGCCGGTTATCCGGTACTGGGCGTGCGTGCCACCCTCTACGAAGGCTCCTACCACGATGTAGACTCCAGCGAAATGGCGTTTAAAATCGCCGGCTCCATGGCCTTCAAAGAAGCGATGCGCAAGTCCGACCCCGCCCTCCTTGAGCCTATCATGAAAGTAGACGTAACCGTACCCGAGGAATACATGGGCGATGTCATCGGCGACATTAACTCACGCCGTGGCCGCATTGAAGGCATGGAAGCGCAAAACAACGCGCAAGTCATCCACTCCTTCGTACCCTTGGCTGAAATGTTCGGATACGCCACCGACCTGCGCTCCAAAACACAAGGCCGCGGTATCTACAACATGGAAGTCCACCACTACGAACCCGTACCCAAGAGCGTACAAGAGAAACACTTGGGCATGAAGAAGGACCAGTAAGCAATTTACCAAGATATAAAATAAAAATCGCCGAAACCCATCGGCGATTTTTTATTTGCAAAAATTAAATGCTAAACATAAGAAACCTTACGTACATGGTATGTGAGGAGTATTGATAATGCGACGGTTGCCACATAGAAAACTTGAAAAAAATATTTTTCAAAAAATTAGTGCGCTTTTTGAATTTTGACCCTATTAATAGGTGTAAGCCCTTTTCGCTGGGAACAAACCGTACAAAGAGGGTGCTGGCAATTGGAAATAAAAATGCCCGATATACCGCGGTCATTTATCGCCAACAACCATGCCAAGCGCATCTTGGCACACGCGGTGGATGAATTTGGATTTGAAGAACGGCAAGTCATTTATTACTACTGTTACTTGTCTGTTCCTGTTCAAGGCATTGCGTGGTTGTTGGAAATGACCGAGCCGCACGTAATCAGTGTGTTGGGGCTATATAGCGCACGGATCATAAATTTGCTGGAATTGTTCAAAAAAGTATTGCCCCACGACAGTAACGATGAAATCAGCATAAAAGCGATACTTACATAGAGGTGTGCCATCAAATCGATAAGCAATGACTTTAATAATTTAATCGCGCGTTACAACGAGGGTGACGCATCCGCTTTTGATGTTATCTACAAGCGTTGCGCTACGCCCTTGGCTTTCTTATGCCAAAAATTTTGCGATAACAAAGAAGACGCGGAAGAAGTGATGCAAGACATCTTTGTCATCGCCTTCAAAAAACCGCGCGACCTACGCGGCGATACCCTGCTTGCTTACTTAAAAAAAATTGCTATCCACGAATGTTTCCGCAAGCGCAAGTCACAACGGCAACAGCAATCCTTTGTTTTGTTCTCGTTGGATGAAGACATGATGGATATCCCCGACGCAGATGAAGATTTCCTACCCGAAGAATCGCTTCGTAACAAAGAACGTCAAGACGAATTATTACAAATTATCAACTCATTATCCAAAGTTCAGCGCGAAATGACCTACCTTTATTATTACTTCAATATGAATGCAGAAGAAATTGCCCGTTTGTATAACTGCACCAGCAGCACCGTGCGTGCCAACCTGCACCGCGCTCGCCAAGCCATCAAAAATCGGCTGGAAGGCAAAAAGAAGTTTGCAAGCAAAAAAGCGGCACCCGCTGTACTGGTGGCACTGGGTGCGCTGTTTTTTGTCGAAGAGCAGGTATTTGCTGCAAGCTACTTACCCGCAACCGCAGGCAGTACAACGGCAGCAGCCGCCGCAACGACCGCAACGCTTTCCGTCAGTTCTGTCATTAAAGGCTGCATTGTTGCGGCTTGCTTGGTGGGTGTGGGCGTCATCGGAACTATCCTGTATTTATCTACGGACGACGCTCCAACCTCAGAAATTCAACCCTATTATGAAATCGTTACAACACCCACAGAAGACTCTACTGCAGAACCCCCCGCCACCATTGTTTTACCGCATATCACTGTCATTGATGAACCGCCAACGCCCGCCACAGCAGCGCCTAGTACTGAAGCCTTATCGGAGGAGCCTGCTCCTACCGAATCACCCATAACCGAGCCACCTATAACCCAATCACCGATTACCGAACCAGCAGCAACCCAGCCGCCCGCTACCGAACCACCCATAACCGAACCACACATAACCCAGCCGCCCGCTACTGAACCCCCCATAACCGAACCACCCGAAACCCAACCCCCCATAACCGAACCGCCCCCCACCGAGCCCCCAGAAACCCAACCACCCCCCGCCGACCGGACACAAGCCATCCTTGCAAGCTTGGCCGTTGCCACCACGCCTGCGGACGTTGCACGCATCATCACTTACTACGGTTTTGCCGACAAAGCGGTCATGCAAACCCGATCGGGCACGACATTTCAATTTTATGTATTGGACGATGGCAGTGGCGATATCTTGGTGGGTACGGGGGTGCAAGCAGATGGAATGGGCTGGCACATGCGGTTTGACCTTTTCCCCGCCGGGCAAGCACCCACAGATGTAATGCAACGCCTGCTTTTCATGGAATACCTTTAACCTTGGCTTTTATGAAGCTACATATATAAGGAGGAAGTAAGAATGAAGAAACTGAGTACAAAACGGAAAATTGCCTTAATAATGGCATTTGTCCTGTTTACAGCAACACTGGGATACTTTGCGTTGGGTTATGACGACCCACAAAACTCCCTCACCCCCCTCGCCGATTTTAACGATGCAAGTGTGACATCACCCCCTGCAATGGGGGTCGTGCCGTTCGGCGATGGTTTCAGGGTTGATTTTGATAACAACCACATCAACGCCATTACGGAGCCGGGGCATCACTTCCGTGACTCTATAATAGTGGGTAGCGAAACAGTACCCATCAATGCGGGTGATGTACTGGGCGAGGGCATGCCCTTGCAGCCCGAACGTACCGACCTGCATGTATTCATGTCATGGAACACCGAACCCGACGGCTCGGGCGATGTGTTTGACGCAAACACGCCCATATACGGAAATAAAATCGTGTACGCCCAATGGGGCTGGCGCATCACGTTCAGCGCGGGTTCGGTACCCGCCAGCGTAATAGCGGCATTAACCGGCATCGGCGATATAAGTACCGACCCCGGCAACCCCAATAACTGGGGGCACCGCGATATTTACGTACCCGAAGCAGGCAGCACCACCATCAATGGGTTGGCGGGTGTAGCATGGCCCAACGACCCGCCGGAGGGCATTCACCCTGGATATGAATTTAACGGATGGCGCACGTCCATCGGCAATGTAATCATAGATGGCGACAGCGTAATAACCGGTACGATTTTCTTGGTGGCGATTTGGACGCCGATTGGTGCCGTGACGGTTACCTTCAGGCCTGAACCGGGTGCTTGGCATTCGGGGCATAACAATTACCGTTTTGCGATTCCCGGATTATCCATCGCAAATTCATGGTTAAATCCGCATTATCTTAATCATGAATTTTTATACCAACGTGCCGCTCCCCGTGCAAATCTAGCAAATGCTACATTACAAGGCTGGTGGACAGAACCATTCGGTATGGGAACACGTTTTTCACCACCAGGTCGCGCAACATTGCATGCGATGTCCGGTTACAACGAACCGCGTGACCGGGCAAATACCGTTGTTCTTGAAGATATGACCGTATATGCGCATTGGGTATTCCGCGCCGTGTTCGAACCCAACGGCGGCGATTGGCGAAACCCGGATATTTTGCCCCCCGCAACCGGAGGAACCAACGCCAGCCGAAGCGCACGCCGCGGCAGAGATGTACGAATCTTTGATACAGACGGCACGCCACTAACGGGGCAAACTATACGCACACATGGCCGAAACGCAACCAACCTTGGCGGTGCACCGCAAAACGTTGTTAATGATGAAACACAATACCACAACGGTAATGTGCCTATCCCCCGCAGAAACGGCCACGTGTTTAATGGTTGGGATGCGATTGTTGGCGGCTCCGTTGTTCAGTCGGGATTAACACACGATGAAGTCGCCGATTGGCCCATGACGCAAAACATTACTTTCCGCGCTATGTGGACACCTATTCCCGAATCGGTAGAAATTATATTCGATTCCAACGGGGGCACCACCGCCAACCGTATTGTAACCATCCCCGATGGCAATAGCGTAATCGTTTCGTTGCGTCCGGCACCTAATGCGGTTGCATGGCCGTCTGTGCCGGTTAGGGCTGGTTATGTATTTTTGGGTTGGTATCAAGCAATTGACCCGGTCACCAACGAAGGCATCGGTAACCGATTAAATAACGCAACCATCGTTTTTTATGAAAATCCGCCCGCTTTACCATGGCCTACCGATGGGCGCAATCCCATCCAAGCCGATTCACCCTTGCTATCAGATGAAGGTGTACTGCTTAACCCAACCCTAACGGTGTATGCACGTTGGGTACCCAACGTGCCGGTGACTTTTGACCGCAACGGTCAAGGTGCAGTTACAACGATTAATTTTCCCGTTGGATACAGTCAATTGACGGCGGGTCAAATCCGTCGTGATACCGCTGGTAACAGTGGCGATACTTTCAATGTCGGAAGCCTGTCTGGCGCGCCCAGCGGAGCACGTGCCAACCAAGTGCCATTACGTTTTTCTCAAGGGGTATCCGGATTAACCGCTCATGGGCAAAGCGGAAACTCAACCACGCATCATGCGGCATGGAATTCCGAACCGGATGGCACTGGGTATACCTTTGGCCGCAGTACGGTTGTTACCGGCCCTAGGACGGTATACGCCACATGGACGGGCGTGGTTACATTTAACAACAATCACGACAGCTTCAGCAACGCCAGCAATAGTCAAATGGTTAGACAAGTAATTGCCGGACAAAGCATTGAAAGTAATAACATTGCAGAGTTGATGTTTGGCGTGGGTAGTAATCCAAATACACAAATGGGCACCATTCATCGTAACGGCGCGCCATACAACAATGTTGTTTTGATTTCTGCGGCACAAATGGCAAGGCAGCACATCCTCCCTTGTGACCCTGCAGCCAATTGGGGTGCATTCCAATTGGAAGGCTTCGTATTTTTGGGTTGGTACACGCACCCCACGGAGCGTAACGATGAAAACCGCTTCACCGCGCAAACCATCGTGCATGAAAACATGCAAGTATACGCCCATTGGGCAGACGCAATTGTTTTTAACTTGGGTGGCGCAGCAACGCACCCTAACGGTGTAGCCTGGCTAGCGGCTAACAACAATGGCAGGCTAGAGGACGTACAAGTGTTGAGCCCCCCACAAAACTTGACTCAACAAGGCATCGTAATGCCGCCCAACCCCACATGGCCGGGCCGTACTTTCCGTCATTGGAATACATCACCCAGTGGCATTGGTGGCTTAATATTTGATGCATCTACCCCTGTGGCGCAATTCTTTATGCTTCACGCCATTTGGAACGTGGACGTTGTTTTCCACCCCGGCACAGGTGTATTTGATCCTAGTATGGTAACGGCACCCGCGCAAGTAGCGGGCCGCCCCGCCAGCGACACAGTGAATATCAACCATGTATTCAAGCAGGATTGGACGTTCCACAGTTGGAATACGGATGCCACGGGTGCGGGCATGGGCAATATATACTTGCATTCCACCCCCATCTACGGGCTGGATACGGGTACGCTGGATTTACATGCCATGTTCGCCGGACGTGTCACGTTTGACTTGAATGGTGCGGGGGCTTCCTTCGGCGGCATGAATCAGCCGCCATCCCCTATTAATATCGTGCAAAACCGCACCGCCAACGGCGCAACTGTGGGTGGCATCACCAACCCCAACTTCCCCGATCCCACACAAGTGAACCGCCCCAACTATACGTTCATCGGTTGGAATACCGATGCCAACGCAAATGTTGATACCGTAGGCGGCTGGTTCGACGAAACTACTTTGATGACCATGGGTAACATCACCGTATTCGGTATATATGCAGCCAATATATATAATTTAACTGTGGCCAACAGCCCTTTTGGCTTGGCCCACGTCGGCCAAACGGGCGTATTGGGTGGCGTAACTACCACGCCCTTGACCCCCGTAGTGAGCACACACAACGCACAATCCGGCAGGGGTGTAACCCTCACTGCCGGTACGGTAGCGGGCTACACCTTCATCGGTTGGTACCGTGGCACGACCCCCCCGGCGGATTTCAACAACATCCCCGCTGCCAACTTGGTGACAACCAACGTCTACATCTTCGCCATGCCTGCAGCCAATGTGTCGTACATTGCCCTGTGGCAACCGAATTCGGCTGTTCCTGTCGCCATCAACGCCATCAAACGCGTAGAAGGCGCAAATGCACCCAATTTCACCTTCGGCTTCACGCTAAGACAAGTGGCCAATGCCGCAGGCGATTATTTTGACGGTACACCCATCATCCAAACGGTATCGCGTATAACCACTGGCGCGGGTGATTATAATTTCCACTTCGTCATCGACAATCTGCTCGCAGGCACACACTTCTTCAGCATCGCTGAAACGGTATATGACGCAACCAACCCCAATTGGAACAACGATACCGTCGAGCGCATCGTAACCGTTAATGTGGCCGGCAATCCGCTGGCAGCAACCGTAGCCAATTGGGATTCGATCTTCACCAACACGTATACCTACGTACCCGCAACCACCACCCCGGCGGAAACGACCCCGGCGGAAACGACCCCGGCGGAAACGACCCCGGCGGAAACGACAGTGCAACAAACAACGGCGCAGCAAACGACAGCGCAACAAACAACGGCGCAGCAAACGACAGCGCAACAAACAACGGCGCAGCAAACGACAGCACAACAAACAACCACGCAGCAAACGACAGCGCAACAAACAACGGCGCAGCAAACGACAGCACAACAAACAACCACGCAGCAAACAACGACACAACAAACAACCGCGCAACAAACAACCGCGCAGCAAACGACAGCACAACAAACAACAACACGGCAAACCACAACACAACAAACAACCGCAGCGGCAACCACCGCTCCGGCGCAATTAATTAAAACACCCGATCGCATGACGGCAGTCGTCGGCGAAACCATTAACTGGACGTTGAACGGTTTCCAAAACTCCACGGGTACGGAAGTTGCCAACTTCACCATTGTTGACATACCCGGCGTGGGTCTTAACTTCCGATCCGGTTTGTTACCGGCCTTCACCAACGGCGCGGGTGTAACCTACGAAATCCGCTATATGCGTGCAGGCGAAACCCAATGGCGTGTGTTGCAAACCGGCATCAACGCTGCTAATCCGCACAGCTTCTCGCTTCCGCAACCGGGCAACCTACACTACACCGCCATCGGTTTCTACTTTGGCAACGTGCCCGCAGACTTCGCCTTGGGTAGCGAAATTGTGTTGACCTTCGTGGTCGGTAATGCACCCAATAATGTGCTGGTTAATAACTTTGTATTCAGCTTTGACAATATCCAATATGACGGTTATAGCCCTTACCGGCCTATCGTCGTGACACCCACCACACCGCCCGTTGCAACAACGACCCCCGGCGGCAGCGGCACCACTTCAACAACAACCCCCGGCGGCACCATCCAAACATTCCCGCTTGCCACCACCACGCCACCCCACGCCGCACCCACCGCATCCAATCCCACAAACACCGGTACCACCAACACCCCCAACGTCACCCCACCCTTCGGCCCGCCGGGCACCGGCAACCATGTACCCAACGGCATCGGCACCGGTTACTTTGAACTCGACAACCAAGGCGTACCCCGCGGCGCTATAACCATAGGCGCACTGCCCCAAACGGGTATCATGGACAACATCTTGTGGCTGGCTTCCGCCCTCTTTGTCGCCCTCTCCGCCAGCCTGGGCACCCTAACCTACATGAGAGCCAAAAAACGCAAACGCGGAGGTAACCTATGATGAACCTAGCCAAAATGTCCACCAACGGACAAATCACCGTACCCGCAGAAATCCGCCGCATGCTAAACGTCAAAGCCGAGGACAAAATCGTCTTCCTGCAAAACGAAAACGGTGAAATCATCGTGCAAAAACTAAACGTAGCCAACCTGCGCAAGTCGCCGGTGCTAGACACCAACACCGCCGTAGGTTAAACAATAATTAAAGAAGTAGAATAATCGGGGGTTGCTTCATTTGCATGAGGCAACCCCCGATTTGCATTGACAAATAAAAAAGGCCCATGCAAGTATTCACCTGCATGAGCATGGTTGATAAGCGTAACCTCATGGCTTGAGGTACGCGGATGGTTCATTTGTTTCTCTTGCCGGTGGCAACTGTGAAGCATTGCCAGTGATTGCGATGAATTCGTAGTTGCCGGCTTTTTATTAAATTTTATGTTTGTTGCAATGATTCAGGCGGGCAGCCCATTATAGTACTTCCTGTTGTTGACTCTCTCTGGCCAGAGGTTTTTGTGAGTCTGTAGTCCGGTGGTAACGATTCGATCCTTAAGCATGTGAGTTACGGGATGCACGCAGGGACGTTTGCATACGTTTGTCGGGAGAGCCGTGTGTACATGTGCGGATGTCTAGGATACGCCGATGACTTGGACGGAGTATAGCATGGGGGTTTAACGCGTTTCTAAGAGTCTGCGTAAATAATATGCAAAAATTACGTTCGGTTTATGTGCAATATGTACAATGACAAGTGTTCTCATCTTTCTTCGCCGGTAGGCATTCAATGAAACATAAAAAAAGAGTCGCCCCTCGGACAAGGGTCGCGACTCTTCAATTGAAGAAACTGATTAAAATACCATTACGTGCGCTCGTACAACTTCTTCTGGATGCTGCGCAGGAAGCCGCAAATCCAACGGTTGATGGCGGGGTTGACGGAAGTTTCGTCGTTGTTGACGGCAAAGATGGTGTCTACATCGGTCATGTCGTAGAAGTACAGCATATCCACTAGGCGCAATACGTCCAATAGGAAATTACTGAACACGACCTCGGCGCTTAGGTTGCCGTCCAGCGTAATGACATCGAAGAGGTCGGGTCTAGTTTTCACTTCTTCCATAACAATGGGATGCAGCAGCATATGATCTTGGTGGCGTTTGTATACAATATTTAAGTTATCATCGGGGCGTTTGCGCGCCAGCAGACGT